>CALUFA010000031.1 GCA_944319795.1 uncultured Prevotella sp. | reverse complement strand
GGAATGACGGAATGCCACCGACTTCTTAAATCCAATACAACACGATACTTTTTATGAAATAATCCTTATACCGAACTCACGTTAAATCGTGAGTTCGGTATAAGCAAAAGGAATTCATCCTAAACCGTAAGATGTCTGTGGCAATGACGGTATGCTGCCGACTTATTAGAAGGCGAGGTGTGTTTAGATATGGAACGTATGCATTTATGTCGATTGATGGCATTCGTAGTTTTATTTAAACAAACATTTTCAAGCATGTATGTGGCAATCCGCTTTGCCTCTGAAGCCACACGATTGTGCCTGTATTAGGCCGTTTAGTTCTTTTGTGAAAAGAAAACTTTCATCGCAACCTGTGCTCGGCCTGATTCCGAAACCTTTACAAACGTTTTTTATGAAATAGATGTTTTTATTGTGCTTTTGCACTGTTAAAACAATGGCCGGCGGCTGCGAAAGGGTGCAGTGGAAATGTTTTGACGTGCCGTTCGCAGTGAAATCGGTGGTAGAATGCTTCTTTATGCTTTGTCGAAGGCGGCCTTTTGCGCCGTAAAAGGTTGCCTCTTAGGCTGCGAAAAGTGGCCTTTCGCAATGTTTGCGACGGCATTCTGCATGTTTTTTTGCCGCTGTTCGTGTTAATGTTTTGTGTTCCAGGCGCTTACGCTTAATGCTGGATTTCTGCCGTTTTTCGCACGAAATTCCGATGAGATGCAGCCGAAGGCATTCCTGATGCGTTAAAGTTACGTCGGTTAAGAAAACTTAACATCGGCGAATGTCTTGCTGCACAACGTCTTGAAGGTTGCGCGGCGTATGGCTAACGATTTTTTCACACTAATATTTTGGCAGTCTCGTTTTTTCGCCTTAACTTTGACGCTCCAAGCAGATTACCTGATTTCGACGACATGCAAGATTTCGTTCATTTACACGTACATACGTATTACAGCATCCTTGACGGCCAGGCCAGCGTGAAGCGGCTCGTAGACAAGGCCATAGCCGACGGCATGCGCGGCATGGCCGTGACCGACCACGGCAACATGATGGGCATCAAGGAGTTTTTCAACTACTGCAAGAAGAAGAACGGCGAGCTGAAAGAACAGGGCAAACCCGAGTTCAAGCCGATACTTGGTTGCGAGATGTACGTGGCGCGAAGGACTAAGGAGGACAAGGTGAAAGACCGGGGCGACCAGGGCGGTTACCACCTTATCGTGCTGGCGAAGAACTATAAGGGATACAAGAACCTTATTAAATTGGTAAGCCGCGCGTGGGTCGACGGCTTCTACATGCGCCCCCGTACCGACCGCGCCGACCTCGAGGCCTACCACGAGGGGCTGATAGTCTGCTCGGCGTGCATCGCCGGCGAAGTGCCCGCAAAGATATTGAAGGGCGACATCGAGGGCGCCGAGGAGGCCGTGCAGTGGTACAAGCGCGTGTTCGGCGACGATTATTACTTAGAGCTGCAGCGCCATGAGGTCAAGGACCCGCGCATACGCGCCAACCGCGAAACTTACCCCTTGCAGCAGAAGGCGAACAAGGCGCTGATCGAACTCGCCAAGAAATACGGCATAAAGTTAGTGTGTACCAACGACTGCCACTTCGTCGACGAGGAGAACGCCGAGGCCCACGACCGCCTGCTCTGCCTGTCGACCAACAAGGATTTGGACGACCCCAACCGCATGCTTTACTCAAAGCAGGAGTGGTTTAAGACGCGCGCGGAGATGAACGAGGTGTTCGCCGACGTGCCCGAAGCCCTGGTGAATACGTGCGAAGTGCTCGACAAGGTTGAGACGTACAGCATCGACCACGCCCCGATAATGCCCTTCTTCCCCATTCCCGAGGAGTTCGGCACGGAAGAGGAGTATAGGAAGAAGTTCACCGAAGAACAGCTTTACGACGAGTTTACGCAAGACGAGAACGGCAACGTAGTGCTCTCGCGCGAGGAAGGCGAGAAGAAGATAGCCAAGCTCGGGGGCTACGACAAGATATACAGGATAAAGTTCGAGGCCGACTATCTGGCCAAATTAGCTTACGAAGGGGCCAAACGGCTCTACGGCGACCCGCTCTCCGACGAGGTGAAAGAGCGCGTAAACTTCGAGCTTTACATAATGAAGACGATGGGTTTCCCTGGCTACTTCCTCATCGTTCAGGACTTTATCAACTCCGCCCGCGACCAACTCGGGGTCATGGTGGGCCCCGGCCGCGGCAGCGCCGCCGGCTCGGTGGTGGCTTACTGCTTGGGAATCACGAAGATAGACCCTATAAAATACGACCTGCTGTTCGAGCGTTTCCTCAACCCCGACCGTATCTCGTTGCCCGATATCGATACCGACTTCGACGACGACGGGCGCGGAAAGGTGCTCGACTGGGTTACCGAAAAGTACGGCGCCGACAAGGTTGCCCACATTATTACATACGGCACCATGGCGACGAAGCTCGCCATTAAGGACGTGGCGCGCGTGGAGAAACTGCCCCTTGAAGAGTCAAACCGCCTCTGCAAGGCCATTCCCGACCGTCTGCCCGACGGCCTTAAGATGAACCTTACCAACGCCATCAAGTGCGTGAAGGAGCTGCGCGAGGCCGAGGCTTCGCCCGACCCGCGCCTGCGCGAGACCATAGAGTACGCCAAGATGCTTGAAGGCAACGTGCGCAACACCGGCATCCACGCCTGCGGAACCATAATCTGCCGCGACCCTATCAGCGATTGGGTGCCCGTGTCGACGGCCGACGACAAGGAAACGGGCAACAAGCTGCTCTGCACGCAATATGAAGGCAGCGTCATAGAGGAGACCGGACTCATCAAGATGGACTTCCTCGGACTTAAGACTTTGTCGATACTTAAGGAGGCGGTGGAGAACATCCGCCTCACCACGGGCAAGGTGGTCGACCTCGACACCATACCCATCGACGACCCCGAGACCTACAAACTTTACAGCGAAGGCCGCACGATAGGCACCTTCCAGTTTGAGTCGGCCGGCATGCAGAAGTATCTTCGCGAGCTGCATCCCACCGTTTTCGAGGACCTCATAGCCATGAACGCCCTCTACCGGCCCGGCCCTATGGACTACATCCCGCAGTTCATCGAGCGCAAGCGCGACCCGTCGAAGATAACGTATGACATCCCTTGCATGGAGAAATACCTTAAGGACACTTACGGCATCACCGTCTACCAGGAGCAGGTCATGCTCCTTAGCCGCCAGCTCGCAGGCTTCACGCGAGGCCAGAGCGACACGCTGCGCAAGGCGATGGGTAAGAAGCAGATAGAGAAGATGAACCACCTTGAGGGCCTCTTCTATGAAGGCGGTGAGAAAAACGGCTACAAGCACGAGGTGCTCCACAAGATATGGGAGGACTGGAAGAAGTTCGCCAGCTACGCGTTCAACAAGAGCCACGCTACGTGTTACTCGTGGGTGGCCTACCAGACGGCCTACCTTAAGGCGCATTACCCGGCCGAATACATGGCCGCCAACATGAGCCGCAACGTCGCCAACATAACCGAAATAACCAAGCTCATGGACGAATGCAAGGTCATGGACATCAAGACGTTAGGCCCCGACGTGAACGAGAGCCGCCAAAAGTTCAGCGTAAACAAGCAGGGAGCAATCCGTTTCGGCCTCGCCGCGATAAAAGGCATGGGTTCAGCGGCAGCCGAGGCCATAATAGAAGAGCGCGAGAAGAACGGCCCTTATACGAGCATTTTCGACTTGGCGCAGCGCGTAAACCTCTCGGCCTGCAACCGCAAGTGCTTCGAGAGCCTTGCCCTGAGCGGCGGTTTCGACAGTTTCGGGATAAGGCGTGAGAGCTATTTCGGCAAGAACGCCAAGGGCGACGCCTTCTTAGACACGCTCGTCCGTTACGGATACCTGTACCAACAGGAGAAGAACGCGGCGCAGAACTCGCTCTTCGGGGGCGTAGACGACGTTGACATAGCCACTCCGCCCGTGCCCGAGGGCGAGACATGGAGTACGATAGAGAGGCTGAACCGCGAGCGCGACCTTGTCGGCATCTACCTCTCGGCCCACCCGCTGGACGACTATGAGGTGATACTCAACAACCTTTGCAACACCCATTGCGCCGAACTTGCCGACAAACAGGAGCTTTCAAAGAAGTCGGAGATATTCCTCGGAGGCATCGTCACGATGGTGCGCAGCAAGTTTACGAAGACCGGCAAGCCGTGCGGCTTCGTCACGATAGAAGACTTTGAAGGCTCGGGCGAGCTTGCCTTCTTCGGCGAGGAGTGGGGAAAATGGAAGGGTATGCTCGTCGAGGGTTGCTCGGTCATGGTAAAGGCGCAATTCGTGCAGCGCTTCCGCGGCAGCGACATGATGGAGATGCGCGTCACCGACATACAGTATCTGCAGACCGTCAAAGACATGCAGATAGAGCGGTTGACAATATCGCTCGACGCCGAACGCATCGACGACACCGTCGTTTCCGACCTTGTCTCGGTGATAAAGGACTGTCCCGGCAATACGCAACTGTATTTCTCGGTGCACGACGGCAATTCAACGCGCCCCTTTGTGCTGCACAGCCGCAACGGAAAGGTCGACGTCTGCCGCGAGCTGATAAGTTTCATCAAGGCGAACGAGGCGCTGGGGTATAAGATAAATTGATAGATAGTAAGTAGTAAAGGAGTATAGGAGTAAAGTAGTAAGTAGTAAATTTGTAAGAGGAAAGGACGCATTGGAGTATAGTCGGAATGTTTTGTGTAGGAGTGAAAATCTAAAGAAACAACGAGAGAGACATGCCTTCTTTACTCCTTTACTCCTTACTCCTTTACTCCTAAAAATAAATATTCATTAACCATAAACAAATAAACAATGGAAGTAAAAATCACAAACGAGAACTTTGAGAGCTTTAAGAACGGCAATTTGCCTTTGGTAGTAGACTTTTGGGCAACATGGTGCGGCCCCTGCAAGGCTATCGCGCCCATCGTAGGAGAACTCGCCGAGGAGTACGACGGCAAGGTTGTCGTAGGCAAGTGCGACGTTGAAGAGGCTGACGAAATCGCCATGCAGTTCGGCATCCGCAACATCCCGACAATCCTGTTCATCAAGAACGGCGAGGTTGTCGACAAGTTCGTAGGCGCTACTACGAAAGCAAAACTGAAGGAAAAGTTCGACGCCCTGCTGTAAGCCGGAGCGTTATCGTAAAAACGTAAAGGGTCTGGGCCGCAATGCTCAGGCCCTTTTTATACGCCTATCCACAGCCCGTTGCGCCATGTCTTTTACTTGCCTGTAACCTGTTGGTAATCAGCGTGTTTGTAAAAGGTTGCCTTTTACATTGCAAAAGGTAACCTTTTACGTGCTGAAAGGTTGCCTTTTACGTGCTGAAAGGCAGCCTTTTACAAAACGCCCGTCTGCATGCCGTAACCCGACGGCTTGCCGGCCACGATGTAATATCGTGACTTTTTTGTCGTTTTTAGAAAAAAACTGTGTTCATGATGCAGTAATCCGGCTGTTGCTTTATCATATATTATAATGCCGGCGTGCCGTGTCGGCGATACTGATGGACGTAAAACGGTTGGTTGAGGGATGCAAGCGTGGCGACCGCGGGGCGCAAGCCGCGCTTTACGGGGCGTATTCAGGCAGGATGCTGGATACGCTCAGGCGCGTCGTAGGGTATGACGACGCAGCCGAAGACCTGCTTCACGACGGTTTCATCATAGTTTTCTCGTCTATCGGCAAATTGCGCGACGCAGGCCGGTTGGAGCCTTGGATGTGCCGCATTATGACCAACCTCGCCCTGAGGTACAAGCAAACGCAGGGTAGGGCGCTGCCTATTGAGGCGGCGGCCGGCATAGCCGATGATGCCGACGGCGGCAAACCGTATGGCGGCTTATCGTTAGATGACATAATGGCTATGGTCGACCGCCTGCCCGACGGCTACCGCAAGGTGTTCCGCCTGTCGGTGCTCGACGGACTGTCGCACAACGAGATAGCCGAAATACTCGGCATAGAGCCCCGCTCGTCGTCGTCGCAGCTGCTGCGTGCTCGGCGCAAGCTAATGGCCATGATAAGCGAGCGCCGCGCACGGTTGGGGCTGCTCGCCGTGCTGTTGGCGGCCGTGCTCGCCTTAGTTACGCTCCACGACGGCGGTGTAAGGCAGTTTGCAGATGTGCCGAAGGGCAAGATTCATAATGACGTGGCCAAGCAGTACAAGGCGGATAAAGGCGGAGCGCGTGCGGCACTAAGGCAGAAAGCAGGGACGACTGCGCCTTTCGATAAGCCTGAACACGTCGGCATGGCGTTTAGTGGAAGTCCGTCGCACCTGCAAGACCCGTTGCCCGAAATGCCGAACGATGTCCTTTTGTCCGCTTTAAGAGTTTCCACGGATACGCAGCGCATGCCGTTGCCGTTGCTTACTGACAGCGTGGTGACTGCCGACGCAGGCATGCTATATGAAGAAACACATGCTGCGGAGACAAAGGATTGGCTCTTCGGCATGAACGCCGTGGCCGAACAGATGTCCGAGAGTCTGCTGCCTACGGTGCTGAGCGTTGTAAGCAACAGCGTTGTATCGTCGACAAGGGTCGATATCGAGACGTGGCAGCAATTAGCTGACTACCTGACTTACGACGTAGGCGGCGACATCGACCCGCTCGAACGCGACGCCCTGCTGCGCATAGCGTTGCTCAATGACGGGCGCATATATACACGCCGCAGTTACGACAGGCCGCTGCAGATAGGGCTGAACTTCGGCAAACGCCTTACGGACAGGTGCAACTTGGACTTCGGCCTGCGCCTGACGCGCCACACGACGAACCTGCAAACGGGCGCGTCTGACACCACTAACATAAGCGAACGGCAGCGCACGCTGTTCGTCGGGGTGCCATTCGGCGCCACATACTCGTTCGTCCGCAAAGGTCGCTTCTCGCTTTACGGTACGGCCGGAGTGGCTTTAGACATACCGTTCTACGGCAAGGCCGAGCTCAAATACAACATCGAAAACATTGTGGTTTACCGCCGCCGCGACGCCCTCCACTTGCCTCGCTGGCAATGGTCGGTAAACGCCGGCGTGGGCGTAAGCTACGACCTTGCGCCCAACTTGCAGCTGTATTTCAGTCCGAAGCTGACGTGGTACGTCCCCAACGGCAGCCGAACGACCGTGCAATGGCACGACAAACCGCTGCAACTCTCGCTACCCGTAGGGCTGAGGATAGTGTTCAAGTAGGCATGGTGAACTCTTTACGTTTGCTCGTTTTATGTGAAGCGTGATGCAGTATCTTCCCTTTTCCATTATCATATAGGTAAAAAACGGAAAAAGGAAATGCAGAAAAGACATTTAGACCGCCGCCGTTATTTCCGAGAGGAAGCGGCTACTACCGGGAAATATTTCATCCCATACGTGTCAAGGTTCGTCAATCTTGACGGTGCCTCGGTGCTTGAAGTCGGTTGCGGAGAGGGCGGCAACCTGTTGCCTTTCGCCCGTATGGGGTGCAGGGTGGTAGGCGTCGACCTTTCTGAACGGCGTATCGACGAGGCGCGTGAGTTCTTTTCACAAGATGACGCGGCAGGAACGTTCGTCTGCCAAGACGTGCTCGACTATGTAGGCGACGGCCGAAAGTTTGACTTGATAATGGCCCACGACGTTGTAGAGCATATCGGCGACAAAGTGCGCATGCTCCGCGGACTAAGACGTTTGCTGGCTCCGGGCGGATGTTTGTTCGTCGCTTTTCCTGCGTGGCACATGCCTTTCGGCGGCCATCAACAGATAGCGCATAGCCGTGTGCTGTCATGTCTGCCGTTCGTCCATCTGTTGCCGTTGCGCATGTACGAGCGTGTGTTGAGGCTGTTTGGCGAGGATGAGTTTACAGTAAACGAACTTATGGCCATACGGCGTACCCGTTGTACGGTGGAAGCGTTCGAGCGTGCCGTTGCAATTGCCGGTTATACGGTTTGCGACAGGCAGCTTTGGCTTGTCAATCCGCATTACGACGTGAAGTTCGGCCTTCGCCCCTTAAGGCTCAACCGTCTGCTTTCAACCCTGCCATATATTCGTAACTTCTTGTCAACGTCATGTTTTTACGTAGTCAAGTCACTGTAATTATTTTTAAAGTTAAGTGTTTATGAGTTTCTCGAACGCCATGCGCTCGCCCCTGAAACCGTAGCTTACCGTGCCGCAACGGGTGTAGCCGAGCGAGCCGAGGAGGCCGAGCATCTCGGCGTTGTCGTGGTTTGTGTCAACCTTTATGCTGCCGATGCCGCGGCTTAAGGCGACTTGCTCGGCCTTTAGGAGCATTGCTCGGCCAAGTCCGCGGCCGCGGAAGGCCGCGCCTACGGCAAGGCGGTGGATTACGACGTAAGGCCCGTGGCTGAGCCAACGGGCGCTCGGGGCGGCGTAAGCAGGCTCGGGCGCGGCCGTAACGTAGGCGTAAGCGCCGATGCGGCCGCCGCCGTCGCACATCACGTATGCGCCGCCCGAGAGGATGTCGGCCTCGATCCTTTCGAGCGAAGGGTATTCTTCCGTCCATTGGTAGCGGCCTTTTTCGTGCATGAAGCGCTTGGCTTCACGTATTATGAGCCATGCCTGCGGCAGGTCTTCGGCACTTGCCTGCCTGAATGTCATTGCCTGTCCGTCGGTTAATATCTTGTTCATAGCGCCACGCCTTTGAACACGCCGCTGTATTCAAGTGGCACGATTTCGCCGTCAAGGGTTATCCGCCCGGAGTAGAAGTTTTGCTGTACGCTCACCGTGGCCTTGTTGGAGCCGGCCCAAAGGGTGAGGAACACTTGGGCGGATATGCCCCTGCCGTTGACGCTCATCTTAAGATATACGTTGCCTTTCTTGTCTTTCGTCTTCTCGTATCTTGATATGTAACCGTCTACGGTGATGCCGCCGAGCCCGTTGAAGCCGGGCCACGGCACGTTGAACGCCACCTGGACTGACGCCCTGCCGCCGTTTACGGCCACGAAGTTGGTGTTAGAAGTTACGTGGGCCGTGTATCCGCGCTTGAACGTAACTTGGTCGGCCTCTAAAACGAAGGCCGAGTCTTCAATAGCTTTTTCGGCCATTGTGCTTTTCATGCTGTCGATGCGCGCCTCTTGGGCCTTGCGTTCCTGCTTTGTAGGTTTGCGCCCGTTGGCGTCCTGCGCATAGCCGCTTATTGCGGCGATGACCAATGCCGTTATCAAGAAAATAACCTTTTTCATGACTGTCTCCTTTCTTTGTGCCTTTTATTATTTAAACCCGTGAACGCCCGAAATAGTGCATCGTGAACGCTTAAAATAAGTTACAATTTGATAAACGCCGGTTGCCGGCAGCGTCTTTTTATAGCGGTTTGATAAACATTGTTTAACTTTTGTACTCCGGCAATTAACACGCCACGCCGTGATGTTTTAGTAAATGTAAGGCCGGAAAACGTTGGTTGCGCCGTGTACTTTTGCCGTTAGAACCGCCGTTTTGCGTCGTTTTTATGCCTTTTCGTGCTGTTTTTCATGGGTAAACATGGTTGGAAGCGCAGCCGAAGACGGCTTTTGAGGCTCTAATAGGTAACCTTTTGGCTTATGAAAGACGGCCTTTTGGCACGTAAGAGACCGCATTTTGCAAGGCAAAATACGATTAACCATGTCGCTTTTCGTGTAATTTGTTGACAAATAATGATTTATACGTAACC
The DNA here is from genome assembly GCA_944319795.1 of uncultured Prevotella sp. Taxonomy (GTDB): domain Bacteria; phylum Bacteroidota; class Bacteroidia; order Bacteroidales; family Bacteroidaceae; genus Prevotella. Next base: position 19,464 of record CALUFA010000031.1, on the reverse strand, counting down.
GCCGAAAACGGCCGTTTTTTCGTACAAAAGTGTTCTTCGTGCGGAAAAACGGCAAAATACGACAGCTTGTTTTAACTTTTGCCGTTCCGCTTTAACATGTTTTTATTGTTGGAAAATATGCGCCGCAATGGGCACGGATAAGGAAAAATGCTTAACTTTGCACTTGCCGGCGGACGTTAGCCGGCAAGCAAACAACGCTAACCTGATAATATAACAATGTCGCATTACACGCCTTCGGCCCTGCCCAACATGCGAATCGACGCGGCCGACCTGCTGCGCGGAATAGCCGTGGCAGGCATAATATCGCTGCACTTCATAGAGCATCTCAATTTCTACAACTTCCCGCAGCCCACCAAGTTGGACACGGCCGTATGGGATGTTGCCTTCTTCGTGCTTTCAAACAAGATGTACGCAATCTTTGCCATGCTGTTCGGTCTGACGCTCTTCGTGCAGCACGACAATCAGGCACGGCGAGGGCGCGACTTCCGTCCGCGCTTCGCTTGGCGCATGGTGCTGTTGTTCTGTTTCGGACTCGTCAACCTTATGTTCTTCAACGGCGACATCCTTACCGTCTACGCCGTGTGCGGTCTGCTCGTACTGCCGTTCGTCCGTGCCGGCAACCGTGTGCTGCTGGCCGCCGCGGTGTTCTTCGGCCTGCAGCCGATTGAGCTGTTTTACTTCATAGGCAGCTTGCTCGATCCGTCGTTGCAGCCGCTCAACCTCGGGTCGGACGACCTCTTCGTGGCCATCCTTCCGGCGCAAGAGGGCGGCAGTTGGTTGGACGTGGCCGCGGCCGGACTGCGTTACGGCCTGCTCGTAAACTTTACCTGGGCCATTGAGCACGGGCGGTTTACGCAGACGCTTTTCCTCTTCCTGCTCGGCCTTTGGATAGGGCGCCGCCGACTGTTGTACGACGAGGGGCGCAACGCCGTGATGTGGCGGCGCGCGATGTTGTGGTCGGTGGTGGCCTTCGCTGTGCTCTGTCCGCTGCGTTATACTGTGCCGCAGATGTTCGGCCAGGGCTGCGCCTCGGCGTCGCTTACCGTGATGCTCGACATGTGGAAGAACCTTTCGATGACCCTTTTCTACGTAAGCGCCATAACTTTGGCTTACCACCGCACCCGTGCGCGCCGACTGTTGTCGAAGGTTCTGCCTTACGGCAAGACGAGCCTGACCAATTATATCGGCCAGTCGGTAGCCGGCGGATTCCTCTTCTACCATTGGGGGCTCGGCCTTTACTCAGTCTGCGGCCACACGTTGAGCCTGCTCTTAGCCTTTGTTTTCATCGCACTGCAGTTCACGTTCTGCCGCCTTTGGCTGCGCTCCCACAAGCGCGGGCCGCTCGAGCAGCTGTGGCATAAGGCTACGTGGGCAGGCTCGGGCAAGTCGGGGAAGTAGGGGATGCTGGGAAATATTTCAGCCGTTGGTCTTTGCTTGATGCTGATTTTTTCGTAACTTTGCGAAACTATTTAGAAGAAGGGGGAACTTATGCTGTTTTTTTGGATAGTATTAGGCGTGGCGGCGGTAGCCGTTTTCGTTTACAGACGCGTGAAGAAGCGCCGCTACGAGTTTCCCGACGGCATGTGCGCGTTCGTCTTAGCCGCGGCGGTAATCAAGGCTTTAGGCCACGTAAGCATAAGTCCCGACCTGCCCGAAGCTGCCTTTGCTGCTGCGTTTGTCGGCGTTTCGTCGGTGGTTTTGATTGTGAGGCGCTGTCTAAAGAAAGCCCATACGTTTACCGACGACGTGCTGGCCAACGTCGTGCTCTTCTCTGTATGCGCCCTCGTAGAGAGCCTCGGCGACGTGCCGTGGATATATACCATGCTTGCAATCTTTGGTTTATGGGGCATCGTCTTAAGGCAATACAGGTGTAAGGAGTTGGGGATGATCGAATATGTTCTCGGCCTCGTCTACATGGCTGCCGCCGTAATGCTGTTCCGCGGACTGTTCGGCCTGTCCGTGCTCGCCGCCTTCGGCGTTGCCTCAGCCGTGATGATAGCCGTTCTTTTGGCTTACGCCCTGTTGATGTTTTGGATGATGAAATAAGCTGTCGGTATAATATAAAAATGTGAAAGGCGGACAAATATCCGCCTTTTTGTCGTGTTATAAGGCGGAATTTTCGTAAATTTGCACCGATTTGGCTAAATGCGGAGATGAAGTTCAGCGACGTAATAGGGCAGGAAGAGATAAAGCAGAGGCTGAGGCGCATGGTCAGTGAAGACCGTGTGCCCCACGCCATGATGTTCTGTGGGCCGCAAGGCTCGGGCAAGATGGCGCTCGCCGTGGCGTTCGCCTCCTACCTGTTGTGCCGTGACCGCACCGACGGCGACTCTTGCGGAGCGTGCCGCCAGTGTGCCATGACCGGCAAGCTGGCCCATCCCGACCTGCATTTTTCTTATCCCGTAATCCGCCCTTCGGGCACGGGTTCGGAGCATAAGATGTCGAGCGACGACTTCGCCGACGAGTGGCGTCGCATGCTTTCGCAAGGCGTTTACTTCACTATGGACCAATGGCTTGCCGAGATGAACGCCGCCAACCAGCAGGCCCTGATGGGCGTGGGAGAGAGCGACTTGCTCATACGCAAGCTCAGCCTGAAGTCGAGCCAGGGCGGATACAAGGTCGTGATAATATGGCTGCCCGAGCGTATGAACGCCGAGTGCGCCAACAAAATGCTCAAACTGCTCGAGGAACCGCCTGCCGAGACGGTGTTCGTCATGGTGTGCGAAGAGCCGGAGAAGCTGATCGAGACCATCCGAAGCCGTGCCCAGCGCATCGACGTGAGGCGCATTGACGACGCTTCGATAGAGCGTGCCCTCGTTGAACGCCGCGGAATAGACACCGACGCTGCGCACAGGCTGGCGCGCGCGGCTAACGGTAGCTGGCTGACTGCGCTCGAAGAGCTTGACGCCGACAACGAGAAGCGCCAGTTCTTAGACTTGTTCATCTCGCTGATGCGCCTTGCTTACATGCGCAAGATAAAAGATTTGCGCAAGTGGAGCGAGACCGCAGCCGCCCTCGGACGCGAAAAGCAGCGCCGCATGCTGGCGTATTTCATGCGTTTGGTGCGCGAGAATTTCATGTACAACTTCCACAATCCGCAGCTTTGCTACATGACGCGCGACGAGGAAAACTTTGCACGCAACTTCGCCCCTTACATCAACGAGGCCAACGTTATAGAGATGTCCGAGCTGATGAACCGCGCCATGCGCGACATCGGGCAGAACGCAAACGCCAAGATAGTGCTGTTCGACATGGCAACGCACATCATCGTATCGCTGATAAGGAAATAATAATTAAATGAATACTGAACAATGAAAATGAATAATCCAAAATGAATGATGAGCAATGAATAATGAGGCGTTTAGGCCGCAAGGCATTTGGATTCTTCACTTTTCACTCTTCACTCTTCACTTAAAATACGACGATTATGGACTTTAAGAATAGGAAATTCATGATATACAACGGTTGCGACCGCGGGCTTTGCATCCGTGGCTGCGGCCGCCAGGACCGCCAGCTGAACACTTACGACTGGCTGGCCGACGTGCCGGGCAATGCCCACAGCACCGACCTCGTGGAAGTGCAGTTTAAGAACACACGCAAGGGTTACTACCACAACGTGAACAACCTCGACCTCAAGAAAGGCGACATCGTAGCCGTCGAGGCCAATCCCGGCCACGACATAGGCGTCGTAACGCTGACCGGAAAGCTCGTAGAGCTGCAGATACGCAAGGCCAACCTTAAGTCGGCCGACGACATAAAGCGCATCTACCGCTTGGCGAAACCCGTGGACATGGAGAAGTATCGTGAGGCAAAAAGCCGCGAGCACGCCACCATGATACAAAGCCGCCAGATAGCTAAAAACCTTAATCTGCAGATGAAAATCGGCGACGTGGAATACCAGGGCGACGGCAACAAGGCCATTTTCTATTACATCGCCGACGAGCGCGTCGACTTCCGCCAGCTTATAAAGGTGCTGGCCGAGACGTTCCATGTGCGCATCGAGATGAAGCAGATAGGCGCACGTCAGGAAGCCGGGCGCATAGGCGGCACCGGGCCGTGCGGCCGCGAGCTGTGCTGCGCTACGTGGATGAAGAACTTCGTATCCGTAAGCACCGGCGCGGCGCGCTACCAAGACATATCGCTCAACCCCCAGAAACTCGCCGGAATGTGCGCCAAGCTGAAATGCTGCCTTAACTACGAGGTTGACAACTACATCGAGGCGAGCCGTAAACTGCCGAGCAAGGAAGTCGTGCTGCAAACCCAAGACAGCGATTATTACCTGTTCAAGAGCGACATCCTGGCCGGTATGGTTACTTATTCAACCGACAAGAAAATACCTTCAAACATCGAGACTATTACGGCCAAGCGCGCCCTTGAGGTGATAGACATGAACAAGCGTGGCGAGAAACCGTTGTCGTTGCAGGAGGACGGGGTCGTAAAACGCCAGGAAAGGCCCGTAGACCTGCTTGAAAACGAAAGCCTTACACGCTTTGACAAGAATAAGAAAAAGAAGAAACCGAAAAACCGCAACAATAAGCAAGCGCCGAGAAATCGGAATGCCAAGCAGCCGAAGGGCGCGCAACCGGAAGCAAAGGGCGCGCAGGCCAATGGCGGCAAGTAACTTCATTATCGGCCAGTGTGCCAGTCGGAGATGAAGATGAGACAAACTTTATTGACATTAATGGTGGTCGTTGCGTCGGCTGTTGTGCTGTCGGCATGCGTCGGCAACGTTGTTTACGACAAGTACGCTTCAACTACGGTTGAAGGTTGGGAACGCAGCGACACGTTGGTGTTCGGCGTTCCCAGGCTTAAGTCGTCGGGGCGTTACCGCCAGGAAATAGGGCTTCGCATCAACTCCGCCTATCCGTTTACGGCGTTGAGCCTGTTAGTCGAGCGCACGGTTGAGCCTGGGCATAGGGTAAGCATTGACACGCTTAACTGCCGCTTATACGACGGTAAGGGAAATACCCTCGGCAACGGGGTCAGCTATTTTCAGTATGATTTCATTCTTTCCGAGGATGACTTGCAGCAGGGAGATTCTTTGAACGTGCGCGTACATCATATTATGATGCGCGAGATTTTACCCGGAATTTCCGACATAGGCTTAAGACTGGTTAGAAAGTAGGGTTGTGTGGTCTTACGGTTGTGCGGTTTTACGGTTGTGCGGTCTTACGGTTATGCGGTTCTATGGTTGTGCGGTTATGAGGTTCTACGGTTATGCGGCTTTAATGTGAGTTCTATATAAGAAATAAGACAAATGGAATCATTCTAAAAATAAGAAGTCGGTGGCATTTTGTCATTCCGGGCAGAGACCCGGAATCCAGTGTATGCAATCAAGTTTTTGGCTAAAGTGTGTTTTCTGGATTCCGGGTCTCTGCCCGGAATGACAAAATGCCACCGACTTCTTATATTTTTAGAATGATTCCGCTTTCTTATTATACCGAACTCACGTAAGTCTTTACGATTTTACGGTATGGAAATCTCACAACCGTAAGACCGCACAACCGTAAGACCTCACAACCCCACAACCGTATGACCTTACAAAAATATTTGTTTTTGTTTTGTTTTGTGCGTAAGTTTGAGTACCTTTGCATTATATGAAATACCAACTTACAGCACCTGAAAAATTTAATATAAGCGTAAACCTTCCGGCGTCAAAAAGCATAAGCAACAGGGCGTTGGTCATCAATGCGTTGTCTGGTAGTAAGATGATGCCAGACAATATGTCAGATTGTGACGATACCGAGGTTATACTCAAAGCCTTGCATGATATGCCGCCCGTCATCGACATTAGGGCTGCCGGTACGGCCATGCGTTTCATGACGGCTTATCTTGCTGTTACGCCGGGCGGGCATGTACTGACCGGAACGCAGCGCATGAAGCAACGGCCGATAAAGGCATTGGTTGATGCGTTAAGGTATATCGGTGCCGATATAAGCTATGAGGGTGAACCCGGTTATCCTCCGTTGGGGATAAGGGGGCGCAAGCTCGACGGCGGACGGTTGGAAATACAGGGAAATATAAGTTCGCAATACATATCGGCGTTGCTTATGATTGGTCCGGTGCTGACAAACGGACTCGAGCTGAAACTTTGCGGAGAGATTGTTTCGCGCCCTTATATAGACCTGACGTTGTGCATGATGAAAGACTTTGGAGCCGACGTTGACTGGATCGGTGTCGATACGATAAAAGTTAAGCCTAAACCGTATGAACCTAAGCCGTTTTTCGTCGAGAACGATTGGAGTGCTGCTTCATATTGGTATGAGATGCTCGTTCTTGGTAAAAGCGACGAGTCGGAGATAACACTTACGGGGCTCACCGACGGTTCGCGGCAAGGAGATTCGGCAATTAAATACTTGTTCAGCATGCTCGGCGTAAGGACAATGTTTAAGACAAGGGAGCGCGGTGTGCCGACTACGGTAACGTTGAAACTTGTCGAAACAAAACCACCGCGTCTTGATTACGACTTCGTCAATCAGCCCGACATGGTGCAGACAATGGTGGTTTGCTGCGTCTTGGCCGACATTCCTTTCAGGTTTACAGGGTTGTCGTCGCTTAAGATTAAGGAGACGGATCGTGTTGAGGCGTTGAAAACGGAAATGCGCAAACTCGGATACGTTGTGCGTGAGACGGGCATAGGCGAATTGTCGTGGGACGGCGAGCGTTGCGAACCGTATAAGGACATCGTCGTCAATACGTATGAAGACCATCGCATGGCTATGGCTTTTGCCCCTGCGTCGATAGTGTTCCGGGGTTTGAAGATAGACAATCCGCAAGTTGTAAGAAAGTCGTATCCGCATTTTTGGGACGACCTTAAGTCGGCAGGTTTCGCCGTAGAGGAAATAGATTGACATGGAGGCAATGTCGTATGTTCTTTATTTGGCGCTCTTGGTGCTGCTCGTTGTAGTGCTGCAGAGAATGTTCGGACGGAAGGACGGCGCCGGAAACGAGACGGAACCTGATGCCGGCTCTTCTTGTGGAACATGTGTTTCGGGGCGTGGCAAGTGTTTGCAGGAATGTGCCTTGCAAAATGCCGTGGGCGAAATAGAGTATTTCGACGACGAGGAACTTGACAAGTTCCGCGGACGCAGGTCGGACGGTTATACCGACGAAGAGGCGGCGCAGTTTGCAGAAGTAATGTACACGATGAAACAAGAAGAGGTGAAAGACTGGCTGAAAAGTCTTAACTTGCGGTGCATAAACCTGCCCGACCAACTTAAGGATGAAGCCATAATGCTGGTTGAAGGATGAGAGTTTTATCTTTTAGGCAATAAAACCGCAATTTGTAAGTTTATTATATGATGGCGTTGTGGCTTTTGCCGAAACAAAATGCGTATAAAGTTTGCTAAACATATAATTCCCTTGTTGGCTGTCATTCTCGTAATGGCGGCCGTAAGCTGTTCTACCGAGAAGAATACGGCGCAAAGCCGTTGGTGGCATTCGTTCAACGCCCGTTATAATACTTATTATAATGGTTCGTTGGCATACATCGACGGCTCGCTTGAGAAAGAGACCGGCAACAAGGATAATTTCACAGAGATGCTGCCTCTTTATATCGTCGGGAACAGAAACAGCCGCGACCTCGGGGCTGCCAACTTCGACCGCGCCATAGAGAAATGCCAAAAGGCAATCCGTCTTCACAGCATAAAACGGCGGCCTAAGTGGACGAAAAGCAGGAAGAAAACAGATAAAGACATAGAGTGGCTTAACCGCAGGGAATATAATCCATTCTTGTGGAAGGCGTGGCTGTTGATGGGGCGTGCGCAATTTATGAAAGGCTCGTTCGACGAAGCCGCGTCGACGTTCGCGTACATGAGCCGTCTTTATTCCACCCAACCGGCGATATACGGTAGGGCGAGGGCATGGCTGGCGAAATGCTATATCGAGCAGGATTGGCTTTACGATGCCGAGGACGTTATAACCAAGATGAACCGCGATTCGCTGCATTGGCGCGCGCGTAAGGAATGGGATTACACTTATGCCGATTATTATATCCACACGGGTGAGTATGAAAAGGCCATACCTTATTTGCGTAAAGTTATCAAGCATGAGATGCGCCGTAAGCAGAAAGCCCGCGAATGGTATCTCATGGGACAGCTCGAAGCCGCCCTTGGGCATAACGAAAAGGCTTATAAGGCGTTCAAACGCGTGATACGGTTGCATCCGCCTTATGAACTTGAGTTTAACGCACGCATCGCAATGACCGAGGTTATGGGCGGACAGCAGTCGAAGAAGATGATAAAAAAGTTGCGCCGAATGGCCCGTTCTGACAATAACAAGGATTACCTCGACCAGGTTTATTACGCCATCGGCAACATCTATCTAAACCAAAAAGATACTGCGAACGCCATCGCGGCATACGAGAAGGGTAATGAGAAGTCGACGAGGGCCGGTATAGAGAAAGGCGTATTGCTGCTGAAGCTCGGCGACTTGTATTGGGAACGTGAGGATTACAGCAACGCGCGCCGTTGCTACGGCGAAGCAATAGGCTTGCTTGACAAGGAACGGAAGGATTACCAGCAACTGTCAGACAGGTCGAAAGTGCTCGACGAGCTTGTACCGTATACCGAGGCTGTGCATCTGCAAGACTCGCTGCAGGCTCTTGCCAAGATGCCGGAGGCCGAGAGGAACGAAGCCATCGACCGTGTTATAGAAGCTCTTAAGCAGAAAGAAAAAGAGGAGCGCGAGGCGCAGGCCGAAGCCGAGTCGCAGCAATACCTTGCCGAGCACGGTTCGGGGGCAATGACCGGGCAGAACAACCAAGCCAATAACATGACCGACAAGAACGGCACTTGGTATTTCTATAATCCGACGGTCGTCAGCCAGGGTAAGGCTACGTTCCAGAAATTGTGGGGGCGGCGCGAAAACGTCGACGACTGGCAGCGTACCAACAAAACGGTGGTGGCTGTTGGAAGCGACGCAGGCGAACTGACCGACGAGATGCGCGACTCTATCGCCGCGGCCGAGGCAATGCAAGATTCGATTGAAAACGCGCTCGACAGCGCGCACAACAATCCCCACATGCGTGAGTATTATTTGAAGCAAATACCGTTTACGCCGGAACAGGTGGCGGAGAGTAACAAGATAATAGCTGACGGACTGTTCCATTCGGGCGTGATATTCAAGGACAAGCTCGACAATCTTGCGCTTGGGGAAAAGACTCTTCGCCGCCTTACCGATAATTACAAGGACTACGAGAACCTTGATGAGGCTTATTATCATTTGTTCTTGTTATACTCGCGGCGTAATGAAGGCGGCATGGCCGGTTCTTATTTGGAAATGTTGAAGCGCGATTTTCCGCAGAGCAGGTGGACGGTGTTGCTTGCCGACCCGCTGTACGAAGAGAACGCACGGTTCGGCGTACATATCGAAGACTCGCTTTATGCGGCCACTTACGAGGCGTTCAAGGCGGATAGGTTCGACGAGGTAAGTGCCAACGCGTCGCTGTCAGCTTCGCGCTTCCCGATGGGGGCAAACCGCGACAAGTTCATATTTATCGGCGGACTGAGCAAGCTCAACAGCGGCGACAGCGAGGGATGTCTTACCGACATGCAGGAAGTAGTGGGCAAATATCCCGAAAGCGACGTGAGCGAGTTGGCCGGAATGATAATCAACGGAGTGAAAGCCGGGCGCCAGCTGTATGGCGGCAAGTTTGACATAAGCGACGTGTGGGAGCGGCGCACCGTAGTGCTTAACGACAGCGACTCGATCGCTGCGCGTAAGTTCGTGGCCGAGCGCAACGTCGATTTCTCGTTCTTGTTCGTGTATTCGCCGGATTCGGTCAATGAGAATAAGCTGCTTTTCGAACTTGCGAGATTTAATTTCACCAACTTCATCGTAAGAAACTTCGATGTTGTGTTGGAAGAGCAGGGTGGACTCCACCGTATGCGCATTAGCGGTTTCCTCAGTTACGACGAAGCATTGCAGTACGCACGCCAGGTCGGTGGCAATGCCGCCATACGTGGGCTCACGGCAAAGGCGCGCACCTTTGTCATCAGTGACGCCAACCTTGAACTTCTCGGCACGCAATTCAGCTATAATGATTACGACAAGTTCTACGAACAGCACTTCGTGCCTTTGCGCATCAGTACGGTAAGGCTGCTTACCGAACCGGCGACGATAGAGTATGAGCCGTCGCAAGACGATGAAGGCGACGGTGGCGGACTGTATAACGGCGGCGTGATAGAGGACGGCCTGTTTATCGAGGACGAGCAGTCGGAACCAAGCGTAAACGACGGCGGCAACACAGTCATAACATTGGACGAACCTGACGGCGCAACCGCAGGCGGAGGTAACGCAGGCACAGCCGAAGGAAACACGGTTGTGACGGAAGAGCCAGAGAATACGCCTGAAGGCAACGAACCGGTTGGTGACACGCTCGTAGAACCCGATGGCACCGCTGCGGATGAAGGCGCTGACGATGCCGGTACGTTGGTCGTACCGGACGTGCAGGACGATGCTCAGGACGACAGTGCAGCACAGGATGACGGCGGAACTTTCGTAATAGACGACGTACAGCCTGCCGCCCCGGCGGAAGAGGCAACCGTGGGCGAGACCGTCATACCGCTCGACGAAGGCAATGCGCCTGGCCGGCCGGCCGTAACGGAAGAGCCCGTAAGGCAGGAACCGCAGGAGACTGTTGTTCCGCTGGAACAGCCCGGACAGGAAACAAACCGGGCTACGGACGGCAACAACGTGTCAACGCCGGAAGACGAATTCGTCATAGAGTTCAGCGGTGATGTAGGCAATAACGGCAACAACGCCGTAAACGACGACGTTGAAGACAACGGCGCCGTTGGCACCGACAACCGCCAAGACGGTTTCGACTTGGAGGACGAATATTATGACTTGGACGGATTCTGACAAGATAGCTCCCTACGGCGTATATGTTTTATAATGTCCGCATTCAGCATCATGCGGAACCATTCAAACTTAAATGAAGGAAAATGAGCAACGGACTGTTATTATGGGCTGACGACGAGATGGAATTGCTCCGAGCCCACATACTTTTCCTTGAGAAGAAAGGTTATGACGTGGTGACCGTTACCAACGGCACCGACGCCATAGACCAGTGCAGGCAAAAAACGTTCGACCTGATTTTGCTCGACGAGATGATGCCTGGTCTCAGCGGACTTGAGACGTTGCAGAAGATAAAGGAAATTTCGCCTGCCACGCCGGTGGTTATGGTAACCAAGAGCGAGGAGGAAAACATCATGGACCAAGCCATAGGCTCTAAGATAGCCGACTATCTGATAAAGCCGGTGAACCCTAACCAGATACTCCTTTCGCTTAAGAAGAACATCCACCAAAAGGAGATCGTAACCGAAGTGACACAAACCGGATACCAGCAGAATTTCCAGGACATAGCCGCGCAAATCAGTGACTGCAAGACCATAGGCGACTGGATGGACGTCTACCGCCGACTTGTGCACTGGGAACTGGAATTGAGCAACACCGACAGCAACATGACCGAGATGCTCAAGATGCAAAAGGAAGATGCCGACAACGGGTTCGCAAAATACATAAAGGCACATTACATGGATTGGATGGACGACATAGCCAAGGGGCAGTCGGCCGGCGCCCAATCAGTGTCGAAGCTGCGCCAAGCCCATCCACTAATGCGCAAACCGCAACAGAAGGAAGAGGAACGCCCGATAATGAGCGTCGACATATTCAAGCGGAAAATATTCCCGCTGCTTGACTCCGGCGAGAAAGTATTCCTTATTGTCATCGACAATTTCCGCCTTGACCAATGGCGGATGCTGTCGCAGGAAATCGGCGATATGTTCGACATTGACGAACAGACATACGTCAGCATACTGCCTACGGCCACGCAGTATGCGCGCAACGCCATATTCAGCGGCCTTATGCCGGTTAAGATCGCTGAAATGTTCCCCGACCTGTGGGTCGACGAGGACGAGGAAGAGGGAAAGAACCTAAACGAGGGACCGCTGATAAAGACCCAGCTTGAGCGCTACCGTAGGCACGACACGTTTTCTTACCATAAAATCAACGACTCTACGGGAGCGGACAAATTCCTCCAGAAATTCAATTCGCTGAAGGGCAACGACCTTAACGTGCTCGTAATCAACTTCATCGACATGCTCAGCCATGCGCGCACGGAGTCGAAAATGGTGCGCGAGCTTGCCAACAACGAGTCGGCCTACCGCAGCATAACGCTCAGCTGGTTCCGCCATTCGGTGCTGGCCGACTTGTTCAAGATGCTAGCCCAAAGCGATTTCACCGTAGTGATAACCACCGACCACGGCAGCATACGCGCGTCGAAACCGGTCAAGATAATAGGCGACCGCAACACGAACACAAACTTACGCTACAAACTCGGCAAGAACCTAAACTACAATCCGAAAGAAGTGTTCGTCATAAAAGAGCCGCACAAGGCCATGCTGCCTGCGCCCAACCTGAGCACGTCGTATGTGTTCGCCACGGGCGATTCGTTCTTCGCCTATCCAAACAATTACAATTACTACGTGTCTTACTATAAGGATACGTTCCAGCACGGCGGCATCTCGATGGAGGAAATGATAGTGCCGCTGATAACGATGAGGGTAAGGAAACGGTAGGAACATGTATGAAAACGTAAGCCGCCCACCCGGCAAGGTACATGCCACGGCAGGGTGGGGCGGTTGTAAAATATGGACATAATGGAAATAACGATCAACAATCTTGAGGACATCAACCAAGCCGCGCGCCGGTTCGTTGAAAACATGGGGTGCAGCCGCGTGTTCGCCTTCTACGGCAAGATGGGCGCAGGCAAGACAACGTTTATCAAGGCCGTATGCGAACAGCTCGGCGTAAACGACGTGATAACGTCGCCAACGTTCGCCATCGTCAACGAGTACACGTCGGAAACTTCGGGCGAAACCATTTACCATTTCGACTTTTACAGGATAAAGAAGATAGAGGAAGTCTACGACATGGGGTATGAGGAATACTTCTACGGCGGCGGACTTTGCTTTATCGAGTGGCCCGAACTGGTTGAGGACCTGTTGCCCGAAAATGCAACGAAAGTGACAATCGGCGAAAACGCCGACGGTTCGCGAACCGTCAGTTTCTGATGGGTCAAAACGCAACAAGTCGGCGGCATATTGTCATCGCCGTTAGGCAATGACAATATGCCGCCGACTTCATAAACCCAATACAACAACGATACTTTTTATGGGATAATCTTTATACCGAACTTATTTTAAGTAAGGATGATGGCTTATGCAAAAAGGTTGCCGATAGCATTGCAATATGTGGCCTTTCGCCTTATGAAAGATTGCCTTTCACACTGCGTTTGGCCGCCTGTTGTAATGCGTCGTATTCCCCACGATAAAGAAGGATAAATTCAACTGACGGGTAAAAAGTTCAAAAAGGCAATGTGGCAGATATTCATTGTTATCTAAAACGTCGTGAGAACTATCGGCTTTCCGCATACATGTTTTTATTTGTCCTTATTTTACCGTCACAATGTCACAATGCGTTCCATGCGCCTTATTATCAATAAGTTATGCTGTGATAATAGCATATTTTGCTTTGTCACTACTGTCACCTAATCCTAAACGTGTGACAATGGTGATAGTCCGACTTGTATTAATGTCACCATCCAATATCGTGATTATCAGTGGATTATGTTGTATTGTGACATTGTGACGATAAAAGATCGGATTTTTAAATGATAATAGAATATGGATGTCCGTTGATGCGATTATCCATTTCGGTACGAAGCTGCCGACATCAAGGGCTTAATGCAGGAATACGGGGAAACTTCCGAACAACAGAAAGCCATTGGCGCATGGCTCTGTGACTATGTGGAGAGCCGCTAGCCTTTTGATGAAATAAAACATTGTCACACACTTAATGAAGTGGTGATGTCGCAGAGGGGAAATATGAATGGAAGATTAGTGAAATGCAAGAGAGAATAAACTTATCTCGTTGAATGAATGTTTAAAACATCAATAGAGCCTGTTTCCTCTTGCTGCAAAAGTGGCATTACAAAACTTGCTAAATCATTAAAAGTCATATTGGGGTTAATTACCCATGGAATGCAATTCCAATTTCCTTCTAATTGAGATTTAGCATAAGCATTAATACTTCTCCGAGGAAATTTACCTATGTATCAAGCAAATTTTCTTTTATATCGAAATGATAATTCGTCTTTTCAGCAAAGTATTCCCAATTTTTACAGAGGTTGGTTTTATCAGCTATATCTATAATTTCAATTAAATCTAAGCGTCTAAATTCTTTTGAAAAAGCCTTGTACATAATTTCTCTTGCGGCTATATCGCTTTTAGGTGCGCTATACCCCCCCCCAAAAAAAAAATGGTTAGTATTTCAGCACGTTCTAAATAATGTTCAAGTCAGACAAACTATGACGAATAAAAATATCTGATTGGTAATCTTTGTCTTTTACAGGATATAGCAGTTTGGACATTGCTAAATGTTCCCCACATTTTGAGCAAGTTCCATTCTGTAATGGTTTATAGCGCATACAGTTTTTGCGTAATCCTACTGCAACAGAACCATGCAAAAAAATAAGTTGAGGTAAATTCTTTGTGATTCGATTTACTCTGTTGTATGCTTGTAATAATAAAGGGTCCCAATTAAAAGTCTCTATACAATCTTTACTCCTCAAAAATAGAATCAAATAATCGTATAGTGTTGGTTTTGTAGGTATTTGCATTTTACTATAATATGAAATAATCCCTTTTTCTATTTCCTCTATTAGTTCAAAATGATTAGTTTCGTAAAGCTCCGAATATATATCTTCAATATTTTTACTGGTAGTCCTTAAAACTACATCCTTTAACATATTGCTCAAACCTGTTGTAGCAAGGAAATCTTCCAGAACAGGACTTTTCAAGCCGTTTATGTCCCCCAAAGGATAGTCGCTTTTGTTGCCCCGGCTCCCCAAATAAACAAATGGGGCTTTTCTTTTCAACTTTTCAAAGTCTATCTGTTCCATGTTCAAAAGTTTTTATTTTATTTTTTTATCTTAGTCTGTAAAACACCAACTCGAATTATGCAATTCTTGGAACTCATAATACCCAAACGTTTAAGATTGTTTCGTACTTGATATATGCTAAACCCCAATACTGTTTTATCATACTTGCAAAATAACTGTTCAATAGAACCAAAATATTCGTGATGTTCACCCATTTGGAGATGAACAACCTTTCGTTCCTGCTTTTCTTTAGAAGTATTACTCATAAATCAGTAAATAACATGTGCAAAGATATTAAATTCTACGCAGATATTAAATAAATGCGTAAAACATATATTTTAGTTGAGATTTTATTTGGTGAATATTTAATAAATACCTATCTTTGCAACATGGATATATTGAAGTTAAATCAGCTTATAAAGGATTTCTCCATAGAGGAAATTGAAAAGCATATTGTTCATTACTATATTATGAACAATAAGATAGACTTTGCTGGTAATCAATTCTTATGTCAATATTTAAATGGATTTCAGCCTAATGCTAAAATTCAGAAAGATATTTCTATCATTGGTATTTTGACGATAGAGGAAATGGCAAACGCAATGGAATTACTAATTCCTGCTGTTGATAAAAAAGTAAATGGAGCTTTTTTTACTCCCCCGTACATAGCCGACTACATTCTTAAAACGATTTCTCCGTCTTATGACGCTAAGATTATTGATTTGAGTTGCGGAAGTGGTGCATTTCTATTAGCTGTAGTCAGATATTATGTAGCAACCTACAAAAAAAGTGTAGCTGATTGCATTAAGGAAAATGTTTATGGAGCTGATATATTACCTTATAATATACACCGCTGTCAATTACTATTATCATTACTTTCTTTGAGTAATAATGAAGTGATTGAGTTGTCAGAAATGAATCTTATTTGTTGTAATAGTCTTAAATATAATTGGAATCAAAAATTTGATGCAGTAGTAGGTAATCCCCCTTATGTGAAGTTTCAAGACATGGATGAAGCTACACGGGAATATCTTTTGTCAAAGTTTAGGACAACAAAATTTGGTACATACAACTTGTATTTTGCATTTTTTGAATTAGGACTTCAGGTATTAAAAAAATCTGGCGTTCTGGGATATATTACTCCGAATAATTATTTTACATCTCTTGCAGGAGAATGCCTTCGCTCATTTTTTCAAGACGAGCAATGTGTTCATCAAATTGTAGATTTCAATTCAACTAAGGTCTTTGATGTACAAACCTATACTGCTATCTCTTTCCTTAGTAAGACGAAAAATTCAGTTATACAATATGACCGAATAAAAAAAGGAGAAAGTCCTCAAAAATTTTTAAATAATATACATTATACAGATAATCAATATACTTCTTTATCTGTTAAAAAATGGCGTTTACTCTGTGGTAAAGAACGAGAAAATATCACAAAAATAGAAAATTGCGGAGAAACGATTGGCAGTATGTTCAATATTTGTGTTGGAATTGCTACACTCAAAGATGAAGTATATTTCTTTACACCTATTTCACAGGATGAAGACTACTATTATACTTTAAAAGATAATCAAATCTTTGCAATAGAAAAAGTGTTGACACGCTCCGTTATTAAGATTTCAGATGTAAAATCGTCTGAGGATATCAAAAACAACAAACGGAGAATAATCTTCCCTTATGTGTCATCTAAAGACGGAAAAGCTATTGCCATTCAAGAAGATACAATGGCTTCTGAATATCCAAAGTGCTATGAGTATTTTTTATATGTCAAGGAAATTCTTAGAGGACGTGGAAAAGGAAAACATGTCTATATTCCTTTTTATGCTTATGGAAGAACTCAAGGATTAAATCGAACAGGCGTAAAATTGCTGACACCGACTTTTAGTAAAAAGCCAAGGTTTCTTTTGGACAATAACCCACAAGGGTTCTTCACTAACGGTTATGGGATTTATCTCAGAGATAACACTCAAACATTATTCGGACATAATCCTATATCCCAAGCTAAAAACTTAGATGTAATGCAAAAAATACTCAACTCTCTCATAATGGAGTATTACGTTGATAAGACAAGTGTTTCTATTGAAGGTGGTTATCCATGCTATCAGAAAAATTTTATTGAGAAATTTTCTATACCAAATTTTTCAGAGGAAGAGATAACCACCCTACGTTCTATCAATGACACATTGAAAATTAATGAATTCTTGATTGCAAAATATCAACTAAATCTTGACATTCCAAAGCGATCTTGATATATAGACATTAACGTTTTAGCAAAGCTCGGAAAATTCATTTGGTTAATAGTCGCAGTGCTACGTTCAGGTAATAATCCATCAGCTTTTAGTTCGTCGTCTGTGTTATAAACTTTTGGAACGGGTCTATTGAAGTCCACAATCAAGAGACACACTCTTTCATATTTATACTCTTGCCCATCTATAATTGAACGATTATTTACAGCACCAAACGAATAAATATACTTTTGAATATGCTCTTGAATTTTTCTGTTTTGTTTAAATCCAACAATATTATTTTTCGCTAATGAATCATTATATTCAAAAACAGGAATCATATAAAACTCACCTAATACCATTTTAGGACATCGCAAATGTAGATTAAGAGCTTCAGCAAATGTTCTTTCGTATAGTGTGTCAAAATTCTTGGCAATGCTACTTAACTGGCTTCGGACGTTTACTGATAGAATTTTCTCTGTTAGTTCAAATCCATACGGGTCTTTTTGCCCTCGAAGAATCCCATCAAACATTAAGATTTCTTCTTCTGCCGTGGTATTATTAGGCAGAATACATATATCTTGATCTTTACATTTAAAAAATCCTGCCAATTTTAATTCGCCATTATGCTCTCCATAAGGAGGATTTATAAAGTCTGGATTTACTCCACGTCTAATAAATTCTGCTTTTGCGGCATCGTGAAGTATGCATATTGGCTGTTGAGTTCTAATCAAATTGTTTTTGGCTTCCACTCCGCCATCAACAATGCTTCTTTCAATAAGCTCTTTTATGCGGCATACTGCTTCTCCAATTGATTCTAGTACCATTTTTTGCTGCAAAGTTACTAAAAACCGCTGAACATTCATGTCTTAAATAATTAATTCTACTGATGAATTGAATTTCGAGACAGAAATGATACAAAACCAAGATAAAAACACATCGTGGAGTTAGCAGAGATACTTTAAAAACGTGAGTTCGGCATAAGAAATAAGAAAATGAAATAATTCCTAAATGACAGAATACCACCGACTTCTTAAATCTAATACAACAACGATACTTTTTGTGAAATAATACTTATACCGAACTAACGTAAATATGAATGTCTGCAATCAGCCAAAACACCGATAAAATCCGCTGTCCAAATTTTGCCCTGAAATGTGGGTGTGGATAAAAGAAAAAACCGCTGATAATGATTGATTATCAGTGGTTTTCTTCGTTTTACCATTTGTGTAAGTGATCCGTTTGGGGCTCGAACCCAAGACCCCAACATTAAAAGTGTTACTGCTTTTCACCGTTTAAAAGGCTCGCCTACGGCTCGTCTTTCAAACGGCAACCAGCTGAGCTAACGAATCTTACGGTTATCTTATTACATTTTCAAATGTCTTGAAATTTTACCTCACGCTTCTTTCAGTTTACATGGTGGTTTACATCTAATAAAGCAAGATGTGGTTATAAATATGTTTGTTATCTCGGTGTAAAGTTAGCAAATTCAGTTGGACTATGCAAGTAATAATAAGAGAATCAGTCATATAGGTGTACTTTATTCAGATGTTTCTAAATACTTGAAAAGCTACTATATTCTAATTGCTGAAATATAGAATAAAGCGGCTTTTTCAGTAGGTGGTACTTTTTTCTGAATCTCCCTATAAAATGGACTTTCTTAAAAAATGTCCTCTTGTGTTTTATGTCCGATTTTCAACCTATTTCATTTCTTCTTCTAAGAGTGTCAGGAAGAAAAATTAGACACTTATTTAGAACTCACTAAATCTATAAATAACTTTACCCTTGCAAGAAATTCCCTTGAAATGTTCCGTATTTTCTTCTTTGCAATATTTGGCATAGTTGCATTATAAGCTACGGCTTGCAAGCCGTAATGTTCTGCAAGATATATGGCTCTTTCATTGTGGTACTTCTGTGAAATGATAGTAATGCTTCCCAAGTCCTTGACTTTGGTTATCGAATGCAGGGTGCGCGTTCCTTGATAGTCCAAAGAAACCAAGCTGTCAGGAACTCCCTGTTTTATCAAAGAATCTCTCATAGCCATCAATTCATTGCATCCTCCATTACTTGAATAATCTCCTCCACTTGCTATAATCCTTCTTATCTTTCCACTATGGTAAAGCATTGCGGCAGCTTTGATTCTTTCATCAAAGTAGTAGTTATGCTCACCATTGGAAGTTATAGGAGAAGTTCCCAATAACAGACCAACTTCATTATCCTCAAATCCGCAACCTATAGGGTTTAGTGGGATTTTGCTTGCAAAGCGACAAAATTCATTTTATTGTACATATT
>CALUFA010000030.1 GCA_944319795.1 uncultured Prevotella sp. | reverse complement strand
GGCAAAATCCTGGGCAACTTTTTGTTGCTCAGGCACTTATAAATAATGTTAAACTATAGTGTTGCGGAATTAAGGTTTTATATATTTTTTCAGTTTTTCTCGAATTACAGATATATTATCAGTTTCATTACGGGTAAGTCTTTTACTCGTTCCAAAGTCCGAATATGATATTATAACAAGGTCTATGCCATGTTGAGGTAATACCTCTTTACGTCGTTCATCATATATTTTACGTTGTTCTCCTCGTGAAACCCCACTTACAGTTTGTTTATTATCAAACAATTTTACAGGTTCTGCATGCTGACGTTCATAATATTCGATTACCAATTTTAGATCAGGATAATATGCATCAACAGGTAACTTTGTTCCTGTATCACCACATAAGAAATCAAAACGATGCTGACGAGAGGCTTTCAAGCCGAGCACTTTATCACATAAATCAATAACATAAGATTCATCACTATTTGCACGGCTGGAAATAGTTGAACTGGCCTTAGGTTCTACATGATAAATACTATTACCGCTTCTTTTTATTGTTATTGTTCCATTTTTTATTAGTCCGTTAAACTTGTCAACGGTCATATCCCTTATTCCAAAATCGCTTCCATATAAACCTATGTTGCGCATCTTATCACGAATGGGTTTCTGTTTGTTACTTGGTGCTGCGCATCGTTCCGTTATCAACTTGCATAAAGCATGATATTCACTTTCTGAAAATACGGTTTTGCCTTTCATAATGATTGTTTGTTTTTTTATGGTCAATATTTTTTTCCAACCTGTCATTTATTCATTTTCCGAAATGCTTTTTGATGAACTCCCGGGGACTGCAAATGAAAATCCTGTAAAGTATGAACCACGGCATAAGCAGCCACACTGAAAGGAAATGTATTGCCAATCCGGGCCTGAAGTTGTTCCTTGTGCGTTGATAATACACTTGCAAAAGCGTCATCGGTATGGCCGCAATGTATGCGAGGCCGATTATTATCCAAAACTTTATTATCATCATGCTTGTAATTATCTGATTATAAATGCTTTCCCAATATGCATCCTTTTGGTTTGCAAAAGGTGTCCTTTTATGATGCGAAAGGTTGCCTTTTGTGGGCTGAAAGGTTACCTTTTATAAATAGGATTGTCGAGAGCCGCCCGTTCATGACGTTTTAACGACGTTACCGAGTGGTTTCAACGGTCTAAACGATAGGGATTAACGCTTTATCTGGCGAGCCTGCCTGAGCTCACGAATTGCGTTTCAATGCTTCCTCGTATATCTTGCGGACGCGCTCGCGCAGATGTTGCGGCTTGATTACTTCGAGCGAACGGCTGCGCGAGAGCAGTTCCATTACGAAATCGTTGGTTATGCGCAAGCGCAAGGATATGCGGAATTCGTCGTCCGTGTCGGCCAATATCTTTTGTGAGTGGTGTATCGGCGCCGACTTTATGAAGCGCCCGTCAAGGGCGTCGTAGCGCAGTTCGATGTCCTCAACCGGCATTTTCTCATCGTTCCACAGTCCGTAACAGTCGCGGAAAAGCCCGGCTACGTCGATGTCGGTGTTGCGTTCGAACGTTTCGCCTACCGCCACTTCGAGGTTGCGTATGCGGTCAATGCCGAATGTTTTCAGCGCCGCCCCGTCGTAAGCCAAGAGATACCAGCGTTGGTTTGACTCCTTGAGGTAATGCGGCAACACTTCGAAATGTTTCTCGCTGCAGTCGTTGCGGTAGTTCATGTAATCGAACGCTACGGGATGACTGTCGCGTATGGCCCTGACCAATGGCATCAGCCAGTGGCTGTACAGCGGCCGGTGGTGCTCGGCGAGCACGAATGAAGATAGGTTTGTGTCACGGTCGAGAGCGTTCACGAGGTCGAAATTCATCATAAGTTCGCTTATTCTGTCGTCATACGTACTGTAATCGTTGCGAATGAAATATCCCCGTTTTGTCCGGTTGTACGTGATGCCGATGCCGAAAAACTCGCTTATGTCGTTTATGTCGCGTTCGAGTGTGCGCCCCGTTATGCTGCGGTATCCATACAGGTCGGACATTTTGCCGTTGACGTATCTCAGCAACTCGTCCTTCGGCATGAACCTTCCCTTCCGCCTTACAATATCGAGTATCAGCAGCATGCGCCTCATTCCTTCAACTTGCTTGCTCATGTTCACCTCCTTTCTGTTTACTGCCACACCGGTAATACAAACTTTATGCAAAGGTATGAATACTATGCGACAAAGCGTGTCGTTGTAAAAAATATTTTGTTAAAACGCATATCTGATTTTCATGCGTGTGTATTCGTGCGCCGTTTTTCCCGTTCACGCTACGTTTTTTTCATACGTTTCAGGTATTGCCGGATCGGGAATAAATTAGTAACTTTGCGGATGTAAACAAACTAATATGAAAGAATATATGTTGCTAACATTGCTTATCCCGTTTCTCGGCACTGTTTTAGGCTCTGCCTTCGTGTTCTTCATGAAGAGGGGCATGCCCGTATTGGCGCAGAAGTCGTTGTTGGGTTTCGCCTCTGGCGTAATGGTGGCGGCCTCGGTATGGTCGCTGCTCATTCCCGGAATGGAGATGTGCGCCGGCATGGGTCGCATGGCTGTTGTGCCTGCCGCCGTAGGTTTAATGGCCGGCATGGCGCTTTTGTTGGCAATAGACAAGCTGACCCCGCACTTGCATATCGGCTGCGCCGAACCTGAAGGGCCGCGTTGCCGACTGTCGCGCACGGCCATGCTTTCGCTTGCCGTTACTATTCACAACTTGCCGGAGGGCATGAGCGTCGGCGTTGTGTTGGCCGGAGCCATGCAGGGCGGAGGGCAGATAACCGCTGCGGCAGCCATGGCCATGGCTCTCGGTATTGCGATACAGAACGTGCCCGAGGGAGCAATCGTGTCGATGCCGATGCGCGCCGCAGGCAACAGCCGCCTGCGTTCGTTTTCAATGGGTGCGCTGAGCGGATTGGTAGAGCCCGTCGGCGGACTGTTGGTTGTGTTGCTGGCTTCGGCCATTACGCCGGCCATGCCTTACCTGTTGGCTTTCGCCGCCGGGGCGATGCTTTACGTCGTGGTGGAGGAATTGATACCCGAAATGTCAGAAGGCGAGCATTCCAACGTCGGCACAATAGGCTTCGCCGTCGGTTTTACGCTGATGATGGTGCTCGACGTGGTGCTGGGATGATCAATAAGAGTTAAGAGTTTCGTTAAATTAAGAATTAAGAGTTAAGAATTAAGAAAATATGCTTTAGTTGAGACAATGCAACGAGACATGTTTTCTTAATTCTTAACTCTTAATTCAAAGGGCTCTTTCCCGGTTCAACATACCGTCCGTTGACCTTCAACGGTTCGAGATGTAGGCTGATGAAAGTACCATCGCCGAACTCTTGGCGCAACCGGCGTTCTATGTTCGATGCGTGTTGATGGGCTTCGTAAAGCGTTGTTTCGCCGGGCATGCGCAAGTGCATTTCTATCGATACGCGGCTGCCTATGCGGCGGGTGCGTATGTTGTGTATGCCGCTTACTCCGGCTTCGCATTCGGCTATGGCCTCAATGCGACGTTCAACGGCGTCAGGCAAGCTCTTTTCAAGAAGTTCGTCGGATGCTTGTTTCATCAACCTTATTGCCGTTTTCACGATAAACACGCTTACGACTACGGCGGCAATGGGATCGAGTACGGTCCAGCGGCTGCCTAAGAAAATCGCTCCGGATATGCCGAGGGCTGTGCCTATCGACGAGAAAGCGTCGCTGCGGTGGTGCCATGCGTTGGCTATAACCGCCTGTGACGATGTCTGCCGCCCCACCCTCGCCGTGAAGCGGTAGCACCATTCTTTCGAGACTATGCTTATAATGGCCGCCCAAAGTGCTATCATGCCCGGCTGTTGCAAAGTTTCTCCGCGCAACGCTGCTGTGATTTTCTCTACTCCACCGTATAGAATCATTATGCCGACGGCAAGCAACGCCATACCGATGAAAGCCGTAGCTAATGTCTCATACTTACCGTGGCCGTAATCGTGGTCGCTGTCTTGTGGCTTGTTGCCAAGTTTGACGAACACTATCACTACGACATCCGTCACAAGGTCGGACAGCGAGTGTACGGCATCGGCTATCATAGCCGACGAGCGTCCAAGTATGCCGAAAGCAAACTTAAGCGCAACAAGCAGCACGTTGATTATGCTGCCAATCACCGTCACACGATAAATTTTTCGTTCTCTGGAATCCATAGTTTGTATTCATATTAGCAGGCAAACGCTTTGCAGGCAAGCGACAAGCCGACGAGACTAATAGTCTTGTCAGCCCGTTACTTGTCGTCTTGTCCGCCTGGTAAGCCTGCTTGCTTCTTCCCGAATTCAGGGTCTATCTTTATGAACGCCGCAACCACGAACGTAATTGCGCATAGCAGCACAACAATGATGAAGAAGTGGAAATATCCTACAAGTTCCTGCAACCAGCCCGCAACCAGCCCAGGGAGCATCATCGACAATGCCATTAAGGCCGTGCATAGGGCGTAATGTGATGTCTTATATTCTCCTTGGCTATAATATATAAGGTACAACATGTATGCAGTGAAACCGAAACCGTAACCGAACTGCTCGACAAACACGCATGCGTTGATTATCGCGAAGTTTGACGGCATTACGTAACTGAGGTAAACATATACGAGGTCGGGCAGCGTTATTGCGCACACCATGGGCCAAAGCCACTTCTTCAATCCGTCGCGGCCGGCGACTATGCCGCCGAGTATTCCGCCCAATGTTAGTCCGACTATTCCCACCGTGCCTTGTACGAAACCATATTCTTGTGGAGAAAGGCCGAGACCGCCGTTGCCTGCGCTGTCGATAAGGAACAACGATGACACCTTTGCCAACAATCCTTCCGGCATGCGGTAAAACAGCATGAACATGAAAGCCCATACAACCTCTTTTAACGGCAGCTTGGTGAAGAACGTCTTAACCGAATGGCACAGTCCGTTCCAGATACTTTCAGTGCGTGCGCCGTGCTGTCCGCGGTCAGACAAAGGGCAAGGCAACACCAAGCTGTGCCACAGCCAAAGGGCGATGAACAGTCCCGTAACGCCATAGAACATCAGGCTCCATGAGTAACGTATGCTGCCGCGGAACATCACTTGCAAATTACCTGCAACCATGACGAGGAATCCTTGTCCGAAGATTGTGGCCAATCGGTAGAACGTGCTGCGTATGCCTACGAACCATGCCTGCTTGTGTTGGTCGAGGCCGAGCATGTAGAAACCGTCGGCGGCAATGTCGTGGGTCGCGCTGCTGAAAGCCATTACCCAAAAGAAAAACAGCGTGCCTTGAAGCCAAAAGTCGGTTGGTATTGTGAACGCAACGCCGCCGAATGCCGCACCGATTAACAGCTGCATTGTTATTATCCACCAACGCTTCGTCTTAACAACGTCGATAAACGGACTCCACAATGGTTTTATCACCCATGGCAGATAAAGCCAAGAAGTGTAGAAAGTTATCTCTGCATTGGTAAGCCCGAGTTGCTTGTACAACACCAATGATATTGTCATGACCGCAACATAAGGCAGCCCTTCGGCGAAATACAACGAAGGCACCCAACTCCAAGCGTTCTTGCTTAATTTCCTATTCATCATCATTCTTTTTCCAATCAATAGATTTTCTTAATCTCCGCTCCGTGGTAATAGTGCAATAGGATTTCGTCGTACTTGCAGCCTTTCGCTCCCATTACAGCAGCTCCGATTTGGCATAAGCCTACGCCATGTCCCCACCCTGCGCCGGTTAGTACGAACCGTGACGGCACGCCGTTCTTTATGTCAAACTTATCAACCACGAACGCACTGCTGTAAAGGTGTGTTTCACTAAGTGTACGACGTATCTCAAGTTCCTTTCCTATCGTGAAAGTTCGCTTTGTTCCAATTATCTTTAACTTGCATATACGGCCGCTCTTTCCGCGTTCAAGGGGAACGAGGTCGACTATTCCGCCTAAATCCAATTTCTGCTTTTCGCTAATCAAGGCAGCAAGATGTTCTTGTGTGTATTCCACCTTCCAACGGTAAAAGTCTGAAGTCTCTTGGTCGTAGTCGTTGAGCACCTGTGATAAAATCTCCTTATCATCAGTATTGCAATATGACTCCGGGCAAGATCTTATCCAACGCTCCGCTTCTGCTTCTACCGTTAAGTCTGGTAATTGGGGCACCATGCCGTCAGTGTCTCGCATGGCGGTAAGGTACGGCAACGGCTTATCCTCCCAACAATACTGGAATTCTTCGGTCGCACCGTCGCAACATTTACTGAATCGCGCGTCACATATTGCGTCGCCGTATGTCAATATTTCACCGTGAGTCTCACTTACGGCTTGTTCAACATGTATGTTGTTAGCTTTTGTTATGCCTTGGTAACGCTGGCAGTGGTCGTCGGCGCATACGTCAAATATAGTGTGATCGTCACGGTCATACCAGCGAATGAGTTCATCGTCTTTCTTTACGAACGAGAAGAAGCCGCAACCACCCGTATCCTGTCTGCGTCTACGCTCAATCTGGGCCAGCAACCAACTTCTTGAAATTACGGCGTGTGCTTTCAAGAATTCAAGTGAAGACGTTGCTTTCATCTCGCTTGAAATGACGCTCATCAAATAGTTTTCCACAGGAAGACAGTTTATTGCATACACTTTGTCGGCTTCAACAACAAGCCTGAGCTCGCCTGTAAACGTCTGGGTCTCTTGGCGTTGCCAATGGAAGTCAACACCGATTGTCACATCTTCGAGCGAGAAAGAAACGTCATCGCCGTAAGGCAAGAATGTAAGTTCACGATAAAGGTTGGAGTTCCAAAGTATGCCTCCTTCTGAGAAGAATACCTCTTGACGACCCGTTATAACCTTACCTTTTGCCATATATTCACCGTTTAGCGAGAATACAATGTGCGTACCGCTGACAATGCCGACCTGTACGCTCGGCTCCTTGTCACAATATTGCAGGCAGTTATCGTTGACGGAATCGGATTTGGCTGTGTCGCTTATCATTTTAGCGAGCGAAGTAAACTCTTTTTGACTCAACGAGACTTCGCGTAATATGTTTATTGCTTGACGTGAAGTAATAGAATCAAAATCTTCTTTACGCGGAGTTATTATAAGTCCGCTCATGTCCAATGCACCCGGGCTAACGAGTATTTTATCTTCTCCGTCGGCGTAATAGCAGTCCGGACGGTGTTTGCCCCGTGGGAATACGACGGATATGTAATGTCCGTCAGCCATCCATCCGACAATGTTCATCAACGGTTCCGGATGTCCGTCTGGCATTGGTAGGGCGTCATATACCTTTTTAAACAAGGTCGTCCCCATGTCTTCACTAACGCTTCTTATAACCAAAGCCGGACAAATCCAATCCTTAACAGCGGAAATATCATTATCTTTGTCGACGGCATACAGGCACACGAGGTTGCGGCTAAGCCGCGTCCAAGACTCTTGTATCGGCAATATCCCGTTCGTACCGGCTTGGAAATGCATGTGGTCGGGAGCCGACGCACCGCACTCCGGACCGTTGTAGAATATCATCAAGTCCGGATGTTCGGTCAGGAAGTTTAGCATATAGGCATAATTTCCCGATATACGCTGCTGAACATGTTTAACGGCAGGTATCGTAAAATGCACCGGCAGTATAGGGTATGGATTGACAAGGATCTCGAAACCATTACCACAACATGTTGATATTTGTTCTTTGGGCCGATTGTCACGGCAGAGGAAGCACGGCCGTTTAAGTATGGCGTCATTGTTTATCTTCGCTCCGGTGGAGACAATCCTCGCCGGATTATACTGGAGCCTTAACGTCAACGGCGAACTGACAGTGAAATACGCTGGTTCATTATCAGCGCCCCCTCCTTCTTCGCCGGTTATGTGAATGTCTTTTGTCCGTATGTTCTGCAGTTCACGGAAGTTCATGCGCGCCATTTCCCATGTTTCAAGTTGGCGGTTGAAAAAGCGCCACAGCGAGTTGTTTTCAAGCACTCCGCCCTTGCCGGCATTCATCTTTTTACGCGCCATAAGCTCCATTGTGCGCAAACGGTCTTTATATAAGTTATTGGCGTTCACTTTCTCGACGCTAAGCGCTGCGTCGCTGTTGCCGGTCCAACGCCGGCAAAGGTAAAGTTCCGTAAAGATACGTCCGATCTTGAATCTGCGGCTGAAGGCCAATCCGAGCGCGTAATCCTCTCCGTAGCTTGTATTAGGGAAACGTATTTGTCGTAAAAGCGGAGTGAAGAAAGCGCGCGGGGCGCCGAGGCCGTTTATGCGCAAGGCGTTATTGCATCCGTTGTCGTCAGTCCATTCGGCATGGTTTATCAAACCTGGAGGAAGCGTTGAGAGATTGAAATCGCACATTCTGTAACTTCCCACCACCATGGCTGCCTTCTGCTCATAGAACGCGGCGACAATAGTCTGCAGCGTGTCGGGCGATGAATATAGGTCGTCGCTGTCCAATTGGACGGCGAAACGGCCGCACCTACTGTCGTCTACGGCTACGTTCCAACATCCGCCAATACCCAAGTCCGTGCGCTGCGGCACTATATGTATAAGCCTTTCGTCGGTGTATCCGCCGAGTATCTCAGTCGTGCCGTCGGTAGAATGGTTGTCAACCACGATTACGTTGAACGGGAACGTGGCGTTTTGCGACAATGCGCTGTCAACGGCGTCGCGTATGGTCTTCACCCTGTTGCGCACCGGTATTACCACCGTTGCTTCCACGCTGAAATCCTGCTCATGAAAATCCGGCACGGCATAATCCGACGTATCTACAAGAGCACCCACCTTGCCGAGATGTGCCGTAACGGCATGTTCCATTTCCAATTGCACCTCACGGTTGGAAGGGTTCACGTAATCAAACTGTTTCTCACCGCTCGCCCTCAAATCACGTTCCTCTATCGTATAAAGATATTCGTTTATATGGAACAGCCGTCCGTGGCGGCTTAGATAAAGCCACAACTCATACCAACCGGCGTATTCATATTCAGTACCGTCTGTTTCGTCGGCATATTCATGCAACAAGGATGTCTTGATCATTACAACCTGACCGAAATCGAAATCGTCGCGCAAACTGCCTTCCTGCCAGTCGATTACGGGATGGGGCTCTACTTTTCCTTCCTTTACGGCCAACCTGTCGGCATACACCATCGAAGCATCAGTTTCGCCGGCCACGCGCGCCATGCGCTGTATTGAATATTGACCAAGACTTACGGGCATGCGCCCTAAAAAAACGAGGGCGTAGTCTGCCTCCGCACTTTCGGCAATGCTCCTCATTGCCGACGACGAGGCCAGTCGGTCAACCACGATGAACGAACAATCGCCTGGAACGGCGTTCTTCATTGCGAAATCGCTGGTTACAAGCAGGTTGATGTGGCTTATCATCCTGCTGCCACGGAGTTGTCTCAACGTATTATCAATGTCGTGAAAATTGTCACAAGGTAGAAAGCAATCGATTGTTTCAAGCATAAATCTTTTCTTTGAAAGTTAGTTGAGCTTAAGGTTATTGTGCTTACGGCCGACTTATATGTTGAAGTTGGCATAACCGCCGGACACTTGCAATCTTGTTTTATTCAGGCATCCGATGCATCACCGTTTTTTGCGGCGGCGCTACGTGCCGCCGCTCTTTTACCGAATACGACGGTTTCCGCAAGGAAATAATTGAATAGTCCGGATATGAGCAAAGCGGCAAGGTTGCACACTACAACATCCCATCCGAAAATCTTCTCGAACAAAAGGAGAAACACCATTTTCACGGCGAAACCTAATGCAGACGATAGGTTGAACACGAAAAAACGGCGCCAAAAGTCGGCAGGACAACGGTTCGGGATGCGGCTGCGCCATATCCAACAATACGAGCAGATGAAATTGCTCATAACCGCAAATTCGAACGATATTACCGGAGAAACGACATAATCGCCGATATAAGAGTCGAAAATGAATGTCGAGCACACCCATAACACGAACGTATCAACTCCCGTTCCGAACAAACGGCTTGCGACAAATTCAATATAGCGGAGCATATTGGTTTACGGTTGTAAGGTATTGCGTTTTAGTGTTTTACGGTCGTAAGGCTTTACTGGTGCAATGTTGCGGGTGGCCCGAAAACGCAACCGTAAAGCCTTACGACCGTAAAAACGCTGAAACATAAAAAATCATTTAGTCTTTAACGGGTCTTGCTTTGCAAGCACAGCCTTGTCCTTTGCGAATTGTATGAAATACGCCAGGAACAGCAATATGGCTATGACAAATCCTACGGCATCGAATACGCCGTATTCAAGCCCTCTGTACGAGTATTGCTTAGCAGCCCACGGAGTGTATATGTAGAGCGTGTTTATCAAGATTACTACGAGGCGGAACTCGGTTGGGCCGAAACAACTGTATGTCAGGCGGAATTCACCTTTCAGTATTGCTCCTATATACGTGTAGATTGACAGGCACAAATAACCGGCCAAAACCAATAAAGCCACGTCGAGCCGCAGCATCGGGCCAAAGCCGGCACCGACGCACATGATGCATATTGTGACGGCGTCGAGCGTGTGGTCGATGAAGAAACCGTAAACAGGCCGTTGCGTATTGCGTACCCTGGCCAGTGTACCGTCAAGGCTGTCGCCGTACCAGTTGACGACCAAACCGAACGATGACAGCCAAAGCCAATTCACGTCCCGGCACGCCAAAACAAATCCTAATGCGCATATTGCAGCCCCGGCAACGCCTACGAACGTCAGCATGTCTGACGTGACCCATCCTGGTTGGCGTTTTGCGAGCCATACGAGAACTTTTTTCTCCGCGGCGTTCAGCAACGAGGTCTGTATCCTTTGTGAAGTTTCTTTTCCCATAAATTACAATTTATCCGTATATTCTCTCTTTTTATGGGGTGCAAAGTTACAACTTTATTACTAATTTTATACATTTTTGTAAGTTAAAGTTGTTAAACCCATTCATGTTCAGGCCGCTTTCCAAAAGGTAGCCTTTCGCATTGTAAAAGGTTACCTTTCATGCAGTAAAAGGCAATCTTTTACAACATGAAAGAATACCTTTTGCAACCAAGACCGAAGAAAGGCGGTTGCCATACCTATTTTATATAAGTGCAAACGCCGTGTATGCATAATTTTTTTTGGACATAAAGAAAATTATTACTACTTTTGTGCCAAATTACAAATCAAAACCTTTATCATCATGAGTATGAACCTACCAGA
The DNA here is from genome assembly GCA_944319795.1 of uncultured Prevotella sp. Taxonomy (GTDB): domain Bacteria; phylum Bacteroidota; class Bacteroidia; order Bacteroidales; family Bacteroidaceae; genus Prevotella. Next base: position 18,190 of record CALUFA010000030.1, on the reverse strand, counting down.
CTTCATGTCTTATTCAAACAAGTTCACCAGCGGCGACTTTGTTGAGAAGATATCGAGGATTGCCAAAAGGGCCGGTGCCAAAATGATTTACGCCGCCCTTGTGCTCTACTACACACTGCAGAGCGATAAGATATCCGTTAAAGACAAGGCAATCATCATAGGCGCCCTCGGATACCTGATAAGCCCTCTCGACGTAATACCGGACGCAATCCCCATTGCCGGCCTCGGCGACGACTTGGCCGTGCTCGTTTACGTACTTAACAAGGTTTGGGGCAACGTTTCGGAGGACGTTAAGGAAAAGGCGAAGGCAAAACTGTCTAAATGGTTCGATGAAGACGAGATTGCCGAGATAAACACTCTTTTCGACAAGGACATCCAATAACTTTTTTCTGCCTGACGGACGGTGACACAAGCCGTGATGCCTGATTTGTGCAAGCAATGCCTAACTGCGCGAATCGGGGTGGGGTTTTATGCCGCAACTCATTGTGGACATACCGTTCGACATACACGGCAACGACCTTCCGGCCTCGCGTTAAGGCCGGACTTGAAACCAGAAAACAAAACTATGATTATAAACTTTGACAATATCGCCGAAGAAACCTTCGTTGGATTCAAGGGCGGACATGGCGAACTGCTGACACGCAACTACGTCGACGGCAACTGTAAGATAATGAAAAGCACGCTCAGCCCCGGAGCGGCGAGCGGTCTGCATACCCATACGGGCGACAGCGAGATAGTCTACATAGTCAGCGGTACGGCCACGTTCCACTGTGACGGCCTGACGGAGACCGCAACCGCAGGGCAAGTGCATTACTGCCCTGAAGGCCATTCGCATTATATGGAAAACAACACGGACACGGATTTGTGTTACATTGCAATCGTGCCGCGCCATGAAGTTAAGTGATTCAAGCAAATAAACAACGCGCATGCCGAAACAAAAAAGTAACAAATTCCATGACAAACGGCGCGACGACAACTGCCTGCGCCTGCAAGTAGAGCGTGAGCAGCCTCTGCTTGAATACTTGCTTTCCACGATAAGCAGCGAAAGCCGGAATAAGATAAAAGCGACGCTCCGCGGCAGAGGGGTAAAGGTAGACGGCAGGATTGTTACGCGCCACGACTTTCCTCTTATGCCTGGTATGGTCGTCACCGTGAACAAGTCAAAGCGGACTAACAATAAACCCGACGGCCGCTATGTCAACATTGTATATGAAGACCGCCACCTCATAGTCGTAGACAAGGCGGTCGGCATTTTGTCGATGGCTGCCGGCCACAGCTCGCTCAACGTTAAAAGCGTGCTTGACGATTATTTCCACAAAAGCCATCAGCGGTGTACGGCCCATGTAGTCCACCGCCTCGACCGCGACACAAGCGGTCTGATGATCTACGCCAAAGACATGGCCGTCGAGCAAGCCCTTGAGCACAATTGGCATCAAGCCGTCTACGACCGGCGTTATGTGGCAGTAGTGAGCGGCGAAATGGAACGCGACAGCGGAACCATAACCAGCTGGCTGAAAGACAACAAAGCCTACATTACATATTCGTCGCCTATCGACAACGGCGGCAAATATGCCGTAACACACTATAACACGCTCGCACGTACTGCCGGTTACAGCCTCGTTGAATACATACTTGAGACAGGACGCAAGAACCAAATACGCGTGCACACGGCCGACATAGGGCATCCCGTATGCGGAGATCCCAAATACGGCAACGGCGACAATCCCGTTGGCCGTCTATGCCTGCACGCATACGTGCTCTGTTTCGTCCACCCGGTTACAGGAGAACGCCTTGAATTTGAAAGTCCTATACCACCGGCGTTCACCCGGCTTTTCAAAAAGTAAAAGACAGCCAACCGCCACATCGTCGTAAGAAGGCGGCAACCTGGCGCGCAAGCGCATTTGCACAAACCTAATAAATACGATAATGCACGATTTTGCTTTTTACATATTCTGCGGCATTGCGATCATCATTGCCGTACTGATTCTCAAGAAAGTAGCCGGATGCCTGTTCAAGTCGGTGCTTACGGCCATAGTCGTCGCCTTGCTCGTGGTGGCATACTTTTTAGTATTCAAGCAGGATTGAAAACCGTTTTGTATATTTCCAACGAAACAGAAACAAATGACTCCGTGTGTCTTTTACCGTCGTCCTGGACAGAATCAATACGTCCTTATGGCCCAAACAAGCGGACAACCTTCGTCCTTATCCTCATACGGTGACATAAACGAAGGCATGACGGGGTTCTTGTTCGCCCCGTTCGCCATCAGCGGCGCAACTCCTCTGCTCCTGCTAAGGCCGGATGTAATCGACCATTATGAACTTAACGGCCAAGAGGATATCAGTGACAACTTTTTCGTTGAGCGTGACGTTGCTAACGAGCGTCGCCGATATGGCGCGGCGTTCAGGTGTTTTCACGACATGCTCTCACATGGAACATTCTCAAAGATAGTGCTTTCGCGCCGTTCGTGCGAAAGCTCCATCGGGCCAATTGATGCGAAAGAACTATTCCTACGGGCGTGTCTGCTGTATCCGGACATGTTCGTCGCATTGGTATCCATGCCCCAATGTGGAACGTGGCTCATGGCCACTCCCGAGATATTAGTCGAGAGTTGCGTGCGCAAATGGCACACTATGGCATTGGCAGGGACGATGCCAGCAACGCCTGAACACGACGACGAGGCCATGCTTAAAGCAAGGAGAAACGCTTGTGACATAAGCGAATGGAACGCAAAGAACATCCAAGAGCAGAAATACGTGTCCCTATACATAGCCGATTGCCTTGGGAATATGGCCGAAAACATAGATGAGTCAAAGCCCTATACGCTTCGAGCCGGCGCGGTGAAACATTTGGCAACCGACTTTACTTTCAATCTTTCACAACATTGTTCGCTTGGAGATTTGATAAGCGAGTTACATCCCACTCCTGCCGTATGCGGCATACCAAAAGAGCAAGCGTATGATTTCATCATTGCTAACGAAGGATATGACAGGATGTATTATAGCGGATTTGCTGGCCCTTTGGGTGGAACTGACGGCACGCACCTTTACGTAACGTTGAGATGCATGCAGATAGACGGGTGCACTTGCAGTCTTTACGCCGGCGGTGGATTGCTTTGCGACAGCGAAGAGGAAAGCGAATGGCGCGAAACGGAAAACAAAATGAACACGATGAGAAAATGTTTGGCAATAAAGAGAATATAAACATATTGACCGCTTTGTTGGCTCAGCATGGCGTTAGCAAGGCTGTTGTTTGTCCGGGGTCAAGGAATGCGCCTATCGTCCATAACCTTAACGAATGCGAAAGCATAACCTGTTACCCGGTCACCGACGAGCGCAGCGCGGGATTCTACGCCTTGGGCATGGCGCTGGCCGACGGTTCACCCGTAGTAGTATGCGTTACGTCGGGAACGGCATTGCTCAATCTTGCGCCGGCAGTAGCCGAAGCCTCTTACCGCCATCACGGCTTGATTGTAGTTTCGGCCGACCGTCCTACGGCGTGGATCGGCCAACTTGACGGGCAGACGTTGCACCAAGAAAACGCCTTCGGGCGTTTCGTAAGCAAATGCGTGAACCTGACCGAGCCACACGACGATACCGAGCGGTGGCATTGCAACAGGCTGGTGAACGAAACATTGCTGGCAGTAAAAGCCCGTGGGCGTAAGTCAGTACATATCAATGTGCCGATAAGCGAACCGTTATTTCAGTTTGACGTTGGGCGCTTACCCGAAGAGCGTGTGATTAAGTCGATACGGCCTATGCTTGACATCCATGCATTCAGGACGCATGTCGTAAAAGGATTGCTTGCCGCGCGTAAGCCGATGATTGTCATCGGGCAGATCTCCCAACCGTGCGTTGAGAAGGAAATGGCGCTTGATGCCATAAGTAAAAGAATAGCCGTATTATCCGAACCTTTGGCCGTAGGGCGCCAATGCTTGGCCGACCTTGCCCTCGCCACTATTGGTATGGATGAAAACTACATGCCGGATTTCATACTTTACATTGGCGATACGCTTGTAAGCAAACGACTAAAAGCGTTCTTGAGAAAGGCAGGGAACGCTGAGACATGGTCTGTGGCCGAAGACGGAGAAGTGCATGACACTTTCATGCATCAGGCAGGCGTAATCGACGGCGCACTCGTTGACGCAATAATGGAAATAGAATCGGCCGTTTCAAAAAAAGGAGAAGACGGTAATGACGGGTTCGCGGCACAATGGCTGAAACTGTTTGACAATGTGCGTGAACGTTTGTCCGATCATATTCCATCCTATTCGCAATTGGCCGCGGTGAGGGAATTTGAGCTTTCGCTTGCCAACGTTAAACATAACCGGCATGTACATTACGCCAACAGCAACGCCGTGCGTCTCGCATGCATATATGCCTCACATTACGTGTGGTGCAACCGCGGCGTTAATGGCATCGAAGGCAGTTTGTCTACGGCGGCAGGCTTTTCGCTTGCAGTCGACGGCTTAGTGTTCTGCGTAATAGGCGACTTGAGTTTTTTCTACGACCAAAACGCGCTTTGGAACACATGCCTGAGAGGAAATCTGAGGATAATGCTGCTGAACAACCATTGTGGCGGAATATTTTACAGCTTGCGCGGATTGCAGGACAGTGCTGCGTTTGACGAACTTGTTACCGCCGGGCATTCGGCAAAGGCCGAGGGTATATGCACGCAAAACGGCGTAAACTATCGTGCCGTAAACAACATGGAAGAATTGCACGGAGGCATTGCGTGGCTGACTGAAACCGAGTCAGACAGCCCCATGCTTCTTGAGGTTTTCACAAATCCCGTCGAAGACAAGAATGCTATAAAAGAATTAATGAATAAAATAAAACAGCCATGACAAAGAGGGAATGGAAAACAATCGAAGGTTTCGACTTTAAGGAAATCTTGTTTGAGGAATTTAACGGCATCGCAAAAATAACGATCAACCGTCCCCGTTACCGCAACGCTTTTACGCCGAGGACCACATGGGAGATGAGCCGGGCTTTCGCTTACTGCCGCGAAGCGCAACAAATAGGCGTGGTAATATTGACGGGAGCCGGAGACAAGGCGTTTTGCTCGGGTGGCGACATGCATGTAAAGGGACGCGGAGGCTATGTCGGTGAAGACGGCGTGCCCCGTCTCAACGTGCTCGACGTGCAGAAACAGATACGCTCGTTGCCCAAACCCGTAATAGCGATGGTCAACGGATATGCCATAGGCGGAGGACATGTGCTGCACGTAATGTGCGACTTGACAATAGCGAGCGAGAACGCCATATTCGGACAGACGGGTCCGAAGGTCGGTTCGTTCGACGCCGGGTTCGGCGCTTCTTACCTTGCGCGCATCGTCGGGCAGAAGAAAGCACGCGAAATATGGTTCATGTGCCGCCAATACACTGCAGTCGAAGCAGAGCGCATGGGATTGGTAAACTGCGTTGTGCCGTTTGACAAACTTGAAGACACATGCGTGGAATGGGCCGAGACGATGATGGAACGCAGTCCGTTGGCCTTGCGCATGATCAAGGCAGGACTTAACGCCGAACTTGACGGCCAGGCCGGAATACAGGAACTTGCAGGAGACGCCACCATGCTTTATTATTTCCTTGACGAGGCGCAAGAGGGCGGCAAAGCCTTCCTTGAAAAGCGTAAACCAGACTTTAAGAAGTATCCCAAACTGCCGTAATGCCCGACTAACGCAAGTCGGATGAAGCAATCCGCATCATGACGTGTTGCAAAACATGGCATATCGGCTTGCAAAAGGCCACCTTTCATACCGCAAGACACGGCCTTTTGCGGCGCAAAAGGCCGTGTCTTGCCCACGTATTCGTATCACGCTGATATTCAGGCATATATGCGTGTAATAAGAAATAACGTTATTTTGACAATCAGACATACAGGAATGCAGTATAAAATCAAAGTCATACCAAGAGTTTTTCATTTCAAGCAACCGGCCGGAACGTCGCGCGGCGTTTATACAGAAAGGAAGTCGTGGTTTATCGAACTGACGTCGCCCGACATGCCGGGACGCATGGGCATAGGCGAATGTGCCCCGTTGCCAGACCTCAGTTGCGATTATAACGCCGGTTACGAGGATACGTTGCGTAAACTGTGCGGTGAGTTTGAGCGCGACGGTAAGATTGATTACCCCAAGGCGTCGGAATACCCTTCGGTGCTTTTCGGTTTGGAGACGGCGTTAGCGCATCTGAACGCCGGCACGACGGCGTTCTTCGATACGCCGTTCAGCAGAGGCGAAGAAGGCATCCCTATCAACGGACTCGTATGGATGGGCTCGTATGAGGAAATGCTAAAGCGCATGGAAGAAAAAGTTGAAAAAGGTTTCCGGTGCATAAAGTTGAAGGTGGGAGCTATTGATTTTGACCTTGAGCTCAACCTTGTGAAGCGTATCAGGGACAGGTTCTCGTCGTCCGAAATAGAATTGCGCCTCGATGCGAACGGCGGATTTACGCCCGACGACGCCCTTTATAAACTCGAACTTCTATCACAGTATGCCATCCATTCCATCGAGCAACCAATAAAACCCAAGCAATGGAACGTAATGGCAAGGCTGTGCCGTGAGTCACCATTACCTATCGCCCTCGATGAGGAACTTATCGGCATCAACGATTTTGCTATGATGAAATACATGCTTAACATCATCCGTCCTGCATATATCATCCTTAAACCGTCGTTGCACGGGGGAATGTACGGAACAGGAAAATGGATTGAGGCGGCGACTGAAAAGAACGTGCACACATGGATTACGAGTGCTTTAGAAAGCAATGTCGGCCTTAACGCGATAGCACAGTTTGCAGCAAAGACATACGGTCCGGCCATAACCATGCCGCAGGGACTCGGCACGGGGCAGTTGTTCTTGGACAATATTGAGATGCCGTTGGAAATACGGGGCGACGAATTGTATTATAACGCATAGCCAATCATGGACTTACAAGATTTCCTTTCTGAATGGAACGACGGTTCCGACACAGTAACAGTGCAGACAAGCGGTTCTACGGGAATGCCGAAGAAAATGCATGTTGAAAAGCGGCGCATGGAGGCCAGCGCCCGGATTACATGTGATTTTCTCGGCCTAAAACCTGGCGATACCGCTCTTTTATGCATGCCTCTTGACTATATTGCAGGAAAAATGGTCGTACTCCGTTCCATCGTCCGTGGATTGAGGCTTATAAGCGTTAAGCCGTCAAGCCGTCCTTTAGCTTCATTGGCAGTTGCACCGACGTTTGCCGCCATGACTCCGATGCAAGTATATGGATGCATGCAAACAGACCGTGAACGTGAATTATTGATGAACGTTAGGCAACTTATCATTGGCGGCGGAGGCATTGATAAGGACTTAGAAGCCCAACTGCACGGATACCCCAACGCCATCTGGAGCACTTACGGCATGACTGAAACATTGTCGCATATAGCATTGCGCCGTATCAACGGAGCTGAAGCCGATAAATGGTACACTCCATTCGACGGAGTACACGTAAGTATCGGGGCTGACGGATGCCTTGTCATAAATGCGCCAGAGGTATGCCCTAATATCTTGTACACCAACGACATTGCCGAACTTGCCCCGGACGGACGCCGATTCCGCATCCTCGGACGGAAAGACAACGTCATAGACAGCGGTGGTATAAAAATAAGAATTGAAGAAGTGGAGAGCGCCTTGCACGGCCACTTATCCGTACCGTTCATCATCACAAAAAAACAAGACCACCGCTTTGGGGAAGCCGTAGTCTTGCTTTTTGAAGGCGGAAGCAAAGATGTTGCCGAAATCCGCCGTATATGCGAAAACATATTGCCTCGTTACTGGAGGCCAAAGTTTTATTGTGCAGTGGTTACCATACCTGTTACAGAAACAGGCAAACCTGCGCGTGCAGAAGCAGAAAGACTCGCCGAAACTGCTTTAGAATAACACTTGAACGGTATAAAAGTCAGCCCAATATGATATTCGAACGCACACGGCTAAGCGTTTCAGGCGTCATTTGCAAATAACTTGCTACATAAACGAGCGGCGCACGTAACGTGAGCTGCGGTGACAGCTTACAAAGTTTTTTGTAACGGTCCTGAGCCGTCTCAAAACGTACTAAGTCGGCATGTATTTGCGAATTGATAAGCGACTCTTCAAGTATTTTCCTGTATAAAATCTGTATGTTGACGTTGTGCAACGCCACTTCCTCGAGTTTGGCCTTAGGCATGCCGTAAGCCACGACAGGTTCGAGGGCTTCAACCTGTAAGTGGGTAGGCTCCTCTTTAAACAAGCTCTCAATGCACATCACAATTTCACCCTCGGGAGCCATGTGTTCAGTTACGTCCTTACCTTTTTTAAAATAGAACTGGCGCACAAGACCTTTCTCAATATAATATATGTAACGGCATATTTCGCCCTCTTTGAGTATCATTTCTCCTTTGGCGAACTTCATAGGCACGAGCACACTCTCGAGCGTGTCGAGTTCGTCATGTGTCATCGTACTGTATTTTCGAGCCAGCTCGCGCGCTATGTCGCGCGTAGTCTTGAGAGTATCTTTCATTGTTTGCGGACCTCCTTGTCCCGCCTGTTTTGCTTGGTATTGTGGGTTATCTCAGTCTAACTTGAGTACTGCGAGAAAGGCTTTCTGCGGAACTTCCACATTGCCGATTTGTTTCATACGTTTCTTTCCGCGTTTCTGCTTTTCAAGTAATTTACGTTTACGGCTGACATCACCGCCATAACATTTTGCCGTCACGTCCTTGCGAACGCATTTTATTGTTTCACGGGCAATTATCTTAGAACCGATAGCAGCTTGGATGGCGATGTCGAATTGTTGCCTGGGTATTAGTTCCTTAAGTTTTTCGCACATCCTGCGGCCTAACGTTACTGCATTGTCGTTATGGGTAAGCGTAGACAAGGCATCGACAGGTTCACCGTTGAGTAATATGTCGAGCTTGGCGAGACGCGATGGCCGGTATCCGTCAATGTGGTAATCAAACGAGGCATAACCTTTGGATATACTTTTCAGCTTGTCGTAGAAGTCTATTACGATTTCTCCCAACGGCAACATGAAGTGCAACTCGACGCGGTTGCCGCTTACATATTGCTGGTTTATGAGTTCGCCCCGCTTGTCGAGGCAGAGCTTCATTATCGGGCCTATGTATGCAGTGGCTGTTATTATCGACGCACGGATATACGGTTCCTCGATGTGGTCGATTAGTGTTGCATCGGGCAAACCTGACGGATTGTGCACTTCCTTCACTCCACCCTGCTTGTCATAAACCATGTATGAAACGTTTGGCACGGTGGTTATTACGTCCATGTTAAACTCACGGTCGAGGCGTTCTTGGACTATCTCCATGTGTAAAAGGCCAAGGAAACCGCATCTAAAGCCGAAACCTAAAGCAACCGACGATTCAGGTGAAAACGTGAGCGAAGCATCGTTAAGCCTCAGTTTATCAAGCGACGCGCGCAGATTTTCATAATCGGCAGGGTCGATAGGATAAACACCGGCGAACACCATTGGCTTGACTTCCTGGAATCCTGATATTGCCTCGTTGCAAGGATTAGCCACTTGGGTGATGGTATCGCCGACCTTAACTTCCTTGCTGTCCTTTATTCCGCTTATGATATAACCTACATCACCCGTGCCGAGGCTTTGTCTTGGTATCATGTCCATCTTCAGTACGCCAACTTCGTCGGCTGTATATTCCATGCCCGTGTTGAAAAACTTCACGCGGTCGCCTTTTGATATAGTGCCGTTTTCTATTTTGAAATAAGCTATTATGCCACGGAATGAATTAAACACCGAGTCGAATATCAACGCCTGCAGCGGTGCGTCGGCCTTACCCTCAGGATGAGGTACGCGGTCTACAACGGCATCAAGGATCTCAGGTATCCCTTCACCGGTCTTGCCTGACGCCCGTATTATCTCTTCACGCTTGCATCCAAGCAAATCTATTATCTCGTCTTCGACTTCGTCAGGCATAGCCGACGGCATGTCAATCTTATTGATTACGGGAATAATGGCCAAATCTTGCTCAAGGGCCATATACAAGTTACTGATAGTCTGCGCTTGTACACCCTGCGTCGCATCGACGACAAGCAATGCTCCTTCGCAGGCGGCAATGCTTCTTGACACCTCGTAAGAGAAGTCTACATGTCCCGGAGTGTCGATAAGGTTCAATATATATGATGTGCCACCATGCGCATATTCCATTTGTATGGCGTGACTTTTTATTGTGATGCCTCGTTCGCGCTCAAGATCCATGTCGTCGAGCATCTGCCCTTCGGTGACCTTAATTGTATTTGTATATTCCAAAAGACGGTCGGCCAAAGTCGACTTTCCGTGGTCGATATGCGCTATGATGCAAAAATTACGTATTTCGTTCATCAAGTTGAATTATTTGGAACGCAAATATACAAAAAAAATGCTTTCCTTCCTTATGAATCATGTTATTTTTACAAATAAATCGTAAAAAAATGTGTGTTTGGGCACGAATGAAAAAGATATTGGTTACTTTTGTAAGATAAAACAATAATATTGTGTCATGAAAAAACTTCTGTTGCTAATGTCGTGCGCGGCACTGTTTACGGCGTGCCATGAAAGTTTGGAGGAGCGTGCCGCACGCGAAGCCGAAGAGTTCACACGCAAGAACTGCCCGGTACCCGTGTCTAAATACATCGTAAACGACAGCATGACTTACGATGGAGCAACGCGAACCATACATTATTATTACACCATTAAAGGGAAAGCCGACACTACGGCCATTGACTGGAGTATAGCAAAGCCCGAACTTATTAAAGGCGTAAAAGCCGCAACCCATATCCGTATTTATAAGGAAAACGGTTTTAATTTCGCTTACACATATTATTCAAGCAAACACAAAGGTAAAAAGCTCGTCGACGTTACGATTACGCCAAAGGACTATAACGAATAATTAACTTATTAAAGTCTGGCACCCTTTTACACGCTTAGCCCAACGCAGCGTAAAGCTCTGTGCGCCAATCAGATCCGTTTACGGGACATAAAGTATTGAACCCGAGCCGGCATGCCGACTCAATGTTGCGCGGCCCGTCGTCGACGAACAATGATTCAGCCGGATTTATCTTCTCGTTGTCAAGCAAGTTTTTGAAAAATTCCGGATCAGGCTTCATCGCTCCGACCTTATAGCTAAGGTATAAAGAATCAAAATAATCTTCAAGCGAAGCCTTCCCCCCGTCGAAATCCTTGCTTAACGCCCAACTCATCATAAACGGATTGGTGTTCGACAACAGTATGAGGCGGTATCCTTTCGACCGTAAATCTTTGAGAGTGTCGAGATTGCGTTGTGGTACGTCCTTGCGGTATCCCAACCAGGCATGTTTGCACTCGTCATTGGTAACTTCGCGCCCAATGAGCCGGCTCAACCCCGTGCGGAAGTCCTCAGCTGTAATTTTACCTTCCTCCAAGTCGCCGAAAATACCTGTTTGGGTATAAGGGTCAAGGTGACGTTCAGCGTCAGCCAGGCCAAGAGCCTTAAAACGGCGTAATGCCTCATTTTGGTCGATAGTCATTATTACGCCTCCCAAATCGAAAACCACGTTCCTTATCATATATTTTACCTTATGTGCGGATTACTTGTAAATAAAAAACTGTCAGTATCAAAAAATCAGAAATGCTTGATAGCCATGTCCATTTCGCGCCTGTCTTCCTTTTCCTTAAGCGTTTGCCTCTTGTCATACTCCTTTTTGCCTCGAGCTAATGCGATGTCCATTTTAGCGCGCCCCTTGGCGTCTATGAACACGAGCGTCGGCACAATTGTGAATCCCACCTGCTTGGTGGCCTCCTGCAATTTATGTATTTCGCGCTTAGTAAGAAGCAGTTTGCGGTCGCGCTTGGATTCATGATTGTTGTACGAACCGAAGAAATACGGCGAAATGTTCATTCCTTTCACCCATATCTCACCGTTATGGATATAACAATAGCTGTCCACAAGTGAGGCTTTTCCCATGCGGATAGACTTTATCTCGGTACCAGTCAGCACGATACCTGCGGTGTACGTCTCGACGAAAAAATATTCAAACGACGCCTTCTTATTACGTATGCTGACCGGGCTTTTCTTTCTTAACAACTCTTCTTCTTTGTTCATGATAATTGATGGTGCGCTTTCAGTCTTCCACTACTATCGTGGCAAAGTTCTCAATATGTCCGTCTATGTAACGGGCAATTTCCTCAACCCAACGTTCCTCGTTCTCTACAAAAGTGTCATCAAGGTCGTCGAACTCGGGATATTTCTCAAACATGGCCATAAACTCCTCGTCAGAGCATTCGCGTTCAATCTCCCGTCCGTATTTGCGGAACAACTTACCGGCCTTGTTCACCAAGGCGGCTAAGTCGCCGAGCCCCCATTCCCTTACGGCTTTGGCAAACGGATTGAAGAACACGAACGGTCCGAAACCGTTGTATATCAGTTGCACAAAACCTCCGTCCATTACCTCGTCGTGTATGGTCTTGAATACGACCAAAGTCATTTGGTCTGCGTTTAGCTTCTGCATGGAGTCGCCGTCGAGCCGTCCGCCAACGCTTTCAAGCGCGGCTTGGTAAAACACGTCGACAAACTGGTCCATGCCGGCCGATGCGGCCTCGTGTATCTTTGCGTCGTTTATCTTTACAACATTCATTGCTTATTATCGGTTTTTAGAACCATATTACAGCCTGAATTTCAGGCATTCGCTTATCCTTTGCATCGTGGTCAGCCTCGTAGGCACGAGCGGAAGGCGCAACACGTTCTCTATCATCCCCATCTCGCTGAGCATCGCCTTTACGCCGGCCGGATTGCCGTCGACGAACAGTAGGTTGAACAAGTCGGTGAACTTATGATGTATTTTCCGGGCGCTTTCAATTTCACCGTTCATCTCGAGCCTTATCATGCGCGAGAACTCCTTGGGCAGGGCGTTGCCTATCACTGATATGACGCCGGCCGCGCCGCACGCCACCATAGGGAACGTCAACGCGTCGTCGCCGCTTATAACGTCGAAACCTGCCGGTTTGTTCTTTATTATCTCGTCGACCTGTTCAAGGCTTCCGGCCGCTTCCTTTATGCCGACGATGTTCGAACAATCGCGCGCCAATCTCAATGTTGTTTCGGCCTTCATATTCACGCCCGTGCGCCCCGGCACGTTATAAAGTACGACGGGCATGCTTGTTGCGGCCGCTATCGCCTTAAAATGCTGGTACAACCCCTCTTGCGAAGGTTTGTTGTAGTAGGGACAAACGCTCAAAATGCCGTCGATTCCCGAGAAATCGCCCGTCTTCAGTTCGGCAACGACCTCGGCCGTGTTGTTACCTCCGCATCCCATCAATATAGGAACCTTGTCGCCGGCCATGTCTACTACCATGCGTTTAATTTCGCCTTTTTCTTCACGCGTAAGCGTCGGGGTTTCTCCGGTCGTAGCCAATATGCAGAAAAAATCCGCTCCGTTGTCAAGCTGGTATGCTATTAGCCGCTTAAGGGCCTGGTAATCCACGGCGCCCTCTTGGGTGAAAGGCGTAACAAGGGCTATGCCTAAGCCCTTAAATATATTATGTGCCATAAAATAACAACTTTTCCTTTATAATCGAATGCAAAAGTACTATTTTTATATCAAAACGCAAAACAAATGACATATTTTAATTGATAAGCATCAAAGTGCCGACATCACTCAAACGCAATCCTGCACCGACACACTTCCACCGGCCTGTCCTCATTGCTTCCAACCTTTTGTATGCGTATGCATACGGCGTTGTCGGCCGAGTCTTCACGGTAAAAGTCGAGCCTGTCGCCGTAGTGGCTTTCAGCCACGTATGCGATGTCGAAACGGCTTATCCTGTGCGTGGCGTGCCAGTCGAGGCTGAAGAGGTTTAGCACATGCTCGATATACTTTATGCTGTTTATGTGCCCGTTTACGTCTACGTCGCTATAATGCGTATCGACCGAGGCTACGAAGCGTGCGCCGTTGCTCATCTTTACGCGTGAAAGCGGAGCCATCGGGCACGGTCGGTCGGCATATACATATTGGGCTATTGCGCCGTCTTTTACGGCCAGTATGTCTTGTGGTTGGCGCGTGCCGGTGTCAATCATGGCCCAAATGCTGCGCCCGTAGCCGTATATTCGGCTGCTGTCGTCCGGGTCGACGATACGGAAGTTTCGGTGGGTGAAATACTTCATGACGCCCTCAATCCATGTTTCTACGTTGAAACGCTTATATTCCACAGGCATTTCGGCCATTTCCACCGCTAAGCGCGACAACACCCACGTCTTATTCTCCGGGTTCAAGTAATCCATGCCGAAGCCACGTTCCGTGGCGTGGAAGTCGGCTGCGTTAAGCAAGTGGTTGCCCAAGTGGCCGATGAAAAGCCTCTTCGTGAAATCGCAATGAAACGGCTCGGCCGTGAATCCGTAAGTCCCTACCATGTCAAGCATATATGTCTTTTTTATTATTATTGTTCATTATATTATGCCCTGCGGCTGTACCGCAGACTATATGCAAAGATACGAATTTTAAAATTACCGTGCAATAAATTCGTAATATCATTCCATGATTTTTTTACCTGCCTGCAAAAACGACCGCCATTCAATCATACACGCGTGCTCTTTGATTTTCAACCATATTCCAACCAACTTGACGATTTTAGGGAAATCCCTATCAATAATATAGAATTACGTTTGCAAAAATAAGGCGAAAGCATTATTTTTGCACAAAATTACGAATGTTAAAGCCTTAAGGCGTTAATATCCAAGGATTTTCCGACAGTAGCATTAACAATAAATTAAAAACATTTGACTATGAAAAGGTTTACATCGTTACTCGCTTCGCTGGCAGTCGCCTGCTTGTCGCTGACATTCGTCGGCTGCGACGAAGACTATGAAGTTGCCGATACGCTTTGGGGCGTATGGGAAGGCAACATGTACGTAGAAAATTATTATAACGGTATGTCCTACCGTTCGTCGTACTCGGTTATACAGTTTGACCTGTCCCCTAACAAATACGACGCCGGCACGGGATACTGGGTTGACTACTATTCCAACGCTCCGTGGGATTATTTCGCAAGCCATATTGAATGGGTGGTAAGCAATGGTGAGATAAAAATCTATTCTTACGAGGACGACTCTTATTTCTACATTTACGACTATTCCTTGTCCGACCACCATTTCAGCGGATATATAGTAAGCGAATACGGCGAACCGATGAAGTTTTACCTGAAAAAGACCGCCTCGCCCGATTGGAACGACTTCGACTGGGGTTGGGGTTACACGATAGGTTACAGCCGTGAAGGCGTAAACAGGTCGGCAACGGGCACGAAAAACCAAGCCATTGATTTCAGTGGGGACAAGCCGGTAAGAAGCATCGGGGAAATAAACAACTGACGCCCGGAAGTTCAGTATTACGGTTTAGTTTGCCTGAAGCCATGTACCGACAGGCGTATCGGCAACAGAGTAATACGCAATTTCAAAAAACGCTGATTACCAATCAGTTACGGCAAAACAACCAAACTTGTTACAAAAGGCGGCCTTTTAGCATGCAAAAGGCCGCCTTTTGCATGCCGAAAGGTTACCTTCAGCCGCTTAAAAAGCCACCTTGCAGAAAACCGGCTGGACACGGCACGAACGGATACAGTGCGGACTGTGACGGAAAACACGCTTAAGGCATATTGCGCCAGACCAAAGGTAAATATGTGATATAGAGCTCATTTTACACTCTAAATTAGCAAAAAAAACGAAATAAATTTCCATTTCACACCAAAAACCACTATATTTGCAAGCTCAAAAGTACGACCAAGATACGGACAATAGTAATTATACATTTTTATATAACATGACTAAAGCAGAAATTATCGATGAAATCGTAGCATCGACAGGCATCGCGAAAAAAGATGTTTCGGCAACGGTTGAGGCGTTTATGGAGGCAATAAAAGGCAGCCTGCTCAACAAGAAAGAGAACGTGTACCTGCGCGGTTTCGGCAGTTTTGTCGTAAAACACAGGGCGAAGAAAACCGCACGCAACATATCGAAGAATATCACGATCGAAATTGCGGAACACGACTTCCCGAGCTTTAAGCCGGCTAAAAGTTTCGTAAACAAGATGAAGGGCGAATAACAACAATAACGGCGGTGGCAAAGCCTGCGGCTGAAAATAAAGCCGACAAACAATTGGGAACCAGCCGTGAAAAAGCGTTGATACAAAAAGTTTTAACAATATTATCATAATAACAATTTAAAATTAACAGAACTATGCCAAACGGTAAAAAGAAAAAGGGCCACAAGATGGCTACACACAAGCGTAAGAAAAGATTAAGAAAGAACAGGCACAAGAGCAAGTAAAAGCCCGTAGCCTGAAAGCCTGCCGACAAAACAGGCGGAAGGGCATGCCGACATGCTTGCGAAAGGGATTGTCGGCATGCCCTCTTCTTTGACAAAACTAAGTTCAAACAATCGGAAATGACCAGCGAATTAGTAATTGACGTCCAACAGAAAGAGATTTCGATTGCCCTGCTGGAAGACAAGAATCTGGTAGAGTATCAAACCGAGCAACGCTCGGCTTCTTTCTCGGTTGGCAACATCTACATGGCAAAAGTCAAAAAACTTATGCCCGGGCTCAACGCCTGCTTCGTAGACGTGGGATTCGAACGCGACGCCTTTCTGCATTACCTTGACTTGGGGAGTCAATTCAGCTCTTACGAAAAGTACTTGAAACAAGTACAAAGCGACAGGAAGAAACTTTATCCATTCTCAAAGGCATCACGCCTGTCCGACCTGAAAAAAGACGGCAGCATACAGACCACGCTGCATGTAGGGCAAGAGGTTATGGTGCAAATTGTCAAGGAACCAATATCAACAAAAGGCCCAAGGCTGACGGGAGAACTGAGCTTCGCCGGACGTTATTTGGTACTGATACCTTTCAACGATAAAGTTTCGGTTTCTTCAAAAATCAAAAGCGGCGAGGAACGCGCACGGCTGAAACAACTGATCAACAGCATTAAGCCGAAAAATTTCGGCGTCATAGTGCGCACCGTAGCGGAAGGAAAACGAGTAGCCGAACTCGACACCGAACTGAAGATCCTCTTAAAGCGTTGGGAGGAAGCCGTAACCAAAGTACAAAAAACCGAAAAAAGACCTCAGCTGGTATATGAGGAGACAAGCAGGGTGGTTGCATTGCTGCGCGACCTGTTCAACCCTTCATACGAAAACATCTACGTCAACGACGAAGAGGTCTACAAGGAAGTTAAACACTATGTCACACTTATAGCCCCTGAAAAGGCCGGCATAGTGAAAATGTACACAGGCAACGTGCCGATCTTCGACAATTTCAACATTACAAAACAGATAAAATCGAGCTTCGGCAAAATCGTAAACTACAAACACGGCGCATACCTGATCATAGAACATACGGAAGCGCTGCATGTTGTAGACGTAAACAGTGGCAACCGCACACGCTCGGCAAACGGACAGGAGGCCAACGCCTTGGACGTGAACCTCGGTGCCGCCGACGAACTGGCACGCCAACTGCGCCTTAGAGACATGGGCGGGATTATCGTTGTCGACTTCATTGACATGAATCTCGCCGAAGACCGGCAGATGTTGTATGAGCGCATGTGCAAGAACATGCAGAAAGACCGCGCACGCCACAACATACTGCCTTTAAGTAAATTCGGACTGATGCAAATAACAAGACAACGGGTCCGTCCTGCTATTGACGTAAATGTTGAAGAAACCTGCCCCACATGCTTCGGCACAGGAAAAATAAAGTCAAGCATACTTTTCGTTGACCAATTGGAGAGAAAAATTGACCGACTTGTCAACAAGATTGGCGTCAAGAAGTTTTATCTGCACGTACACCCTTACGTTGCCGCATACATAAACCAGGGCTTCATAAGCCTGAAAAGAAAATGGCAAATGAAATACGGACGGGGAGTGCGCGTTGTTCCTTCACAGAAAATGGCATTCTTGCAATATGAATTTTATGACAGCGAGAAGCATTTCATAGATATGAAGGAAGAAATAGAAACGAAATAAAAGAAAGCGGATATGCAATAAAACATATCCGCTTTCTTTTTTAACGGCCTTCTGACTTGGTAAAATTACGCCAGTTCGGTATAAGAATAATGTAATCATTCTAAAAACAAATGGCACCATTCTAAACCGTAAGAAGTCTGTGGCATACCGTCATTGCCTTAACGGCGATTTTCAATTCCGGGTTTAGACCCGG
>CALUFA010000029.1 GCA_944319795.1 uncultured Prevotella sp. | reverse complement strand
AGCTGCACTCGGGAATTTAAGAGCAAGCTCTAATTCCGCTCGTTTGCATTATCTTTGCATAAGATAAGCTGCACTCGACAATTTGAAAACAAAATTTCCATTGCGCTCGTTTATATTATCTTTGCGTCTTGTTATGCCTTTTGCATAAACGCAATACTTGTTTTAACATATAAATATTAAGGCCATGAAAGAACAAAGTCAATTCACCGTAGCATTGAAAAACGCAGCATCAGCGGCGATGCAACTGCTCAAGACGTATTTCAACGCAATGCCTGACAAAGAGAACGAGGAGGACACGATACGCAACATCAACGCAGGGGTTTCATTCCACGGCGCCACGCTTTGGGTGTTGGTATTCGCGATATTCATCGCCTCGTTGGGGCTCAACGTCAACTCGACCGCCGTCATAATCGGCGCAATGTTGATTTCGCCGCTGATGGGGCCCATCATCGGCATGGGATTAGCCGTAGGCATCAACGACTTCGACTTGCTGAAACGCTCTGCGAAAAACTATCTCGTGGCAACGGTCATAAGCGTGGCCACGGCCACGGTATACTTCCTGCTCACGCCTTTGGACGAAGCGCAGTCAGAACTGTTGGCCCGAACGTCGCCCACGATGTACGACGTGCTGATAGCCTTGTTCGGCGGCGCGGCCGGAATAGTGGCATTGGCGACAAAGGGCAAGGGCAACGTGCTGCCCGGCGTAGCCATAGCCACCGCCTTGATGCCGCCGCTCTGCACGGCCGGTTTCGGCATCGCGACGGGCAACGTTTATTATTTCCTCGGAGCGTTCTACCTGTTCTTCATAAACACCGTGTTCATCAGCCTCGCCACATACTTAGGAGTAAGGATGCTGAAGTTCAAGCAGAAGCAATTCGTCAACAAGGAACGCTACATGAAAGTGCGCCGTTACATAATAGGCGTGGTTGTAGTCACAATGGTGCCGGCGGTATTCATGACTTACCACATCGTAAAAAACAGCATATTCAACACTAACGTAAGCAAGTTCATAAACGACGAATTAGACAACCCGGGAACCCGGATAATATCATACGACGTGAACAAAGACAGCCTGACGCTGCGCGTTGTAGCCGTAGGGCAAGAACTGACCGACAGCTCGATAGCCGACGCCGAGAAGAAGTTGGGCGACTATAAGCTCGGCAGTTACAAGCTGCAGGTAATCCAAGGCTCGGAAACCGACTCGGTGATGATGCTCAACAGTAGGCTCAACAACCTACGCACGTCGTCGGAAAATTACGCGGCCATGTTCCATGAAGAGTCAAAACGGACGGCGCGGCTGCAAGAGTCACTGAACGAATACATGCGTTACGACAACATGACGCCTGAAATAGCCAAGGAGGTTAAAGCCCTATTCCCCAAGGCGGACAATATAAGCCTGTCGCTGGCGACGGAAAGCCGTACCGACACCACCGCCATAAAAAGATACGTAATAGCCGTTATCGGAACGAAAAAGGACTCGCGGTTCACCACCGAAGAGCGTAAAAAAATGTCAGACTGGCTTGAAACGCGGCTTGGTCTCGACACTATCAACGTAATAATAAGATAACGGCGTGAAGGGTGGTAATCGTCATTTCAGCCTCAAGGCACGGCTACAACCACCCTTCTCACCGTCCACCATCCTCGTCGTGAAAGAAATAATAGAACCAATAAGTGCTCCCGTAAGTGTCGCGCACATAAGCCTCACGCTCACGCTTGTCGGGATACGACTTTAATATTTTCTGGAAATCAGCATAATCGGCATCCATAACCTCGCTGTGATACACGAGCACAGGGTTCGCCCTCAGGTGCGTGTACAAGGTCAGGGCCTCCTTATAATGCTTCGGGAGCGACGCCGAAGTCAGGTTGTACTTATGCCTTATTGCGTTGACGAAACCGTCTAAATCCTTATCCAAAAGATAACCGCACAGGATGTAATCAGCAACCGGCTTAAGCGCCAACCCGTGCCTCTCAATGTACAACAAGTACTCCATTGGCGACATAACCCCCTTCTTGCGGATACTCAACGACTTGAAAACAGCGTCTTCGGGATAATACAGGCACCTCACGTCGTTACCGTCGGGCAATAAGGCCGACGACCCTCCGACCAACGGATACTCGAACAGACGCTCGCCCATCTGCCTGCTCTTTGACAAGGCGTAAATGCGGAGCATCGTCAGACTGGCATCCGCATCGTCAGACTTTTCCCCCACTTGCAACGCTTTCCCATAACTGCCGGCTGACAGCAAACGCTCTACGCGGAGCCTGTAATGAAACGTAGAATCGGTGTTCGAGCACAGGGCCACAACCAAAAACATGCCAGCCATACACAGCAAGTTCTTCCAAAGCGAGCCTATAATGCCGTCGTTCGCGACGGAATACCACACGCTTCCGCCAAACTTCAGCATCAACGACGCAGCCACATAAACCACCAACAACGCCAATAACACCAACAACCGCGCACCGCCTATCGGCATGTCGGTGAAAGAGTTGTCAACGCATGTCAGGCCGGCCAGCAGGATCAACGACGGCATATACGTCAACGCGTAAAGCACGCCGCCCAATCCGCCCAACCTTTTCACGCCGGCCTGCACAAGGCAAAGCACGGCTATTATCACAACCGGACCTATCACCCGGTTGTAATGCGTAGCCCCTTCAGACAAGACATGCTGCACCATGAAGAGCAAGTCGGCCTGGAAAAAATACAGATACGTAAATGAAAACAAGACGAAAACAATAGCACACGCATATTTAAGCAGTGTGCTATTGTCCGTTCCATTATTATACGCCATGCTTAATTCTTCTTTAAAACCACGGCCGAACGCGCAGGAATGTAAAGTTTCAGCCACTCCTTATGGTCTTTCACATAAAGAGGATCATAGTTGGTGACGTGCGTCATCGTGTCGTCGGCGAAACCGTTGCCGCCGAAAGCCTTCGAGTCCGTATTCAATACCACGTCGTAAGAACCTGTCGGAACAAGGAATCCGTAATCGGTAAACGAACGCGTAGGACTGAAATTGAACACAAACACCAAGTCGCCGCGCATGAACGCCAATATCTGGTCGCCGTCGTTGTGCCATATTTCCTGAACAGGCGTATTCTGGAAGTTGCGCACACTCTTTACGACCTTGAGCATCTCACGGTCGAAATCGCCGAGATAATGGTAGCAAAGATCCTGGTTGTCAACAAGGTTCCACTGCCTCCTGGCATACTTGTAGCTCCAGCCGTTGCCTTCACGGGGGAAGTCTATCCATTCGGGATGACCGAACTCGTTACCCATGAAGTTAAGGTATCCGCCGTTTATGGCAGCCAACGTGACAAGACGGATCATCTTATGCAAGGCTATTCCACGGTGAACAGTCTCGTTCTCGTCGCCTTTCTTGAAATGCCAATACATGTCGGCGTCGATCAAACGGAAAATTATCGTCTTGTCGCCGACGAGCGCTTGGTCGTGGCTTTCACAATAACTGATGGTCTTCTCGTCAGGACGGCGGTTCTTAACCTCCCAGAATATGCTGCTCGGCTTCCAGTCCTCATCCTTCCTTTCCTTTATTGTCTTGATCCAATAGTCGGGAATGTTCATCGCCATACGGTAGTCGAAGCCGAAGCCCCCGTCCTCGAACTTAGCCGCGAGGCCGGGCATTCCGCTGACTTCCTCGGCAATCGTGATTGCGTCCGGATTGATTTCGTGTATCAACTTGTTGGCAAGGGTAAGGTAGCAGATTGCGTTATCGTCCTCGTGTCCGTTGAAGTAATCGCCGTAATTACAGAAAGCCTCGCCAAGACCGTGGCTGTAATACAGCATGGAAGTTACCCCGTCGAAGCGGAATCCGTCGAAATGGAACTCCTTCATCCAGTACTTGCAGTTGCTCAACAAGAAGTGGATGACGTCGTCCTTGCCGTAATCGAAGCACAAGCTGTCCCATGCAGGATGCTCATGCCTGTCTCCCGGATAAAAGTATTGGTTGGGATCGCCGGCCAGGTTGCCGAGACCTTCAACCTCGTTCTTCACCGCATGGCTGTGCACGATGTCCATAATCACGGCTATTCCGTTGCGATGGGCCTCGTCGATGAGAGCCTTTAGCTCTTCAGGAGTGCCGAAACGGCTTGACGCCGCGAAGAAACTGCTTACATGGTAGCCGAACGAACCGTAATAAGGATGTTCCTGTATGGCCATTATTTGAATGCAGTTGTAGCCGTCGGCGATTATGCGAGGCAGCACGTTGTCCTTGAACTCTGTGTACGTACCAACCTTTTCGGCATCCTGCGCCATGCCTATATGGCACTCGTATATCAAGAGAGGGTTCTTGCTCGGCTTGAACTTGCGCTTCTTCCATACGTAAGGTTTCTCTGGATTCCACACCTGGGCCGAGAATATCTTCGTAGTTTCGTCCTGCACAACTCTTTGCGCCCACGCCGGGATTCGTTCGCCGTGGCCGCCTTCCCAATACACATGCATCTTGTAAAGGTCGCCGTGCTTCATGCCCTTCTCCGAGATTTTGAGCTCCCAGTTGCCGGTTCCCTCGATTCTCTTGGCCTTATATTTCTCCGACTCTTCCCAATTGTTGAAGTCGCCTACGAGGTATATCTCCGTAGCGTTAGGAGCCCACTCGCGGAACACCCAACCGCGCGACAGCTTGTGCAGGCCGTAGTAATCGTATCCGCTTGCGAATCCCTCAAGCGTATCCTTGCCGTTGCGTGTAAGCTGGTTCAGCTTCCACACGGCATGGTCGTGGCGCCCTCTTATGGCGTCTTCGTAAGGTTCAAGATACCCGTCGTTGGCAACAAGCCCTATATGTTTCGGCCGTGCCACCTCGACTTTAGCGTCCTTCGTTGATTTAGTTTTCCTCGCAACCATAATGATTCCTTGTTTACAGTGAGAGAATAAGTTAAATTCAGGCCAGCACCTTGAATATGGCCTTCTTTATCTCCGCCTCGTCAGAGATGCACGGAGCGTGTCCGTCCTGCGGGAAAAAGATTGCGAACTCGCCCGGTTTGCACGTAACATAAGTATCGGCTGCGCCGGCGTATTTCGTAATATCCTTCTCTTCGTTGTACTCTGCCTCCGGCAGGCCGCACAACGGCGTGTAGCCATACGTCTCGGGCGCGCTCAGGGGTATCTGTATGTCAATCATCTTCTTATGGGTCTCAAGCAATGCAGCTTCCTTCGTCTTGCCCTTAGCCAACTGTATGTTTACGAACAAGTCGGCGCCCTTTATGGCGTGCTTGCCGGCGTCAAGACTATTCAAGTCGTTCGACTTAATGAATTCCACTACGTCCTTGAACAAAGGATTCAGCGAAACATATTTCTCCAGGTTCTCAAGTGTGTCTATTACCATAACATTATAAATTTAAAAGATTATTGAACTCTGTTTCCTAAAATGTACATTCCATGCGCAACGATGTTGCCGTCACGGTCCTTTTCTATATATTTACCGTCACGCAAATCATCCTTGTACGTGCCTTCAAAGCGCTTGCCGTCCTTGTCGACCTCGATGGCCTCACCGTTCCTCTTGCCGTTGCGATAGACGCCCTTGAACTTGCTGCCGTCGGCAAAATGGATTATCACCTCGCCGTCGAATTGTCCGTTCTTGAAGTTGCCTTCATATACGTCGCCGTTCTTTTTCGTCAGCTTGCCGTGGCCGTTCTGCTTGTCGTTTTTCCAATAACCGTTGTACACGTCGCCGTTCTTCCACCTCAGCACGCCGTGGCCGTCCTTATCGCCGCCGGTGAAGTGGCCTGTGTAACGGTCGCCGTTGGCGAATGTGAATATGCCGTCGCCGGTGCGTTTGCCGCGCACGTAGTCGCCCTCGTACATGTCGCCGTTACGGAACTTGTATATTCCTTTGCCGTTCTGGACGTCTTCAAACCAGTCGCCCACGTACACGTCGCCGTCGGCATACTTGTTCGTCCCCTCGCCCGAGCGCAGGTTGTCGAGCCACATGCCGTCGTAGGTCGTACCGTCGGCCCAGTCGAAAAAGCCTTTCCCGGTCTTCTTGTCGTCCTTCCATTCGCCGTCGTAATAAGCGCCGCCGCTGTATGTGTAGCGCCCCTTGCCGTTGCGCTTGTCCTGAAACCAGTCGCCGTCGTACTTGTCGCCGTTATAATAGTACATTACGCCATGCCCCTGCTGGTAGTCCTTATACCACAGGCCGACGTACTTGTTGTTGTTCATAAAATAATAGGTTCCGCGCCCGTGCTGCTGGTCTTGGAACCATTCACCGTCGTATTTCTCGCCGTCAGAGAACGTATAAACGCCGTATCCCTGGCGCTTGCCCTTAACATACGAGCCTTCGTATACGTCGCCGTTCTTGTAAACGGTGCGCCCCTTGCCGTGGGGCCTGCCCGACTCCATCTCGCCTTGGTACGAGCCTCCGTCCTTAGTCTCGCACGAGCCAAGGGTTATTTTCTGGGCGCTGGCGGCTAACGGCGTTAAAACACATAATAAAATAAGTAATATATAATTCTTCACAATAAGCCATTTTAAAATTATCACCAAAAGTAATAAAAAATCATCAGACGCCAAAAATATTCCTTAAAAATGTATCGGCAGAAGGTAATTATTGAGAAAAATTAGTATCTTTGTAAAAATATTAAAGCATCAAATAACTGTTTTCACCGGCGTACCGACGCCCTAACAGGGCACGAAGCGGCACCCCGGCCATCTTGGCGGCGGCAAGCGCGCAGGCGGACGGCACGGGTATGAAGCGGCGGGGGCGGGCAGACGGCAGCTAGAAGGGAGGCTTGTTGCAAGCTGAAAGACCGCATATCAGGATGTAAAAGGATGCAAATCGCAACGCAAAAGGCGACCTTTCAATCCGTAACAAGCCGGCAAGCAGAACTTACGGAAACGCCGCAACACGACGCATACGACGACAATACAAAACATTTTAGGGCGGATTCGTTACAATTTCCGCCTCAACTACGGCACCGGCGGAAAAAACATTGCGCAATACAACAATAACAGCACGACAACGACGTTTACCTAAAAGAATAATGACAGACAAGAAAAAACTCATATTATCGCTCGGAAGCAACTTCGACCAAGCCAACTGCATGTCGACGGCACAGATGAAGCTGCGCGACATGTTCGGCTCGGACATCGTATTCAGCAAGTCACTATGGACGGCACCCATCAACATAGAGTCAGACAAGTTCCTCAACTGCCTCGTCTTCACGCACACGGCGCATAAGCTCGAATACATAAACAAGGCAATGAAACAT
The DNA here is from genome assembly GCA_944319795.1 of uncultured Prevotella sp. Lineage (GTDB taxonomy): Bacteria > Bacteroidota > Bacteroidia > Bacteroidales > Bacteroidaceae > Prevotella. The sequence goes on along the minus strand of CALUFA010000029.1, from coordinate 23,953 downwards.
ATCGAAAGGCTGTGCGGCAACAGGAAAAGGGCGCGCTCGAACAACATCGTGAAAATGGACATCGACATACTGAAATACGACGAACTCGTACTGCACGAGAACGACTGGTCGCGCCCCTACGTAACCGAACTGATGAAAGAATGCCCTTTCTAAACGCTGACGACGCCAGCAAAGACAACCAACAACGATAATACAAAATACCGACATGACAAGAATCATAATCCTAATATTTTCGATAATCGCCCTAAACTGCCAGGCGCAAGACTTCAACAAATATTTTACAGACCGCACCCTGCGCCTCGATTATATTTTCTCAGGCAACAAGGCAAGGCAGGAAATAAGCCTCGCCAACCTCTACACTATGCCCGGTTGGTACGGTAAGACGACAAGACTGGGCGAGACGCCCGTCGAAGGCAACGGCCAGATAACCATGCGCGACCATGCGACGGGAGCGGTGATATACAAAAACTCGTTCTCAACCTTGTTCCAAGAATGGCTCACCTACGACGAGGCCGGCGGCCCCGGCCGCTCGTTCGAAAACGTATTCCTCGCGCCCATGCCCAAAGACACGGCCGACATAACAGTAGAACTGAGGAACAACCGCCGTGAAACAACCGTAACATACCGGCACACGGTGGTGCCGACCGACATACTGATAAGAAGGATCGGCGAACGCAACGTTGCTCCATACACGACCCTGCAACAGGCGGCCGACACGTCAAGATGCATCCACGTAGCCTTCGTCGCCGAAGGCTATAAGGAAAGCGAAATGGGTAAATTCACCAACGACGCAAAAGCCGCGCTCGAAGCAATATTCGCCCACGAGCCGTTCAAGTCGTCAAGAGACAGGTTCAACGTAATAGCCTTGAAATCGGCATCCAGGGAAAGCGGAACGAGCGAACCGTCGGAAGGAACGTGGAAAGACACCGCCCTCGGTTCGCATTTCGACACGTTTTACAGCAACCGCTACCTTACTACGCTCAACCTTTTCAAGCTGCACGACCTACTTGCCGGCACGCCTTACGAGCATATAATAATATTGGTGAACACGGCCGAATACGGCGGAGGCGGCATTCTCAACTCATACGTATTGTCAATGACGGACCATCCGAAGTTCAAGCCGGTAGTAGTGCATGAGTTCGGGCACAGCTTCGGCGGACTGGCCGACGAATACGCTTACGAAGAAGAACAGTTGCCTATGTATCCGCACGACGTTGAACCGTGGGAAGCCAACATTACGACGCTGAAAGATTTCCACGGGAAATGGGAGGAACTAATCACCCCCGGCACGCCGACACCGACGCCGGAAAGCGACGACCCAGGAACAATAAGAACAAGGATAGGACTTTTCGAGGGCGCCGGATACAGCCTAAAAGGAGTATACAGGGGAATGCAAGACTGCAGGATGCGCACGAACGAGAATCCGGAATTTTGCACGGTGTGCCGTAACGCCTTGCAAAACCTAATAGATTTCTACACAAAGTGAAAAAGCTGCTCCTGCTATCCTGCATCGTTGTTACGGTTGCGCTGCCCGCCTTCACGCAAAAAAGCAGCCGGCAAGACACGCAAAAACTCGGGATGGCCCTCGACTACTTAGCCGCAGGGAAATACCATGAAGCGTTGGTGATATTTGCGAAACTCGACAGAAAATACAAGCTGAACCACCGCTTCAAGGCGTACATGGGCGTATGTTACTACTATGAATGGGAATACGCCGAAGCCTGCAAGTACTTGGACGAAGCCATTCCGCACTTAGACGCCTATTCGCCCGACGAGCGCAGCGTATATTACAACATAGCGGCCGAAAGCCATTTCGAGTTGAAGGAATACGGAAAGGCCATCCCGATGTACGAAAAACGGCTGCTTGTATGCAACGACAACGAGAAAGCCGATGCGCTATACCGCATGGGATTCTGCTACATGTTCCAAGAGAAATGGGGCAACGCGGCAGACTGTTTCAGGTCGGCCTTGGCCTATTACACAAGTTATCCCAACCGTAACGGCACGGCACGGACGAAACAACTCGGAAACATGATAAATGGATGCGAGGCGAAACAAAAGCCGCACAGTTTCAAATAAGCCATTGAAAAACTGTGCGGCATAAAGCCATTAAGTTACTTATACGTCAAGGACGGCTTATAATCATAAGGCAATCTCCTCATACGGCATGCCGAAAACATCGGCCACGGCCTTATAAGTTATCTTACCTTCCACCACGTTCAGCCCCTTATACAAAGCCGCGTCCTCACGGCAAGCCTGCCGCCAGCCCTTATCGGCCAAGGCGACGGCATACTTCAACGTAGCATTCGTCAACGCCGTAGTCGACGTGTTAGGTACTGCGCCCGGTATGTTTGCGACGGCATAATGAACGATGCCGTCAACCTCGTAGGTAGGTTCGCTGTGGGTAGTCGGGCGCGATGTCTCGAAACATCCGCCCTGGTCGATGGCAACGTCGACAAGAACGGTTCCTGGCTCCATGGTCTTAAGCATGTCGCGCGTTATCAACTTCGGGGCTTTGTCGCCCGGAACAAGAACCGCGCCTATTACAATATCGGCATCCTTGATTTCGGTCGCAACGTTCTGGTTGGATGAATACAGTGTATTCACATTCGCAGGCATGTTTATTGACAGCGCGTGCAAAAGCGGCAATGAGATGTCGGTTATAATAACATCCGCGCCCATTCCTGCCGCAACCCGCGCCGCAGCCTGGCCGACTATGCCGCCACCGAGCACCACGACCTTAGCAGGACGCACACCGGGCACGCCGCAAATCAGCTTACCCTTGCCGCCTTTTGTTTTTTGCAAGTAATGCGCGCCGTTAATGGTCGCCATGCGCCCTGCAATCTCGCTCATCGGCGTAAGCAACGGCAAAGAGCCGTCGGCCAACTGGACAGTCTCGTAAGCAAGGCACACACCACCGCTCTTTACCATGGCCTCGGTAAGTTCGCGGCTGCATGCGAAGTGGAAATATGTGAACACCAACTGGCCTTTACGTATCAGTCCGTATTCAGGCGCGATTGGTTCTTTTACCTTTACTATCATGTCGGCCGTAGCATACACATCTTCGATGGTCGGAAGTATGTGCGCCCCCACTCCCACATACATATCGTCAGGAAATCCGCTTCCTTCGCCAGCGGTTTTCTGTACGTACACCTCATGGCCGTGCTTAACAAGTTCGGACACGCCGGCAGGAGTCATACCAACACGGTTCTCGTTGTTCTTGATCTCTTTTGGAATACCAATTTTCATAGTCGTAAAGATTTTTGTTAAACAAATACTGATAAAAAGACAAAGCAAACCTGACGCAATATAAAAACACACATTTAGTTTTTTATTACCGAATGCAAATTGTCTGGGGCAAAGATACGAAAAATCCTGTTACATCGTTACGATACAACAGGATTTTTATTTTATTCATAATCGTCAACAACCGAATTAATGAAGTCCATCATCGGCTTGCCGACCTTCAATATCCGGCACATCCCGTCGAGCCATCCGTCGCCTTCAAAAAACGAATCGGGCACGGCCCTCCAACAACAGAAGTCTTTCATCCTAAGATATTGGATGAACTCATAATCCCTCGGGAATCCGGAAGGAGCGGTTTTCAGATGCTCAATGCCGAAACCTTTAGAATCGTCCCAACCGTTCTCACCGGGCCTACCGAACATTTCAACGAAGTCCTTGCCTTCCACGATTCCACGCCATTGGTCGATATTCGCCATTATCTCATTCCGGCATGATGTCAGAATGTTTGTTGGCAACCAATAATTGCCGCACGACACAAGGCAATGGCCCGGCTCGAGATGTATATAGTAACCGCCGTGGAAAGCCTTCTTACCATGCGCGGCAATATAAGCGCCGAGGTGGGTCTTATACGGTGACTTGTCAGAAGAGAAACGGGTGTCGCGATAGAATCTGTACGTGGCATCCTTGACTGAAATATGCTTGATCGAGGCATCGAACCCGGCAATACTCATTATCGCCGCATTCACGCCTTTTTCAAAATCGGCCCTTACTATATTATATTCATCCTTATGCGCAACGAACCATTCACGGTTGTTGTTTTCCTTTATGTCATTAAGGAATTTCAATATTCTTTCAGCTTGCATGTTCGTCGTAATAAAAATTCAACAACTGTTACGTCATGACAACTTTGAACCTTCCATCACTTTCGGACAGAATGAATCAAAAGGACATTTTCCGCAATGCGGACTGCGACTCGTACAAACATAACGCCCATGCAGCAACAGCCAATGGTGGGCGTCGGGAATCAAATCGTCTGGGATATTGTTCATCAGCTCGTTTTCAACCTTCAACGGCGTATCACAGTTTTTTGAGACCAAACCCAACCTGTGGCTGACACGGAAGACGTGCGTATCGACCGCCATCACCGAACGTCCGTAAGCAACGGCTTGTATCACATTAGCCGTCTTACGCCCTACTCCTGGCAAACTCAAAAGCTCGTCAAACGTCCGAGGCACTTCACCTTTGTATTTTGAAACAAGCATGCGCGACATTTCAACCAAATGACGGGCCTTGGAATTAGGATACGACACGCTTCTTACATACTCGTACACCTCGTCAGGCTCGGCACTTGCCATCGACGCCGCATCAGGATAGCGCTCGAACAACGCCGGGGTAATCATATTCACACGCTTGTCCGTGCATTGTGCGCTAAGTATGACAGCGGTCAACAATTGGAACACGCTGCCATACTCAAGTTCGGTCGTAACCCGAGGCGTCTCCTTTTGGAAATACTCGAGAACGAGTTTATACCTATCCTTCTTTTTCATTTTCCCCCTCGCTGCTTTCAGCCGGGTCGGCAAAATCCGTTATTCCGTTATTGACCAATATGTCATACCACTGCAAAAGTTTCTTTATGTCGCTGTCATGAACACGGTCGCGGTCAAAGTCAGGAAGGACTTTGGCAAAATAGTCACGCAATTCTTTTGTACCACATTTCTTATAATTCAATGAAGACGATTTACCGTCTTCTTCCTTGAAAATGTTTGCAAAAACTTTCGTTAAGGGAATATCCTCCGATTCAGTGTAAATCGCGATGTCGTTAAGGCTCGTAACACTGTCGCTGGCAAATACGGGAAGACGCTTATGACTCTCATCAACTTTCTCCACGATTAGATTCGCCTTACCTTTTGAAATAAGTTTGTAAAGACCTGGTTTACCTGAAATAGAAAGAATTGTCTGTTCCATTTTTATTATAAGAATTTATTACAGTTAGAAATTATTTAACTTATTGGTTGTATGATTCAATTCAACCAATACTCTTTCAATCTGTTCGTCAAGATCAGCCTCGCCGTCATTGTTTATGACATAATCGCTAAGCTCTACGACCCTTTCCTGCTTCATTTGCTTGTTTATCCATTCAAGAGCCTTGTCTTTTGAAATGCCGTCGCGACTAACTATACGCGCCAACCTTACTTCAAGCGGAGCCGTGACGCACACCACCTTATCGACAAGCCTGTCAAATCCGCTTGAAAACAATATCGCACATTCCATCCATGCAAGCCCCGAGCCGATAAAATCCTCGGCTACGGCAGGATGTACTATGTTATTTACAACCCGCGTGTTAGCTTCACTTTGTAATAAAAAAGCAGCTAAAACCGCTTTATTTAAAGTGCCTCCGGCAAAAACATCATTACCTACCGCACGAATTAATCCGGCCTGCACCTCTTTCGACGATGCTATTATCCGTTTTGCGGCAGCGTCACAATCGTAAACTGAAAAGCCCCGCCTTTCCAACGAATGGCAGACAAAGCTCTTGCCACTACCAATACCTCCTGTTACAGCAACCTTCAACATTAGCAGACAGCCCCTTTTTATTGTTCTTCAATCAAATAATCAACCTGATTCATATTCATACGAGCGTTCCTTACGCCATGAGGAACCGAGCGCAAATAAATATTACACTTGTCTGACGGATTTTTCATTAATTCTTCGTAATCGGCTACGACTTTAAATCCTTCCGGCCGTATTGAGCGGAACAAACTTGCGCCAACGGTAAACGTCACAGTGACACGCGCCGGGAAAGTTCTTAATATTTTACCTTCCGGCATATTTTCAGCTATTATCGGGACTTCAAACTTTTCCTCAGTCAGAATGTCAGGACATATCGAGATCTTAACATCCTCGGGCACATATTTAACCCCTTTAATCCTGTTCAGCGCCACCTGTTTTTCCAAAGTGTCCGTTAGGTTGGAAATATTCAAAACTTGCGTACTGACGTACCTTATACTGTCCAGCATCTCGCGACTTGCGTAAATCTCAACTGAATCGGGAGTAAAAAATATTTTCGACAAATAATAGCTTTGGCCGGGAGACACCCTGCCTGACAATTTAACAGGCACGAGTTTCTTTAAGCCGTAGTTATAATAGAATTCGAATTTATCCGGCTTTAAGTTTACGATCCGCGAAGAACTGAAAAGTTGCTTATATATCATCTTCTGCAACTCTGCAGACGAAATTGTTCCTGTACCCGTTTTCTTTGCGTAACTATTAAAATTAACCTTTATCGTGCGTATCTTGTTGCCGTAAAGATATGCCAACAATGAAAAGCCCTTATCATTAACGGTAACACGTACATTGGTCGTCGTGTCACTTGTCAAAACAACGTTTTTGGGGATGTCTACAAGCTGTACGGGAACTTCTATTTCCTTTTCATAGGTTTCGTTCAACGCCATTAACAGCCAAAATGTCCCGCTGAGCAATAAGAAGAACAAGAAAATCAGAAACTCCCTATTCATCCAACTAAATAGGAAGTTCCTGACTAATTTGGATATATGAAACAATTTCAAATCGTTCATTTACTTCGTTTGGGCATTTGCCGCTCCCATATTGGATGCGACATCTGCAAACACGTAATTCTTATCAACGCGGATTACGACGCCTTTTGATATTTCTATGTCAACAATATTTGTGGCCAAATCTATTTTCTTCACTACGCCGTAGATTCCACCACCAGTAACGACATTCGTTCCTTCCTGAAGACTGTTCTGGAATTTTCTTATCTCTTTCTGCCTTTTCTGCTGAGGACGTATCATGAAAAACCACATTATTACAAATACGGCTATCATTACGATTAAGAACATTCCATTGCCTCCTTGCGCAGACTGCTGAGATGCTAAAAAAATAGTTGTACTCATTTCTGTTTTCTTATAATATTATGATTAATTTAATTATTTCTTCTTAGGCTTTTCCCCCATTGGCTTTAACAATACCCCCGTGCTTATAAGGTAACGGGCTATGCTGTCAAGCATTCCGTTTATATATCCCGAACTTTTGGGCGTGCTATATATTTTTGCCAAATCAACGTATTCGTTAATCGTAACATTAATCGGGATATTGGGGAATGTCAACATCTCCGCTATCGCAATTTGCATGATGACCACATCCATGTAAGCCAAGCGTGAGAAGTCCCAATTTCGTGAAGTTTCACTCATATAACGCTGATATTGGTCGGCATTCAGAATTGTCGCGCGGAAAAGTTTCCTGGCGAAGTCCTTGTCCTCATCGTCTTTATACTCCGGCAACAGTTCTTGATTTACGGCGTTTTCCTGTTCAAAACGCTTTATCGTCTTCAGCACGAAAGTATCCACGATTTCCTTGTCGTCGTTCCAATACAGGCTTTTTTCTTCCAGCACGCCGTCAAGTTCCTCATTCTCCATAATGAACGCCTTGTACAGCTTGCGCCATACTTCACGGTCAGCCTCGTAAGAAGAATCGGCACTTTCCATGTAATCAGCGTATATCCGGCTCTGCACTATCTGAGTATAAAGTTTGCGGACAAACTCCACATCGTCGTCCCATGTCTGCTTTTGGTTGGATATGAAGTCGCACAACTGCTTGTTCTCCTCCAATTGCAAGGAGAACTTGTTGTCAACGAACTTGCTTGACGGCAAGGATTGGTTTTCCCTTTTCGCCTTCGACAGTTCCACCTCGTAATACTTACGGGCTTCCTTGGACACGGCGACAATTAAAGCCAACAAATAATGATAAAGATGATAAGCCTTCGAAAGACTGAACAACAATTCTTTCTCGGCCACATCCAAATTACGATTTCCGTTTTGATAGTATGCGTAGGTTAACTGGACTATCTTTATCCTTATTAATTCCCTGTTAATCATTATTCTTAATGGACATTTCTACATTCTACGTTGCAAAAGTAGATAAAAATAAGAATATCTGCAAGAAAACGCTATGATTTTATCCATTTTTTTTGTTTAGATTTGCGTGTTAAAATAAAAAATAATAATTTTGCACCGCTTTTCAGGCACCAACGTGAATTCATTTCCCGTGTGATGGTGAATTAAGCATTTAATTATCAACTTAATTTTAGAGTAACACAATTTAATTATGAAAGAAATTAATGTAACCGGTACGAAAAGGAACGAAACCGGAAAGAAGGCATCTAAACTTTTAAGAAAGGAAGGACTCGTACCCTGCAACCTTTACGGAGAGGCCAAAGACGAAAACGGACTGCCTAAAGCCGTGTCTTTTGCAATACCGTTCAACGAGTTGCGCAAAGTCGTTTACACTCCGCACATCTACGTTATAAACCTTATCATCGACGGAGAAAGCCATACGTCTATAATGAAAGAGCTTCAGTTCCACCCGGTAACAGACGCCTTGCTGCATGTTGACTTCTACGAGATAAACGACCAAAAGCCCATCACCATCGGAATACCTGTTAAGCTCACGGGCCTTGCTCAGGGAGTACGCGACGGCGGACGCATGAACCTTTCAGTCAGGAAACTCAACGTTACGGCTAAGTATCAAGACATACCCGAGCATCTCGACGTCGACGTTACGAGCCTTAAGATCGGCAAGAGCATCAAGGTCGGTGACTTGCACTTCGACGGTCTCGAGCTGGCAACCAGCAAGGACGTTGTCGTTTGCTCGATCAAGGCTACACGTAAATCAGCTGCCGCAGCTGCAAGCGGTGACAACGCAGCAGAGTAAGGCATCTTGAACACAAGGATGATAAATGGATAAATTTCTAATTGTAGGATTGGGGAATCCCGGCGACGAATATGCCGGCACCCGCCACAATACAGGATTCATGGTATTGGACGCTTTCGCTAAAGCGTCCAATATTGTTTTTGACGACCGCCGTTACGGCTTCATAGCCGAGACAAGCCTGAAGGGACGGAAAATATTCCTGCTTAAGCCGACAACATACATGAACCTAAGCGGCAACGCCGTCAGGTATTGGATGAACAAGGAGAACATCGACTTGGCACGTCTGCTCGTAGTTGTCGACGACCTTTCCTTGCCTTTAGGGGCGCTTAGGCTGAAAGGGAAAGGCAGCAACGGTGGGCACAACGGATTAGGCAACATCCAAAGCGTAATAGGCACGCAGCAATACGCAAGGCTCCGCATAGGCATCGGCAACGAATTCCCTAAAGGCATGCAGGTTGACTGGGTGTTGGGAAAATACGACGAAGACGACTTGAAAACTCTTTCGCCAAGCATCGGCACGGCCGTCGAAATAATCAAAAGTTTCGTTTTATCCGGTCTCGACATAACGATGAACCAATTCAACAACAAGCATAACGATGGCAAATGACACTGCAAGGATAGACAAATGGCTTTGGGCGTCGCGCATATTCAAGACACGCTCCATCGCGGCCAATGCATGCAAGAACAACAGGGTCACGATAAACGGCGTGGGCGTCAAGCCGTCGCACATGATCAAGGCCGGCGACACAATCAACGTAAAGAAGCCTCCAATCACGTTCTCGTTCAAGGTGTTGCAATGCATCGAGCAACGGGTCGGGGCAAAACTCATTCCGCAAATATACGAGAACGTCACCGACCCTAAGCAATACGAAATATTGGAAATGAGCCGCATAAGCGGCTTTGTAGACAGGGCACGCGGAACCGGACGGCCGACGAAGAAAGAACGCCGCAGCCTGGACGCATTCATCGAGCCTGCCGTGTTCGGCTTTGAAGACGACGAGTTTGACGACTTCGACACAGAAGACAATATTTAGCATGCTTACGACCGGTTTGCGACTTGCGGTCTTTTACAATGCAAAAGGCCGCAAACGACGGCCTGAACGACGGCCTTTTGCAAGCCGATATGCCATGTTCCGCAACACGGAGTGATTTCCACCGGAGCCGTTTCTTTCAACAAGACAAACCAAAAACATTCAATATTATGACAAACATAGCTATTTTCGTGTCGGGCAACGGCACTAATTGTGAAAACATAATCAGGTATTTCAAAGACGACAGGAACATCCGTGTGAGCCTTGTCATAAGCAACCGTGCCGACGCATACGCTTTAGTCCGTGCGGCAAAATACGGCGTACCAAGCAAAGTCCTGCCAAAATCAGAGATTAACGACCCGGCAAGAATCATCCCCGTATTGGCCGACTTCGACGTAGATTTCATCGTACTTGCCGGATTCATGCTGATGGTTCCAACATTCCTTGTCGACAAATACCATAACAGGATAGTCAACATACACCCCTCGCTATTGCCAAAGTTCGGGGGGAAAGGCATGTACGGGCACCATGTCCACGAAGCGGTCAAGGCCGCAGGAGAGACGGAAACCGGCATCACGATACATTACGTCAGCAACGTTTGCGACGGTGGCGAGATAATAGCGCAGTTCAAAACCAAGCTGGCACCGCAGGACGATGTTGAAGAAATAGAAGCGAAAATACACGAACTTGAACAAAGGCACTTTCCGCAAGTAATCGAACAAGTCATCAACAAAACAGCTCATGAATGAAAAAATTCTTAGAATACGTTGCTGAAGACATATTAAAGAAATACGGGACCGACCTGTCACGCATAGCGGTCGTTTTCCCCAACAAGCGCGCGTCATTGTTCCTCAACGAGATATTGGCGCGCAAGGCCGGGCACGCCATTTGGTCGCCGGCGTACATAACGATAAGCGAACTCTTCCGCAAACACTCCAACCATGTCGTCGGCGACCCTATAAAACTGATATGCGAGATACATAAAAGTTTCAAGTCCTGCACCGGTATCGACGAGCCTCTCGACCATTTTTACGGCTGGGGGCAGCTACTTCTTGCCGATTTCGACGACATCGACAAGAACATGGCCGACGCTTCAAGTGTTTTCAGGAACGTAACCGACTTACATGAGCTTGACGACATATCATACCTTGACGACGAGCAGAAGAGCATCTTGCGCAAATTCTTCAGCAACTTCATTGGCGACGACGGGTCTGAACTTAAGCGCCGTTTCCTCCAATTATGGTGCCACCTCGGCGACATTTACAACGATTTCCGTTCCAATCTCGGCAAACAAGGCATCGCCTATGAAGGAATGCTCTACCGAGAGGTAGCAACCGACCCGTCGATAAGTTTCCATTATGACACTTACTTGTTCGTTGGATTCAACGTAATACAGGAAGTCGAGCAAAAAGTATTCCTCCGTTTAAAGAAAGAAGGCAAGGCGCGCTTCTACTGGGATTTCGACATGTATTACATGCAAGACGGCCTTACGCCGGCGTCAAATGAAGCCGGCCGGTATATTTCGCAATACATAAGGATATTCCCGAACGAACTTGACACAAAGGATACCGGCATTTACGACAATTTCAAACAAGACAAGAAAATAACGTTCGCCTGCGCGTCGACCGAAAACATTCAGGCAAGATACGTCAGCGGCTGGCTGAAGGAAAACCAAAGATACGGCGACGGCCGCAACACCGCCATCGTGTTATGCGACGAATCGCTGCTGCCGTCGGTCGTCCACTGCATCCCGCAAGAAGTAAGCAGCGTAAACATCACCACCGGATACCCACTGTTCCAAACGCAAATAGCGTCTTTCGTACTGCAGCTGTTCGACTTACGGACAATCGGATTCTCTCCGAGCAAGAACACGTTTAAGGCTAATTACGCCTTACAAATATTGTCCCACCCCTATGCGCAATACGTTTCAAGCAAATACAAGACGCTGATAAAAAAAATCAAGACCGGCAAAACCTACCACCTCACAGCTGCCTCACTTGCCACGGACGACGGAACGTCTATTCTTTTCAAGGAAGATATAGAAAAGCAATCTTTCGTAAAATGGATTCTCGATTTGCTGAAAGTCATTGCCGGCAACTTTAATGACGGCAAGGAAGACCCGCTTGCACAAGAATCGATTTTCAGGATGTACACCTTATGCAACAGGCTTAACAGCCTGATTGATTCAGGTGATTTGGACGTGGACGTAATCACCCTGCAAAGGCTTCTTATCCAACTAATCAACTCGACGACGATACCGTTCCACGGCGAACCCGTTTCAGGGATACAAATAATGGGCGTTCTCGAAACAAGGAACATCGACTTTGACCATGTGCTGATATTGTCTTGCAACGAAGGCAATATGCCCAAGGGCATTAACGACTCGTCGTTCATACCGTATTCGATAAGGAAAGCCAACAATCTGACAACGATTGACAATAAAGTGGCCATCTACGCATACTATTTTTATAATCTCATCCAAAGGGCTTCCGACGTAACTATCACGTACAACAACTCAACCGAGAACGGCCAAAAGGGAGAGATGAGCCGCTTCATGCTGCAACTCATGGTTGAGAGTGGGATAAACATAAAGCGCTTATCGCTTCAATCAGACCTAAAACTAATCCCGGCGCACGTTGACAAAGTAATAAAGAATGATAAGATTATCGGCGCGTTAAGCCTTATCGACAAAATATCCCCTACGGCAATCAACCGCTACATGCGCTGTCCGCTGCAGTTCTATTATAACGACATAGTGCAAATAAAAGAACCGGAAGAAAACGAACTTGAAGAAATGAGCAACAGGATCTTCGGAAACGTGTTCCATTCTTCATCCGAGATTTTGTACAACAAACTGAAAAACGACGACGGAACGGTGAGCGGCGAAAACATCGCTTACGCCTTGAAACATAAAGAGTTTATCGAGCGCATAGTAGATGAAGTGTTTGCTGAAATAGCATTCAACGATAAGGGTACAGGCAGACGGGTAGACTACAACGGACTTCAGCTGATAAACAGGGAAGTCATCATAAAATACATTTACCGGCTTCTCGAAATAGACCGCGGACTGGCTCCGTTCAAAATAAAAGACATTGAATCGTCCGTGTATAAGGACATAACGATAAAAACAAGTCGTGGAACGCGTGAAATTGCCATTGGCGGACGCATTGACCGCTTAGACCAAATAACCGACAAGGCATCGGGAACAGAGAGGATCCGAGTTATCGACTACAAGACCGGCCGGTGCCCGAGCAAGAAAATCAATTCTACAGATGAGATTTTCGAGATTCCCACAGTACGTGAAAAGCACGCCGATTATTTCCTCCAGACAATGTTGTATGCCTCGATAATCAAGCATGACGGGAAAATCAATCCCCGACGATTGCCTGTCAGTCCGGCGTTACTCTTCATACAGCAGGCGTCCGGCGACGGTTACGACCCGACTTTGACGATAGGTAAAGACATTGTTTACGACATCGCAGACTATGAAGAAAATTTCAATAGGAATCTTTCAAACATCATAGCAGAAATCTTCGAGCCTCAGCAACCTTTCCAACCGACGGAAGACAAATCAGCCTGCGAATACTGTCCGTACCGTAAAATATGCGGAAGATAATGTCAGTCGTGCATAGAATCGTCGGCGAACGAAAGCGGAAGGATGTCCTTCACTGATTTCACCTCGTAAACGTTGCTTGCACCGCAAAGGTAAATCTTTATGTCGCGCTTGTAGCGGTATTCCATTTCCAATAAGACTTGCCTGCATGAGCCGCAAGGAGTTACTGGCTCTTTAACAAACCCGTTGGCATTCTTTGCGGCTATCGCAATTTCGGTTATCGCCAATTCCGGATTATTGGATTGCGCATTGAATATTGCAGCACGCTCAGCGCACATGGTGACGGGGAATGCGGCATTCTCTTGGTTTGCCCCCTTTATAATGGTTCCGTCTTCAAGTCTCACCGCCGCCCCAACGTTGAATTTAGAGTAAGGGGTGTATGAGTTCGACGTGGCATCCCTTGCGGCATCGACCAAACTCCTAACCGCTTCAGACAATTCATCAAACTTAAAAGCGCGTATTTCCGACTCTATTATTATGCGTTTCATCTTATAATGTTTTTATTCTTCTTTCACGTATTCGAAGCATCCGATGTCGGGCATGCCGTCGCGTTGCCTTCCGTCCCGGTCGATCGGGATTGAACGATCCTTGTCAGCCTTATCTATCGCATGCGACAAGGAGTCGAGATGAAAGTCATAGCGCTGCATGTCGATGTCAACCAAACGGAAGTTATCCTCGCCCGACACCGTTGCCGTGTCTTCTACGTCTTCCCAAACAGTACCGACTATCCTTTCGTTGTCTTCGACTTTCTTTGTACGCAGCAGCGAATTGACAAAACTGTAATTAAACACGGAGGCTCCGCCTTCGATCTCAAGACTGTCGGCCATAACCATGTCGTCCCCGTAACCGGTTACGATCGTATTGACGCAATCCATGCGAAGCAGCGGCATTTCCATGTCGCCGTCGTGATTGGCATAACGCAACGCCACTCCCCTGTTGGCATCGAACGGATAAAACTGCGCTATCGTGCAATGAGTCAGCGACACGTCTCCGCCATATACGGCGACGCAATCGTGCAACGTATTGGTTATTTGGCTGTTACGCACGTCGACCTTGCTGTTTACCACCTTTAGGCCGAATCCTTGACAGTTGTGCACCGTACTATTGTAAAGCTGTAATTTCGTTTTCGACACATCTGACGAATCGCAGACTATGCCGTCAAACGAGCCGTGGACGTCAGTGTAAGACATGACATTGTCATAAGAAGAGCTATGGAACGTTATGCCCTGCCATTGGCCGCTTACCATGTCATAAGGAAGGTAATCAAACATCTTATCCGTGCGGTCGCCCCTCATAATAATATTATTACCGGCTGTACCCTCGGACAGTAATTTGCCGTAAACGCTTATGCCTGCGTCCGAATGGAAATAGAGCGTTGTGCCGGCGGCAATCCTCAAAACGGCAGAACTGTCTACAACGAGCCCTCCGTAGATAACGGTCGGCTTGTCACCGCCGCCGATTGTAGAGTCGCCCCTGACGACGACATCCCTCAACAGCTCTGCATCCCATGTGTAAGCGTTAAGATTAACCCTTTGCTCCACGCCGCTTTCAAGCGTGAATATAAGGTCGTCCTCGAGAAGCTGCGGGCCGTCAGCCCCGTTGCGCGGCGACGTCAACTCGACGAAAACGCGTATGCTGTCTTTTTTCCTAACCTCTACGCCCTGTACCTGGTAACCGGCCGTAGGGCTCAAATACTCACCGTCCACATTAACCCTGAATCCCGTTTGGTTGCCGTTAGCCAAGCGCACGCTGGAGCAGCGTATGCCGTCGCCCGACTTGTTATACACCCAAAATGAGCGCGTCGAGGTCGGCACGGTCGAAAATACGGTGTCCATCCTTACCGTATCCGTTGAGAATGTCAGAGTGTTCGACGGCGACAGGCTGAACGAGTCGTCGTCAGTACAAGCGGCAAGAAAGGCAAACGCCACTGTGAGGCATATAGTTGATAATAATTTTCCCATTGCCTTATTATAACGTTGATGCCGGCGTTATATTGTCGGAATACTTATTTTATTAAACAAATATCTCAGCCTTCCTTCTTTATTATCCTTATCAAATTAGAGTAATCGTTGTTCTTCAGCAACGCCTCTATGTCAACCTTCTTATTGGAACACATGTACTTATCCACGGCGTTTACATAACGGGTCTTGAAGAACTTACGCTCCAACGCGACGTTACACACCCACATTATCTTACCCATGTGCAAGTCGCGCTCCAACTGCGACCTGTATTCAAAGTCGTGCATAGGGTACAGGCTGAGCAGATAAAAGCTCAGACACTCGGGAACGATGTATTCACGCGACATGGTTTCGCGCTGCGAAGGGGAATAATATTTCTTATAAAGCGGATAATCCTTGCCCAAATATTTATCCAACGATATGCCTATGGTTTGATTACCTATGACGATACTTTGGTCCAACGCGCTTATCTGCGCATAAACAACAGGTATAGGCATTTCAGGTATGTGCTTTTTCAACGTTTCAAAAGCCCCGTTCAACTGGATGTTTATGTCATCCATGTTTGCGTACTGAGACTCTGCGTCTGAAACTATCGCCTGCAACGTTGAGTCTTGGAAAAACGCCAAGAACTTATGGTTTATCTTAGGGTCATTAACCTCGCCTATGCGCAACACATCCTCAAGCAACGTGCGCGTCTCGATAGGATAGTCCATGTTCATCTGCTGCAAGGCCGAGAAATCGCCCGTAGTCAGGTATTGGCTCTCCAAACGGTCGTAACGGCACACCTCGATACGGTGTTCGTTCTCGTCGTCTTCAAACGGCTTGAACTTCATGTCGCATGCCGAAAAAAGCAACACAGCCATTATCAATACTCCTAAAGCCCTAACCACAAATAAACTCCTTTCCGTTAAACAAGAACATAAAAACACGACAGAGCGCCAAAATGGGCGCATGCACAATGCCTGTTATACTACATTGTTTTTGCAAAAATACTAAAAATGATTGTATCGGCAAACTATTCAGCTAAAAAATTTAAATAAAACAACAAAAAACAAGCAAAAATACAAGTAAAATACGAAAATTGATTAATATTGCAAAATATATACAAACCAACGGCACATACTAATCGGTTAAACCCAAACCGGTCATTAGAACGTCAGTGCTTTAACAGAACCATTGTTTCAGACATGGGAAAGATGAAATAAGACAACACGCCGGGTATGAAAAAGCAACAGCCGGAACGCTTTGCGAAAGCTATCCTTTTACGGTGCGAAAGGCAGCCTATTACAACGCAAAAGGCATCCTTTCACAATGCGAAAGGATGCCTTTTGGAAAACCGGTCGGCAACAAAACCCGAACTCGGTCATTCCTCTATCAACTTACCCTCTTTCGTAAGCGCGTTCCATACCGAATAGCGCGCCTCGCCGTTCATTGCTTCAACCCGGCTGAAAAGCTCTTTCATGTCAGAACGGTGCGAATCGGTTTCGTAAGGACATAACTTTACTTGCTTCCTATATCCTTTATCCAAGGCATATCGGCGAAGGTCTGATTCAGCCTCAAGGCAAAGCGGACGGATTATAGTCAACGGCATCTTCCTCATTTTCAGACGGACGGGCATTGTCGAGAATCCTCCCTGGAAGAACAGGTTCATCATCGCCGTATGGATAATGTCGTCCATGTGGTGGCCCAAGGCTATCTTGTTGCAACCAAGCTCTTGCGCTTTCAGGAACAACTGCTTCCGCCTGTTCCACGAACAAAGGAAGCACGGCGACTTGCGCTTGTCGGTTGAAGAGTCAAAACCCGTTGTAACATGATGGAACCTTACCCCCCTGCTCTCCGAAAAATCGCGCAGATAAGAAACGTCTGATTCGTATTTTATGTTAGACATCCTGATATGCAATGCCTCTACGGTGAACGCGGGCCTGCGTATCTTTTGGCGTTCGGCCAGCAGCTCAAGCAGGCATAACGAATCCTTACCACCCGACAGGCCGACGAGAATGCGGTCGCCGTCTTCTATTAAAAGAAAATCATAAATCGCTTTCTGGAAACGACTTATGATTCTTTTTTCAAGTTTCTGTTCTTCCGTAAGAAGCGGCATACTTACTTCATGAAAACCAAATAAACGGCACAAATTATAAGCAAAAAGGCAAGGATGTGGTTCCAATGAAGGCTTTGCCCTTGGAAAAGAATGTTTATTATTATGGCGAACACGCCGAGGCTTATACATTCTTGAATTACTTTCAACTGGATGAGCGAGAAAGGTCCGCCGTTATCCACAAAGCCGATGCGGTTGGCCGGCACTTGGCAACAATACTCGAAAAAGGCTATTCCCCATGAAAACGCTATCACGCCGATAATAGGCCACTTGGCCGACACGCCCGAGGTCTGCAACTTTAAGTGCCCATACCAAGCAAGCGTCATAAAGACGTTGCTTAGTATGAGCAGTATAATCGTATATAATCCGTTCATTTCTTATTCAGTTATTATAACCATGCTTACATTCTTAACTGCTTGTCCATGCTTGCAGCTGCGTGGCGACCGTCGCCCATTGCGAGTATTACCGTTGCTCCTCCGCGGACTATGTCGCCTCCGGCGAATATCTCCGGACGCGAGCTTTGCATCTCCTCGTTCACTACTATCGTGTTCTTGCGTCCGAGCACGAGGTCCTTTATCGACTTAGGCACAAGCGGATTAGGCGATACGCCGATGGCCACGATTACCTGGTCAGTATCGACCGTAACCGTCTTCCCTTCTACGGGAACGGGGCTTCTACGGCCTGACGCGTCCGGTTCGCCGAGCGTCATAACCTGCAATACGGCTTGTTTTACGGCTCCGTTTTCGTCGGCAATATATTCAATCGGGTTGTGCAGGCACATGAAGTTGATACCTTCCTCCTTAGCATGCTTAACCTCCTCCACGCGCGCAGGCATCTCGGTTTCAGAGCGTCTGTACACAATCGTAACGTCGGCACCGAGGCGTTTTGCCGTGCGGCAGGAGTCCATAGCCGTGTTTCCGCCACCAACGACAAGCACTTTCTTACCGATATTAAGCGGCGTGTCGGTCGTAGGATTAGCCGCATCCATAAGATTTACACGGGTAAGATACTCGTTCGACGACATTACGTTTATCAAGTTCTCGCCCGGAATGTTCATAAAATTCGGCAGACCGGCACCCGAACCTACGAAAATGCCCTTGAAACCGCTCTGCTCCAACTGCTCTACGCTTATAGTCTTTCCTATGATGCAATCCGTCTGGAAGTGTACTCCCATCTTCCTAAGGTTGTCAATCTCAACGTCGACGATGCTGTTAGGCAGGCGGAACTCAGGTATTCCGTATTTCAACACGCCGCCAATCTCGTGCAAAGCCTCGAACACGTAAACGTCGTATCCACGCTTGGCCATGTCGCCGGCGAAACTCAGTCCGGCTGGCCCTGAGCCTACAACGGCGACCTTAATGCCGTTAGACGGGGCAAGTGAGGGAACGGACATGTTGCCGCTCTCACGCTCATAGTCGGCCGCAAAACGCTCAAGATAACCGATAGCGACGGCAGGCTCGTTCATCTTCAGATGGATGCAACGGCTCTCGCACTGCTTTTCCTGCGGGCACACGCGACCGCATACGGCAGGCAAAGCCGACGTATTCTTAAGCACTTTAGCTGCAGCAAGGAACTGCCCACGCTCTATATTTTTTATGAACGACGGAATGTCGATGTTCACCGGGCAACCTTCCACGCATGTAGGCTTTGCGCAATCGAGACAACGCTTTGCCTCTACAAGCGCCATTTGCTTGGTCAAGCCCTTGTTCACTTCCTCATAACGCGTGGTGATACGGTACGCAGGCTCAAGCTCTGGCATCTTGACACGCTCTATCGCTGTGCGCTCTTTCGGCTTCATCGACGCACGCAGGGCCTTACGCCATTCGGCGTTCCTGTCGGTAAGAACCTCCAACGGCTCGTCGGTAGGAACCGCATCCATAGCTTGGTCGGCAGCCAACGTATGCGCAAGGTGGCCATCGTCGGCAGATGTTGCGGTTCCGAGATGCTCCTCGAAATGCTCCATCTCTTCCTGCTCCGCACGCTTAAACGTACCCATGCGCTTGAACATCTCGTCCCAGTCGACCAAAGCACCGTCGAACTCGGGGCCGTCAATGCACACGAATTTCATCTTTCCGCCGATCGTAAGGCGGCAAGCTCCGCACATGCCGGTGCCGTCTACCATTATGGTATTAAGCGATACGTCGGTAGGTATGCCGTATTTCTTAGTAAGCATGCAGCAGAATTTCATCATAATAGGAGGACCTATGGCGAACACCTTGTCGATATGTTCCTGCTGAATCAGCTTCTCTATGCCTATCGTTACTACTCCTTTTTCTCCGTAAGAACCATCGTCGGTCATTATTATCAGTTCGTCGCTGCTGGCGCGCACCTCGTCTTCAAGTATGACAAGCTCCTTATTACGCCCGGCAATAACTGAAAGTACGCGGTTGCCAGCAGCCTTCAACGCCTTGACGATAGGCAACATGGGCGCTATGCCGACGCCTCCGCCGGCACATATTACGGTTCCATACTTCTCGATTTTCGTCGGATTGCCGAGCGGCCCTACAACGTCGGTTATATAATCGCCGACGTTCAAACGGCACAACTTTGTCGACGACAACCCTACTTCCTGCACCACAATCGTTATAGTGCCTTTCTCTGTATCGGCGTCTGCAATGGTAAGCGGCATTCGTTCGCCCTTATCGCCAATCCTGACAATAACGAAGTTTCCGGCCTTACGGCTCCTTGCGATAAGCGGTGCTTCCACTTCAAAGAGGAAAACCTTATCCGAAAACTGTTCTTTACGGATAATCTTGTTCATGATATTTAAGTCAACAAGTAACAAGCAGACAAGCAAACAAGTAATTAGCAAATTCAACGCAGCAACACATATCGCCTTGTCAACTCGTCACTTGTTTACTCGTCTGCTTAAAATATTTAGAAATTCTTATCGTCGAGCATTTCGAATCCGCAATAAGGCACGAGCACTTTCGGCACCCTGATGCCTTCGGGAGTCTGGTTGTTCTCCATAATTGCGGCCACGATACGCGGTAAGGCGAGCGCCGAACCGTTAAGCGTATGGCACAATTCTGGTTTCTTCGTCTCCGGATTACGGTAACGGCATTTCAAGCGGTTGGCCTGATAACTCTCGAAATTGCTGACCGAAGACACCTCGAGCCACTTCTTCTGGGCTGCGCTGTAAACCTCGAAATCGTAACAAATTGCCGAAGTGAAACTCATGTCGCCGCCGCAAAGGCGCAGGATGTGATAAGGCAATTCGAGCTTTTGGCACAATCCTTCTACATGGGCGAGCATCTCGTCGAGCGACTTATATGAATGCTCGGGCTTATCGATGCGGACCAATTCGACCTTGTCAAACTGGTGAAGGCGGTTGAGCCCGCGCACATCCTTACCGTAAGAACCGGCCTCGCGGCGGAAACAAGCCGAATAAGCGCAATACTTAATGGGCAGGTCTTTCTCGTCAAGGATTACGTCGCGGAAGATGTTCGTAACCGGAACCTCTGCCGTAGGAATCAAGTAAAGGTTGTCGAGGTTGCAGTGGTACATCTGCCCTTCCTTGTCAGGCAACTGTCCCGTGCCGTACCCCGAAGCCTCGTTCACAACGTATGGAGGCTGTATCTCAAGATAGCCGCTCTTACGCGCCTCGTCGAGGAAGAACGCCTCAAGCGCCCTTTGCAGGCGCGCCATTTTTCCTATATATATAGGGAAACCGGCTCCCGTAATCTTAACGCCGAGGTCGAAATTAATCAGGTTGAACTTCTTGCACAAGTCCCAATGGCAAAGCGCATCGGCCGGAAGTTCCGGGACGACGCCGCCTTCTTTCACAACGACATTATCCGAGGCGTCCTTGCCTTCAGGCACGTCGTCGTTAGGTATGTTAGGTATGGTGCAAAGCAATTCGGTCAGTTTCTGCTGGATATCCGTAAGCTCACGCTCAAGTTCCTTAGAAGTTTCCTTCAACTTCGACACGCCTTCCTTTACCGCATTAGCCTCGTCGGTTTTCTTTTCCTTCATCAACCGCCCTATCTGGGCCGCAAGTTTCTTTCCTTCCTGCAAGTCCTTATCGAGTTGCTGCTGCGTGGCGCGCCTTGCCTTATCGAGCGCCAGCACATTATCAATGGCCTCCCTTGCGCCATCGAAGTGTTTTTTCTCCAATCCTTTAATTACACGTTCAGTTTCCTCACTGATAAGTTTAAGTGTAAGCATAATATATATTATTTTATATGTACGGTCATAAGGCATCAAGGTATTACGGTCATAAGTTTTTTATTGGCTACCGTCAAACCGCACAAGCGTAAGACCGCATGACCGCATTCTCCTTTACCGATTGCAAAATTACAAAATATTCTCCAAGCGTATGTATAAAAACGGCAAAAATCCCAAATCTCGTTAGAGAAATGGGATTTTTGTTGTTTGTTTGGAATAAGTAAATAAAAACTCTTGTTAAGCCTCAGTCTCAGGAATTACAGACACTACGCTTCTGTTCCTGCGGCCCTTGTGGAAGTTTACCACGCCGTCAACCAATGCGTAAAGAGTGTC
This sequence comes from uncultured Prevotella sp., assembly GCA_944319795.1. Taxonomy (GTDB): domain Bacteria; phylum Bacteroidota; class Bacteroidia; order Bacteroidales; family Bacteroidaceae; genus Prevotella. Next base: position 1,780 of record CALUFA010000029.1, on the reverse strand, counting down.
GTCCTTGCCGATACCTACGTTATTTCCAGGGTTGTGCTTCGTGCCGCGCTGGCGAACGATGATGTTGCCGGCGATAACCTTCTGGCCACCCCAAATCTTAACGCCTAATCTTTGAGAAGCTGATTCACGTCCGTTCTTCGAACTACCTACACCTTTTTTATGTGCCATTTCTTGTTCCTCCTGAATTTAAGCGATTACCTCTTTGATTTTAACCTCGGTGAACTGTGCGCGGTGGCCGTTCTTCTTACGGTAGTCCTTTCTGCGCTTCATCTTGAACACGATGACCTTGTCACCCTTAACGAGAGGATTTACAACCTCACACACTACCTTTGCGCCGTCTACCGTCGGGGCGCCTACTTGTACTGAACCATCCTTGTCGACAAGCAGTACCTTGTCGAACTCAACAGCCTGGCCCTCTTCCACGTTCTTCATGTGGTTCACGAACAGTTTCTTACCCTGCTCGGCCTTGAACTGCTGACCGTTAATTTCTACAATTGCGTACATTAATATTATATTAAACGGGTTTCTCCGTAAGGCGCGTAGCACCGTGCTACGACTTGCCCAAGCCTTTGCGGACTAAATCGGCTGCAAAATTATAACAAATAATCATATTTTCCAAATTTTATAACAGTAAAAGAGTTAAAAGGTATGAAACTGAAGGATTGAACATGCTATTTTGTAAAAGGCATCCTTTCATATTGCAAAAAGCCGCCAATTAAAGCCCCAAAAGCAACCTCTTACAACGCAAAATACGGCCTTTTGCAAAACAGGTTGAAATCGGTCGTATTTTCAAGTTTAAATATCTTAAAGATAACTCCTCCCATGAAGTTATTTGAACGGAAACATGTAACTTTGTAATTATTAATAATCCAATACGGCAATGCAGAAATTCACGACACTATTCCATGAGGCTTTCGGAGAAAAAACACCTCTACCGATCGCCTTCGGTTACAGCGGCAAGGCCGCCGCGAATGTAAAACAAATACCACGTTGCATGATAGGCGCCATACGCAAAGTGTGCGGCGGCGAACCGCTGACTCTTTCAGCAAACAACGTTTTATGCGGCGGAGGCGGACTATACACGGCTTTCGCGCCAATGCAAGAGCGCATACCGGCGTTCGTCTCAGAAACTGAACATTACAAACAGAATAAGGAACAAGTAAAAGATTACGTCGACCGGCTTGGCATCCGCATGTCAAAGAAACCTTATCTCAACTTCATACGCATAGACAAATTGGAAAACCTTGATGAGATAGAGGGTGTCGTATTCTTCGCCACCCCCGACGTACTGTCAGGCTTATGCTCTTGGGCGTTTTACGACAACAACGCAGACGACGCCGTCTGCACACGCTTCGCCTCGGGATGTTGTAGCATAGTAACCTTCGCCGCAACAGAAAACGCACGGGGCGGACGCAGCTGCTTCATCGGCATGCTCGACCCATCGGCACGTCCATTGATACCATGCAACGAACTTACATTCGCTATTCCGGCATGCCGATTCAAGGAAATGCTACTGACAATGGAACAATCAGCCCTGTTCCAAAAAGCCTATTCGATAGTCAGGAAACGTATAAACGGTGAAATTCAACAAAATAAATAATTGTTATTTCAGAATGAAAAATAAAAACAAATGGCAGTTTTTCCATTCCCATTTACTAATTATGAGTGACTTAGCAGCAGACTGACAAATCGCGCAACAGTCTCCTTATTCATCCCATTGGGACCATTAGTTCCATTCGTCCTATTTTGTTCCATTTTGTTCCATCCCCCATACTCAAAA
>CALUFA010000028.1 GCA_944319795.1 uncultured Prevotella sp. | reverse complement strand
CCTCATAACCGTATAACCTCATAACCGTATAACCTCATAACCGTATAACCTCATAACCGTATAACCTCATAACCGTATAACCTCATAACCGTAAAACAACCCCACAACCTTGCTCAGCGTTTGTTAAGCAGTTCTACCATTATCCGTGCGGCGTTGTCTGGCGCTTTTTTATTTGCGAGGTGCACGTTTAGTTCCACGTAATCACCGAGCATTCTTTTACGTCCGGGCTTGCCGGGAAGCAGCCGGCCCAATTCGGCTGCGATGTTGTCGACGGTGAACGTGTCGGCCACAAGCTCTTTTACCACTTCGCGGTCTAAAATGAGGTTTACCAACGATATGTAAGGCACTTTCAGCAGATGCTTGCGCAGGAATGCGATGACCTTTGGTATGGGCGTCTTGTAGCAGACCACTTGCGGAGTGCCTATCAGTGCCGTTTCGAGCGTGGCCGTGCCGCTGGTTACTATGGCAACGTCTGACATGAGGAGCAGGGGGTAAGTCTTGTCGTAAACAATGCCAACGTTGTGTCTCTCGGTAAATTGCCTGTAATAGTCGCGGGGAATGCCCGGTGCTCCGGCAATGACGGCTTGGTATTTGTCGGCGTAGCGTGCGGCCGCTTCTATCATGCTCGGAAGGTTGTCTTTTATCTCCTGGCGGCGGCTGCCCGGCAGCAATGCGATGATTGCGCGGTCGGCCATAAGCGAGTTGTTGGCGTAAAAGTCTTCAAAGCTCACGTTGTAGTTTTTCAGAAACTCGATTACTTCGTCGGCCGTAGGGTTGCCCACGTAGTGGATTGGATAGCCGTGTTTCTTTTCGTAAAACGGCACCTCGAACGGTAGGATTGAGAACATCTCGTCGACGTCGCGCTTGATGTTCTTTATCCGGTATTCCTTCCACGCCCATATCTTGGGCGAAATGTAGTAATAAACGGGGATTGACGTGTTTGCGTGTACGAACTTCGCTATGCTTAGGTTGAAGCCTGGGTAGTCTACGAGTATAACCGCGTCGGGCTGCCAACCGATGATGTCGCGCTTGCACAGGGCCATGTTCTTGAAAATTGTCCGCAAGTGGAGTAGTACGGGCACGAAGCCCATGTAGGCCAGTTCGCGGTAATGTTTTACGCGCGTGCCTCCTACGGCCGACATCATGTCGCCGCCGAAAAAGCGGAATTCCGCTTTTTCGTCAATTTTCTTAAGCGAGCTCATAAGGTGAGAAGCGTGTAAGTCGCCGCTCGCTTCGCCAACTATAAGGTAGTACTTCATTTTTTTTATTCATAATTCATAATGCATAATCGTGTTGCGCTTAGTGTTTAATGATGCTTGCGGTTTTTAATTCATAATTCATAATTGGGCTGCGCTTTATCCGGTTGAGACTTCTGCGCTGAATGTTCAATAAGAATCAGCAGGCATCCATGAATACTAAGCGCAGCCCGATTATGCATTATGAATTGTGAATTATGCATTAAAAATTAAGCATTAAGAATTAAGCATTATTGAATTGATTTTCCCGATCATGTCGTATGCCGTTACGTCGATGGTGGTAGGGGTTATCGCGACGTATCCGTGGCGTAGCGCCCAGTTGTCGGTGTCGTCGGCATCAGGTTCGTCGTTGGTGTATTGGCCGACGAGCCAAAAGTAGTCGTATCCGCGCGGATGATGTGCGCGAACAACCTCGCTACCCCATGTTCCGTGTGCCATTCGGCATGCCTTTACGCCTTTGAATTCTTTTGCCAAGGGAAAGTTTACGTTCAGACATACGCCTTTGGGCAGTCCGTCGCGTAAAACGCCTGACGTTATGGCTCTTACGTACTTGCGCAGAGGCTCGAAGTCGGCATCGTCGTCGTGGTCGCATAATGAGAATGCCACAGAGGGAATATATTTCATACACCCTTCGCGCACCACTCCCATCGTGCCCGAGTAGTGTGAGTTGACCGAGGCGTTGTCTCCGTGGTTGATTCCGCCTATAACGATAGATGGACGGCGTTGCGGGCACAGTTCGCTCAGGGCGAGTTTTACGCAGTCGACCGGCGTGCCGTTGCACGACCACATCTGCATGCCTTCGCGCTCGCGGCGCAGTTTCAGGCGCAGCGGGGTAGTGGCAGAGAACGCCGTAGAGAAGCCGGAGCGTGCCGACTCGGGGGCGCAGACGAGCACGTCGCCGAAGTCGGCAACCATGTCTATCAGCGAGTTGATACCCTTGGCGTGGTAGCCGTCGTCATTGGAAATAAGTATTAACGGTTTCATCATTTTCATTAAAAATCATTTTCTTTCGCCTACAAAAGTACGAAAAAAGGTTTAATCCAACGGATTCTCGCGCAAAATATGTATTTTTGCAAAATAATTTTATTCGGTTGACAAGCAGACGTGGCGGAGCAGGCAACGGGATTTGTTTTGTAAAGAAATGATTGGATGCCAATTTCTCTTGTTGCCTCAAGCCGTGAACTTGTCACTAATTATATTGAAGATGGGAAAAATTATCGCATTAGCAAACCAAAAGGGCGGTGTGGGTAAAACTACAACCACCATTAACTTGGCGGCTTCGCTCGCCACATTGGAAAAGAAGGTTCTGGTAATCGATGCCGACCCGCAGGCCAACGCGTCGAGCGGCCTTGGCGTCAACACAAAAGACATTGACTGCACGTTATACGAATGCATAATCGACAATGCCGACGTGCGCGACGCCGTTTACACGACCGACATTGACGGATTAGACATAATTCCGAGCCACATAGACCTTGTAGGCGCGGAAATAGAAATGCTCAACATCGAGCACAGGGAACAGGTTATAAAGAACCTGCTTGCCCCGATAAAAGACGATTACGACTACATACTTATCGACTGTTCGCCGTCGCTCGGCCTCATAACGGTGAATGCCTTGACGGCGGCCAACTCGGTGATAATACCGGTGCAGTGCGAATATTTCGCCCTTGAGGGCATCAGCAAACTGCTGAACACTATTAAGATAATAAAAAGCAAACTTAACCCGAAGTTGGAGATTGAGGGCTTCCTGCTCACGATGTATGACAGCCGCCTTAAGCTCGCCAACCAGATATACGACGAGGTGAAGCGCCACTTCCAGGAGCTTGTGTTCAAGACCGTTATACAGCGTAACGTAAAGTTGAGCGAGTCGCCCAGCCACGGTCTGCCCGTAATACTTTACGATGCCGACTCTACCGGCAGCAAGAACCACCTGGCATTGGCCAAAGAGATAATTAATAAGAATTGATGTTTGACGGTTATAAGGTTTTAGGGTTATAAGGTGCATGTCGTGATGGTTGTCATGGCCTTGGAACCTTAAAACCTTATAACCCGAAAACAGTATAACCATAAATGATATGGCAGTAAAGAAAAGATACGGCAACGCTTTGGGGCGCGGACTCGACGCGCTGATTTCGACGGACGAAGTGCGCCCGCAAGGCAGTTCGACGATAAACGAGATTCCGATAGAGCAAATAGAAGCCAATCCCAACCAGCCGCGTAGGGAGTTCGACCCCGTGGCGCTTCAGGAGTTGGCCAACAGCATACGTGAGATAGGAATTATACAGCCTATCACGTTGCGGCAGATTGAGGTAAACAGGTTTCAGATAATAGCTGGCGAGCGTAGATGGCGCGCGTCGCAAATGGCCGGGCTGAAAGCCATTCCGGCCTACATCCGCACGATAAAGGACGAGAACATTATGGAGATGGCTCTCGTCGAGAACATCCAGCGTGAAGACCTTAACGCCATAGAGATAGCTTTGGCCTACGAGCATCTTATGTCGAGCACAGGCATGACACAGGAAAGAGTGTCTGAGCGCGTAGGCAAGAGCAGGACGGCGATAGCCAATTACCTGCGCTTGTTGAAGTTGCCCGCCCAGGTGCAGATGGCATTGCAGAACAAGGAAATCGACATGGGGCACGCCCGTGCCCTTTTGGCGATAGACAGTCCGTCGTTGCAAGTCAAGTTGTTCAAGGAAATCCAAAAGAACGGATATACCGTGCGCAAGGTCGAGGAAATGGTTCAGAAGCTGAAAAACGGCGAAGACATTGTGAGCGGAAAGAAGAAAATAGCGTCGAAACAGCAAATGCCCGAAGAGTTTGTCGCGTTGAGGCAGCGTATGGCCGACGTGTTCAATACGCCTGTGCAGATGAGCGTTTCGGCCAACGGGAAGGGTAAGATTAGCATCCCGTTCGCCAACGAGGAAGAGTTGGCGAAGATAATGGGCGTTTTAGACAAATTGAAAGACCAGCAATAAGGTTGTGGATAAGAAAGACGGACTTTTCATTTCAAAAGTGGTGAGACTTGTCTTAGTCTGTATCGCCCTGATTGTCGTTGTGCCGTGTATCGGGGCAAGTAGGACCGGGCTGTATGGCACGGCCGTGGCCGACTCGGTTGCTGTGGCAGACAGTGCTGGAATGTATGCGGCCATGAACGATTCGATAGCCAAAATCGTCGCGGCAGTGGATTCGGCAAATACTGACAGCGCGACGGTAAAAGACACGTTGGTCGTTAAGAAAAAGGGGGAAAAGCGCGATTGGTCGACGTGGCGGCCTAATCCCAAAAGAGCCATGTGGCTTGCCATCGTCATTCCCGGAGCGGGGCAGATATACAACCGTAAGTATTGGAAACTGCCAATCGTTTACGGAGGCTTTTTAGGATGCCTTTATGCGATAAGGTGGAACAACCAAATGCTGAAAGACTATTCGCAGGCTTACATGGACATTATGGACAATGACCCTAATACGCAGAGCTACAATCAGTTCCTGCATTTGGGCAATACCATAACACCCGAAAATACGGAGCGGTATCAGGACTTGTTCAGAAGGCGTAAGGACTTTTACCGCAGATACCGCGACTTAAGCATATTCTGCCTTATCGGAGTGTATGCCTTGTCGGTTATCGACGCGTATGTGGACGCGTCGTTGTCTGAATTTGACATATCAAAAGACTTGAGCTTGAGAGTGCAACCGGCGGTAATCAACAATGGGACGTCGACCAATCCGCTTAACGCATCGTCGTTCGGAGTGCATTGTTCGCTCAATTTTTAGTATAGAATCGAATCTCCATAATAAAATTTGAAGATATTGCAATATTAGAAACTACTTATGAAGAAGAAAGTATTTATCGCCATTCTTGCGATGGCTCTCGGCGGAAACTGCGTGATGCAGGCGCAAAACGAGGAGGAAATAATTGTGACCGACAATGACGGTAAGGAAGAAGCTATCGACGTGCCCGAAGCAATGAATTTCGAGGTTGACAGCCTTCTGAACTTATACTATTCTAAAACTTATTTACAGCCTGACAATGATTGCAACCTTAAAGACGAAAACAGGACTTATCCTAAAGAAGTGTATGTTGAAAGGTTGAAGCGCCTGCCGAACGTGATGGAGATGCCTTACAACGACATCGTGCAGAAATTCATCGACAGATACACGGGACGTTTGCGCCATTCGGTTAGTTACATGCTCGGAGCGTCTAATTTCTATACACCTATATTCGAAGAGGCTCTTGAGGCTTACGGCCTGCCGCTCGAACTTAAGTATCTTCCGGTAATCGAGTCGGCACTCAATCCTATGGCGACTTCGCGCGTGGGCGCAGCCGGTTTATGGCAGTTCATGGTGGCTACGGGTAAACAATACGGACTTGAAGTCAACTCTTTGGTCGACGAGCGCCGCGATCCGATAAAGTCGTCTTACGCCGCCGCGCAGTATCTGAAGGACTTGTACAAGATTTTCGGCGACTGGAGTTTGGTGATAGCTGCTTACAACTGTGGGCCTGAGAATATCAATAAGGCCATACACCGCGCCGGGGGAGAGGCTGATTATTGGAAGATATATCCTTACCTGCCGCGCGAAACGCGCGGATACGTGCCTGCGTTCATCGCCGCCAACTATGTGATGAACTATTATTGCGAACACAACATCTGCCCGATGCGCACGCAGTTGCCGGCCAAGACCGACACGATAATAGTAAGTCGCGACGTACACCTTAAGCAGATTGCCGAGGTTTGCGGCGTAGACATTGACGAGTTGCGCACGCTCAATCCGCAATACCGCCGCGACGTGGTGAACGGCAGCAACAAACCTTCCGTTATACGCATGCCGGCTACGATTACTAATACGTTTATCGCCAACGAGGACTCTATTTACAAATATCAGGCCGAAACCCTTTTTACAAGGCGGTCGTTGGTCGAGGTCGACAATTCTTCAAAAGTAAGCAGCTCAAAAAGCTCTACCAAGAAAAAGAGTTCTTCAAAGAAAAGGAGATCGAGACGGACGAGGGTGAAGAGGGTGACAATCAGGCAGGGCGACACTCTGTCCGAGATAGCCGAGAGGAATCATACCACCGTAAAGAAGTTGCGCCAGCTTAACGGCATAAGGGGTAACAACATACGCGCAGGAAAGAAAATCAGGGTAAGGTGACGCTTTTCCGTCACTTTACCTTTCACCTTATTATATAATATCAAAAAAGACACGGTTATGGACGAGCAAAACAATATTGATAAAACAAGAGAGGCGGCTGAGGAGAAATTAGTGAACGACGCGTTCCAACATTTGTTGGACAGTTACTTGACCACGCGCCATCGTAAAAAAGTTGACCTGATAACGAAGGCGTTCCATTTTGCCAAGCAGGCCCATAAAGGGGTGCGCCGCCTGTCGGGCGAGCCGTATATAATGCATCCTATCGCGGTGGCGCAGATTGCGTGTTCGGAGATGGGGCTTGGGTCGACGAGCATCAGTGCCGCATTGCTTCACGACGTGGTTGAGGACACCGATTATACGGTGGAAGACATTGCGAACATTTTCGGCAACAAGATCGCGCAGATCGTAGACGGGCTGACTAAGATTTCTGGCGGAATCTTCGGTGAGCAGGCTTCAGCCCAGGCAGAGAATTTCAAGAAGCTGCTCCTTACGATGAGTGATGACATACGCGTTATCCTAATAAAGATTTGCGACCGTCTGCACAATATGCGTACTTTGGACAGCCAACCGGCCAACAAGCAGTATAAGATCGCCGGCGAGACGCTTTATATTTATGCGCCGCTTGCAAACAGGCTTGGCCTGAATAAGATAAAGACCGAACTTGAGAATCTTAGTTTCAAGTTCGAACATCCTGAAGAATACAAGAGGATAGAAGACCAGCTTGCCGGTACGCAGGAATGGCGCGACACGTTGTTTGCAAGTTTCACCGCACCCATTCGCGAGGTACTTGACAAGATGGGGCTTGAGTATGAAATAAAGGCGCGCGTGAAAAGTCCTTATTCCATTTGGAATAAGATGCAGAACAAACACGTAACATTCGACCAAATCTATGACATCTTGGCCGTAAGGATTATCTTTAAGCCGAAGAAGCGTGAAGAGGAGGTGAACGAGTGTTTCAATATCTACGTGGCGATAAGCCAGATTTACAAGTCGCATCCCGACCGCTTGCGCGATTGGGTCAACCATCCGAAAGCCAACGGATACCAAGCCCTGCACGTTACGCTTATGAGCAAGCAGGGACGCTGGATTGAGGTGCAAATACGTTCAGACCGTATGGACGAGATTGCCGAGCAGGGTTTTGCCGCCCACTGGAAGTATAAGGAGGGCGAGGAAATAACCGAAGACGACGGCGAACTGAACAACTGGTTGCGCACGATAAAGGAGATTCTTGACGATCCGCAGCCCGATGCTATGGATTTCCTTGATGCGATAAAGCTGAACCTGTTCGCTTCCGAGATATTTGTTTTCACGCCCAAGGGCGAGATAAAGACGATGCCGGCAGGTTGTACGGCGCTCGATTTCGCATTCCAAATACATACGTTCCTCGGCAGCCATTGTATTGGAGCCAAGGTAAACCACAAACTTGTGCCACTCAGCCATAAGTTGCAGAGCGGCGACCAGGTTGAGATATTGACGTCGAACTCGCAGCATGTGCAGCCGTCGTGGATAAATTTCGCCTCTACGGCCAAGGCCAAGGCTAAGATACAAGCCATATTAAGGCGCGAGGCGAAGGAGACGCAGAAGAGGGGCGAGGAGATATTGGCGGCTTTCTTGCAGAAACACTCAATAGAGATGAGTTCTTCGGTTGTAGACAAACTTTGTGATTTCCACGAAGTGCAGAAGCCGGAAACGTTGTATAAGAACCTTGGCGACAAGACCATAATACTCGGCGATAAGGACATCGACGAGATTACGGGCAAGAAAAAGTCGAACAAGGCCGTTGCGTGGCGCAAGTTCGTGCCGTTTGTAGGCAAGGACAAGAAGAAAGGGCATGAGCAGAAGAAAGCCGACTACTTCACCGTAAAGGAAGGTTTCAACCGTAAGAAGCCTATTTATATTACAGACGAAAACATAGGCCAATTCATCTTCCCGTCATGTTGCCACCCGATTCCGGGCGACGACGCCCTCGGATTTATCGACGGCAAGAACCACATCGAGATACATAAGCGCACATGCCCCGTAGCGGCGAAACTGAAAGCCGGTTTCGGCAACCGCATACTTGATGCCAAGTGGGACATGCACCGCCAGCTGTTTTTCGACGCTACGATTGAGATAAAGGGTATCGACCGCATCGGCATACTAAATGAAGTAACCCAGGTCATTTCGGAAGAGTTGAACGTAAACATTCATAAGATAGTTGTTTCATGTGAGGAAGGCATCTTCGACGGAACGCTTGAACTCCGCATCCACGACCGTGACGACGTGAAGAACATAATGGCAAAGCTAAAGAACATCAACGGTCTGCAGGAAATCATACAGGTGGTTTGATAATATGGAAATATAAAATGGGATTTATAATGAAAAGAGTTTTTATCACATTGCTGGTTGCCGTTTGCGCAATCACTGCCGTTAAGGCGGCTAATCCTTACGACAACCCCGACACGTTGGTAGTGTCAAGGGACGGCACGGGGCAGTTCCGCACGATAGGCGAGGCTGTGGAAGTATGCCGTGCGTTTATGGAATACCATAAGGTCATCTACGTTAAGAACGGCATTTACAAGGAGAAACTTATCATACCTTCGTGGCTTACAAACATCGAGGTTTGCGGCGAAAGCGCCGAAAAGACGATAATAACTTACGACGACCACGCCAACATCCGCTTGACGGCTACCAATCTGCCTATGGGTACGTTCCGCACGTACACCGTAAAAGTAGAAGGCAGCGACATCACTTTCAAGAACATCACGATTGAGAACAACGCCGCCAAGTTAGGCCAGGCCGTAGCCCTGCACACCGAGGGCGACCGGCTCTTGTTCGTAGGTTGCCGCCTGCTCGGCAACCAGGATACGGTTTACACCGGCGTCGGCGGCACACGCCTTTATTTTAAGGATTGCTACATAGAGGGCACTACCGACTTTATCTTCGGTCCGTCGACCGCGTGGTTTGAGAATTGCACGATACAGAGCAAGGCCAATTCATACGTTACGGCGGCATCAACCCCCAAGGATGTAGCTTACGGCTATGTGTTCAATAATTGCAGACTTACAGCCGCAGAGGGCGTAACGAAGGTTTATCTCGGCCGTCCGTGGCGTCCGTATGCCTATACGCTGTTCATGAACTGTGAACTCGGCCCGCACATCGTTCCGCAGGGATGGCACAACTGGGGCAAGACGACTAACGAGCAGACCGCCCGTTACCTTGAATACGGCAACACTGGCGAAGGGGCAAATGTTTCGGGGCGTGCGCCTTGGAGTAAACAGCTCACGAAGAAAGATGCCGCACAGGTTACGCTTGATAACGTGTTCAAGATGGACACAGGGTGGATACCGGGCGTTTAGATGCCTGTTTCAGCAAACAAGCAGACAAGCAGACTAGCAAACAAGTAGACTAGCAGACAAGTAAACAAGCAAACAAGCAGACAAGCAGATATGTCTTAGTTTTTACAACAGTGCAAATCTCCTTGTTTGCTTGTTTGCTTGTCTGCTTGTTTGCTTGTCTGCTTGTTTGCTGAAATGCTGAAATTATTCCAAGTAGTCAAGGTGCTTTTTAAGTTCTTTCAGTTCGTCGCGCACCTTGATAAGGCTTTCAATCAAGCGTGCGTTGTTGTCGACGCCCTGTTTGTTTTCGCGCAGCATCTTGCGCGCCGCTGCTAATTTGAAACCGCGCACTTTTACGAGGTTGTACACGGCTTTTACGTTCTCGATGTCGGTGTCAGTATATTGGCGCACGTTGTTGCCGGTTGTCTTCGGCTTAAGCATGGGTATTTCCTTCTCCCAAAAGCGCAGCATGCTTTCCGAAACCCCTATCATTTCGGCTACTTCTTTTATCGAGTAATACAGTTTTAGGTTCTTTTCCGTGTTAAGTGCCATAAGCGGTTGTTTTTAAATTCCAGGGCGCAGTTTATCTTTTGGCAAAGGTACGAAAAAAAATGGACAATGAAGAGCGAAGAGCGAGAAATCCATACGCAGGCATCATCTGGTATTCTATCTTTAATTGCTGTGATTGAGCCGTTCGGGCGTTTATGTAAAAGGCATCCTTTTGGGGTGTAGGAGGCGGCCTTTCACGTTGCAAAAGGTTGTTCTTTGAGCCTTAAAAGGCGGTTGGTGCGTAGGCGGTTGTTAAGTCACAAAAGTTTTTTTATCATGATATTAACGTCACAATGTCACAATGCGGTGTAAGGCGTTGGATTCCATGACGTTACATGGTGACATTAAGAGGAAGGCCGCTTTCACCACTGTCACGCATGCCGTGCCGGGTGTGATAGTGGTGAAAGTGGCCTTTATGTTAATGTCACCATGCAATATGTTGATATTCAACGTGTTGGACAGTGTGGTGACATTGTGATGTTAAATTTGGCGTGGAACTGTTTTAAGAAATATGGGGAGCGCATAAATATCAAGAACACATTACTTACATGGAATCTACGTTGGTTCGCTTTTTCATAACCGGTGCGCCGTTTTTTCCTATTCAGAAGCCCTGTTGCGTTATTTCAACATAATCATGCGCCTGAGGATGAGGTTCTTGTACGTGCGGCACATGTCTTCGGGCAGGAACGAGCGGTCGATAAGCTCGAACCATTTTGGCAGCGCCTTGCTGAAGCGTTTGGCTATGTTGTCGATTACTTTCTCGTCGACTCCAGATGCCGTTATTGATTTTATGAAGTCGGCCTTACGCAACTTTCGCTTTTTGCCGTTGAGTGTCAGTGCCAGTTCCTCCGTGTCCTCGGGCATGGCGATGGCCGTTGAAAGCATGTCGTAGGCCGGCGTCAGCGTGTATCCGTCGTGCCCTGGGTTGTAGAGTGAGAAGTTTTTCAGGTGCATGTCGGCATTGCCCGTTATCCATGAAAACACAACCACTTCCCAAAAGTTCACTACGTCGAGCTGAGGCGCCGACGAGTAGCGCCGTATGGCCTTGGCTATCTGTTCGTAAGAGCCTTTGTACTTATACTCGGTCAGGCGTTCGGTAAGTTGGCACATGTCTTCCATTGCCACCTTGCCTCCGTCGCCGGTGCGGTCGATGCGCCGGGTTATGTAGCACAGTTCGCCGTCGCTGAAGCGTATCAGGCTGTGCGGCACAACGCTTATCTTTGCGGCCTCGGCCATGTGCATGGTAAGGTCTTCAAGCTCGGGCAGCGCCCGGTAAGAGTTCGTCTGTGGTTTCAGGATGAACCGTCCCCATAGTCCTACGATAGTGAAACGGTCGGGCTCGTTGCGCCCGCCGCGGTCGATGTCGAGCGACAACTTGGCCTGCACGCCGGTTAGTGTCGTCTGGCTTCGCACCACCTTGCGCGCCAAGTCGCCTAATTGGGCGCGCACGTATGGCAACGACGGCACGTTGCGCACGCCGAAGAACTTGCGCGCGCATGCCGGGTGGTAATTCTTTTGGCCTTCGGCGAGGTCTTTGTAACAATAAAGGCACTTCATATAGAGTAAAGAATCTTTTAGATTTAAGAGTTAAGAATTAAGAAAATGTTCCAACCTCGTAGGGGTAAAATTGTCTTTTATAATTAGTTTTACGTTGGACATTTTTTCTTAATTCTTAATTTTAATTTTTATCAGTTTCTTCTGGTATCACGCTTACCGCTCCGATGCAGTCCTTGCAGCATGCAAGGAGCAGCGACATGCGGTCGCGTTGGTTTATCTTCCAACTTTTTTCGGCAATGTCGAGCAGCCATCCTTCCGGTATCAGGCCGTCGAAAAAAGGGAAGAGCACCGTGTTGTGATAGGCTTCTTCCGATAGCGGCAGCGTGAGGCTTACTGCTTCGGCGTGCCCGGATGCGAGAAAGTCTTTGTCGTATTCAAACGTATATCCGTTCTCGTCTTCAGTCAGTCTGCCGGCAAGATTGTCGTGAAGGTATATCAGTGCACGTTTCATGTTTTTTACGGTTATTGGGTTATGCGGTTATTAGGTTATGCGGTTGTTGGGTTATGCGGTTGTTGGGTTTTATGGTTGTTGGGTTTTACGGTTGTTGGGTTTTACGGTTGTTGGGTTATGCGGTTATTGGGTTTTACGGTTGTTGGGTTTTACGGTTGTTGGATTATGTGGTTGTTGGGTTTTACGGTTGTTGGGTTATGCGGTTGTTGGGTTATGCGGTTGTTGGGTTATGCGGTTGTTAGGTTATGCGGTTGTTGGGTTATGCGGTTGTTGGGTTTTACGGTTGTTGGGTTATGCGGTTGTCATGACAAGTTGAATTTTCACTTTTTCACCTTTTCACTTTTTCACCTTTTCCACAGCTCCTACTTGTCGTCCGAAGAGGCTGAGCACTTGGTTCACCTTGTCAAGGCGCAGTGTTTGTTTACCTTGTTCCAAATCGCGGATGAACCGTAAGCCTACGCCCGACTTATCGGCCAAGTCTACTTGCGTCAGGTTGAATTTCTTCCGCATTTCTTTTACGAAACAGGCTATTGACGTATCTTGGTAATTCATAATTCACAATTCATAATTCATAATTCATAATTCACAATTCATAATTCATAATTCACAATTCATAATTCACAATTCATAATTCACAATTCATAATTCACAATTTTTGCATGTTTATTCCATAATCGGATGCATTGTTTTCCGGTAAGCATAACAGCTAAAGCGAACGCCTGATTATGAATTATGCATTGTGAATTATGCATTAACTATACCCTATCGGGTACAAAGATAATATAAATATATGTAATTTATACCTTTTCGGGTATAATTTTATAAAAATAAATTTATATTATACCTTATCGGGTATAGTTCTTATTGAAAAGAGTTAGCGGATAATAATACCACTTTCAAAAAAATAGCATTCGTCCGCTAACTTCTGTGAATAAAATGAGTCTAATTCCAGCCGATTCCGATAAATTCTTTAAGTTTTAGAACAACGTCAGCGAATAAAGGTAAACTACTGATGCCGGCATCGCCATGAGGGAAGAGTCGAAGCGGTCGAGCATGCCACCGTGACCGGGAAGTATGCTGCCGCTGTCTTTTATGCCGAGCGTGCGCTTGAAGAGCGATTCTACGAGGTCGCCCCATGTGCCGAAGACGACGACGACAAGGCCAAGGCCCATCCACTGGAGGACGGTAAGCCCTGTGTCGACGCCGAGACCGTTCTCGTAATGCCCTATGAAATAGGCTACGATGAGCACGATGACAGCTCCGCCGATTGAGCCTTCCCAACTTTTTCCCGGCGAGATACGCGGAAACAGCTTGTGGCGGCCGAGCAGCGAGCCGGTGCAATAAGCCCCCGTATCGTTCGCCCATAGGAAGATGAACACGCAAAGCGGTATCAGGTAGTTGTAAGCTACGCTGCCGTCGGCAGTGGCGTTGAAGGCAAGCACGTTGATTGTTGAGAACGGCAGGGCGATGTACATTTGTCCGAGCATGGTGTAAGCCCAGTCGTTAATGGCGTTCTCGGTCTTTGCGTACAGTTCGCTGATGAAAAGGTATATAACTGTGAGCAAGTAGGGTATGAACACTGCCGCCGTGGGCACGACGCCGCTGCAGAATCCGCCGACGGCGAGGAAGAAGTACACGCCGGCTATGGTGCTGATGAAACGGTTTACCTGTACGTTCTTGACGTTGTTCACAAGTCCGCAGTATTCCCAGATGCTCAGTCCTGTTACAAGGGCGAATAGGAATGTCATCGCAACCGGTTTCATGAAACATACCACGATTGCGGCTACGAAGAATACGCCGGTAATACTTCTTACTATAAGGTTTTTCATGTTGTTGGGTTTTACGGTTATGAGGTTTTACGGTTGTAGGGTTATACGGTTTTGCGGTTATAGGGTTATGAGGTTTTACGGTAATGAGGTTTGTTTTTTTGTTGAATATCCTTTTTTAATTATTGGTTTTATCAATTTACATATTTAACTTTAAGGCCGTAAGACCTTACAGCCTTATAACCTCACAACCGTAAAACCTTAAACTCACAACCGTATAACCTTAAACTCCGTTGGCTTTTGTTCCGGTTTCGTTTTCAGTGGAACTTTCAGAAGCGGCTCCGCCGTTCTCGTTCTCCATTATCTCTTCAGAGCGGCTTACCCATGGGCGTTTGCCGAAAATCTTCTCAACGTCCTCGGCGAAGATCACTTCGCGTTCGAGCAGTTGCTCGGCCAGTTTGTTGTGCCCGTCCTTGTGGTCGAGCAGCAGTTTCTTGGCGCGTTCGTATTGCTCGTTGATCATCTTGAGCACTTCGTCGTCCATTATCTTGGCTGTTGTCTCCGAATACGGCTTTTGGAAGTTGTACTCGTTGTTGTTGTAATAGCAGATGTTGGGCAGCTTGTCGCTCATTCCGGCATAGGCAATCATGCCGTAGGCGCTCTTGGTTACGCGCTCAAGGTCGTTCATCGCGCCTGTGGATATGTGGCCGGTGAACAGTTCTTCGGCGGCGCGTCCGCCAAGCGTTGCGCACATCTCGTCGAGCATTTCCTCCTTGGTGGTAATCTGGCGCTCTTCGGGCATGTACCATGCTGCGCCGAGCGCACGGCCTCGTGGCACGATAGATACCTTAACCAACGGGTTGGCATGCTCCAAGAACCATGATATTGTGGCGTGTCCGGCTTCATGGAGCGCTATTGTGCGGCGTTCGCCTTCGGTCATCACCTTTGTTTTCTTTTCCAATCCGCCGATGATTCGGTCTACTGCGTCGAGGAAGTCTTGCTTTCCTACATGGCTCTTGTCGTGGCGCGCCGCTATCAGCGCAGCCTCGTTGCATACGTTTGCGATGTCGGCTCCTGAGAATCCTGGTGTTTGGCGGGCGAGCATGTCGACGTCAACGCTTTCGTCTATCTTTACAGGTTTGAGGTGCACCTCGAAAATTTCCTTACGTTCGTTAAGGTCGGGTAAGTCTACGTTTATCTGCCTGTCGAAACGTCCAGCGCGCAGCAGGGCCGAGTCGAGCATGTCGGCGCGGTTTGTTGCGGCGAGTATTATCACGCCGCTGTTCGTTCCGAAACCGTCCATTTCGGTCAGCAATGCGTTCAAGGTGTTTTCGCGCTCGTCGTTGCCGCCCATTGCCGGGTTCTTGCTTCTGGCTCGGCCTACGGCGTCGATCTCGTCGATGAATATTATACAAGGTGATTTCTCCTTGGCCTGACGGAACAAATCGCGCACGCGGCTTGCGCCAACGCCGACGAACATCTCGACGAAATCGGAGCCGCTCATTGAGAAGAACGGTACGCCGGCTTCGCCTGCCACGGCCTTGGCCAACAGCGTCTTACCCGTGCCCGGAGGGCCTACGAGGAGTGCTCCCTTTGGGATTTTTCCGCCCAAGTCGGTATATTTTTTCGGATTCTTGAGAAACTCTACAATTTCTTGTACTTCCTGTTTTGCGCCGGCCTGCCCTGCAACATCCTTGAACGTGATGTTGATGTCTGCACCTTTTTCATACATCTTGGCCTTGCTCTTGCCGACGTTGAACACTCCGCCCGAGGCGCCTCCGCCTCCGCCCATGCGTCGCATCAGGTATATCCATAGGAAAAACAAAAGCAAGATGGGGCCGAAGCTCAATAGGATGTTGAACAAGTCGTTGCCGCGTTTGTTCTCATAATTAAGCTCGCCCTTGAATTTACCTGATTTTTTCTCGGCTTCTATGAATGATTCAATTTTGTCGACGCTTCCGAACTCGGTAGTGACATACGGGTTGTTGCCGGTGTTCTTAGCTCCTGTCTTAAACACGTCGCGTATGTTTTTCTGGTTTACATACATCTTGAGCGTGCTCTCGTCTTTGTTTATCACGATTTTAGAAGCGTAACCCTTTTTTACGAAGGTCTTGAAGTCGTCGTAAGAAACTTTCTTGCTGGCGCTGCCTACTGCGTCGCCGCCGAGTAAGTACATGGCGATAAGGCCGAAAAGCACGAGCATGTAAATCCAGCTCATGCTGAATCTTGGCTTTTTGGTGTTTTTATCTTGTTCCATATTGTACGTTGGTTACCGCCGCAAAGAAGCCTTTGCGGCATTGTTGTATCATAATGAACGTTTGGTCAGTCTATGTCGGGAAGCCTTGTCAGTTTGGCGTCTTCCCAAAGGTTTTCGAGATTGTAATATTCCCTTGTCTCGGGCAAGAAAATGTGAACCATTACGTCAGTGTAATCCATTGCCACCCAATGGGCATGCCCCAAACCTACTACGTGCACCGGTTTTTCGCCTGCGCCGACCCTCGCCGTCTCCTCGACGGAATCGGTGATGGCCTCGACTTGCGACGGGGAGTTGCCTTGGCAAATAATAAAGTAATGACAGATTGTGCCCTCAATCCCGCTCAAGTCGGCGATGATTATGTTGGAGCCTTTCTTTTCTTGGATACCTTTTGTTATTGTCTCGACTAATTTCTTTACTTGTTCCATTAAAAAATGAAGTATTGTTAATGTAAAAACACTGACGCAAACATGGTGTGCATAAGGCTTAACTTATTTGCATTTAGCATGCGTCGTTTCTTATGCAAAGGTACATTGATTTATTGTAAAACAATGATAAAGACATATTATTTTGATTTTTTTTAGAAAAAAGTCGGCAAAAATGTTGTCAGTTCGGAAAAAATGCGTACCTTTGCACTCGCAAAACAGATATAAATGGTTTGCTAAAGAGTATTGGGATATGGTGTAATGGTAACACTACAGATTCTGGTCCTGTCATTCCTGGTTCGAATCCGGGTATCCCAACAAAAAGGACATCTTGCTTGCAGGATGTCTTTTTTTGTGCCCTTACGTCCTGGTTTGCGGCAGGGTGGGGTTGTGTTATTCGCATTTCTTGTACCAATCAAGCAGTAATCCTTTGGGCGTTCCGTTGCGCACGGCTTCGTCAAGCGTGTTTTTTGCTTCCTTTTTTCTGTTCAAGAATAGCAGAGTTTCTGCTTTTGATATGTATAAGTCGCGTTTCCCTGGCGCTCTTTTCAAGGCTTCGTCGAGGTCGAATAAGGCAGTGTCGTATGATTTCATGCTCTTTTCAACTTCGGCTCTTGCTTCATAAACTATGCTGCTGTCGGGATACATTTCCACTAAGTTGTTCATTTCGTCGAGCGCGTCGGTGTTGCGTTTTAGTTTCGTATAGGTGTAGGCTAAGCCTAATCGTGCCTCCATGTTGCGTGGCGCGATGCTCAAGAATTGCTCGTAATCGTTCTTTGCCAATTCGTAACGGCGTAGGTTGTTGTTGGCGTAAGCCCTGTAAAACAGGGCCGGCAGATTGTTGCCGTCGGCCGTCAGTACGGAGTTGCAAGCCTGGACGGCGTCTTCCCATTCGAGTAGTTGCAGGTTGACGGCCGCTATGCTTAATTGCAGTTCCACTGATTTCGGTTGCAGTTCGGCTTGTTTTTTTAGTGTTGTCAACGAGTCGCGCCATAGTTCTAACGACTGTGCGCCAGCGGCGGTTGTGACGAGGAAGAATAGTGGAAGTATAAAAGTATGCTTTATGTTCATTGTCGGGAGATAAGAGTGGTGAGGGGTAAAAATTAAGAGTTAAGAATTAAGAAAACATGCTTTGTTGCGGCAAGAGTGTTTTTCTTAATTCTTAACTCTTAATTTTTAATTTATTAATAAGTTGTTATTCGTTGTTCTCGGCGTCGATGGCCTTGATTTTCTCGCGTACAAGGTTCATGTCGTCTTTCAGTTTCTGTACCTTGCGGTTCATCTCGTCGATTAGCGAATTGCCTTTCTTGCTCGACGCATTGAGGAAGCCTATGTTGTTCTCGTATGTCTGTACTTCCTGCTTCAGCGACTCGTATCGGCGCATAAGCCGTGCGCGTTCGTTGTCGAGTGCGTCGACGCCTTTCTCTGCTACGTTCTTCAGGTTGCTTCTGAACTTGTCGAGGCGGCGGCGTGCGGTTGAGATGTTAAGGTCTTTGTAGAGCTTGTCGAGAATGTCGTGATACTCTTTGTAAACCTTGTCTTTTTCCTTGAACGGCACATGGCCGATAGAGTTGTACTCGTCGATAAGGTCGCGGACTTTCTCTTGTATGTTGTCCTCGGCGTTCTCGGCCAGTGTTTTCAGCTGTTCGATGATGCCGCGTTTCTTTTCGAGGTTTGCCCGCTCCTCGTTGCGTGTGCCTGACGTAGCTTGGTTGCGTGCGTCGAAGAAGTGGTTGCAGGCGGTGAGGAAGTCGTTCCATAGTTTGTCGCCGAGTTTTTTAGGCACCATGCCTATCGTCTTCCATTCCTTTTGCAGGGCTATCAGTTTGTCGCCTGTAACTTTCCAGTCGGTGCTGTCTTGCAGCGCCTGGGCCTGTTCAACGAGTGCCTTCTTCTTTTCGGCGTTCTCCGAGAACTGTTGCTTCATCTTCTTGAAGTATTCGGCTTTCTTGCCGAAGAACTCGTCGCATGCGGCGCGGAAGCGCTCGAAGATCTTGACGTTCATCTTCTGCGGTGCGAAGCCTATCGTCTTCCATTCGGCTTGTATGGCGATGATTTCCTTGGTTTTCTTATCCCATTCTGAAGCGTTCTTTATCTCGGTCTTTGCTATTTCTTCAACCTTCTCGCACAGGGCGGTCTTCTTCGTCAGGTTGTCTTCCTCCTTGGAGCGCAGTTCCTCGAAGTGCTGCTGGTGGCGCTTGTTGATTACGGTCGATGCGGCCTTGAAGCGCGCCCATATCTCTTCGCGCAGTTCTTTAGCCACGGGGCCCGTTTCACGGTATTCCTGATGCAGTTTCTGCAGCTGGTGGAATGCGCTTATGACGTCGCTTTCGTCGGATAGTTTTTCGGCGGCTTCGCAAAGGCGTGTCTTTATTTCGAGGTTTTTCTTGAAGTCGTATTCACGCGCTTCGCTGTTAAGTTTCAGTAAGTCGTAGTACTGCTCGACGTAGAGCTGGTAGTTGCGCCACAGTTCGTTGGCCTTTTCCGCCGGAACGAGCTTTATCTCCTTCCATTCCTGTTGGAGCTTCTTGAATTCCTGGTAGGATTTGTTAGCCTCGTCGGGCGATGTTATCATGGCTTTTATTTTCTCGATGATGTCGAGTTTCTTCTTGAGGTTCGCTTGTTTCTCTTGTTCCTGTTCCAAGAAGATTTTGGCGCGTTTTTCCTTAATGACGCTCATCTCGGCCTTGAATTCTTCTTCGTCGGCATCGGGCAGCACCTTGTAGTTGGCAGGGTCGCCGCCGCTTTCGAGGTAAGCCTTCATGTCGGCTTCCCTTTCGGCAAAGTGCAGTTTGTAGAAAGCCGTCTTGAGGTAGTCTACTTCGTCTTTCTTCGGATTGTCGTCGCCGTGTGCGATTTCCTTCATCCTTTCGATCACCTCTTTCTTGCTTTTGTACACTTTTCTTTGTTCTGACGAGTCTGTTTCGGCAGAAGCGTTTTCTGCTGTCTCATTGGCTACGGACGTTTCTTCCGTCTCGTTGGCGGGGGCAGCGCCGTCGCCGCCCGTTGTGCTGTTGTCAGCCGGTGCGGCGTTCAGCATTTCTTCCGTCTTCATCTCTTGACCGAGAGTGTTTTCTTGAGAGTCCATCATGTAAATTTTTATTAGGCGGCAAGTTTGTCAGCGACGAGCCTGCAGGAATCCGGGGCGTGTCATCAACCGGTTCGGGTAAGCCCTTGCGATTATCTTCTTGACTTGTCTGCTTGTGCCTTGTCTGCTTGTTTGCTTATTAATATTATAGGTTGCAAACTTAATTAAAATTATTGTAAATCTGCAAACAAAATCGTGAAAAGTTCGTTTTTTATTACTAAATGAGCCTTTTATGACGGAAAATCCACCATGATATGCCTGAAATCAGCGCCGACACGACAATCGCTATTAGGAAGCCGAACTTGTTGCCCTCCATGCCGTTGATGAGGTTCATGCCGAAGATGCTGGCGATGAGTGTGGGGAACATCAGGATTATCGACACCGACGTGAGTGTACGCATCACGGTGTTCATGTTGTTGTTGATGATGCTCGAGTATGTGTCCATCGTCGACTCGAGGATGTCCGAGTATATGTTCGTCGTCTCCCGCGCCTGGCTCATCTCGATGTTGACGTCCTCTATCAGGTCGGCGTCGAGCTCGTCCACCTGCAGCTTGAACTTCAGCTTGGCCAAAAGGTTCTCGTTGCCGCGTATCGACGTGATGAAGTAAGTCAGCGAGTCTTGCAGGCGCGACAGGCCGATCAGCGACTCGTTGTTCACCTCGCGGTCGAGGTTGCGCTTGGCTTTCTCTATCAGGCTGTTGATTTGCTTCAGCCGTTTCAGGTACCATACGGCCGACGAAAGGAACAGGCGGAATATCATGTCGACATAATCGGTGAAGCCTTCGCCGCGCTTCTGTTGGAAGCTGACGAAGTCTATCATCATGTTGGTCTCGTGGAAGCATACGGTTATCGTAACGTCGCGCTTGTGTATGATGCCTAACGGCACGGTTGTGTAAGGCGTGCGCGAGCGTATCTCCTTGACGAAGGGAATACGCAGGATTATCAGCATCCAGCCGTCGTCGTATTCGTAGCGTGCGCGCTCGTCGTTATCGCTGATGTCGGGAAGGAAATAGTCGGGAATCTTGAATTCTTCTTCCAGCAGGCGCTGGTCGTCTTCCGTAGGGCATGTCACTTGAATCCAGCAGTTAGGCTCCCACTCGCTTATCTGCTTCAGTCCGTTGTTGGTGTTCCAGTACGTTCTCATTTGCAAGTCCTCCAAAAAAATGTTACGTCATAAAAAGCGGGGAAGACCTGTCATGAAAAACACCTGTCTCCTCACTTTACAAACTCATTTTTTCCGCGTGATAATCGTCCATAAAAGTTACGTATTTTCGTTTTGCGCTGCAAAGATAGTGCAAGTTGGGCGAAATGCAAAATAAAAGTGGGAGAAACGAGTTTTAAATTTGCATTTGTCCGGCAGCGGTCTACGATTCCGAGGCCGTCTGCCGGTCAATCTTGCGGGGGCTTGGTTTTATGTAAATCCGCATTTGGCTTATGTGGCATGCGGTGCGGTCGCGCAGCATGTTGATTGTCCTTGTTTCGTAAAAGGTGGCTTTTTACGTTGTAATATGCGGCCTTTTACGGGCTGAAAGGCGGCTTTTTAGCGTGCAAAAGGCCGCCTTTTGGAGCGTGTTTGGTAACAGGCTGATAATCAGTTGCTTGTATGATGGTGCCTGGCGCTTCTCTTGCCTACGGCCGTGTGTCCGTCGGTTACCGTCATGTGGGTGCTTGGCAAGCAGTTAAGCAGATGGTCGTCCAAGGCGCATGCATTGCTGTTCTTTGCGTTCCGTCAGTAGCATGAGGGTAAGGTTTATGGTTTCCGGTTGAAAGCAATACGGCAACCATTACTTTGAATGGCCGTTTGCCGGTCTTCGTGTAATGGTTGCCGTATGTGTCGCCGCCGGCGGCATTCATGCCGGTAGTCTGCTTATAGGCGTGTCATTCGGGCAGGATTGCCACAGACACGGGTACGTAGTCGGCCGGCGAGAAGCGGCGCATGCCGTTCGATGCGCTTTCGGTGCCTCGGAATGAGGTTGTTCCGCCGAAGTTGTAGAGCCGTCCGCCGACGCATTCTGTTGCGCCGTACCAGCTGAACGTGCCGAGCATGCGCAGCTGTTCGGGCGAACCGCTGCCTGCGGCGTAACGCGTGACGGTGGTTCCGTCGATGGCGTAGATGTGTCCTCCGGCCACTCCGATGAAGTTGAATTGTTGGTTGAGAGAGTCTGCCGGGGTGCATTCGGTCGCTATGAGCGTCCCTCCTGTTATGGCATAAGCCTTTCGGTAAAGGTTGTCGAGCAGCCATGTCGTGCCATTGCCGTCGGTCGTCGTGGCTGTTTCTCCGAAGTTTCCTCCGTGCCCGGCCGTGCCGTCGTGTGCGGCGGTGGTGTTGCCTTCGTCGTCGACGGCAAGCGTGTATGTCTCGATGTCGCTGCTTGTCACAATGTATAGTTTGTCGCCTTCTACGGCTGCCGCCAAGGCGTTGCCGCTGCGCAGGGCGATTGTGCGCCATTCACCGCCCGTCAGGACGTATATCCCCGAAGCCCCGGCCAATACGGGTGTGCCCTTCCAGCAGGCTGCTGCGCCGCCTTCGGGTATGTCGGCGTATGCTTTCTCTTCGCCTGTGGCGGTGTCGTAAGAGCGGAACTCGTAGCTTGCCACGGTTTGCTCGTAGCCGAGCGACGTGTGGCGTATTATCCCTCCGCCGTAATATATAAGGTTGCCGTCGACGAAGTGTATGCCCGCCGAGCCTTCGTTGCCGAGTTTGCCGAGCTCGCTGAATACCGGGTTTTGCTTTATGCGCAGTGTGTTGGCCGAGGGCTCGCCGGCAATCGAGAACTTGCCTTCGGCCGTGCCGTCGCCGTCGAGTATTACGTATGGGTTGGCCGTGTACGTCTCGCCCTTCTTGACGTATATTATCGGGGCTTTCACGGGTGAGGAGGCTTCGGGGTCGGTGAACGAGAATGCCGGGCTGGCGGTGGTCAGTTCCTGCGACGCACTTTCAGAGTCGCGCCCGTTGTAGATGTCGACGAATATGCCTCCGTCCTTGTAGTAGGCTGCGGTCAGCACTACGCCGGGCGCGCCGTCGGCTTTGCCGGCGGATTGTCGTACTACCATCTGTGTCGAGTCGGCGGCCGCCCTCGTGCCAGGTGCGCTGCTGAACCTGATGTATCCGGTACGTTCGCGTCCGGTAAGGTTGCGCGCCGCTATCACCTGCACGCTCTCGCCGCCTTTGCCGCCCATCTGCGACAGCTGCAGCCAGCCGGCCGACGAGACGGCCTCCCACGGCTCGGCTATCGGTATCTCTACGTTTTTCTGTTCGCCTCCTGGCGCGAGTTCGAATACGTCTCCGCCTATTACGGGCGTAGTGGGGGTTTGCCCGTCGTCGGCGTTGCCGTCGTCGCTGCACGCCGTAAACAGCTGCACCGCGCACAGTGCGGCGAGTGCCAATTGCAGTTTCATCGTTTTTTTCATGACTTTATGGTTTTAATAGGTTGGTGTGTCATTATTTGCGTGCAAAATAAAGTGTTTTTCCGACATTCCGTATCATTGCTTTCCGTGATTTTAAGGAGCGTCGGCTTGAAAATGCCGGCCGGCCGGTATTTTCAAGCTGGGTAGGCCGTAGTCGTGCGGCAGATTGTTTTTAAGAAGATTTTAACTTGCTCGGATAAAATAAGAAAGCGGATGGCGCGTAAATGAAATAAAAATATTAATTTTGCAGAACGAGCGTAAATGCAGTCGCTTTTTGCATTTTCGGACAATAAAAACATAACCACTAAGCACTATGGACATAATAGAAAGATTTTTGAAGTATGTGAGTTTTGACACGCAGTCGGCCGAAGACAGCGGCACGGTGCCGAGCACGCCGAAGCAACTCGTATTCGCCAAGTACCTTCGCGACGAACTGAAGGACGAGGGTTTTGACGACGTTGAGATGGACGACAACGGATACGTGTATGCTACGTTGAAGTCGAACATGAAAAAGGAAGTTCCGACGATAGGCTTCATCAGCCATTACGATACGTCGCCCGACTGCAGCGGAAAAGACGTCAGGCCGCGGCTGATACGCAACTACGACGGCAACGACATCGAGCTTTCGCCCGGGATAGTGTCTTCAACGAAAAAATTTCCCGAACTGCTTGCCCACAAGGGCGAGGACATTATCGTGACCGACGGCCACACCCTGCTCGGCGCCGACGACAAGGCCGGCATTGCCGAGATTGTTCAGGCCATGTGCTGGCTGCGCGACCACGACGAGGTGAAGCACGGCGACATACGCATGGGATTCAACCCGGACGAGGAGATAGGCATGGGGGCCCACCACTTCGACGTTGAGAAGTTCGGGTGCGAGTGGGCGTACACAATGGACGGTGGCGACCTCGGCGACCTCGAGTTCGAGAACTTCAACGCCGCTTCGGCCAAGATAACGATAAAGGGCGTAAGCGTTCATCCCGGATACGCCAAGGGCAAGATGGTAAACGCCAACCGGCTTGCCGCCGAGTTCGCCATGATGCTGCCAGCCGACGAGACTCCCGAGACCACCGAAGGCTACGAGGGATTCTACCATTTGCTGGGCATGGAGACCAACATCGAGAACGCCAAGCTGTCGTACATCATACGCGACCACGACCGCAGCCGCTTTGAAGACCGCAAGGACTTCATTAAGGAGTGCGCCGCCAGAATGAACGAGAAGTATGGCGAGGGCACTGTTGTTGCCGACGTGAAAGACCAATATTACAACATGAAGGAGAAGATCGACCCCAACATGCACGTAATAGACATCGTGTTGAAGGCCATGCAGGACAGCGGCGTTCCGCCGAAGGTGGAGCCTATACGCGGCGGAACCGACGGGGCGCAGCTCTCGTTCAAGGGGCTGCCTTGCCCTAACATCTTTGCCGGCGGCGTGAACTTCCACGGCCCGTATGAGTTCGTCTCCGTACAGGTAATGGAAAAGGCTGTCCAGGTGATAATAAACATCTGCAAGATAACGGCAGAATACAACGACTAAAAGAGTTAAGAATTAAGAGTTAAGAATTAAGAAAGATAGTAACCGAGGATAAGCACGGCATTTTTTCTTAATTCTTAACTCTTAATTCTTAACTCTTAATTTAAAAGGTTCTTAATTCTTAACTCTTAACTCCAATAGATGTCCGAACTCCCTTATCTCGTAAAAGACCTTGCGCTCATTCTGATTGTGGCAGGCGTGGTAACCATTATTTTCAAAAGGCTGAAGCAGCCGTTGGTGCTCGGCTACGTCGTAGCCGGCTTCTTGGTAAGTCCGCACATGCCTTACACAATGTCGGTTGTCGACCGGGCCGACATCGGTACATGGGGAGATATAGGGGTTATGTTCCTTCTGTTTTCGCTCGGGTTGGACTTTTCGTTCAAGAAAATCCTGAAGATGGGCGCCTCGCCGATAATCTCGACATGCTCGATAGTGTTCTGCATGATGATGCTCGGCATCGTCGTAGGCCACGCCTTCGGTTGGAGCCGTATGGACTGCATCTTCTTGGGCGGAATGCTCGCCATGAGCTCCACCACCATAATCTATAAGGCGTTCGACGACTTAGGGCTCCGCCAACAGCGTTTCGCCGGACTTGTCATGAGCGTGCTCATACTCGAGGACATTCTCGCAATCGTATTGATGGTCATGCTTTCGGCAATAGCCAACGGCAGCAATCCCGACGGTGGCCAAATGTTGGGCAGCGTGTTGAAGATAGCGGTGTTCCTTGTATTGTGGTTCGTGGTAGGCATTTACCTTATTCCGTGGATGCTGAGGTCGGTGCGCAAACTGATTAACAACGAGACGTTGCTAATTGTCGCCCTCGGATTGTGTTGCGCAATGGCCGTTTTGTCCACCAAGGTCGGGTTCAGCAGTGCGTTCGGCGCGTTCGTGATGGGGTCCATCCTTGCCGAGACGATTGAGGCCGAGAGGATAATACGCCTTGTAGAACCGGTTAAAAACCTGTTCGGGGCTGTTTTCTTCGTATCGGTCGGCATGCTTGTCGACCCGAACGTGCTGGTTGAATATGCCTTGCCGATAGTGGTTCTTGTAATTACGATAGTCTTCGGCCAGGCCGTGTTCGGTACGCTCGGCTTCCTTATAAGCGGACAGTCGCTTAAGTCGGCCATGCAGTGTGGGTTCTCAATGGCCCAGATAGGCGAGTTCTCGTTTATAATAGCGTCGCTTGGCCTTTCTCTCGGGGTTATCGGCGATTTCGTTTATCCGGTGGTTGTGGCAGTGTCGGTTATAACGACGTTCCTAACGCCGTACATGATAAAAGCCGCCACGCCGTGTTACGTAGTGCTGGAGCGCCACTTGCCGGATAAGTGGATAATGACTCTCAACAACATAACCTTGAGCCGGCGCCCCGCCCATCCGGAGCGTAAATGGAAAACATTGCTTGTACAGATGTTACGCAACACTGTGGTTTACTCAATCTTGTCGGGTGCCGGTATTGTGCTGATGTTCACCTTCTTCCTGCCGTTCATACGCCAACTGCTGCCGCATTGGTGGGCCAACGCCGTATGCGGTTTGTCAACCTTGGCAATAATAGCCCCGTTCCTGCGTGCGATCGTCATGAAGAAAAACCGCAGCGAGGAGTTTAAGTTCCTGTGGAACGAGAGTCCTTACAACCGCCTTCCGCTTATATTCACCATCCTTGTCAGGGTTGTTGTCGCCTCGGCTTTCGTATTCTACATCTGCAATTACCTTACACGCTTCACCAACGCCTTGATGATAAGCATCGCCTTGGCCGTAGTGGCCTTGATGATAGTGTCGCGCTCGTTGAAGAGACGCAGCATAATGATGGAGCGCATGTTCATGCAGAACTTGCGTTCGCGTGAGATTGCCGCACAGGTTATGGGGCGTAAGCGCCCGTTGTTTGCCGGTAGGTTGCTTGACCGGGATATTCATATTTCCGAGTTCGACATTCCGGAGGATTCGCTTTGGGCCGGAAAGACTCTGCGCGAGCTTGAGCTTGGCAGCAAGTACGGCGTGCACGTAAGCAGCATCTTGCGCGGCATACAGCGCATAAACATTCCTAACGGCGACACTATAATCTTTCCTTGCGACAAGATTCAAGCTATCGGAAGCGACGACCAGTTGACTTCGCTCAGTAGCGCCTTGGCTAATGAAATGCGGCAGAAAGACCCTGAGATAGAAAAACGTGAGATGAAGTTGCGCCAAACGGTGATTGACGGTGACGGAGAGTTTGCCGGAAAGACTATGAAGGAAAGCGGGATAAGGGACAAGTTCAACTGCATGGTTGTCGGTCTTGAGGAAGGCAAGGAGAATCTTTCCATTGTCGATCCGAAGAGAAAGCTCGCCGCCGGCGACATAATTTGGATTGTCGGCGAGGAAGACGATATAGAGCGGTTCAATGAGGCGAACCGATAGTTAAGTGAGTGAAGGGTTAAAAGTGAAGAGTGAAAAATCCATTTGCAACATAAGCATTTGGATTTTTCACTCTTCACTTTTAACCCTTCACTCACTTAATACCATTGTACGGCGTTGCTGAAGCCGCTGCGCTTGTCGTATTTGAGTGCGTCGGTAAGTGTGGCCGCATTGCAACGGAAAGAAAAGTTGTACGAGGTGTACGGTGCAAGTACGACCGAACAACTCATGTTGAAACAGTGGAGGTCGCGTTGCAGTGATGCCGTAGTCATTGATATTTCCTTGTTCTCGAAGTCGTAACCTGACGAGAAGCTGATGTTCCAACCGTCGCTTATCCTTATGTTTCCGCTGAAGTTGAGCGTTTGGGTGAAGCGGTAGGGGTAGCGCATCCTCTTCGTGTTGAACTTTTCACGCCTCGTGTCCTCGCGCATTGATAT
The DNA here is from genome assembly GCA_944319795.1 of uncultured Prevotella sp. Taxonomy (GTDB): domain Bacteria; phylum Bacteroidota; class Bacteroidia; order Bacteroidales; family Bacteroidaceae; genus Prevotella. The sequence goes on along the minus strand of CALUFA010000028.1, from coordinate 4,400 downwards.
ACCGTAGCCGAAGGTCAGTGACCACGGCATGGAGAACTTCATATAGCCGTCGGCGTCGGTTTCGGCCATGCCCGAACTTTCGCGCTCGGCCCCGTGCTGTCCGCGCACGAGGTCGTCGTCGACGTTCGATTCTATGTCGGTATTATCCTCTTCGTCGTCCTCCTCTTCGTCTTCTTCATCTTCGTCGTCGCCTCCGCCGAACCATTTTTTCAGTTTCTCGGGCGTAAGCGTGAACGACACGTTCTGCGACATGCCTTGGAAACGGCCGAAGCGGCCCTTGCTGTACTCGGTGTGCGTGCCTACGTATGGGTTGCCGTTCTCGTCAAGTTCGTAAGCGTAGGTGGCGAATACGGCGTTCATGTTGAACGTATAGTTCTTCCACCACTTTAGTCGCAGCCTCATTGTAAGGTCGCTCCACGGCCTTTCCTTGTCCGCCATGTTGTAGCCCATGTTGAGGCCGAACTCGTCGATTATGCTTAATTTCTTGAATCCGGTGGAGTCTTTGTCCGACTTTACTTTCATTTCGATGTTGTTGCCGAGGTCGAAGGTAAGGCTCCCCGTCTTTCCGCGCGACGGTATGCCGTACAGGCTGCCCTGGAACGGCGAGTATTCAACCAGTTCTACGCTGCCGTCAGGGTTGGTCTTTTGGTACGTTTCGTAGTATCGTGAGCCGTTGTCGGGCGCGTAGCTGAACGATATTTGCGGTGTAACGACATGGCGTATGGCCTGAATCTTGTCGCCGAAGACCTTGCGCGACGGCACCCAGAATCCGTAAAGTTTGGTTGATGCGCTGACGCTCATGCGCCAATCATAAACGTTGTAGAATCCATACGTTGTGTCCCTTACCGCTTCTTGACGGCCTTCGTCCCATGATTGCATCACCTTGTTTGAGTACATGCGGTCGGTGAAGTTGAACGAAGGGTTGATGTTGATGTAGTTGAACAGCGTGAAATTGGCTTGTATTGGTATTTCGTGGCGGAATGCGTTGCGCCAGTCTTTTATCAGGTTCGACTTGAACAGCATGCTCTCTTTCGTGTCAATCGAATTTTGCAGCTGTCCCGTGTAGCTCATTGATATTTTTTCGTACCAGCGTTCCTTTCCGGCCATGTGCTTGCGCTTGAAGGGGTAGAAACGGCTTACTGATATGTTTAGGTCGGGCAATGTCAGGCTGACCGTTGAGTCAATCATGTTTTGGCTGAGGTTGGCTGTTCCGCTGAGGGTCAGTCCGAGGCTTGAGAACGTCGAACTCCAGCTTACGCTCGACGTGCGCAGGCTTTGCGTGTAGCTCTGCGGATTGTACATGCTGCTGAGGTTGTTGCGCTCGTAGGATGTTGATGCGAAGTTTACGCTTGCCGACAGGCTGGTGAACGGGTTGGCCTTTGCGTCCTGCCTGTGGCTCCATTGCAGCTTGAAGCTCGTTTGCTCGGCGTAGTCGGGCATGCCCTTGTCGCCGTTCTTGGTGTTTTGGTAACTGAAGAAGAAACTTCCGCTGTATTTATATCGTTTGCGGTAGTTGCTCGCCACTGACACTCCCCACGAGCCTTTCGTGTAAATCTCGCCGAGCAGCTTCAAGTCCCATTTGTCGCTCATTGCGAAGTAATATCCTCCGTCGCGAAGGTAGAATCCGCGCGAACTTTCATCGCCGTAGCTCGGCATTATGAATCCGCTTGAGTAACTTTTGGTGAACGGGAAGAAACCGTAGGGGATTGCCAACGGCAGCGGCACGTCGGCTACGACCAAGTAAGCCGGGCCGAACACGACGTCCTTTCCGGGGCGCACTTTTGCGCGCGACAGTGCTATGTAGAAGTCAGGATGTTCTTGGTCGCAAGTGGTGTAACGGCCGTGTTGCAGGTAGAGGACGCCGCTTGAGTCGCGTTTCGATTGTGCGCTTGTCAGGTATCCGTCCTCCTGCGCCGTATAAACACTGTTTATGAAACCTTTCTTCGTTTTGAAGTTGAACGACATCGTGTCGCTTTCGTAAGTGTCTTGCCCCATTACGAACACTGGTTTGCCTATCAGTTCGCCAGTCGTGTCGGCCGTTCCCGTTGCGTGTACGAGGCTGCTGTCGAGGCTCATTTGTATGCGGTCGCTCTTCAGGTCCATGTTTTGGTATTTCACGTTGGAACTGCCGAACAGGCGCGTCTGCTTGGTTATGGCGTTGTAAACGAGCGAGTCTTCAGACGAGAACGTTACGGGTGCGTCGAGTCCGTTGGACTTTTTCCTGTTGATGCTGTCGAGCCTTATAGAATCGTCAACGTGCTTGTTGTGTTTGTATATTGCCAGCTCGAGCGAGTCCATCTTCGTTGTGTCTGGCTCGTTCGACATGTTTTTCAGCGAGTCTGCCGGTAAGGAGTCGCCGACAACAGCCGTATCGGCCAATAAAGACAATGTGTCGGCAATAGAAACGGAGTCTGTTTGTTCGTCTTTGTAGCCGTTCCCATTGAAAAGTGGCATACTTGGTTCTGCCATCACAAAAATGAAAGCAGAAAGCAAAATGAATATGACCGTTTTTGTTCTCATCGCAATGCAGGGTGCAAATTTACGGAAATAAAACTTAATAGCGCACCAAATTCTTCTTTTTTCTTTATAATTTAACTTTTTGCGCAGCGGCCTTATGCTATTATATATTTAAGGTGTAACGCGCTTTGTGTAAGTCATATTACCATGATTCCAAGCTCGGGGACAGCGTGTATTAACACTGATAAGAACCCGTAGGCGGCATTGTTTTGTGTGGAACGGCTATTGTAACAGTTTGAAATGACGGCCTTCCGCCTTGCAATACACGGCCTTTCGCCTTGCAAAAGGCAACGTTTTACAGCGTAAAAGGATGCCTTTCGCAAGCCTGTCGGAAACATGCGGAAACCGTAAGCAAAAGTCCTTGAAACGCAATAAACCGTAAGCGCCGGCCACGGCGAGGCTCTGATTAATTCCGCCAACGGGCTGATAAGGCGTTATTTTTTGTTTCTTCTTTATGAAAATCGGATTTTATGGCTAACTTTGCATCCTAATCAAGGTTAATTAAAGGGTTACACATTTACCGTTGTAACTAAAGCGAACAAGGAGACAAGGTTATGGACGAGAATCAAACAGCGTCGAAAGTTTATTTTACCGACTTTCGTTGCCGCCCTGACGAGGGTAGGACGGACAAGCTAAAGAGACTGATCAAGGCCGCAGGATTTGACAAGATTGACATGGACGGCAAGTTCGTGGCGATAAAGATGCATTTCGGCGAGCAGGGCAATCTTACGTTCCTGCGCCCCAACTATGCGCGCGCCGTAGCGGATATGGTGAAACAACGTGGTGGCAAACCATTCCTTACAGACTGCAACACACTGTATCCAGGCAGCCGCAAGAACGCCATCGAACACCTTTATTGTGCGTGGGAAAACGGTTTCACGCCGCTCGCAGCCGGATGCCCGGTGATAATCGGAGACGGGCTTAAGGGCACCGACGACGTGGCAGTGCCCGTAACCGGCGGCGAATATGTAAAGGAAGCGAAAATAGGGCGCGCCGTCATGGATGCCGACATATTCATCTCGCTTACCCACTTCAAGGGACACGAGATGGCAGGCTTCGGCGGAGCGATAAAGAATATCGGCATGGGATGCGGCTCAAGGGCGGGAAAGAAAGACCAGCACTGCAACGGCAAACCGCACATTGACCAGGACGCATGCCGCGGTTGCCGCCGCTGTATGAGCGAATGCGCCAACGACGGACTCGTATTCGACGCCGAACGCAAGAAGATGTCGATAGACAACGCCAAGTGCGTAGGCTGCGGACGTTGCATCGGTGCGTGCAACTTTGATGCCATACATTTCATTAACGACGCGGCGGTCAAGGAACTTAATTGCCGCATGGCGGAATACACTAAGGCGGTTGTCTACGGCCGTCCTAACTTCCATATTTCCTTAGTGTGCGAAGTGTCGCCTACATGCGACTGCCATTCGGGTAACGACACGGCCATAATTCCCGACGTAGGCATGTTCGCTTCGTCCGATCCGCTCGCGCTCGACCAAGCCTGCGTGGACGCATGCCTTAAGCAGGCGCCGTTGCCGCATACGCAGCTGACCGACGAAATGGCCCGTCCCGGCTTTTGCGACCACCACGACCATTTCGACAATACCAATCCAAATGCAGAATACAAGACTTGCCTCGAGCATGCCGAGAAAATAGGGTTGGGCACAAGGGCGTATGAGATTGTCAATGTAAGGTGAAAAGGTGAAAAGGTGAAAGGGTGAAAAATTGGAAAGGTGAAAAAACAAGTAAGTCAAAAACTGTTTTTTTCACCTTTCCAATTTTTCACCCTTTCACCTTTAAAAGAACAGTTTTTCCATTTCCTCGAACCTCACCAAGCCTTCCCCACCTTGCTTGACCACGCTGCTTTCGGCCTGTTCAAGCGT
>CALUFA010000027.1 GCA_944319795.1 uncultured Prevotella sp. | reverse complement strand
AAAATCCTGGGCAACTTTTTGTTGCTCAGGCACTTATAAATAATGTTAAACTATAGTGTTGCGGAATTAAGGAAAAAAACGAAGTTCAGCGTCAAGCTAATTAAGAGTTAAGGATTAAGAAAAATTGAATCTGAACGACAAAAATATTTTTCTTAATTCTTAACTCTTAATTTTTTAATTTATCAGTTGTGTACAAGCGTTCCGATGGGTTCGCCGTCGATAACGCGCTTCAAGTTGCCCACGACGTCCATGTTGAACACGTATATTGGCAAATTGTTCTCCTTGCACATCGTGGTTGCCGTAAGGTCCATCACCTTCAGTCCGCGCGTGTAAATCTCGTCGTAAGTGATGTCGCTGAACTTCGTAGCGGTCGGATCCTTTTCCGGATCGGCCGTGTATATGCCGTCAACGCGCGTACCTTTCAGCATCACGTCGGCCTCGATTTCAATTCCGCGCAGCGAGCTTCCGGTGTCGGTGGTGAAGTAAGGCGAGCCCGTACCGGCGCTGAATATGCACACATACCCGGCCTCCATAGCCTCTATGGCCTTCCATTTGCTGTAAAACTCGCCGATAGGCTCCATGCGGATGGCCGTCAGCACCTTGTTTTTCACGCCTAAGGCGCCGAGCGCCGAACTCAGCGCGAGCGAGTTGATAACCGTGGCGCACATACCCATTTGGTCACCTTTCACGCGGTCGAAGCCCTTGCCTGCGCCGCTGAGACCGCGGAAGATGTTGCCTCCGCCTATCACGATGCCTATCTGCACACCCATTTCGTGCACTTCCTTTATCTGCCGTGCATAGTCGGAAAGGCGCTCGGGGTCGATTCCGAAGCCTTGTTTGCCCATCAGACTTTCGCCGCTGAGCTTTAATAAGATTCGTTTAAACTTTGCCATAACTGTTTTTAGATTATATATTCCACTTCTTTAAACATATACGTATTCATGCTGCCGTCGGCGCGCCTTAGCGTCAGCCGTCCGTCAGGCGCCACCGAAACTATCTCCGCCGTGAACGCACCTCCGCCGTCGCGGTAGGCGTGGAAACCGTCGCGGCGGTACAGCGCGGCGGCATACTGCCCGTCTATTTCGTCGTAACGGCCCGAGTTTACCTTGTCGAGAAACCCGGTAAAGGCGGTTACGAACGCTGCCAGAACGTCTTCGCGGCTTACTTTGCGCCCGGTTATCATGCTCAGCGAAACGGGGTTGGGTGCTCCGCTTGTGAATATTTCCTGGTTGATGTTGATGCCAGTGCCGAGTATGCAAGTGCCTACAAAGCCGCGGCTAACGGTGCATTCAGACAGCGTTCCGCTGATTTTCTTGTCGTGCCAATACACGTCGTTGGGCCATTTCACGGTGAACCCGTCGGCATACCGCGACAAGGCGGCGAGTATGGCCAGTGCTCCGGCCTCGAGCATTACGAACTGGCGGCCGGCCTCGAGGGCCTTCGGCCTTGTCCTTACGCTGAACAGCAGGTTCAGCCCGGCCTCGCTCTCCCATGTATTGCTCCCTTGTCCGCGCCCCGCCGTCTGGTGTTCGGCCGTGGCGATAGTCATATCCGTGCCCTCCTCTCCGCCGTATTCTTTGAGGAAGCGGTTGGTCGAGTCGGTTTCGTCGAGCCTTATTATCTTGATGTTTTCCATAAATTCTTCCGCAGTTAGGCATTAATACGCCGCCTCGGTTTGGCTGCGTCATCTCATAATCGGGTTGAAAGCGTCTTCTATGTGGTTTATCTTGCAGTCGCCGTCGCCCGTTCCCGTCACGGTAACGATGTCGAACCGCAGCGGCATGTCTATACCGCAAGCCTTGGCATACTTGGCCGCAGCTATGGCCAAGTTGCGCATCTTGCGCGCGTCGACGGCAAGTTCGGGAGCCATAACGTCGTCGTTCCTTCTCGTCTTCACCTCCACTACGACCAACTGGTCGGCGTCTATCGCCACGATGTCCAAGTCGCGGTGGCCGTCGCGCCAGTCGCGTTCGAGTATGCGTAATCCGCAACGCTCAAGGTATTCGGCGGCCTTTTGCTCGCCCCATCGTCCTCGGTCGTTATGCTCTGCCATGTTGTTGGGTTTTACGGTTATACGGTTATACGGTTGTTGGGTTATACGGTTTTACGGTTATACGGTTTTACGGTTATACGGTTGTTGGGTTATACGGTTTTACGGTTATACGGTTTTACGGTTATACGGTTGTTGGGTTTTACGGTTTTACGGTTGGCTGCTTTACCATAATATATAGATGCAAAAATACAACTTTTCCGCAATATCCACGATGCAGGAAGGCGAATTTTGGTACTTTTGCACCATATTAAAAACAAGTAAGGCTAATATGGAAGACAACCAACTGAAAAAAGACGAGGCGTATATGCGCAAGGCATTGGCTGAAGCGGAGGAAGCGTTGCGCGCCGGCGAGATACCAATCGGCGCCGTGATAGTGTGCAAGGACCGTGTAATATCGCGCGGACACAACCTTACCGAGACGCTTTGCGACGTTACGGCGCACGCCGAGATGCAGGCCATAACGTCGGCGGCCAACTGTCTCGGCGGAAAGTATCTTACCGAATGCACGCTCTACGTAACGGTGGAACCGTGCGTGATGTGCGCCGGAGCCATCGGCTGGGCGCAGATTAGGCGCATCGTCTACGGCGCGCCCGACGAGAAACGGGGCTTCACCCGCTACGCCCCCGGCGCCCTTCACCCCAAAGCAACGGTCACCGCCGGAGTGCTCGAGGATGAATGCCGCCGCCTAATGCAGGACTTCTTTAGGGACAAACGCTGACAAGTCTCTTCTAAACAAGCTACAATAACACGGTAAAAAGTCCTGAAATCCCCCATTATGCCAACGCGCCTTATTAGCACAACCGTAAGCAGAAACGGCATAACATGCTACATTTTGTCAAACGGAGCTTGTCTGTTTTCCATGTCGGAAAAGAAAAGCCGGAACGGCAAAAACAGCGGAATACAATAGGAAAAACTATGATTTATCGTGCGAATAATCACAAGGACAGCGTACGCACATGTCATTCGGCGGAATAAAAGGCCGTCCGTCGGCATGCGATAGGCCGTAAACGGCAACGCAAAAGGCCGCCTTTTACAATGTGAAAGGTGGCCTTTTGCAATGGCAAGAGCCACCCGGCAATGCACAAAAAACCGGCAAACAGCGTAACATCCTAACACATACGCATTTATGTTTGCACACGAAAAACGACGTTTTTCCGTCCCATTGCGTTTAATTTTCAAAACAACGGCAACACGGAGGCTTACCTAACGCCGATAAGAAAGCAAATACACGATATTCATATCACAATGACAAAAACTTAAAAAAATGACACAAAGCACAATATTTTGAGACAAACACGGTTATACAATAATAACGACTAAAACAAATTAAACATTTAAAAACAATAATCATGAACCAAAACCAATCGGGCAGCAAGGCTTACCTGTTCTCAATAGTGCTTGTTGCCGTGCTGGGCGGACTGCTCTTCGGGTATGACACCGCCGTAATCTCAGGGGCCGAGAAGGGCCTTCAGGCGTTCTTCATCGGGGCGCAAGACTTCACCTACACCGACGCTTGGCACGGCTTTACGTGCGCCAGCGCCCTAATCGGATGCATCATCGGCAGCGCCGTCTCCGGCTACATGGCCTCGAACTGGGGCCGCAAGAAGTCGCTGATCTTCGCCGGCATCATGTTTTTCATCTCGGCATTAGGCTCGATGGAGCCCGAGTTCCTCTTCTTCGAACACGGCGTGGCCAACTATCCGCTGCTCATCGCCTTCAACATCTACCGCGTGATAGGCGGCGTGGGCGTAGGCTTAGCGTCGGCCATCTGCCCGATGTACATCGCAGAGGTGGCCCCGTCGAACATCCGAGGCACCCTCGTGTCGTGGAACCAGTTCGCAATCATCTTCGGCCAGTTGGTAGTCTACATGGTCAACTTCCTCATCCTCGGCGACCACACCAACCCCGTAATCGAGTCGATCGGCCAGGGCGTCAACGCCGTTGCGCCCGGCAGCGACCCGTGGACCATATCGACGGGCTGGCGCTACATGTTCGGCAGCGAGGCCGTTCCGGCCGGACTGTTCGCCATACTGATATGCTTCGTGCCCGAAACCCCGCGCTATCTCGTAATGGCCGGGCAGGACTCTAAGGCCCTCGCCGTGCTCGCCAAGATAAACGGCGAGGCCGAAGGCCGCAACATCCTCGACGAGATAAAGAACACCATCACCGAGAAGACCGAGCGCGTGTTCACCTACGGCGTACTGGTAATCTTCGTCGGCATCATGCTCAGCGTGTTCCAGCAGGCCGTCGGTATCAACGCCGTGCTCTACTACGCCCCGCGCATCTTCGGCGACATGGGCATGCAGAACCCCATGATGCAGACTATAATCATGGGCGTGGTCAACATCCTGTTCACGCTCGTTGCCATACTGACCGTCGAGAAGTGGGGACGCAAGCCCCTGCTCATCACCGGCTCGATAGGCATGGCCGTCGGAGCGTTCGGCGTAGCCCTCACTTTCGGCCACGCCGGGCTCGAGCTTGTAACGATGATAAGCATCATGGTTTACAGCGCCTCGTTCATGATGTCGTGGGGACCGATATGCTGGGTGCTCATCTCCGAGATATTCCCCAACACCATCCGCGGCGCCGCCGTGGCCATAGCCGTGGCCTTCCAATGGATTTTCAACTGGATAGTGAGCGCCACCTTCGTGCCCATGTTCAACATGCAGACGGCCTCCGACCCCGACTTCGGCCACTGGTTCACCTACGCCCTCTACGGCGCAATCTGCGTTTTGGCCGCCGTATTCGTATGGAGGCTTGTGCCCGAGACCAAGGGTAAGACGCTCGAGGACATGACGAAGCTCTGGAAGAAAGAATGATTTAAGTGAAGAGTGAAGAACGAAGAGTGAAGAATCCGTATGCGTTTTAACACGGATTCTTCACTTTTTGCTGTTATATTTTAAATTGCAATAAAATATTTTGCATTCCAAAATAATATGTTTATCTTTGCAAACGTAAATAATGAGAGTAATAGCGAGAAGCAAAATAATCGAATACTACACAATACACCAAGACGCTAAAACCGCCCTCGAAGAGTGGTTCCAAAAGGTAAGAAAGGCTGAATGGAACTGTTTCGCAGAAATGAAACAAATGTTCAACAGTGTCGACAGCATTGGCAACCAGCATTATGTATTCAACATAAGAGGCAACAACCACAGACTTATCGTTGTAGTGAAATTCACAATTAAAACCGTCTTAATACGTTTTATCGGCACACACGCCGAGTATGACCGGATAGACGCTAAAAACATATAAGCAGAATGACAAAGATTAAGGACGAAACAGCTTACAAGGCTGCAATGGAACGGATAGAAGAACTGTTGCCGCTTGTTGACGAGAATACGCCGTTAGACGACAAGAACTCGGTAGAACTCGACTTGTTGACGAGCCTTGCATCCGAATACGAGGACGAGCATTACCAAATAAAACAACCAACTTTGGTGGACACAATAAAGTTAAGGATGTATGAAATGGGACTGAACCAGACCAAACTGTCTGAGCTTCTCGGCGTAAGCCCGTCACGGATAAGCGATTATCTCACAGGAAGGAGCGAACCTACGCTTAACGTGGCACGCAAAATCAGCAAGACACTGAATATCGACGCCAACGTCGTATTAGGCGTGTGAACAAACGTTCAAGTGAAGAGTGAAGAACGAAGAGTGAAGAATCCGTATGCTCTTTAAGTGAAGAGTGAAGAACGAAGAGTGAAGAATCCGTATGCTCTTTAAGTGAAGAGTGAAGAACGAAAAGTGAAGAATCCGTATGCTTTAAATAACTAAGGCATACGGATTCTTCGCTTTTCACTTTTAGTTTTTCACTTACCTCAGCGCCCTAAACCCGTTCACCGCTATCGGCACGGCGAGCAGGAAGGAGAGGAAGTCGGCCCAAGCCTGGCACATCTCGACGCCGAGCAGGCCGAAATAACGGGGCAGGATGATTATCAGGGGGATGAAGAACAGGCCGTTGCGCGAGGCGGCAAGCACGTTGGCCTGCCACGGCTTGCGTATCGTCTGCATCATCATGTTGGTGTACATCACCACCGCCCCGAGCGGCAGCGTGACCAACTGCCACCGCAGGGCCACACGCCCTATTCCGATTACGGCCGGGTCGTGGCGGAACAGGGCTATGCACTCCGACGAGAACAGGAAGCCGAGCACGCCGCAGACGACGAGGAACGCCGTGCCGACGCGCACGATGAACCAATATCCCTCGCGCACCCTTGCATATAAATCAGCGCCGTAACAGAAGCCGCACAGCGGCTGGAAGCCCTGGCCGAGGCCGATTACGGCGGCGAAGATTACGAACGTTACGCGCCCGACTATCGACATTGCGGCTATCGCGGCGTCGCCGAACGCCCCGGCGGCCACGTTGAGCATGGCCACGCCCACGCTCGCCATGCCCTGGCGCGTGAATGAGGGCGTGCCCCCGGCGAGTATCTCCCTGAAGTAAGCGGGGCGCGTAGTGAAGTTGCAGAAATGTATCCGTATGGTGCCGCCCTTGTGCGTCATCCATACCAGCACGAACAAACTGCACGCCTGGCCGACAAGCGTCGACAAGCCGGCACCTGTTATGCCCATGCCGAAAACGAAGATCAGCAGGGGCGCAAGGAACACGTTGATAACCGCACCGGTGATGATTCCGAACATGGCATAGGCGGCGTTGCCCTGAAAGCGCATCTGGTTGTTAAGGCAGAGGGCGCCGCACATGAACGGCGCGCCCATGAAGATGAACGCCAAGTAGCGCTCGGCGTCGGGCAATATCGTAGGCGTAGAGCCGAGCAGCAGGGCCAAAGGGCGCAGGAAAAACAGGCCCGCGACGGTAATGACAAGCCCTGCGGCAACGGCGCAGAAGAAGCCCGTAGAGGCCATGCGCGAAGCGTTGTCGTGGCGCTGCGCGCCTAACTCGCGCGATATGTAGTTGCCCGAGCCTTGCCCGAAGGTGAAGCCTACGGCCTGTATTATCGACATCACGGAGAACGCTATGCCCACGGCGGCCGTAGCCTGCGTGCTGATGCGGCCCACGTAGAAGGTCGTAACGATGTTGTACACGCTCGTTACGAGCATGCTTATGATGGTCGGAACGGCCATCGTAAGAATGACGTTGTGAACCGGCGCCGTCGTCAAGAAAGTATAATTATCCCTGTTGCGCATCTCCTTTTGTTTTCGTTTCAGCAAGAAAAGGTTCTTCCTTATTTGTTTGATTTACATGGCCAACAGTTGCGAACAACCATGCAAAGGTACTAATTTTTAACGAAATACGCCCTAACGCACTTGCTTTTTATCGGGAAATAACGTAACTTTGCGTTTCGGAATACGCCCGAAAAACGCATGGGAGACATCGGCGTTACCGGCAGTCGCAACGTATTGACAATCAACAATTTGCGAACAGCCTTGCAAAAGGCCACCTTTTACGCTGCAAAAGACGGCAAACGAGGCGTCAAAAGGCGGCATATTGAAAGCCAAAAGGTTACCTTTCAGAAAACACAAGATTACATACTTTCTTCAAAAAAAGCACCACGCATTTGGCATTGTAAATATTTTTACGTACCTTTGTCGCAATTCCGCATTAAAGGAGTGCCTTTAGGCGGAAGGACATACGAAGACGGGCGTCAGGCTTGAAATATCCTGTGTTGGAATCTGGACAATTCTACCATAATGGATTATAAGCAAGAACGCCCACATCCAAGTTATATATTCCACGACAAGTGTTGGCGGTCTATATACTTCTTGGTGTGGGTTTTGTTTATTATTACATTATGGTGGGCAGTCCAGAGCCTCAACACAGTAATGGTAAACAACGCATCCCGCACCATTTTTGTATATGCATTTAACAATGGATATTCTTATCAATCAATATTATTAATTTAAAACAACAAACAAAATGAAAACATTAAGGTATTTTGGAATGGCTCTGCTGGCCGTAATCTTGTGTTTAAACTTAACCGCATGCTCGGACGACGACGATGAAAACAGTTCGATACCAACGCTCGTCGACTTGGTAGGAAGCGTATGGAGCGGCACTGACCCTGAGGGCTACAACATCGAAGTAACCATTGAATCGGCCACGACGATAAGTGTAGCAGTATCGGGCAACGGGTATGAAGGGGAATCAACACATACGTTTACATACGACGAGGAGACGGGCATGGCCAGATTCACGTATGACGGTGTTGACTGCGTAGCAAGCATCAGCGGCAATTCGATGACCGTCAACTTGGGTGAATTCAAGATGAAGATGAAGAGAATAAAGTAAAAAGGAAACACAATCGCACAAGAAATAAAGACGGAATGCCATCTTCTCATTGGCATTCCGTCTTTATTTCTTGTGCCTGTTTGCGCGCTGCTGGCGGTATTTCGCCTTCTGGCGGGCCGACCCGCTGCCGTGCGCCCCGGTGATATACTGCTTCTTCTTGGCCTTGGTCTTAACCTTGCCGGAGTCGTTGCCGTCCTTATTCTTAGCCGGGCGGAACACTATTCCGCCGCCTGCTATTATGTCGTCGATGTCTGACACTTTTGTAAAGGTAAAAAAGAAAAACGGTAAAACGGTAAAAAAACAGAGGTATAAGGGTAAAAAAGCAATGCGATAATTCCAAGATTGGATTTTACCTTTTTACTTTTTTACCCTTTTACCTTTAAATCAGTGGTGGAACAGCCTTACGCCCGTGAAGGCCATTGCTATGCCGTACTTGTCGCAAGTGTCTATCACGTTGTCGTCGCGCACCGAGCCGCCGGCCTGGGCTATGTACTCAACGCCGCTCTTGTGGGCGCGCTCTATGTTGTCGCCGAATGGGAAGAAGGCGTCGCTGCCGAGGCTTACGCCGCTGAGCTTGGCTATCCATTCTTTCTTTTCCCCCAACGTGAGGACCTCCGGTTTCTCCTTGAAGAACTTCTGCCATGTGCCTTCGGCCAGCACGTCGTCGTGCTCCTCGCTGATGTAAACGTCGATCGTGTTGTCGCGGTCGGCGCGGCGTATGCCGTCGACGAAGGGCAGGCCCATCACCTTCGGGTGCTGGCGCAGCCACCAGATGTCTGCCTTGTTGCCGGCTAAGCGCGTGCAGTGGATGCGGCTCTGCTGGCCGGCGCCTATGCCTATGGCCTGTCCGTCCTTAACGTAGCATACCGAGTTGCTCTGCGTGTACTTAAGGGTTATGAGGCTGACGATAAGGTCGCGCTTAGCCTCGGCGGTGAACGTCTTGTTCTTCGTGGGTATGTTGTCGAACAGTGCGGGGTCGTCAAGGCGCACCTCGTTGCGTCCCTGCTCGAAGGTTATGCCGTAGACCTGCTTGTGCTCGATAGGAGCCGGGGTGTACGCAGGGTCTATCTTGATGACGTTATACGTGCCCTTGCGCTTCTCCTTAAGTATGGCGAGGGCCTCGGGGGTGTAGTCGGGGGCGATGACTCCGTCGCTCACTTCGCGCTTGAGGAGCGTGGCGGTGGCCTCGTCGCAGGTGTCGCTCAGGGCTACGAAGTCGCCGTAGCTGCTCATGCGGTCGGCTCCGCGTGCGCGTGCGTAAGCGCACGCTATGGGCGAAAGCTCTATCTTAACGTCGTCGACGAAGTAAATCTTCTTCAACGTGTCGCTGAGCGGCAGGCCGACGGCGGCTCCGGCCGGCGATACGTGCTTGAAGCTGGCGGCCGAGGGCTGGCCGGTGGCGGCCTTAAGCTCGCGCACGAGCTGCCAGCTGTTGAGCGCGTCGAGGAAGTTAATGTATCCGGGACGGCCGTTGAGCACTTCTATTGGCAGTTCGCCTTCGTCCATGTAAATGCGCGAAGGCTTCTGGTTCGGATTGCATCCGTACTTTAATGCTAATTCTTTCATCGTCTGTGGTATTACAATTCTGCGTGCAAAATTACAGCAAAATCGGCTTAATTCAAAATAAATGCGTCAGAAACAGCTGTTTTCCAGCCTCAATCGTCACCGTCGGCAGCATCCTTTCCGCCGTCGGCGGCGTCGGCCATGCGCCGCCTTACGTAATAATACAGCAGGCCGACCAGCAGTCCTGCGCCGACGCCGGCTCCGCGGTTGTCCCACCCCGCGCTAACAGCCAAGCCGAATATCAGGCCGCAAAACATACAAATCACCAATGACGGGCGGCCTATCTTCTTGTCTTCTTCCTGTTCCATTGTTTCATTTCATATTATGGTTGACAGTGCAAATATACGCAAAAAGCGCCGAAGGGCAAACGCCTGCGGCGTTTTCAGCGGCAACGGCATGCATAGGCCGTGCGTTTTGCGGCCTCGATATATGATACGTGGGGCACGGTCATGCCTCGCCGCCGTCGTTGTCTTTTTTCTTAAAAAAGCTCGGAGCAAGCAGTCCGATGCCCATGCCGAGACACATCCACACGGGCAAGTTGTCGAATATTATGCCGAAGGTCACGCCCAAGCTGAGGCCGATAATCATACTGCCGCCGGCTTCTTTCTGCTTTTTACCAGGCTTGTTGTCTTTTTCCATGATGCTGTTTGTATTGATGTTGCCGTACAAAGATAGCGTAAAAACCGCTAACCGCCAAACCGTCGACCGCCTTTTTTCCCAACGCCATACGGCATGCCTGTAAACCGCTGACGGTCAGGCGGTTTGCAAAAGGTTGCCTTTCAGGCTGCAAAAGGCAACCTTTTACACGACGAAAGGCGGCCTTTTGCGGCGCAAAAGACCGCCTATTGCAAAACCGTTAGAAACCAACGGCTTGCAAAAAGGTACAAAGTAGTTAAATAACGAAAGACTTTTTTCTTAAAGAATGTAAAGAAAACGTATTGAAGTTTTTTTACAACCATTTCGCCGTAAAATGCAATATAACAGTAATTAAGAGTGTAAACGAGCGCATATTGGCACGCTTTTTGCTAATCGCAAAAGATGTAAACAGGCTTTGAAGGCATGCCTTTTTTTAGTAACTTCGCAAACGAAAAATTTCAACTTACCCTTTCATACTAAATTACTGAACCATCAAGACATGAAGACCCTTAAGATATTTGCCGTAGCGATGATGTTGTTGGCGTCGGGAACACCCACGATGGCCGACAACGACAACAACGGCAAAGAACAGGAACAAGAACAATACAAGGAGATAGACAATTTCGATTTCTTATACGACAACGAGGCTTACGACGAGGACTTGGAGTTTTCAGAGATTGACAGCGTGCTCGACGAAGCCTTCTCGCACCTCGGCGCACGCTACCGCCGCGGACAGTCGGGGCCTAATGCGTTCGACTGCTCAGGATTCACAAGCTACGTTTTCAAGAACATGGGCATAAAGCTCAACCGTTCGTCGCGCGCCCAATACACACAGGGCGAGGCCGTAGATAAGGACGAAGTGCGCACGGGCGACCTGGTATTCTTCACCGGCTCGAGCCCGCGCGGCCCCATCGGACATGTGGGAATAGTGGTCGACGTAGACCCGATCAGCGGCAGCTTCAACTTCATACACGCCAGCATCAAGGGCGTGAAGGTCAGCAACTCTAACGAGAGATACTACTCGCGCCGATACGTAGGAGCGCGCCGCATAATGGAATGATTAGAATTAAGAGTTAGGAGTTAAGGATTAAGAAAAATACCTTTGCTGCAGCAAAGCATATTTTCTTAACTCTTAATTCTTAACTCTTAACTCGCATAACAGATGAGACACAACTTCTTTTTCATACTTCTTTGTGCCGTCGCAATAACGACGGCGTGCACAATGACGGGTTCCGGCAATAAAACACCGGCGCCCGTCGTTGGTTTTACGGAGGTGGAAGACACCATGCCGACTGCAACGGAAGCCCCACGGGAAGAAACTTACACCGTGGCCATGACCGGAGACATAATGATGGGCACCACGTTTCCCGACAACGCGCTGCCGGCCGACAACGGAGCCATGCTTTTCGTAGACGTGAAAGACATACTCAGACGCGCCGACATAGCCGCCGGCAACCTTGAAGGCACGCTCTGCGACACGTCGGAAGTAACGAAAAAGAAGAAATCAGAACACTCGTACTCGTTCCGCACGCCCGTTGAATTCGCCCCGAGGCTTAAGGAAGCGGGCTTCGACTTCCTCTGCATGGCCAACAACCACGCCTGCGACTTCGGCTACGACGGGGTGCGCTCTACCGAACGCGCGCTCGACAAGTTCGGCATAGCCTACGCCGGACTGACGGGACGCAGGGAGTGTGCCGTAGTGGAACGCCGCGGCGTAAGGTTCGGCCTGTGCGCCTTCGGCCATAACTCGTACACGCTGAAACACCGCGAACACCGAAAGGTTAAAGAGATATTAGACAGCCTGAACGCCTGTGCCGACATAGTAATCGTGTCGTTCCACGGCGGAGGCGAGGGCCAGGCGTTCAGCCACCTACCCTACGACAAGGAAGAATACCTGGGCGAAGACCGCGGCGAGCTGCGCCGGTTCGCCCGCTTCTGCATAGACAACGGCGCCGACATCGTGTTCGGCCACGGGCCGCACGTAGTGCGCTGCGTCGAGCTTTACAAAGACAGGTTCATAGCCTACAGCCTCGGCAACTTCTGCACTCCCTACGGAATAAGCATACTCGGAGTGTCGGGCTACGCCCCGGTAATCGTGGCCGAGACCGACAGGCAGGGCCGGTTCGTCGGCGGAAGTATACACCCCTTCATACAGAAACGCGGCCTCGGGCCGCGCCGCGACACCACGAACGCCGCCATAAGGCAGATAAGACGACTGACCGCCGACGACATTCCAAACGGCAAACTTACGATTAGCGATGACGGAAAGATAACCGTTAAAACAACAAGACGGTAAAAAACAACAGAATAAGGCAAACGGCGGTGGCGCCGACAGCTGGCAGGAAAAATGCCAAAGACGGCCGCCTGCCGCCAAACAGGCAAAAAATAAACGCTAAAGCCGCAAAAGACGTATTGTCATTTGCGGCTTTAGCGTTAAGCGTTTCACTACGATTAGTCTTCCTTCTTTGTGATGACCTTCTTCTCAGCAATACGAGCCTTCTTACCTGTGAGCTTGCGGAGGTAGTACAGCTTAGCGCGACGCACCTTACCGATTTTGTTCACTTCGATGCTGTCAATGTTAGGAGACTCGATTGGGAAGATACGCTCTACGCCTACGGTACCTGACATCTTGCGCACCGTGAAGCGCTTTTTCTCTCCGTGTCCGCATATCTTTATAACGACACCACGGTAGAGCTGGATTCTCTCTTTTGAACCCTCGATGATTTTGTAAGCGACAGTTACGGTGTCACCTGCCTTGAACTCAGGAAACTTCTTGCCGGTTGCAAATGCTTCTTCAGCAACTTTAATTAAATCCATTGTTGTTTGATAATTAAATTTGTTCATCGTTCCAGCGCAACATAACGAGGCAACTCTTCTTCCTGTCAGCGATTACGCGGAAAGCGGTGCAAAGGTAGTCATTTTCCGAACGACGGCCAAACGTAACCCGTTTTTTTTACATTTTTCTTTGACTTGTTTGCGTTTTTAGCTACCTTTGCAGCGTTTTTTAGGTTAATAACATGCGTAAACAACTTATTTCCTGCTGTTTGACTGCCGCCGCGCTGCTATCGTCTTCATGCTCCACGGGCTATAAGATAACCGGCTTCGAGCGGTCGCGCATACTCATAGACAGCACTTACGACGACGCGGCAGACAAGGCCGTGGCCGACTTCATGAAGCCTTACAAACGGCATGTCGACAGCATTATGAGCCCCGTAGTGGGCATGTCGGCCGAATACATGTACGCCGACAGGCCGGAAAGCAACCTTTCAAACCTGCTGACCGACATACTCGTATGGGCCGGCAGGGACTACGGCGAGAAGCCAGACTTCGCCGTCTACAACATTGGCGGCATGCGCTCGGCCTTCGCCAAAGGCAAGGTAACATACGGCGACGTGCTCGACGTGGCACCGTTCGAAAACAAAATATGCTTCGTAACGCTGACGGGGGCGAAGGTGAAAGAGCTGTTCGCGCAGATAGCGGCCGTCGGCGGAGAGGGCGTAAGCCACGGAGTGGAATTGGTCATAACAAAAGACGGGCGGCTGAAGTCGGCCAAGCTAAACGGCAAGGAGATTGACCCTGAGGCCCGATACCGCATAGCCACGCTCGACTTCGTAGCCCAAGGCAACGACAACATGGCGGCGTTCAGGAGCGCAACCGAAGTAAACTCGCCGGAGAGCAAGGATAACAACGTGCGCTTCATCATAATGAAGTACATGCAGGAGAAGATGAAGCAAGGCGTAAGCGTAAGCTCGAAAATAGAAGGAAGAATAAAAATAGAATAACATGACACGCTTTATCATAACAATGGTGCTGGCCGTAGCCGCCATCTTAGGCACGGAGGCGAAAGGCAGGAAGATAACCATCCTGCACACGAACGACACCCACAGCTGCATATATCCGCTGAACCCGAACCTCGCCGACACGATGCTGGCCGGACGGGGAGGCTTCGTAAGGCGCGCCGGAATGATTAAGCAAGAACGCGAAAAGAGTCCGAAACTGCTGCTGCTCGACAGCGGCGACTTCTCGCAAGGCTCGACTTACTACACTCTTTACAAAGGAGACGTGGAGGTAGGGCTGATGAACCTCATGGGATACGACGCGGCAACGCTGGGCAACCACGAATTCGACTTCGGCGTGGAAAACCTCGCACGGCTCGTAAAGAAAGCCAAGTTTCCGATAGTCTGCGCCAATTACGACTTCACGGGCACTGCCCTCGAAGGGCTTATAAAGCCTTATACGATAATAAAAAGAAACGGGGTGAAGATAGGAGTGTTCGGACTATCGCCCGAACTTAAGAACCTCGTAATGGCCGAATCGTGCAAAGGGGTGAAATACAACGACCCCGTAAAGGCGGCCAACGACGTGGCCCGACTGCTGAAGGAAAAGGAGAAATGCGACCTGGTAATCTGCCTTTCGCACTTAGGCTGGGACCTCATAGGCACCGACGACACCGAAGTGATGCCGCAAACGAGGAACATCGACATCGTGCTCGGAGGCCATTCGCACTCCTACTTCACCGAAATGAAATACGTGAAGAACCTCGACGGCAAGGACATTCCTAACGACCAAAACGGCAAACATGGCATTTTCGTAGGGAAAATAGTCGTTGATTGTTCCTCAAAGTAGTAAAGTTAAAAAAAATAGGAATAAAGGAGTAAGTAGTAAAGGAGTAAAGTAAATATGCCCTGCATGTATAACGCAACCATGCAAACCTACTTTACTCCTTCACTCCCTACTCCTTCACTCCTCTACTCCAGACTCCTTCACTCATTCTATTCCTTACTCCTTCACTCATTTATTCCTTACTCCTTCACTCATTAAAAAACATCCTTTCCCCCGTAATTTATATGCCTAAATTCACCGACTGACAAAATATTATCACGTTTGCGGCGTTATACAATTAAATGAGAAGACTGTTTTCCATAATTACTTTACTTATAACCGCGCTGGCGGCAGCGGCGCAAGGCGACGCCGTGCAAAACCGTCCGTACACAGACTTGCGCCCGTTCCACTTCGGCGTAGTGGTAGGCACGCACTTCCAAGACATCGAATTTAACAACATAGGGCCGCAAATGATAATGAACGCAGACGGCACGCAGACGGAGAAAGTCATAACATGCGACCAAGACCGTTGGGAAACAGGATTCAACGTAGGCGTGCTCGGCGAACTGCGGCTTAACACACACTTCGCCCTTAGGGTGGCGCCGACGATGTATTTCGGCAACCGCCACCTAACGTTCTACAACCTGACGGACCGATTAGAGAACGGAGAGCCTATAATAGAAGCGCAAGACATGAAGTCGGTCTACATAGGCGTACCGGTCAACCTGATATTCGCCGCGCCGCGTCTCGACAACGTGCGCCCGTACATCATGGCCGGAGTAGACCCTATGGTGAACCTATCGGGAGGCGACGACGACTACGTAAAGCTGAAGCGTTACGACTTCTGTTTGGAAGTCGGCTTAGGATGCGACATATACCTACCCTTCTTCAAGCTGCGACCCGAACTCAAATTCTGTTACAGCCTTATTAACAGTCTCGACACGAAACACCCCGACCGGCTACGCGACGAAAACATGAAAATGTACGCAAAGTCGGTAAACGAGGCACACAGCAAGATGATCGTACTGTCGTTTTATTTCGAATAAACCGGATGCCGTGCGCCGGCCGGAGTGGCTGAAGCCGGAGCCAATGAAATAAACGGCAAAAACAACCAACAACGAACACTGCTCCTTCCTGTTCGTTATTACACGCAAAACAAGCCCATAAACGTTAAACAATCTAAAAACAGATACCTAAAAGTAGGTATTATGGATAAATGTATTACCTTTGCATTGTACAAATGCAGGTACAAAACATTATTAATTCAATAAAAACAACATTATTATGGCTTACGTAATTGGTGACGATTGTATCGCTTGCGGTACTTGTATCGACGAATGTCCGGCAGGAGCTATCTCTGAGGGCGAAAAGTATTCAATCAATCCTGACATGTGCACAGAATGCGGCACTTGCGCAGATGTTTGTCCGTCAGAGGCTATAAGCTTAGGCTAAGACAATTATCCGGAATCACAACTAAGGCGGCCCGACTCGTTCGAGCCGCCTTTCATTTTGCCCGGACGAAGCAAAAGACGGCGCATTTCACAGCACAAAGGCCAAGCATTAACCCCAAACCGGTAACGGAACGCCGTGATTTACATCCCGGTTTACGTTTTATTAACAAGTGCAAGGGAACAGCGTAAACCAAACCAACCTATTTTTGCATTACGACAAAGCCATGCCGACGCACAGGACATGGACATATATTTTACACACCTAAAAAACACATCAGCCTATGAAAACGAACATCATTGCGATCGCGGCCACGGCAATACTTACCCTCTCGGCCTGCGGCGGCGGCACAAGCAGCGTAAACCCAAGCGACTGTATCAGTGAAGCCGAAAAGCAAATTCCGACAGAGCAACACCCCGTATTCGGCGAAGTGCCCTCGTTGGCACGGCAAAACAGCAAGGCCATAGACATTGCCGACAGCATAATCAGCATCGAACGCGACGCAATCGGCGCCAAGGCCGACAACGACAACTACGAGGAAATTAGCGGCAAGATAAACGAACTTGACACTAAATTAGAAAACATCAAGAAAGAAATAAACCAAAACTACGAGGGCAGAATCAGCGAAGCAGCCAAAGGAATGATAGGCAAGGAAATTCCCGTTGAAGCCAACAGCGGCGTGTACTCGGCGGCTAAAGCAACCATAGCAGCCTACAAGCCGGGCGAAAGCGGCCAAGGCGACATCATAGTGAACGCCAGTTTCACCGCCGCACGCACCCTGAAATCGCTGGCAGGTAAATACACACAGATAACCTACAACCGCCTCGACGCTTCGGGCAAGACGATCGCGAGCGGCCTGCAAACGCTCCAGCAAACGTTCAAGGCAGGCGACGAAGTTAAGCTCGACTCGATAATACTAAGGGCCGGCACGGCTGACGACATTGCAAAAATGAGCTTCACGGACAACTAATGCGCGCAGCCTGTGACGGTGCGCCATGTTTTAAAGTTTACAAAAAGGCCGTGTTTCACGATGTGAAACACGGCCTTTCAATATGAAACAAGCCACCTCTTGCACGCCTAAAGGCCGCCTATCGCGGCACAGAGCGCAACGCGCATGCAATCAGCACGTTACGGAACGTATCAAAAATCACGGTTTGCAAGCCCGTCACGACACCATTTTCAGCCCTATAATGGAGGCAATCAGCGTGGTGATGAAAAACAAACGGAGAAACGACACAGGCTCGTGAAAAAACAGAATGCCGAGCACAACAGTACCTACCGCCCCGATTCCGGTCCACACGGGATAGGCCGTACCGATAGGCAGGGTCTGCACGGCCTTGGCAAGCAGCACCATACTCAACGCAAGACTGACCAAGAAGCCCACGCCCCATAAGTAATACGACGATCCCTCGGCACCCTTCATCTTGCCCAAACAAAAAGCGAAACCAGACTCGAATAATCCGGCCACAATCAAAATTATCCAGTTCATACGGCTATCCCGTCAGTGATATGGCATGGTAAAATAAACTAACATATAAAAACGATGCATCCCTGCAAGGGAATGCATCGCTTAATTTATATACAATGAAAAGAATTACTTACTGCAGTACGCTCAAAGCCTGGGTAGCTGTCGGATTCTGCTGATCAATGGCAATTACTTTCTCGTAATACGTCTTTGCCGTAGCGTTGTCCTCCTTCACGATATAGTAATAGCCCAAGTAGAGGTAAGGCTCGATAAGCAGCTTCGGGTTGTCTGCATGCTCGGCCTGCGCAAGCTGCGCATACTCCTCATAGTAAGGCTTTGCAAGGCCCTGGGTGGTCTCGGGGTCGAGCTGCGAATTGATACGTGCACGCATCATTGTAGCGTAAAGTTTATTGCTCGGAGACTCGGTAGCTATGCGCCCGTAAATCTCGTCAGCCTTCTTGAACGCGCCCATCTTATCGGCATTAAGCGAGTCGATACCGGCAGCCTGCTGCATATAGAGCTGGGCCAAGCCGTCGAGGTCGGGCACTGAAGGCTTCTCGATCTTGCTCAGATACTCGTCGTAATATGCAAGACCGTTTGTGAAGTCATTCTTAGCAATATAAGCATCGGAAAGCTGTTTGCGGACATCGTTCAACTCGGCGTTCATCTCCAAAGCCTTCTTAAACTCCTCGATAGCACGGTCGTAAGCGCTGTCGCCCATCAAGGCATAGCCGTAATACTGGTAGTCGCGGGCCGAGATCTTTGCGCTGTCTGACTTGTTGAAAAGTGCGTCGGCATACTTCAATGCGTTCTTGTAGTCCTTAAGGTCTGTGTAATTGTAGAACGTGATACGGTTCATAGCCGCGCTGCGCGGATTCTTGTTGGCACCGAACAACGCAACCTCAAGACTCTTCTGAGAGTTGGCGAGAAGCAGCTCGGCAGTTGCATACTCTGTAAGGTAATTGTCCTTAAGCTGGTTCAAGTCTACTTTAGCATAATACTCAACAGCCTTGTCGAGCTTGTTTGCGCCATAATAGAAGTGTGCGGCTTCAGCGTCAACAGGATAAGTGGGGTCAACCTTGCGCAACTCCTCAAGTTTGGCGACAGCTCCTTCCGGGTCGACCTTACGGTAAACCGACGCATACTTGATGTAACCTGCGGGGTTGGTCGGGTCGAAATGTATCGCCTGGTTGTAGAAGCTGGCAGCACCGCCACCTTCATTGCTCGACACGGCGGCGAGGTCGCCCAACAGGATAGAAGCAAGAGCCTTACCCTTGTCGTCCTTACCACGCTCGATGGCCATGTTGGCATACTCACGCGCAGAAGCGGTGTCCTTTATCTCGAAAAAGGCACGGCCTAATCCCGACAAAGCCTCGGCATTCTTCTTGTACTCTTTCACAAAGTCCTTAACCTGGTCCTCATAAGCTGCAGGGTTCGACTTGTTGTCAACAATAACTTTCGTAATGGCGTCAACCTGTGATTTTACATCCTGAGCCATTGTGGGAGCTGATACAACTGTTATCAAAGCTCCAGCTAATAAATATTTAATTGCTCTCATAATAATAAAAAACAATCGTTCAATAAAATCTATAATTCCGCTAAATCAAAAAATAATCAATCGTCGCTGACATGAACCTGCCTAACCGTTATGTCGCCGCGCCTCGGCAACAATCCGGACTTGAATATGATCAACTGTCCTTTCGGCCCCTCAATAAAATGGGCGAAGCCCCAAGGCAGTCCTTGGATGGGATCGTTCAACAACGCATATATCGTTCTTACCAACGGATAACGTCCGTCAAGCAAGTATGCCTGGTAAGGTTTCCAGCTGTTCATGTAAGTAGCCGAATCAAACCTACTAACCGACATAACCCTAATATTCTTCTTAAATGTGGTATTGGTCGTATCGCGCTTGTCGTTCAACCAATTCGAACCTATGATGCCAATTGCGTTAGGAGTTTCTTCAACATAGTCAACCACTTCCTTGCTTGTATTGGCAGCAACGATATTCGGACTGTTTATAGGTTTGCCGTCGAGCAAAGAATCGACACAAAAATGCACCGTACTCGACTTCTTATTATCAAAAACCACCAAAATATCGCCACGCTTCGACCCTGGAACAATATCGCCCCATGTCTTCGCCTGCCCGCTAAGAACCCGCTTGATGTCCCTTACGGAAATGCACGAATCAGTGTTTTCCTTATTGATTATAAGCGACAGCCCGTCGTAAGCCAAGGGAATGGCCACAGGCAGATAGTTACGGGCCTTAAGGTTCTCAAATTCTTGTTTAGTAAAATTCCTTGAAGTAATCGCCAACTGGATGCTGTCCTTCATAAGCATGTTGACGGCATCAAGCTCGTTGGTATATATCGGGGTCAAATGAGCCTCACGATAAATACTTTCAAACACTTGTATTTGCTCATCAATGATAGGGCTAAAACTTTCGTCAGAAGCGAATGAAATCGCTCCTGACGAATAAGTATCTGTCCTACCGCTCTTAGGCTTGTCCGCGCATGCGTAGACAAGACCTAAAAGCAGGGTAAATCCTACTAAATTGTAGAATAGTTCTTTCTTCATTTTGCTTATTTTACTGCAATCTGAATGTTACAGGCAACGTGTAACGCACGTTTACGGTCGTACCGTTCTGCTTACCAGGAGTCCAGTTAGGCATACTGCTTACCACACGGACAGCCTCTTTGTCCAATGACGGGTCAACGCCACGAACAACAGTGACACCTGAAATAGAGCCGGTCTTGCTAACGACGAACTGCACGATAACACGGCCTTCGATACCGTTCTCGGCTGCGATGACGGGGTATTTGATGTTATCTCTCAACCACTGCATCAAAGCACCTTGGCCACCAGGGAACGAAGGTTGCTCCTCAACAACGTCGAAGACTTTATTCTCTTCTTCCTTCGGAGGTTCGGGCTGTGCGATTTCTTCCTTAGCCTTGAGTACTTCGCCGCCAACTTCATCGTTACCTACTACGTTGAACGCACCAATCGTCGTCTTGGTCTTCTGGAGATCTTCCTGAGTCTTCATTTCCTCCTCAGGCTTCACGTCCTCGTCCTTCTTGATGACAGGAGCGGTAAACTTAATAGAGCTCTTTACCTTTTCAACTTTCGGCTGCTCAATCTTAACGGGAGCCTTCTTCTCAACCTTCGGCTGCTTCTTCTTCGTTTCAATCGAAGAAAGCTCGACGGCCGTTGTTACGGCTACCCTCTGATTGGCCTGTATCACATTCTTAATAGCTATCACAGAGAAGATGACTACAGCAGCGATAAGCACGATTAAGAGCGACCAAACGTTGCGCTTGCCAGTACTCTTACGAAGCCTGTAAGCTCCGTAGGACTGGTTACGGCCTTCGAATACGAGGTCACACCATGCACCAGATATTAAATCTATTTTTGACATAGTCTTTCGTTTTAAATGTTAATCAACGACTTTATCCTTAATTGATGCGAACACCCTTTTTAGTGAGGAGCTGCTTGTCTTCAGGAGAAATGTTGTCGATGACATACTTACCAATACTGCAAATCTGCATCTCGTCTAGAGCGTCAACCAAATTCTTATAAGAAGCGTCGTCGGTTGCCTTGATGATGATGGTCAACGTAGGAATCTTCTGTCCGTTCACCTCACCGTTCTTCAGCTTGTCAAGCTCCTTATTGTAAATGGAATCAGGATATTTTGCCGGATCTTTCAGTTTCTTGGCGTCAAGTTCGGCCTTTGCCTTCAAAATAGATGCTACCGGAACCGTTCCGTCTTCGGTAACGTGGTTGATAAGTACGCTACGGATACCGTCCTTACCCCATGTAGTCTCCTTCACGCATGAAGGATCCTCATAGTTAGGAAGACCGGCGATGTAGAAAATCTTATCGTTACCTGTCACGAAGATCGTAATGGTCTGTGAAGCCTTAGTTGCCGTCTTGTCCTGCTCTTGTACGTTCTGGTCGTTACTCGGCATCGTCAAAAGCATAGCCTGCGGCTTGCTCAAGGACGTACACAGCATGAAGAACGTGATAAGAAGCATCATCATGTCCACCATCGGCGTAAAGTCCACGCGAAGGTCGACCTTCTTCTGTCTACTTGTATTCTTTTTTGCCATGTCTTAGTCCTCCACCTTTTTATAAGAAGTGATAAGCTCGTAACGGTTCTCGTTCATGTCCTGAAGTTCAGACATAACTTTCTTAACGACCTTATAAGGCGTCTTCTCGTCAGCCTTGATGGCCAACACCATGTCTGAATTAGCATCCTTAACTGTACGAACCCAGCATTGGAATTCGCTCATGCCGCCGTCAATACTGTCGGTAGGAACACCTTTATTCTGCTGGAAAGCGTTCATCTGTGAAGACTCGACATTCAAGAATGCTCCTATTTCCTCCATTGACACGCCGATATTCGTAGCGCTGCGCACATTTTTCATCTGAGCCCCGCTCAGGGACACCCCGAACTGGTCAGCCATGGCACCGAGCGCGGCCTCCATGTCACCCGGCTTATCCCAGCCCAAGAACACCTTGCCCTTATTGTCGATAAGGATTGTCAAGACATTCTTGTCGGTGACTTTGACCTCTGACACCGATCCCGGCGTAACGACTTTCACCGCCTCGTTCTTCACGAATGTTGATGTCAACATGAAGAATGTAAGCAGCAAGACCATCACGTCGCTCATAGGCGTCATGTCGATCCATGTACTTTGTTTCTTAATTTTTACTTTACCCATAGTAATTAAATTTTTAAAGGGTTAGTAAAATTAAGCTTCTTCCGTGTGATTGGCTTCGTATGTCTGAGCAATAGTATAACCAACCTCATCAAGTGCGTATGTCAGCTTGTCGATCTTGTTCGTGAATGTGTTGTAAGCAATAACCGAGCACCAAGAAGTCAAAATACCGAACGCGGTGTTAATCAACGCCTCAGAAATACCAGTAGACAGAGCGAGAGAGTCGCCACCGCCACCAGCAGCCAAAGCCTGGAATGAACGGATCATACCGATAACGGTTCCGAGAAGACCGGTAAGAGTACCAAGGGTAACGATGGTTGCGAGGATCGGAAGGTTCATCTGCAGAGTAGGCATTTCAAGCTGTGTTGCCTCTTCGTGAGCCTGCTGGATCTTAGCCACCTTCTGGGCCTTCTTCAGTCCGTGAGCAGCTTCCATTTCCTTGTAAGCGCGGATAGAAGCAGAAACGACGTTTGCGACAGAACCTCTCTGCTTGTCGCAAATGCTCTGGGCTGCGTTGAAGTCGCCCTTGTTGACGGCGGCCTTGATGTTAGCAACGAACTTAGCCAAAGAGCCTTTGCCGAAAGCGGTGCGGAGAGCGAGCCAGCGCTCGATGCTCAATGCGATAACGGTG
The DNA here is from genome assembly GCA_944319795.1 of uncultured Prevotella sp. Taxonomy (GTDB): domain Bacteria; phylum Bacteroidota; class Bacteroidia; order Bacteroidales; family Bacteroidaceae; genus Prevotella. The sequence goes on along the minus strand of CALUFA010000027.1, from coordinate 10,578 downwards.
AGCAAGAGGGTCTGGATGATAGGCACGATGATACCACCCTTGTAGATTGTTCCGAGAAGGTTTGTCGGATGACCAGCGGGATCATTGCCTGCGAAGTTAGAAGGATTGCCGAGCAGGAAGTTGTATATACAAACCGCGATGATAAGACATACAACGATAACCCAAATCGCTGCTCTAATACCCTGGAAGCCCTGGTTTTTCTTAGGGCTTGCTGCATTTTGTGTAGTTGCCATAATTTTAATTTAAATTTGTTAGTTAGTTAATTATTAAGTTATAAAGTTTCGATTTAATGTTAATAAGCATGTTGTTTGCTTTCCTAAAAGGCCTCTTACTCATAAACAAGCACACAAAGATAACAATTAATAGGTAATAAAAGCACTATTCACAGAGTTTTTAACAATGTTTTGACTTTTATCAATATCTTTTTAGTTATCTTTCCTTGTTTACGAGCCGAGGTGTCATTTCAACCTTGCGAGCGCCTCTTTTATCCTCGACATTGCCTCGCGTATGTTATCGTCGCTGGTGGCGTAGCTCATGCGGAAGCATTCCGGATCGCCGAATGCATCTCCCGCAACGGTTGCCACATGCCCTACTTCGAGCAGGTATAAAGCAAAGTCGGTTGAATTGCTTATCGTGCGCACGCCGTCCGTCTTGCCGAAGAAGCTGCTGCACTTGGGGAACAAGTAGAAAGCTCCTTCAGGCACATTAACCTCAAGTCCGGGTATTTCCCTTGCAAGGCTTACTATCAAGTCGCGGCGGCGTTCAAATGCTTTCCGCATCTGTTCAACGCAGTCTTGCGAAGCATTATACGCGTCAACGGCAGCCTTTTGGCTTACCGAGCACGGGCCGCTCGTATATTGTCCCTGCAGCTTGTTGCAGCCTTTGACGATCCATTCGGGAGCGGCGATGAAGCCTATGCGCCAGCCTGTCATCGCATACGCTTTAGACACGCCGTTCACAACGATAGTGCGTTCCTTCATACCCGGAACTTTGGCTATGCTGTGGTGCTTGCCTATATAATTAATGTGTTCGTATATTTCGTCCGCCAACACGTAAAGGCCGTCATGGCGCTTTATCACTTCGGCAAGTCCGGTGAGCTCTTCCTCCGAGTAGACGCTGCCCGTAGGATTGCTCGGCGAGCAGATTATCAGCAGCTTCGTCTTCGGCGTTATGGCGGCCTCAAGCTGTTCTGGAGTCATCTTGAAGTTTTGCTCGAAACCGGCCTCGACTATCACAGGCACGCCTCCTGCGAGCTTCGCCATCTGAGGATAGCTTACCCAATAAGGCGCAGGAATTATAACCTCGTCGCCGTCGTTCACCAAGGCCATAACCGTATTGCAAACGCTCTGCTTTGCGCCGTTTGACACCAATATCTCGTTTACGCCGTAATCCAATCCGTTCTCACGCTTCAACTTGGCAGAGATTGCCTCACGCAGGTCCATGTAGCCCGGCACGGGTGAATATCTCGAGTAGTTGTCGTCGATAGCTTTCTTGGCGGCATCTTTTATGTGGTCTGGGGTGTTAAAGTCGGGTTCGCCGACACTCATGTTGATAACGTCGATGCCTTGCGCTTTCATCTCGCTGCTTTTCTGCGACATCGCAAGAGTGGCTGAAGGAGCCAGACGGTTCAAGCGGTCTGATAATTGTGCCATAATATTTTCGGTTTGTTTCTGCAAAATTAATTATTTTATTCGTTTCAGGAAAATAAAAGAAGTGATATTTTCATGTCAAAACATAAAAAACATGTTGCAAGAACGATGTTCCGCACACACCTCTCTTTTATAAATGCAACGTATGCCCCATACGGTCTTTCTTCGTCTTCAAGTATTTATAGTCATACTCATTAGGCTTGACTTCGATGGGGACGTTCTCCACGATTTCCAACCCGTATGCCTCTAGCCCGACGCGCTTGGTGGGATTGTTGGTCATCAGCCTCATCTTGTGCACGCCGAGATGGCGGAGCATCTGGGCGCCGCATCCATAATCGCGCTCGTCGGGCTTGAATCCGAGATGCACGTTGGCATCGACCGTATCGTAACCCTCCTCCTGCAGTTTGTACGCTTCAATCTTGTTCATCAGGCCGATGCCTCGCCCTTCCTGCTGCATGTAGATAAGCACGCCCTTGCCTTCCTGTTCAATCATCTGCATGGCCTTGTGCAACTGTTGTCCGCAGTCGCAGCGCTTGCTGCCGAAGATGTCGCCCGTAGCACAAGACGAATGGACGCGCACCAATATAGGCTCGTCCTCCTTCCATTCACCCTTGATAAGAGCCATGTGCTCAAGTCCGCTGCTCGTCTGGCGGAACGGAACCATCTTAAAATGGCCGTATTCCGTCGGCATGTCGACCGTCTGCCCCACGCTTATCAGCGACTCGCGCTGCAGGCGGTAGGCAATCATGTCCTTTATGCTTATAACCTTAAGGTCGTGCTTGGCGGCAAACTCCAACAACTGCGGCAGGCGCGCCATCGTGCCGTCGTCGTTCATTATCTCCATCAACGCGCCGGCAGGATACAGTCCCGAGAGCTTGCACAGGTCTATCGTCGCCTCGGTGTGGCCGCTGCGCCTCAGCACGCCGTTGTCTTGGGCGTAAAGGGGATTGACGTGCCCCGGGCGGCCGAAGGTCTTAGGGGTCGAAGCCGGGTCGGCCAACGCCTTGATAGTCTCGGCGCGGTCGTGCGCGGACACTCCCGTAGAGCAGCCTTCGAGCTTGTCTATGGTGACGGTGAACGGCGTGCCGAGCACCGACGTATTCTCGTCAACTTGGCGCGGCAGGTCGAGCTCGTCGCATCGGCTCTGCGTTATCGGGGCGCACAATACGCCGCGGGCATACTTCAACATGAAGTTCACTTTCTCCGCCGTTATCTTTTCAGCCGCGATGATAAGGTCGCCCTCATTCTCCCGGTCCTCGTCATCGACGACAATGACAAACTTGCCTTCCTTGAAATCGGCCAACGCCTCTTCCACCGTATTGATTTTCAGTTTTTCCATATAAGTCGTAAAGTTCACCTTATTATAATATATGCAATCTACTTGCCGTTTCCCATCTCGCCTATCCGCCTTATCAGGGCGTCGTTAGTGTCTTTCACCACCTTAAGGTCGCGCAGCAGGCGCAGCCTGAACCGCCACATCCTGAAATACAGGAACATACCGACCGGCACAATGACCGCAGCGGCCACATTCATCCACTTGCGCTCGAACGGGCGCGTATGCGACTTAACCGCCATGAACGGATAATCGTTCAGGCAGCCCAACACAACCTTGTCCTTAGTGTTCGACAGGTCCTCGATAACGGTCTCGAGCCGCTCGCTTATACCCTCTACCGTGTGGTCGGGCTCATATTTGAAGAACACCTTTACCACGTTCGGCGCCAACAGCAGATTGTGTACATGCACATAGTTGTCTATTTCCACGTTCATCCGCGCCAGCTCTTCCGCGTCGGCCGTATAATCCGGGTCGTTTATTATCACGTCCTTGCGGTAGACGGCGCGCTTTATCCGCAGGCCGAGCAGCTTCATGAAGAAGTTGCGGTAGAAATCGACGTTGAACACTACGGAGTCGTTGTTTGCCTTATACGTGAAGAACACGGCCAGCGGGGCTAGCACCGCCAAGGCAATGGTCTTGCCGAACCATATCGTCCACATTCCGCCACGGGCCATGCGGTAGCCTGAATTGTCGAAAATGAAGAACACGATGAACACCAGCACCGATATTATGACCGGCACTCCGAGTCCGCCCTTCCTGATTATGGCGCCGAGCGGCGCGCCTATGAAGAAGAACAGCAGGCACTGCAAGGCCACCGAGAACTTGTTGATCGCCTCTATCTTATGCTGCCTTATCAGCTTGTCGCCGTCTGCCGTCAGCATGCCTTTAAAGTCGAGGTCGGTCATTTCGCTCCTCACCCTTCCGAGCGCACGGTCGACGGCCGAGAGCTTCCTGTCGGCCGGCAGACGGCCGTATATCGAGTCGAAGCTGAACGTCTTGGTAGCGGCCATCTTCACGGCGCGCAAAGAGTCGGCCTTGCTTATGTCCGGCGACACATAATAACGCATGCGCGCATCGTCGTAGAAAGCCCTGCCCACGCTGTCGTAAACATGGTTGAGCGAATCTATGTCGAGGTTTATCTGCCTTACGCTCTTTCCCTTAGCGTTGTTAGACAGGGCGCTCGCGTCGGCCACGTTGAAGTCTGAATCAAAGTCGAGCAGTATCTTCTTGTTTACGAACGACTCCCTGCGGTAAGGCACGCCCGTGCCCCTCATCACCTGCTGCGACTTCATGTTCTCGAACCACTCGCCGCTGTAAAGCGTCAGCAGCAAGTGCTTCTTCTCCGCCGTAGACTGCAGCATGCCCGAGTCGGCCAAGATTATCGCCGCGTCCTCGTAGCTGTCGGTCATCTTGTAAATCATCACGCCGTACAGCTTGCCCGTCTCGAGGTCTTTCTCCTGCACGTAAAGGTTGCATCCGGGTATGCCGTCGTAAAACACCCCTTCGGGTATTTCCAGCTCGGGACTCTTCTGTTTCATCGACAGCAACAGGCGCGAGAACGACATGTTGGCGTTAGGCCCGATGACGTTCTGGAAATAAAAAGAGCCGAGCGAAATGACGAACACTATCACTATCAGCGACCTGAAAGCCTGCATCAACGATATGCCGGCAGCCTTTATGGCCGTAAGCTCGCTGCTCTCGCCGAGGTTGCCGAACGCTATCAACGACGACAACAATATGGCCAAAGGCAAAGCCTGGGGCACAAGCATCAAGCTCATGTACCAGAAAAACTGGGCAAGCACCTCCATCGACAACCCCTTTCCTATCAATTCGTCTACGTACCTCCAAAGGAACTGCATCATCAAGATGAACTGACAGATAAAGAAAGTGCCGACAAACAGCAGGCCGAACTGTCTGGCTATGAACTTGTCTAATTTCTTTATTCGAAGCATTATAATTTAAACGGATTCGGGCGTTACCTTACCAGCTTGCAAAATTAGCACAAAAATATCAGAAAAACGACTTATTATTTAAATAATAAGGTAAAAACAAGGGCAAGCAGAAGTAAAACACAAATACGAATGTCCGCAACCAACATAAATACGTAGGTCTTTTTCTAAGCAATCCGTGGCACACCGCCCGTAATCGGCCAAAAGGTTTTCACCCTCTTGCTGGCATTCATAACAAAAAAACGGAGGAGAAATTCAGACTTTCACAAGCCCTTGGCATTCTCCTCCTACCTGCAATTGACAACAAAGTACCGCTCAAAAACATTAAACGGTACTCAACATAATGTGCTTGAAACCAACCAAAAACACATTATATGACAATAGGGATTATACCTTTTTAAAACATTACAGGAATTACAGACAAGCTCAACGCTTGGCGTTCCTAACGAAGTCGTCCAACCGGCGTTGGTCCTCGGGATCCATAGGCTTGGTAAGCAGCTCCTTGCCCGGATCGTAACCGGCCTCTACAACATTGCCCGGCTTCGGTATAAGATATACTATAAGGGCCTTGGCCTTGCGCTCTTTCAGGTCGCCTACGTAATTTATGCGCACCGAATCGCCCGGCATCACGGCACCATTGGAAAAGCGCGCCTTGCTTATGTCAAAACTTATCGTATAGTCGCCGATGAGCGTAGTCATCGAGGTTGAGTCTGCCACCTGCTCCACCTTGGCCGTGCACACCTTTATCTCCTTGCGGCACGACTGCATGGCCAACACGGCCACCAAGAGCAAAAGCGGAATAACAACATATTTCTTCATCTCAACATCTATAAAACTTTAAAACAGGAGGGGACTTTAGGCGTTCCCCTCCTGTCCGATTCAAGTTACAAAATAAACAATCTTGCCAAATGCTTTATTCCGATACGGGTTTGCTTACAGTTACAGGCAGACTGATGGTCTTTACGTGACCGTAAACGTCTTTAACCTTGAACTCAAGCGTCTCCTCGTGAGACTGGTAAGGAGCCTGGGCGGCGTCGGTCGTGATCTGAGTGAACGTAATCACCTGTGAACTTTCGCTAACCTCAACTTTGAAGTAAGGATTAACGCTGCCGTCGCTTGCTACGAGCCTTGCACTGCTAGCAACATAGTCGAGGTAATTATTACCACTGTTGTCCATCAACGTTGCAAGAGTTCCGCCGAATGTCTCCGGGTCGCGCTTGTTGTCTACGTCAATCTTGCTAAGTTCTACCGTGTACTTTGTCTCGTCCTGTGAAGACCAAGTGAGTTTGCACTCATACGGTAAATCCTGCCCCCAAGTATTAGTAATCGTACCCCAACCATAGGTCATGTCGTCTTCCCAAGAAGCGAGCTGTGCGTAAAGCGTCTTAGAGTAAGCAACCTCGTGGTCACCCTTAACCCATACGCCGGCGTTGTTCTTCTTAGCAGAGATGTCCTTGTAAACACAGTAAACATTGAGTTCGCGCTTAGCGTCATTGATGTACTTGCTTGCTGCGGTCAAGACGTAATCATTATCTTTATTCACGTCTGTTATGCCGTCGCCGAAGTCGAACCTATACTCTACGTCCTTAGCGTCAAGGCCGTTGAATATGTCAGTAAGTTCAGCCTGTCCGGCCGTAGCAGGGCCATCCTGAACTACTTCCCAACCGGTATCAACAGTAGGAGTCATGAACGGACGGATAGTGTTAGCTGCATACTCCTGACCGATCTTGATGCCGAAGTTGCCCTTGAATTCCGTAGGCATCTTCTTCGTAACCGAAACGGTAACGGTCTTTGCCAATACGTCCTGGCTGCTTACCTTGTTGTACAGCTTGATCTTTTGGGTGTAAGTACCGCCGTCGGCGAAGTCGGTAGGCGTATTCATCGTGTACTCAATGTACTTGATGTTGCCATACTGGGCGGGGTTGCTGATAACCTTGCCGTCCTTGTCGTAGAACGTTATGCCGAACAGGTGGACAGCACCGTCAACCTTTTCACCGCTTACGTATTCTTGCTCAACCTTGCCTGTGTAGTTGGCGAACGTTCCTGCGGGAACTTCTATCTTACCGCTGGTAAACGTAGTTCCGGTAGAGCTGAGTTCTGCGGTAGCCGTAGCAAGCGTAGCTTGGGTAGACACGTTGCCTACTGCCACGTAGAACGCACGTCCGTCCGGGTCGAGCAGGGTACCGTCGAGGTTGACAGCGTAGAGACGGAAACCGATAACGTCGCCGGCCACGTTGCCTAAGTCCTTAATCGCAATCTGGCCCTTGTTGCCCTTGAAGAGAGTTGCCTTCTGTGCGTTGCTTCCGCCCTTGCCTACGCCTTCGTAGCTGTAACTGTTCCAAGCGTTGATCTCTGACGGAGCAGATGTTACGGCAAACTTATCGTCGAGAGTTACATAGAATCCTGCAATCTTGTTCTTTACAGTGGCCTTGTTGTCCTTGATTGTAGCGTCGACTACGATCTCGATAGGCTTGCCCACCTCGGCAGAGAGAAGGGGTTTGTCGTCACGGTTGTCGAAGCCGTTGTTGCCACGGTTAGACGAGTTCTTATCCGTTGCAGCGGTTGCGGGTTTAGTGTTGTCGTTCCAAACAAGCTCTACGATATCGCTCGTCGAAGTGCCGTCTTCCTCAGACTCGCTGTAACGGTTGTGTATGTCAGCAATGTCTTTCCAATCGCCGGCGTTGTCAAGCAAAGCGAAGCCCGGTCCTGCGATAGGAGCGTCTTCGGCGCTCAACGTAAGGTCGTAGCCGGTAACCACGCGGCGGTCGTCACCGCTAAGTTCGGTATTCTTTACGGCAACGGCGAACAATACAGACTGTCCGTTAGACTCAACTGCGCTCTTGAAATCATCAGGATCAGTGCCTTCAACCATCTTGAACGTGAGCTTCCACAGACCGTTGCCCGTAGTAGCGCGGGTAAGCAGGCTATTGTAAGCCTCTACCTTAGTACATTTTACGATGTCGTTGATCTCAACGCCCTGAGAGTTGATGAGCGAAATATTCTCGGCCTTGAGTACGGCGTTCGTAGGAGATACGCGTACTATTACGTCGACAGAATCGGTAGTTGTGTATCCTTCCTTGAAGGTCAGCTTGCCGTCGGCTACGTCTTCCTTCGGGAAGGTATTGGCCTTTTGGGTAACCTTGCTGAACTTCTGGTCGAGATCTGCGCTCAAGGCATCAGAAACATAGAACGAAACGCTTGTAACCATCGACGAGTACTCGCCTACTATTTCCTTCAAAGCGCCGTCGATAGAGTCGAGTTTCTCCTCAACAGCCTTAAGGTCTACCTGCAAGCCTTCAGCCTCGCCGCCCTTCATCCAAGTCTCTACGATAGAGAGGCGTGCGTCGAGGGCTGCAAGTCCGGTCTTCTCGTTGTTGATCTGCGACTCAATGTTCTTTATCGACGTTTGAGCGGCCTTAGCCAAGTTAAGAGCCTCGGTAGCGTCGGCCTGTGCAGCATCTGCAGCCGTCTTAGCGGCGTTGGCGGCATCGGTTGCGCGCTTCTCGGCATCCTTGATAGCCTGGTTCAGAGTGCTCTTCGCGTCGTTAATGGCGTTGGTCAGCTCCTCTTTGGTTGCGCCGTTGCTGATAGCGGTGTTGAGCTTAGACTCAAGGTCGCTTATCTTGCTGAGGGCGTCGTTAGCCAGCTTCTTAGCCTCGTCGGCAGTAGCCTGTGCGGCTTCGGCTGCCTGCTGCGCAGTCTCGGCAGCCTGCTGGGCCTTCTGCGCGTCGCCTGCGGCTGCGTTGGCTGCAGCTAATGCGGTAGCGGCGTCGGCTACGCCCTGCTCTGCCGTTGATTGGGCTTTAAGGGCTGCGTCGAGGGCTTCAGTGGCTTTTGTCATAGCCTCGCCTGCCTGCTCTGCGGCATTCTCCTCAGCCTTTTCGATAAGGGCCTTTGCGTCTTCAAATGCCTTCTCGGCTGCTGCCTTAGCGTCGTCGGCAGTAGCCTTAGCGTCGTCGGCGGTAGCCTGGGCCTTGGTTACGGCATCCTGAGCAGCCGTAACAGCTGCGTCAAGAGCGGCCTGCAGATCGGCCAAAGCCTTCTCTGCGTCAGCCTTTGCCTGCTCGGCGAAAGCCTGAGCTGCGGCAGCGGCCTGCTGTGCGGCCTCAACCTCGGCTTTGGTAGCGCCGTTCTTCTCAAGTTCTTCAGCCTTTGCCATAGCGGCATCGGCCACCTGCTGTGCGCCTTCAGCCGTGTTAGCGGCGTTGGCGGCAGCCTGTTGTGCGGCCAAAGCCACTTCATTGGCGGCGTTGGCCTTCTCAATTGCCTCGTTCTTGGCCTGCTCTATGGCCGAAGACATCTCGTTGATGCGGCTGTTCAGCTCGTCGGCCGTTGCCAAACCGTCGATCTGCGACTGCAGATTCTTGATGTCGTCGTCATAATCTTCTGAACAAGAAACGAGCATGCCCGTGGAACCTACTGCAAGCATAGACGCCATGAGCAATGAACTGGAAACTTTCTTTTTCATTTGACTAAATTGATTAAATTAAACTTATAAAAAACACTAGTATTTCCCTTAGCTATAAATCCTAATCATTTTCTATTGCGCTGCAAATGTAGGAATAAAACTGCGAACAAAAAAAAAAAAACGTTAAGTAAATTTAAAGCAAACGTTTTTTTGACGATAGGAATACGTGCTTTTATAAATAATATAAGGTGTAAACCTTACCGGGCGCTCCCGGAAAACATGCGACGGGACACTGACGAGCCCGAAGTAGGTAAAAACATGGCGCGCTACGCAACGACCTTTACGCCCAAAGGCCGCGCCGCTTGACTACGGCCTCACGGCATAGGGCGACACGTCCACCGACGGAGGCTGCCATTGCAACCTACATCCCAAGGCGGCGTGAAATATTGCCGCCAAAGCCGGTATCCGGCTCATAAACCCCAATCGGTCATTAGACTTCAGTCTGATTATGTGTTTATGCCGTGTAGATTGCTTTCCGCTACGGCTAAGGCGTAGCGGGCTACGCCGAGACGGGGCGGAAAGCAAGATGCCGGCAGAAACGCATAATCAGACGAGAGTCTAATGACCGATTGGGGTTAAAGCCCGGTTGAGCGGTGGAGCATGTCCATATTGGCGTCCCAGATGTCAACAAGGGTGTCCGTATCGCCGTCGGGGGCGAAGTCGGTAATCATCAGGATGTAGTCGCCGGTTATGTCACTCCTGTCCATCCTCATTTCAAGGTAAGTGTCGCGGTACTCGTCCTCGCTCCAGCGCAGGCGTATGTAGCCCTTGTCTTTCTTTTCAAGCAGCGACGCCGTCCTGACCTCGTGGTGGCTCCAGTCGTTTCCCCAAGTGAATGTGAACACGCCGCCGTTGAACTTCACGTCGTCGGCGAACCACTTCGCCAATCCCTCCGGAGTGCTCATCAACGACCATATTATATTGGCCGATTTCGACTTCAGTTCACGCTCAATACTGATTCTGTTAGTTTCCATGGCTCATCATAAATGAGTAATATGGCACAAAAATACACATTTTACGCAAGAAAAACGATAAAAAAGTCTGATATTTTTTGGTATGTAAATAAATTGTATTACCTTTGCACCCGCAAACAAGCAACAACGGCGGGATAGCTCAGCTGGTTAGAGCGTCGGATTCATAATCCGGAGGTCGTGGGTTCGGGTCCCACCCCCGCTACAA
>CALUFA010000026.1 GCA_944319795.1 uncultured Prevotella sp. | reverse complement strand
CCACAGACTTCTTACGGTTTAGAATGGTGCCATTTGTTTTTAGAATGATTACATTCTTCTTATGCCGAACTGACGTTTAATTAGATTAAAAGAAACCAACAGGGGTAATGGCTTTAACTTCTAAGCGAACGTAGTGAGCGATAACTTCTTTAAATTCTTTAAATTCTTCTTAACTGATGCGGTGGGCGTCACTTCCGTCTTCTCTTATAGCAGTCTTTGTAGTCGCAAAGGCCGCACGAATACTCTAATTTCCTTACTTTGGGGCCTATCCCAATGACGCCGCTCACCGACTTGATGGGCAGCATAAGGCTCGATTCCGTAAGGCTTACGCCGCACGGGCGCTCTATGCCGAACAGGCGGAAAAGCCGCTGCTGCTCGGAGACGTGCCAGCCGCAGTAGCCCGGACTGAAGCGGTTGGTGTGCAGCCAGCCGCGCGGGGCGATCTCGTTTTGAAGGTCTTGCTCCATAAGGTCGGCCGTGCGCTCGGCCATAACGCTGCCGAAGGCGTCGGCGATGAACGTGCGCACCATGTCGTCATCGTCCTTAAGGCGCATCTGGTAGTCCTCGAACTCGGCGCCGGCCGTGGCCACGAAGAAGGCGAAAGCCTCGCTGCCGCGCAGCTGGCGGCTTATGATGCGGCCCACGTTCAGGCGTGTTGCGCCGACGGTCAGCGTGTCGTGCCCTGCGTCGAGCGTGCCCTTGGCTATGAAGAAGCAGTATCTCGGGCGCGCTACGGCGGCTATCTGCCCTTCGACGGCGAGCGTCTCGGCGGCCACGTCGCCGTCGGGCGCGGCACTGCCGTAGCCCATCTGTTCGTAGACTTCGTGCAAGGGCAGCGACAGGTCGGCGTAGGTAAGGTCTTGGAAGGTCATCGTTGTTTTGTTTTTCGATGGGGCTTACCGGGCTGATCAGGCCCATTTGGCTTATTGGCCTAATGCGACTAATCAGCCCAATAAGCAGTATCAGCCCCTCGCCACCTCCTCGAAGAAGGCGTCGATGTTGGCCCACGGCGTGTGGGGCGGCGTGTCGCAGCCGCTGGATATTACGAAATTGGGATATGGGCGCATGCGGTCGAGCAGTTCGCGTGTGGCGCGGCGCATGTCGTCGGGCGTTGCGTCCTTGAACAGTGACACGGGGTCGAGGTTGCCCATCGAGAGCGCCGTTGGCGGCACGTCGCGCGTAACTTCGGCCATGTCGCACTTGTTGCCGAAGTGGTAGGCCGCCGCGCCGGTGTAGGCCATTGCCCGGGTGCACTGCCCGGTGTTGCCGCAGTTGTGGAGTACGACGGTGAACCAGTCGTCTTGAACGGCGTCGACGATGCGCTTGACGTAGACCGACGAGAACTCGCGGCAGTCGTCGTCGGACAGCAGTCCGGCGGCGGGCTCGGCCATTACCACGCCGGCGGCCCCGGCCTCCTTGAGCGCGAGGCAGTACTTGAGGATGAAGTCGGTGCACTTCGTGAGCAGCCTATGCGCCGCGTCGGGGCTCTCGATGATGAGCATCATTATCTCCGACATGTCGTAGAGCCTGCCTGCGAGCGAGTACGGGCCTATGCATCCGGCGAGCACGGGGCGGTCGGTTATCTCCCTTGCGGCCAGCATCGTGGCCTTGACGTACTGTGGCACGCGGCCGGCATGCAGCGAAGGCACTTCCAAGCGGTCGATGTCGGCCGTGCCCGAGAGCAGGTGTCCGCGCACTGCCGGCACCTCGTCGGGCTCCATTACGATGTCGGCGCCGAAGGCTTCGGCCTCGACCGTGAGGTCCATTATCACCGTTGCGGCCGCCGTGGGGTACTTATCGGCGAGCGCCTTAACGGCGTCGGCGTGCACGCGGCCGTCGCTCACGGCGTCGACGACGCGCTTGCCTATCAGTTCTATTCCCGGATGCGTCATTATCGGCACCGCCGCCACGCGGCTGTCGGCTATGAGCGAGCGCATCCATTCTGTCATATTGGTTTTCATGCTTATTTAATTGACAAGATGATACTTTTCTGCAAAAGTAGCGTTTTACGGCCAAACGGCAAAAACAAACGCCTTCGTTTTTTGCTATTTCAACGTGGGCGTAGTGGGGCGGCGCGGCCGGGGCCGTTGCAAAGGGCAGCATATTGCGTCGCAAAAGGCCGTCTTTCGGCCCGTAATATGCCGTCTTTTGCACCGTAAAAGGCGGCATATTGCAAACGGATTGATTATCAACGGGTTGTGATTACACCGTTTTTGCGTTACGCATTGGTAAGTGTTTGTTTTTTAAAACCGATTTTGGAAGCGCTAATCATAATCAAGTCTGTGGGTAATGTCATTCCGGGCTGGGACCCGGAATCCAGGAAAAACACTTTCGTCAACAACTTGGTTGTTTACACTGGATTCCGGGTCCCAGCCCGGAATGACATTACCCACAGACTTGATTATGATTGGATGTTTTTGTTTTCACTCGCTTTTATTTTGCGTTCCGCCCGGCTTGCATTATCTTTGCAGGCTATTATGAGGACGATTACTGAAAAGTTAAGCGACAGGTTCGGCGCGCTGGCCCGTTTGGGCCTGCCGATAGTGGTTGGACAGATAGGCAACGTGGTGCTGGGTTTTGCCGACACGCTGATGGTGGGTCACCATTCCATGCACGAACTGGCGGCGGCGAGCTTCGTCAACACGATGTTCACGCTGGTAGTAATATTCGCCACGGGCTTTTCATACGGCCTTACGCCGGTGGTGGGCAGCCTGTTCGGGCGCGGCGAGACCGAGCGGATAGGCCATGCCATGAAGGACAGCTTGGCGGCCAACTTGGCGCTATCGGTGGCTCTCGTGGCGGTAATGGCGGCGTTCTGCCTTAACATCCACCGCTTCGGACAGCCCGAGGAGCTGCTGCCCTTGATGCGCCCTTACCTGTGGGTGAATATCGCGTCGCTGCCCTTCCTGTGCTGCTTCAACGCTTTCAAGCAGTTCTTCGACGGCATAACTGACACGAAGACGCCGATGTTCATAATCATAGCCGGCAACTTGTTGAATATTTTCGGCAACTGGGTGCTCATCTACGGCGAGTTGGGCGCGCCCGAATTGGGACTTTTCGGAGCCGGCATTTCCACGGCGCTGTCGCGCGTGGTGATGGCCTTGGCATGCGTTGCGGTGTTCTTCCGCCACGGCCGCTACCGGCTGTTCCGCCAAGGATTCGCCGCCGGGCGCGCCAGCCGGGCCGGCATGCGGCGCTTAGCCGGATTAGGCTTTCCCGTCGCCCTCCAGGTGGGAATGGAGACGGCGGCCTTCTCGCTGTCGGCCATTTTCGTAGGTTGGATAGGCACTACTGCGCTGGCAGCCCACCAGGTGGTCATCACCGTGTCGCAATTGCTCTACATGATCTCGAGCGGCATGGCCGCCGCCGTGGCCGTAAGGGTAAGCTACTTCGCCGGGCAGAAGGACTATGCGGCCGTGCGTCGCACGGCGTATTCGGGCCTGCAGCTCATCCTTGCGATAGCGTTGACGCTCTCGGTGCCGGTGTTCCTGTTGCGCAACGACATCAGCTGGTGGTTCACCGACGGCGAGGACGTATGCCTGTTGGTGTCGCAGACGGTGATACCCCTCATCGCCTACCAGATAGGCGACGGCGTGCAGTACACCTTCGCCAACGCCTTGCGCGGCATAGAGTGCGTAAAGCCGATGATATGGATAGCCTTTTTCGCTTATTTCGTAGTCTCGCTGCCGCTCGGTTGGCTGCTCGGGATACATCTCGGAATCGGCCTCGTGGGTATATGGTGCGCCTTCCCGGTATGCCTGAGCACGGCCGGACTGCTGTATTTCCTTCGTTTCAAGAAGGAACTGAAAAGAATGGGGTAGTGTGGTTGATGTTATTTTTTCTTGCAGGTTATCACCAAATGCCGCCCTTCGCCGTCGGTGGTGCCGAACAGATAGGTGTCGCCGCCGTCTTTCAGCTTCAGCTTTTTCCTCAACGCTTCCGCCGTCATGGGGAAGTTTCTCACGCTTACGTTGGCTTGGATGATGCCCGCCAACGCGGCCTTCAGCTCGCGTTTGTTCATTGTTGTCACGTTTTCCACGGCGAAGCAGCGGCCGGGAAAGCCGGCCGCTTCGCTGTTTGACACGAACAAGTGGCTGTCGCGGCTTATCTGGCTTACGCCGTATCTCTCTTCGAGCAGGCCGAAGCAGCCGGCCTTCATCACCGAGGCGTTAGGCTCGTAGAGGTAAGAGAATTGGGAGGACTGGCAGGTTTGGGAGCACCGGGCAAGCTCAGCCGGGGTGAACGAGAGCTGCTCGTCGTCGTTCACGCAGTATATTCTTTCAAGGCCGTCGTAGCCGTTTGACAGCACGACGAGCATCTCCTTGCACTCGTTGCCTGCCGATACTATGTGCACTTCGCCGGCGCAGCGCCCGAAGTCGGCCGCGGCCTTGCGCCAGTCGAGCATGGGCGAGAGCTTCACCATTATGAAGTCGGCCTTGGCGAGCAGCTTGTCTTTTAGCGAAAGCATGTCGGGCGTGCAGTCGGCCACGGCATACGTGCGTCCGCCCGAGGCCGAGCGGCGCGCCGGGTCGGCGTATATCATCGCGGCATGGCCTATTCCTTCTATAATTTGCGTACAATCGCCGCAAACCACTTCGGCGTGGGTTATCCCCAGCAAGGGCATGTTGTGCCGCGCAGCGTCGCACAAACGGCTCTGGCGCTCGATGTAGACGGCGCGGCCGAAGAGCGGCGCCATGTATGAGAAGTCTACGCCGAAGCCGCCCGTAAGGTCGACGAGCAGGGTGGGCGTAGCGCAGCAATTATCAGGCCCGTCAGGCTTATTGGACTTATTAGCCCGATGGGGCAGACGGGCCGCCAGGGCCTTGTCGGCCAGCAGCCGCCCGGCCACGCCGGCCTTATAGCTTGCCGTCTGCTCCGACGAGCATTGCTCCAAGGCCAGCGCCGGCGGGTATGTTATGCCGTCGGTGGCGGCCCACCGGGGCAGCTTCGCCTTGGCTTTCTGCCGTCCGGCGATTTGTTCGAGGGCGTAGGTTAGGTCGATGTCCTTGCGCCCGGCGTTGCTCAGGGCGAGGCGGCGCACGTCGGCGTCGGCGTTGAGGCTGATGAATTCTTCGGTGGTCATGGTGGTATTGGGGTGACGAGGCTGATGTGACGGATGGGCCGGATGGGGCGAATAGGGTGGCGCACGGGGTGTGCCGGCCTTTCTCTCCCGCTTTGGCGGCGTTTGCCCAATACGTATTGCCGGCCTTGTACGTATTATCTTATGACTTTATAATACTTCTTCGCCGTGGCGCGCGATATGAAGTTGAAGTGCCACCACTCCGTGCGCAGCGGCTTGAAGCCGGCGTAGCGCATCACCTCGCGCAGCAGTTGGCGGTTCTTCTGCGCCTGGCGGCTGATGCGCCCGCTCTTCACCAATGCCGCTTCGTTGTCTATGTGTGCGGCCTTTCCCATGTAGTCTATCTTCGTGCCCATGTCGAGCGTGTCGCCGTCGAGCGTGCACAGGGTGATGTCTACGGCCATTCCGTAGTTGTGCAGTCCGCCGCCGCGCGCCGGGTTGCTTACGTAGAAGTACTTGGGTGTGTTCTTCACCTTGTCCCACATCTTCTGCTGTATGCTCATGGGTCGCACCGCGTCGTACACTTTCAGGCTGAGGTCGGGTCGCAGCTGCTTAAGCCTTTTCTGCGCCTTGGCCAGCGCCGCGGCGGCCTTCGGGTGCAGGTAGGCTCGGCCGAGGTCGGTGTAGAGCACGGTGCCGGTGAAGTTGTCGGGCCTCGCGTACATCAGGCTTACCTGTATCGACTTGTCTTTCGTCTGCACGTCGACCATTCCCTGCCGCTCCATCGACAGCTCGGTCCTTGTCTTCTTGGCCTTGCCTTGCGCGCAGGCCGGGGCGGCGAGCAGGGCGGCGAGGGCCAGTATGAGTAATTGTTGCTTTGCCATTGCGTCGTTTTTAACGCAAAAGTAATCTTTATTCGGAATTTAAAGAAGTTAGAGAAGTTAAAGAATTTAAAGCCATTACTTTAGAAGTTGAAGAATTTAGAGAAGTTAGAGAAGTTAAAGCCATTACCTTTGTTGGGTTAAGCCGGCTACATGCCATGCCTATAAGAACCAACAGGGGTAATGGCTTTAACTTCTCTAACTTCTCTAAATTCTTTAACTTCTAAAGAAAACTTACTTCTTGTGGCTCACCGTGTAGACCACTTTCCCCTCCTTGTCGATGAGGTGGAGGTCAAGCTCCTGCTTGTCGGCGCATACGAGCGAGTAGCCCGTCACGCCCGAGCAGAACTGCGTGCCGTCGATGGGTTTCACGTTCTCGCGGCTCAGCGAGGCGCTGGTGTTGACCACGTAGTCGATCGTGCAGCCCGGCTTGCGTATGTGCTGGAAGTTGTGTATGTGGCCGCATACGTACATGGCCACGTTCTTATGCTTCAGCAGTATGCTGTTGACGCGGTTCTGCATGTCGGTGCGCTCGCTCTCGTTCTTGTCGGTGTCGGCGTAGATAGGGTGGTGGCCGATCACTATCACCCAGTCTTCCTTAGCCTGTGAGAGCGTCTGGTCGAGCCATGCGAGCTGCTTCTGTATGTCCTGCTTGCCGGCGTCGTGGTATTTCTCGCTGTCCTTGCGGTACTTATCGATCAGCGGTGTGGTGTCTATGAATACGAGGCGCACGGTAACGTCGTCGTCCTCGATGACCTTAGTGTAATACTTCGCAGGCATTTCCCAGCGGCGGCTTACGTTGGTATAGTCGACCACGGCCTGCGTGTTTCCGCGGTACTCGTGGTTTCCGCAGATGGGATACCAGTCGAGCATCAGCTCGGGATGCGAGTAGATAAGCTCGTAGTTGGTCATCCAAAGGGGGTCTTGCGTGCTGCGCACGCCTTCGAAATGGTGTACGTCGCCGGCCGCGGCAACGCATTCTATGCCTACGGTCTCGGCCATGCGGCCCATCAGTTCGGCTATCGGTTTCTGGTCGTAGTAGCCGTTACGGCCGAGGTCGTTGGCCACGTAGAAGTTCACTGACTTTTCAAGTTTCGCCCACTCGGCAGGCGTCTGGCCGAAAGCCGCCGTCACGGCAAGGACGAACAGGATGATGATTGATGATAAACGCTTCATATTCTGATTAAGAATTAATAGTTAAAAATTAAGAAAACGACACTTTGTGAATTAAGAGTTAAGAGTTAAGAGTTAAGAAAACATGCCTTTAAGCATGTCCATGCAACTTAAGCATGTTTTCTTAACTCTTAATTCTTAACTCTTAATTATCTTAGAAGTTCACCTTGAATCCGGCGTTGAGTTTTACTCCGTAGTATTCAACTTGCATCGTGCGGTCCTTCTCGCCCTGGTAGTAGCGCAGCGGTTGGTTGAGCAGGTTGTTGGCCTGTGCGTAGACCGTGAACTTCACGTTCTTGCCCCAAGTGTAGCTGGCGTTGAGGTCGAGGTAGTTCACGGCGTCGTAGTAGCGGCGCAGGGCGGCCTCTTCCACGTATTCCTCGTCGTCCTGGAAGGCCGAGGTGAAGTTGTAAGACAGGCGCACGTTCAAGCCCCACTTGTCGAAATAGAGCGACGCGTTGGCCATGTGCTCGGGCGAACCGGGCAGCGCCTGCTCGTCCTTGTCGCCGAAGGCCGACTTCACTATGTTGCTGTGGGTGTAGGTGTAGTTGCCGTAGAAGCCCACGCACTTGAGCGCCGGAGCTATGAAGCCGAAGTCGCGCTGGAAGCCCAATTCAACTCCGAGAAGGTCGGCGTCGAAGGCGTTGAGCGGCTGGCTTACCTCCGCCTCGGCGTAGTTGCCGTAAGCCATGTCGCGCTTCAGGTTGACCGAATAGTCCTTTACGCGCTTGTAGAACAGCGCGGCAGATACGAGGCCGACGCTCTTGAAGTAGTATTCGCCCGACAGGTCGAAGTTGTGCGAGGTGATAGGCTTCAGGTCGGGGTTGCCCAACGTTATTTCAACCGGCGACTCCTCTGTGTTGTAAGAGGCGTTGGCCACGAGGTGTGAGTACTTCGGGCGTGCCAGCGTCTTGGTGTAAGAGGCGCGCAACTTGAGGTCGTCCGTTGCGTCCCACTTTACGAGGAAGCTCGGCAGCCAGCTTACGTAGTCGTTCTTGAACTTGCCGGTGGGGTCGAGTGTCTCGTCGCCGTTCTCGTCGATGTTCCAGTTGAAGCCGCTCGTCTCGAGGTTGGTGTACTCCATGCGGAGGCCGGCCATGAGGGTGAACTTGCGTCCGAGCTTCTGCGTGAAGCGGAGGTATGCGGCCGTAACCTGCTCGGTTGCGTCGTAGTCTCCGGCCGACTCCTCGAGCACTTGCTCGTGTTCGAGAGCGTTAAGGTCGGCGTTCGAGAACGAGCCGATGTAGTCTTTGTCGACGAAGTCGGTTGCGGTGTACTGGCTTCCGGGCATGAATCCGTCGCGGATCTGCGACGTAAGGTGGTCCATGTAGTCGGTGCCGTAGGTGTCCTCGTAGCCGTCCTTGTAGTCGTAGCAGAGCACTTCCTTCGTCTTGTGCTTGTGGGTGTACTTCGCTCCGAACTTCAGCGAGTTGCCGTAGAGTCCGCTTGCGAGGGGCAGCTCGAAGTCTACCTTGGCCTTCCACTCGTTCTCGCGTATCCACTCGTTGGCGTTGGTGAACTCGTCAACGCCCCATTCGCCGTCGTGCAGCGATATCGGCGTTCTCGAGAACGGCTGGCGCTTGCCCTCGTCTTCCATGTCGATGGTGATGTCCTTCTGCTCGAGCGTGATGTATCGCTCGTCGGGGCGGTCTTCGCTTGCGCGCGAGTACGACGCCATCCAGTCGGCCTTAAGCCTGTCCCAGAGCAGATGGTCGCCGCCGAGGGTGAAGTCCATCGTCTGCTGCAGCTCGAGTCGCGCGCTGCGGTTGTCCTTCGATCCGGCCTTGGTCTGTATCTCGGCCTTCATCTCGCCGGGGTCGTCGGCCAGGTCCTTGTAGCTTACGCGGTAGCGGTTTTCCCAGTCGTTGCGGCGGTTGTAGATACCGTTGAAGTATATCTTGTTGGTCGGGTTGAAGTCGTAGTCCATCGAGAGCGAGTAGCTTTGGCGCTCGCGCGTAACGTAGTATTGGCGCACTTCGGCGTCGGTGAGCACTGCGTTGCCGTCGTCGTCGAGGTCGTACTCGAACTCGGTGTTGTCCGAACCGGCCGGCGAGTTCTGGTAAGACACGGCGGCCATTACGCCGAACTTGTCGTTGAAGAACCTGTCGCCCCACGTCGCCCCGAGGTTGAGCTGCATCTTGTCGCTTATCCAGTTGTAGCCCGTTCCGGCCGTAACGTTGAACACCCGGCGGTAGGGCGTGTTCTTCGTGACGAGGTTGATGGCTCCGCCTATGGCGTCGCCGTCCATGTCGGCGGTTACGACCTTGTTCACCTCGATGGTCTGTATCATGTCGGCGGGTATCAGGTCGAGCTGCACGTTGCGCGCGTCGCCCTCGGCCGAGGGCAGTCGGTTGCCGTTGATGCTGACGCTTGTAAGGTCGGGCGACGTGCCGCGCACCTGTCCGAAGCGCGCCTCGCCCTGGTCGTACTGCACGTTGATGCCGTTGATTCGCTTCAGGGCGTCGCCTATGTTAGAGTCGGGGAACTTGCCCACCTGGTCGGCCGAGACCACGTTGGTCAGGTTGAAGTTGTTCTTCTGCTGGTTTATGGCGCGGCTCTGTCCGTGGAACGCGCCCTTCACCTCTACTCCCTGCAGCTCTATGCCGTCGCTGAGCACGAAGTCGTGCACGGCCGTCTTGTTCGGGGTTACGGTCAGCGTCATGGTCTGCGGTTCGTATCCTACGTAGGTTACCTTCACCTGGTATGTTCCAGGCTTGATGTTGGCGAGGGTGTAGTATCCGTTCACGTCGCTCACTACTCCCGTGTGCAGGCTCTCAATCATTACGGTAGCGCCCGGCAGCACTTGGTTCTGCGTGTCGACTATTCGGCCGCGCATCACTCCGAGACTTGCCTCGGTAGGGTCGGGGGCGGCGAAACTTACTGCCGCAAACATCGCCGTTGCACAAAACAGCGATAACTTCCTGTAATTTTTTTTCATAAAAAATATTGAATGATTTGACGGGTGCAAAGTTCCGACTTTTGTGTTACACCGCGGTTACAACGCTTTTTTGATTTCCTTAACTATTTGTTACGATGTTGTTACGCGCCGCGTCCGGGCGCACGTTTTTCTTTTTCCGAACTTGCGTTATATAATATGAATATCCGCATTTGCCCAATACACTACATCCTATTCTAAGAAGTCTGTTGCATACTGTCATTCCGGGCCGGGACCCGGAATCCAGTTTATACACTCCAGTTGTTATGAATGGTGATTTCTGGATTCCGGGTCCCGGCCCGGAATGACGGTATGCTGACGACTTCTTTCAATAGGGTGAAGGCATTGGGCAAATGCGGATATTCATATTTTATAAATAGGTGTGCCCCGAGGCGCGGCCCCTGTGCCGGCAGGCGTGTTCAGCCCGTTTTCCGAAAGGCGGTCTTTCGCGTTGTAAAAGGCCGCCTTTCAGCGTGTAAAAGGATACCTTTTGCAGCGCAAAAGGCGGCCTTTTGGAAAACGGCTTTTTTGCTCACGGCCTGCCGTCAAATTACGGCCGTTTCCGCGAAAGCCATTAACGTTTTTGCGTCTTTGTAACCTTAAAATTGTATATTTTTACCATATAAATGTATAAAATACAATTATTATCCGTCCACTTTTTTTGTTACGCCGTTTTTTCTTAAGTCGTTGTAAATCAGGTAGGTTGCGTTTTGATGTAACATGCTGCCGTCCACTTTTTATATTTGCTCGCTTTTCCTGTATTGTTTTTAATGATAAATTTGCGCAATCGAAATCATGAAAATTACCTAAACAAAACCAAATGTTATAAACTTTATGAAAAAATGTAAATCATTCATCCTGACATTATTGGTTTCCCTATTGTCAGTGACGGCGTACGCGCAGGAGTTCGTCTGCTCGGGTACGATTGTCGACGACGCAGGCGAGCCGATAATCGGAGCGTCCGTCTTCCAGAAAGGAAGCACCAAGGGCGCAGTCTCTGACTTCAACGGAGAGTTCAAGTTAGCACAGGTGCCTGAAGGCAGCGTGATCACGATCTCGTACATCGGTTACAAGACCGTCGAGACGAAGGCCGCCGCAGGCATGCACATCGTGATGCACGAGGACAACGCCACGCTCAGCGAGCTTGTCGTAGTAGGTTACGGCGTGCAGAAGAAGAGCGTCGTAACGGCCTCTATCGCCAAGGTAGGCTCAGACGAGCTCGGCATGACGGCCCCCGTCCGCATGGACAACGCCCTTAAGGGCCTAGCAGCCGGCGTTACGGTAACGTCGTCGTCAGGCCAGCCGGGCGCAGCGGCGCAGATCCGCGTGCGCGGTATCGGTACGATCAACAACTCAGACCCGCTCTACATCGTAGACGGAATGCCCATCGAGGGCGGTCTCGACTACGTGAACCCGAGCGACATCGAGAGTATCGAAGTGCTCAAGGACGCAGCCTCGGGCGCAATCTACGGTGCCCGTGCAGCCAACGGCGTAGTGCTCGTCACCACCAAGAGCGGTAAGAAGGGCAAGGTTAAGGTGAACTACAACTTCTCTTACGGCTGGCAGAGCAAGTGGCGCAAGCGCGAAGTGCTCAACGCCACCGAGTACGCCGTAATGATGAACGAAGGCTACATCAACGCCGGGCTCGAGGCTCCCTACGCCGACCCGTACAACCTTACCGACGCTATGGGCAACAAGATCACCACTGGTACGGACTGGCAGGACGAGCTGTTCAACGACAACGCGCCCGTAATGAACCACGACGTCACCATCAGCGGAGCCACCGACAAGGTGAACTACTACCTCTCGCTCGGATACTACGAGCAGGAAGGTATCATCGGCGGAAACTTCGACCGCTCCAACTACCAGCGCCTCTCGCTCCGCAGCAACACCAAATACAACGTGTTCGACGTGTCAAAGGAGCGCAACTGGCTCAACAAGCTCGACATCACAGTCAACCTCTCTTACGCACGCGTAAAGAACAAGAGCATCGACGTAAACTCGCAGTACGGCTCGCCCCTCGGCTCGGCCCTCGCACTCTCGCCAATCCTCACGCCCACGCTTACGGGCGCCGCGGCAGAGGAGCAGGACGCATACTACCGCCAGACGCAGCCCGACTACCCCGGCCCGATACTCTCGCCCAACGGCGACCCGTACACCATCGCCGGTACGATGTACAACGAAATGGTGAACCCGCTGGCCGCACTCTCGCTCCCCGGAGCGCAGAACTGGAGCCACAAGTTCGTCACCAACTTCGCAGCCGAGCTGCAGATATGGGACGGACTGAAGTACCGCATATCCTACGGCACCGACATGTCGTTCTGGGGTAACGAGAACCACACCGAGCTTTACTACCTTACGACCAACAACAAGGCCACGCACACCAGCGCGTCGATGGAAAGCGACCGCGGCACCGTATGGCAGATAGAGAACGTGCTGACATACGACAAGACCTTCGGCGACCACACGTTCAACGTCGTACTCGGACAGTCGGCAATGAAGAACACCGGCTGGACGCTCGGCGCAAGCCGCTGGAACCTCATCGACCTCAGCAAGCCTTACATCAACTTCGCGTCAGGTCTCGCCGAGAACGGCGAGCGCGACGGCTGGGGAGGCCCGTCGAACCCGCATTCGCTCTCGTCAATGTTCGCCCGTCTGAGCTACAACTACGCCGAGCGTTACATGTTCCAGGCCACCGTCCGCCGAGACGGCTCGAGCCGCTTCGGTTCAAACAACAAGTACGCTACCTTCCCGTCGTTCTCGGTAGG
The DNA here is from genome assembly GCA_944319795.1 of uncultured Prevotella sp. Lineage (GTDB taxonomy): Bacteria > Bacteroidota > Bacteroidia > Bacteroidales > Bacteroidaceae > Prevotella. The sequence continues at coordinate 21,240 of CALUFA010000026.1, read as the reverse complement.
ATGGAACGTCACCAACGAACCCTTCATGAAGAACGCCCCCAAGTGGTTGTCGAACCTGAAGCTGCGCGGCAGCTGGGGTAAGAACGGTAACGAGAACATCGACGACTTCCGCTACGCAGTGTTCACCGCAACGGGCAACAACTACGTGCTCGGCAACGGCGAGGCAATCGTCAACGGCGTGAAGGCCAACGGACTGCCCAACCCCGACCTCAAGTGGGAAGAGTCCGAGCAGACCGACATCGGCCTCGACCTCGGCTTCCTCGACAACGCAATCACCTTCTCGGTTGACTGGTACAAGAAGAAGACCAACGGCATGCTTATGACCATGAACATTCCTTCATACGTCGGCGAGACCAAGCCTATCGGCAACGTCGGCAAGATGGAGAACTCAGGAGTCGAGTTCGAGCTCGGATACAAGTTCCGCGTAGCCGACGCAACGTTCAACCTCCGAGGCAACGCCTCTTACCTGAAGAACGAGCTTGTCGAGCTTGGTAACGACACGGGCTGGGCTACTTACGACTCGTTCCAGAACGTAGGCACCATCACGCGCGCCATGAACGGCGAGCCCTTCCCCTACTTCTACGGACTCAAGAGCGACGGCGTCTTCCAGACACAGGCCGAGATCGACTCTTACGTAGGCCCCGAGGGCACGCCCATACAGCCCGACGCCAAGCCCGGTTACGTGCGCTTCGTCGACCTCAACAACGACGGTAAGATCGACGACAACGACCGTACGAAGATAGGTAAGGGCATGCCCGACTGGACGTTCGGCTTCAACTTCACCGCCTCTTGGCGCGGACTCGACTTCAGCATGATGTGGCAAGGCACCGCCGGCAACGACGTATTCGACGCCACACGACGTATCGACATCAACTCGACCAACCTGCCTTCATGGATGCTCGACCGCTGGACAGGCCCCGGCACGTCTAACAAATACCCGATATTCATCGTAGGCGACGCATCCGACAACTGGAAGTCATCCGACCTCTACGTTTACGACGGCTCTTACCTGCGCCTGAAGAACATCGAATTGGGCTACACCCTGCCCGAGAAACTCACCAAGAAGGTGTTCATATCAAGGCTCCGCCTCTACGTATCTGCCGAGAACCTCTTCACGTTCACCAAGTACCACGGCTTCGATCCGGAAATATCTTCGGGCGGAACGTCGCTCGGCGTCGACTACGGCGTTTACCCGCAGTCCCGTGTATGGCGCATAGGCTTCAACTTGGAATTCTAAAATTAAATAATGGTTGGAAGGTCGTAAGGTTGTGCGGAGGTACGGTCGGGCCGTCATAAGGCGGCCGTACAGTCCGGAAACCGCAAGACCTTAAGACCCCGAAACCACAAAACTTCAAAAGAAATGAAAAAGATCAAGATATATGCCGGCCTCATGTTGGCCGCTTCGGTGGCGTTTACGGGATGCAGTGACGACTTCCTCGAGGTCACTCCGCCTACGTCGAACCCGATTGAAGAATATTTCACCACCAGCGAGCATGTCTACGAAGCCCTCATCTCGGCTTACGACCCGCTCCACTGGCCAGACTGGGGCATGAACCAGTACAACCCCATCAACATCATGAGCGACATCATGGCCGACGACATCTGGCCCGGAGGCTCGAGCCCGACAGACAACCAGTACTGGCACCTCATGATGAACTTCGACGCCAATCCGGAGAACTGCATGACGGGACTTTGGACCTGCGAGTACAGCGGCGTTAAGCGTTGCAACGACGTGCTGACCTACATCGGATGGGCAGGCGACAACATCAGCGAGGAAGACCGCAACTCGTGGACTGCCCAGACGCTCGTGCTCAGGGCATACTACTACTGCAACCTGTGGAAGTTCTGGGGCAACATACCTTACTTCACCGAGAACCTCGAGTTCCCGTACCTGGCCGAACAGCTCAAGGCCGACGACGTTTACAACAACGTGATAACCGACCTCGAGAAGGCGATCGACATGAAGGTGCTGCCGCTCAAGTGGACAGACACCGCCACGGAAGACAACGTAGGCAAGGTGTCGCAGGCTATGGCATACATGCTTTTCGCCGACATGGTGATGTACCAGAACGACGAAAGCCGTTACACCAAGGCCCTGGGATACATGCAGGAGATAATAAACAACAGCGACCTGTACGACCTTATGCACTCATACGCCGACATCTTCGAGGAGAGCGGAGAGTGGGGCATCGAGTCGATATTCGAGATCAACTATAAGGACGACAACGCCGTGCGCTCTTGGAACTCTCCGCTCGTTGCCGGAGGAACTTGCCTGCCGCGACTCATCAGCCCGAGCGCATGGGCTCCCAACGCCGGCGACGACAGCGGCGTTACCAACGGCTGGGGCTTCGCTCCCGTCCGCACGTCTACTTACGAGATGTTCGCCGAGGGCGACCAGCGCCGCGACGCCACCTGCTTCGACGCCAACGCCCACGGCACTTACGAGCACCGCTACCAGGATACGGGCTACTTCCTCGACAAGTACATAGCCAAGTCTGAGAACAACAAGGACCAGGCTGCCGACGGCGACCTCAACTTCAACAACAACCTCAGGGTCTACCGTGTTGCCGAGACTTACCTCAACGCAGCCGAGCTGTTGATCCGCACGGGCGGCGACCAGGCTACCGCCGAGCGCTACCTCAACAAGGTGCACAGCCGCGCCGGCCTTACCGACCGCGTCGCAGCCACGATCGACAACATCATACAGGAGCGCCGCCTCGAGTTCGTAGGCGAGGGCAAGCGCTATTGGGACCTCGTGCGCACGGGCAAGGCCGCCTCTACGCTCGGACCCGACGAGTACCGCACCAACACTTGGAGCGAGCAGAAGAAGTACCTGCCCATACCGCAGGCCGAGATCGACGCCGCCCAGGGCACTCTGACGCAGAACGATTATTAACATGATGTTTGGTTTTGGGGGCGTGCGGCTATGGGGCCATACGGCGCCGCCGTGCCGGGGGCGTGAAACCCGGCGGCCGCACAATCCCGAAACCGAACAAGTTCAAAACCAAAAAATATAAAAACGAGATATTATGAAAAAACTTAATTATATGTGGGGCGCGCTCGCAGCGGCGGCAATGTCGCTTGCGGCATGCTCTCCCGACGAGTTCGAGGGGGTCAACGAGAACGGTCTTCCGCTGGCCGAAGACGCAGTGGTGAGGGTCGACGTAGACCAGACCACCAACCAGGCCACGTTCAACCTCGAGGGCAACGGCGTTTATCCCATCTGGATTATGAGCTGGGAAAGCACCAACCCGTATTCCACCCAGAACGGCCTTAAGAAGGTTTTCGCCCAGGCCGGCGACTATACGCTCAACTACCGCGTAGGCAACCGCAACGGCTTCAGCCAGGGTATTGGTGAGAAAGTGTTCCATATCGACAACATGCTTGTCGACTTCGACGCGCTCTACACCGTGATATGCGACAAGGCTTGGCGCTTGGACAAGGACAAGGCTGGCCACATCGGCTACGGCGAAACCGGCACCGACGGTCTCGGCCAGTACTCCGCCGCTCCTAACGAGAAGGCCGGCATGGGCGCCTACGACGACGAGATAACCTTCACGCGCGACGGCAAGTACACCTACAACCCCGGCGCCGACGGCCTCACGCTCTTGAATACCGCATGTACGGTATTGCCCGGCAACACCGGCGACGGCAACGACTTCAGCGCCGCAACGCAGGCGCAGACCGCCGACTTCACCATCGCCTCAGAGGGCAACGACCTTTACCTTACGCTGCCTGCCAACACGCTGTTCCCGTATATCGCCACCGACGGGCAGTACGCCAACCCGAAGTTCCGCATCGAGAGCTACACCGGCTCTTCGTTGGTGCTCATCTACGACGACGGCAAGACGGCCTGGCACTACATCCTGACGAGCAAGACCGACGAGCCGGGCTTCGGCGGATTCGACCCCGACAGCGACTGCAACATGTTCAAGACGTGCCAGTTCACCAACGAGTTCTACTACGCTACGGGCGAGTCGTGGTCACAGCTGCCCAACCCGGAGATGACCGTCGGCGACAACGAATACACCGTATCGCTGCCCACGGCCACCCAGCAGCAGTGGCAGGCGCAGGTTAAGTTCGTCACAGACATGACCACCAACTCAGCCACCAACTACGACTTCAGCTGCAAGCTAATGTCGACCAAGGCCATAGGCAACGCCACCGTCAAGCTCGTCAAACACGGCGACGACAACACGTTCTACTTTGCCGAGAACGTAGCCCTCGAGGCTTACGAGGAGTACGTATTCTACATGAGCGACATGCCGGGCATCGACATGGACAACGTCGACGTAGTGTTCGACTTCGGCGGCAACCCCGAGAACACCGAGGTAACCATAAGTGACATCGTACTCGAGGAGCACGGATGCGACGGCATCGAGGCTCCGGCCGAGGAAGACAAGACCGTTTACGACTACGACGCGCCCAGCAACCTTTGGAAGAGCGACGTTGACGACGCCGCCGATTGCGACGTTGAGTTCTACTACGCTCCCGGATGGGTACAGATAGCCGACCCGGGCTTCACCAAGGACGGCGGCACTTACACCATAACGCTGCCCCAGGCTACCAATGAACAGTGGCAGGCCCAGGTGAAGATCAAGACCGGCATACCGGCCGAGGCCGAGACTCCTTACGACTTCTGCTGTACGCTCATGGCCGACAAGGCCATGACCGGGGCCACCGTCAAGCTCACCGACTCTACCGACGACAATAACTTCTTCTTCGCCGAGCGCGTAGACCTGCCGGCTTACGAGGAGGTAGAGTTCAAGATGCCTGCCAAGGTTATCTCAACAGGCGCTGCCGGCGCGCTGACGCTCGTCCTCGACTTCGGCGGATGCCAGGAGAACACTACGGTGACGATCAGCAACATCGTGCTGCAGAAAACGGCCCAATGACATATTTCCGCATCTGCTTCATAACGCCCTGACAGCCAACGCCTTGCAAAAGGCATCCTTTTAGCCCGTAAAAGGCTGCCTTTCGCACACCGAAAGACGGCAAACGGGAAGCCGAAAGGCGGTCTTTTGCAAGGCCGGCGGCTGCCGGGTTAGTTTTAGGCGGATTCTTTAAGGAGTCCGCCTAAATTAAAAACAGACAAAATGAAAATGAGAACCAAGATGATACTAAGTGCTATATTGGTCGCCGCGATGGGTTTCGCATCATGTGGCGGAGACAGCGAAACGACGTATGCCGACGACGACAGCCAGGTTACGCTTTCGGTTTCGGAAGTCAGCCTGACGCCCGAGGCTCAGTCGTTCACCGTCGACGTTACCGCCGACCGCGAGTTTGCGGCCTACGTTTCGGCCGATTGGCTCGATGTTACGCCCAAGAACTCGATAAACAGGAACGAGAAGCTGACCGTCAGCGTGCAGCAAAACACCGCTGACGAGGAGCGTAAGGCTACGCTCACCGTCGTTGCCGGAGGCACGCGCCGTGAAGTCAGCGTTACTCAGGCTGCCGCCGAGCCTCTCGCTCCCGAGATTGAGGCGCCCGAAGGCTACACGCTCGTATGGCACGACGAGTTCGACGGCACCGAGCTCGGCGCCGACTGGACATACGAGGTTGCAGGCCCCGGCTTCGTCAACGACGAGCTCCAGAGCTACGTCAAGGGCACAGACGTAGCCGAGGTTTCCAACGGTACGCTGAAGATAAACCTCTACAAGGACGGCAACGACGTCAAGTCGGCGCGCATCTACGCCAAGCGCAACCAGGGCTGGCAGTACGGCTACATCGAGGCCAGCATTAAGCTGCCCGAGGGCAAGGGTACGTGGCCCGCGTTCTGGATGATGCCCGTAAACTTCACAACTTGGCCCGGCGACGGCGAGATAGACATAATGGAGTCGGTAGGATACGACCCCAACGTGGTTGTCTCGACAATCCACTGCAACAAGTACAACAACGGAGGCACGGCCATAGAGAGCGCCCGCACGACGGTGCCCACGGCCTACACCGAGTTCCATAAGTACGCATGCGAGTGGTCGCCCACGAAGATGTCGTTCTACGTTGACGGCGAGCTGCTGCTCACCTATGCCAACGACGGCACCGGCAAGGACGCCTGGCCCTTCGACGCTCCTTTCTACGTAATCCTCAACCTCGCCTGGGGCGGAGCCTGGGGTGGCCAGCAGGGCGTAGACGAGAGCTGCCTGCCGGCAACTATGGAGGTTGACTACGTGCGCGTGTTCCAGCAGAAGTAAAAGCGGAATGATTGGAAAACGGAAAGGCTGAAGAAGCCTGACGGCGCGGCCGGCGTCCCGATAATTGGCTTGGGTTTAAGTACAGTCGGCCCGCAACCGGCCTTTTCCGCCTTTCCTGCCTTTTGCCCTTCCGCCTTAAAACCTTAGTTTATGAGAAAACTGTTAGCAATCCTTTCATTCCTAATGCTCGCCGCCACGGTAGTGGCCGGCGGGCGTTTCGTCCGTGTGCAGGGCGTCGACTTGGTTAAGCCCGACGGCTCCAAGCTCTACATTACGGGCACCAACCTCGGCAACTGGCTCAACCCCGAGGGCTACATGTTCGGCTTCCAGAAAACCAACTGCGAGTGGATGATCGACCTCATGCTCAAGGAAATGGTGGGCCCTGACAAGGCCGCCGAGTTCTGGCGCGCCTTCAAGGACAACTACATAACGCGCGACGACGTGCGCTTCATCGCCTCAACCGGCGCCAACACCATCCGCCTGCCCTTCAACTACAAACTCTTCACCGACGAGGACTACATGGGGCTGACCGCCGGGCAAGACGGGTTCGCCCGCGTCGACAGCGTTGTAGAGTGGTGCCGCGAGAGCGGGCTTTACCTCATCCTCGACATGCACGACTGCCCCGGCGGACAGACGGGCGACAACATCGACAACGGCTACGGCTATCCGTGGCTCTTCGAGAGCGAGGCCAGCCAGCGGCTGTTCGTCAAAGTGTGGCGCGCCATAGCCTCGCGCTACAAGGACGAGCCGGTGATACTCGGCTACGAGCTGATGAATGAGCCGATAGCCCACTACTTCGACAACAAGGACGAGCTTAACAAGAAGCTCGAGCCGCTGTACAAGCGCACCGTCAAGGCCATACGCGAGGTTGACACAAACCACGTAATACTGCTCGGCGGAGCGCGCTGGAACAGCGACTTCTTCATGTTCGCCGACTGGAAGTTCGACTCAAACATAATGTACACATGCCACCGCTACGGCGGCCCGGCCACGGCCGAGGCCATCAAGGACTACATCGACTTCCGCGACAAGACCGGCCTGCCCATGTACATGGGCGAGACGGGGCACAACACCGACGAGTGGCAGGCCGACCTCGTGCGCGTGATGCGCGACAACAACATCGGCTATACGTTCTGGCCGTACAAGAAGGTTGACAACTCGTGCATGAACGCCGTAGTCCGCCCCGAGGGCTGGGACAGCGTGGTGGTCAAGTTCGCCGAGGCCCGACGCACCACGTTCGCCGACATACGCGCCGCCCGTCCCAGCCAGGCCGAGGCGTGGCGCATACTGACGCAGTACCTCGAGAACGTAAAGTTCGCCAACTGCCGGCCGCAGGCCTCATACATAAAGTCGATCGGGCTGAAGGCCGAATGAACTGACCTGAAATCCTTATAACCATAATTTAAACAAACATTACGCTATGAAGAAAGTATTTGCAGCGGCGCTTCTCGCCGTATGCACCGCCGCTCAGTCACGGGGACAGGCGCTGCCCGTCTACCTTGACGAGACCAAACCGATAGAGCAGCGCGTGGAGGACGCCCTCGGCCGCATGACCCTGGCCGAGAAGATTTCCGTAATCCACGCCCAGAGCAAGTTCAGTTCGCCCGGCGTTGCACGCTTGGGCATACCCGAGTTCTGGACCGACGACGGCCCACACGGCGTGCGCCCCGACGTGCTTTGGGACGAATGGATGCAGGCCGGGCAGACCAATGACTCGTGCGTGGCCTTCCCCGCGCTTACGTGTCTTGCCGCAACGTGGAACCCCTCGATGGCTTACGCCTACGGAACGGCCCTCGGCGAAGAGGCCCTCTACCGCGGCAAGGACATGATCCTCGGCCCCGGTGTCAACATCTTGCGCACTCCGCTCGGCGGACGCAACTTCGAATACATGGGCGAAGACCCTTTCTTAGCCTCGCGCATGGTAGTTCCCTACATACAGGGCATGCAGGCCCAGGGCGTTGCCGCCTGCGTAAAGCACTTCGCGTTGAACAACGACGAGGAGTACCGCAACCAGGTAAACGTCGTCGTTGACGACCGCGCTCTCTACGAAATCTACCTGCCGGCCTTCAAGGCCGCCGTACAAGAGGGCCGCGTATGGGGCCTTATGGGCGCCTACAACCTGTATAAGGACCAGCACAACTGCCACAACCAGTACCTGCTCAACGACATATTGAAGGGCGAGTGGGGGTACGACGGCGTTGTAGTGAGCGACTGGGGCGGCACGCACGACACCAAGCAGGCCGCACTGCACGGGCTCGACATGGAGTTCGGAACGTGGACCGACGGCCTCTCCTTCGGCCAGTCGAACGCCTACGACAACTACTACCTCGCCCGTCCATACTTTGAGATGATACAGAAGGGCGAGCTTACCACGAAGGATTTGGACGACAAGGTGCGCCGCGTGCTGCGCCTATTCTTCCGCACGACGATGAACCGCGGCCGCGGACTCGGCTCGATGAACTCAGAAGCCCACTATGCCACGGCGCGCCGCATAGCCGGCGAGGGCATTGTATTGCTCAAGAACGATGGCGGCATACTGCCTTTAGACACTGCGAAGGCGCTCCGCGTGCTCGTAGTAGGCGAGAACGCAATCAAGATGATGACCGTAGGCGGCGGCAGCTCGTCGCTCAAGGTGCAGCGCGAGACGCTCCCCTTGGAGGGCATGCAGCAGTGGCTGGGCGACAAGATAAAGGTTGAGTACGCCCGCGGATACGTAGGCGACACCACCGGCGAGTACAACGGGGTGGTGGCCAAGCAGAAACTCTACGAGCCGCGCACGGCCGACGAGCTGCTGGCCGAGGCCGTCGAGAAGGCCAAGACGGCCGACTACGTGGTGATGTTCGGCGGCCTTAACAAGGGCGACTACCAAGACGCAGAGGGCCACGACCGCAAGGAGTACGGCCTGCCCTACGGACAGGACCGCCTGATAGAGGCTCTCGCCAAGGCCAACAAGAACTTCGTTTACGTCAACATATCCGGAAATCCCGTGGCCATGCCGTGGAGCGGCAAGGTGAAGGCCATCGTTCAGGGCTGGTTCCTCGGCTCTACGGCCGGCGAGGCCCTGGCCGACGTGCTCACCGGGCGCGTCAACCCGTCGGGCAAGCTGCCCTATTCGTGGATGGCTAAGCTCGACGACTACGGCGCACACAAGCTCGGCACGTACCCCGGAACGTGGCGCGCCGGCAAGAAGATAATCGACGAGGAGTATAAGGAAGGCATCTTCGTGGGCTACCGCTGGGCCGACAAGGAGGAGCTGAAGCCTACGTTCGCCTTCGGCCACGGCCTGAGCTACACTACCTTCAAGATTGGAAAGGCCGCGGCAGACAAGGCCGAGATGGCGCAGGGCGACAGCATAACGTTCACCCTCGACGTTACCAACACGGGCAAGAAGGCCGGTTCTGAGGTGGTGCAACTGTACGTGCGCGACTGCGAGTCGACGCTCGCGCGTCCCTACAAGGAGCTTAAGGCGTTCAGGAAAGTGAGCCTCGCGCCGGGCGAGACCAAGCAGGTCAGCCTTACGATAGGCCGCGACGCGCTGAGCTTCTTCGACGACAAGGCCCACGAGTGGAAGGCCGAGCCGGGCGACTTCGAGGCCCTTATAGGCAACGCCTCGGACAACCTGACGCAGAAAGTTAAGTTTACGTTAAAATAAAATACGAATGCCCGCCTTGCGGTCATTCATCGGGAATTTAAAGAATTTAAAGAAGTTATCACTCCGCTAACGCTCCGTTAGAAGTTAAAGCCAAATGTCTTGTCGGAACGTGCAGGGCCGTCGGCTCTAAACTCTTTCACTTCTTTAAATTTTTTAACATCCCGATGAATGATAGCTTTGCAGGCATTCATAAAACAAGAAACCGATGAAAAAGATAAGGAAAACAATCGCAGCCGCCGTGGCGTGCCTGCTCGCACTGCCCGGCATGGCGCAGACGGAGACGATGGACAAGTTCGTGGGCGACCTGATGTCGCGCATGACGCTGCAAGAGAAGATAGGGCAGCTCAACCTTCAGGTGGCCGGCGACATAACCACCGGGCAGGCCCAAGACACCCAGGTGGCCGGCATCATCAAGGCCGGAGGCATGGGCGGAGTGTTCAACCTGAAGGGAGTCGAGAAGATACGCGAGCTGCAGAAGATAGCCGTAGAGCAGAGCCGGCTGGGCATTCCGCTGCTCGTGGGCATGGACGTGATACACGGATACGAGACGATATTCCCCATTCCGTTCGCCCTGTCGTGCTCGTGGGACATGCAGGCCGTTGAAGAGGCCGCGCGCATAGCCGCCAAGGAGGCTTCGGCCGACGGCATAAACTGGTTCTTCAGCCCGATGGTCGACATCTGCGTAGACGCACGTTGGGGCCGCATATCCGAGGGAAACGGCGAAGACCCCTACCTCGGCTCGGAGATAGCGCGCGCCATGATACGCGGATACCAGGGCGACTATTCGCGCAACGACAACGTAATGGCCTGCCTGAAGCACTACGCCCTGTACGGCGCCGTTGAGTCGGGGCTCGACTACAACACGGTCGACATGAGCCGCCTGCGCATGTTCAACCAGTACTTCCCGCCCTACCGCGCCGCCGTCGAGGAAGGCACGGGCAGCGTGATGTCGTCGTTCAACATCGTCGACGGCGTGCCCGCCACGGCCAACCGCTGGCTCTTGGACGACGTGCTGCGCAAGGCGTGGAAGTTCGACGGATTCGTGGCCACCGACTACGGCTCGATAGGCGAGATGATACCCCACGGCGTGGGAGGCGACCTGAAGCGCGCGTCGGCTATGGCGCTCAACGCCGGCACCGACATGGACATGTGCTCGATGGGATACCTTACCACGTTGGAGCAGTCGCTGAAGGACGGCTCAGTAAGCGAAGAGGCTATCAACACGGCCTGCCGCCGAGTGCTCGAGGCGAAGTATAAGTTAGGGCTTTTCAAGAACCCCTACAAGTACTGCGACGTTAAGAGGGCCAAGACCGACATCTTCACCGCCGAAAACCGTGCCGCGGCGCGCCGCATAGCCGCCGAGACCTTCGTGCTGCTCAAGAACGGGGAAAGCCTGCTGCCGCTCAAGAAGCAGGGCAAGATAGCCCTCATAGGCCCCTTGGCCGACACGCGCGCCAACATGGCCGGCACATGGTGCGTGGCCTACACGCCCGACCGCTACTCTACGCTTAAGGAGGGATTCGAGCGCGCCTTGGCCGGCAAGGCCGAGCTGCTGTACGCCCAGGGGTGCAACCTCATGGCCGACTCCGTGCGCCAGCGCGCCGCCGAGTTCGGCAAGACGATAGCGCGCGGCGACGACGCTGCCCTTAAGGCCGAGGCCCTTAGGGTGGCCGCCCAGGCCGACGTGATAGTATGCGCAATGGGCGAGAGCGCCGACATGTCGGGCGAATGCGCCAGCCGCTCCGACCTGCGCCTGCCCGACGTGCAGCGTGAGCTGCTCGCCGAGCTTGTCAAACTGGGCAAGCCCGTGGTGATGCTCAACTTCTCTGGCCGCCCGACTGTGCTCACATGGGAGCAGGATAACGTAGACGCGATTCTCAACGTCTGGTTCGGCGGAAGCGAAGCCGCCGACGCTATATGCGACGTGGTGTTCGGCGACGTAGCCCCGAGCGGAAGGTTGACCATGACCTTTCCGCGCACCACGGGCCAGCTGCCCATGTATTACAACCACCTGAACACGGGCCGCCCCGTGCCCGAGGGCACGAAGGACTTCCGTAAGTATGCCACCAACTGGCTCGACAACGTGAACGACCCCCTCTATCCCTTCGGCTACGGACTTACCTACACCACCTTCGCTTACGGCAAGCCGTCTGTTACAGGCTCGGGCCGCGAGTTCAAGGCGTCGGTAACGGTTACCAACACGGGCAAGAGGGACGCTTACGAGGTGGTGCAGCTCTACGTGCGCGACCCCGTGGCATCCGTTGCGCGCCCCGTCAAGGAGCTTAAGGGCTTCCGCCGCGTGCTGCTCAAGGCCGGCGAGAGCCAGGAAGTTACGTTCGACGTAACCGAGAAAGACCTCTCTTACTACGACGCCGAAGGCCGCACGGTGTTCGAGCCGGGCCGCTTCGACATCATGGTCGGCCACGACAGCCGCTCGGTCCAGACGGTAAGCATCGACGCAAAGTAACCGCCCGGCGCAACGCGCTGGCATCCAACGCTTTACAAAAGGCCGTCTTTTGCACCGCAAAAGACGGCCTTTTACGTCGCAATAAGTAACCTTTTGGAAAGCAAAACGTGGCCTTTTGCAAAAATCATAGTTTTGTCTTTGTAAATTCATGATATTGCATTATCTTTGCATAAGACAAGCTGCGCTCGGCAATCTGCAAGTAAACTTGCATTGCGCTCGCTTGCAATGTCTTTGCATAAGACAAGCTGCGCTCGGCAATCTGCAAGTAAACTTGCATTGCGCTCGCTTGCGTTGGCTTGGCGAAATGTTGTATATTCATCACCTTTTCAAGATGAAAGATGTAATTATCAGGGTTTTGGTGCTGTTGGCGTTGGTGTCGGTTCCGGTGTCGCGGGCGTCGGCCGACGGGCGCATGGATTCAATTTACGCATGCCTTGACGAGGCTATAAGGGATTCAAGTGCGTATGCGGCCGAGCGCGAGGGAGTAATCGACGGCATACGCGCCAGGCTTGCCAAGGCCGGCGACGACGCTTCGCGCTACGCTGTGGCCTTCGCCATGTATAAGGAATATAAGCCGTTCATGAACGATTCGGCGCTAACCTGGCTGCGCAGGGCCGAAGGGTTCGCGCGCAGGGCGGGCGACAAGGCCGGCGAAAACCGGTGCCGCGCGCTCATGGCTTACCAGTGCTCTACTACGGGAATGTACACCGAGTCGGCCGACATCCTCGCTACCATCGACAAGTCGGCGCTATCGCGCGAGGGCCTTGTCGACTATTACATGGCTTGCAACCACCTTTACAGCGACTTGGGTTATTACACCAAGGTAGACGCCCTTAGGGACGTGTATCATAAGAAGGCCGGCGCCTACGCCGACTCGCTTTTATCCGTGGCCGACAAGTACAGCGACATAGCCCTCCAGCTGCTCGAGACGAGGGCCTATAACGAGGGCGACTACGTGCTCGCGCTGCGCTACAACGACACGCGCCTGCGACTGGCCGAGAAAGACTCGCACCGCCTTGCGATAGTCGCATTCTACCGTTACCTCGACTATAAGAAGCTCGGCGGTGACGAGTGGGTTTACTGGCTCGCCGTGTCGGCGCTTACCGACGTGCGCAACGCCGTCATGGACCAGGCCGCCCTGTGGGAACTGGCCAACCATCTTTACGTTACGGGCGACATAGAGCGCTCTTACGGCTACATCAACTTCGCCGCGATATGCGCCTCGAAGTTCAGCACGAGGTTGCGCAACCTGCAGATAACACCCGTTATGCAGGTGATAGACAACATCTACCAAATGCAGAACAAGCGCGAGAACGCCTACCTTAAGGCTGCCATCGTGCTGACGAGCCTGTTCTTGCTGCTTCTCCTGGCCTTCCTCGCCTACGTGAACCGCCACCGCAAGCGCCTGGCGCAGGCGCGCAACGAGCTGAGCGCGAAGAACGGACAGCTGACCGCGCTCAACGCCGAAATGAAGCAGGCGCTCGACAGTCTCGACAAGTCGAACCGCAGGCTGACCGCCACCGGCGGCATGCTCAACGACGCCGTGGCCTCGCTCGACGAGAGCAACCGCGTAAAGGAGAAGTACATCGGCCTGTTCTTGCGCCAGTGCTCGTCGTACATCGACCGCATGGACTCCATGCGCCGCGAGCAGCTCGCGCTAATCAAGGGCAAGCGCTACGCCGAGCTTTACGACATGGTTAAGACGCACGACTTCCGCGACAAGGAGCAGGAAGAGCTGTTCGAGATATTCGACTCTACGTTCATACGCCTCTTCCCAACGTTCGTCGACGAGTTCAACCAGCTGCTGCGGCCCGAGAGCCGCATAGTGCTGCCCGACCAGTCGAAGCTGACCACGGGCGTGAGGATATTCGCCCTGATACGCCTCGGCATCGACGACAGCTCGAAGATAGCCGAGTTCCTGCACTATTCGGTCAACACGATATACAACTACCGAGCCAAGATAAAGAACGGCGCGGCGGTAGGGCGCGACGAGTTTGAGGACTTGGTGAAGGCCATAGGCTCGCCGAAACCGTACCGGGGGGGGTGAAAACCTGCTCTCAGGCGGCGTATCCTGACCTTCGCCTGGGCATGCGTAGCTGCGCCTGAGAAAGCGGATTAAAACGGAAATAAACACTGACGTGACATTATGAAAATAGCTGTATTCTGTTCGGCGAACTCGAACATCGACCCGGAATATTTCAAGACGGCCGCCGAGCTCGGCCGCTGGATCGGCGAAAACGGCCACACGCTCGTTTTCGGCGGATGCAACTTGGGCCTTATGGAGTGTACGGCCGAGGCCGTGCGCAAGGCCGGCGGACGGACGATTGGCGTGGTGCCGGCCATAATAGAGCGCGGGGGCAAGGCCAGTCCGAGCATGGACGTTTGCATACCCTGCGACAACCTGAGCGACCGCAAGGACCTGATGCTCGCCCAGTGCGACGCGGCCGTGGCCCTGCCCGGCGGCCTCGGCACGCTCGACGAGGTGTTCACTATGGCCGCCTCGGCCACCATCGGCTACCACCACAAGCCCATAATCGTGCTCAACGACGGCGGCTTCTACGACAGTCTCGTAGCCCTGCTCGACGACCTTCAGCGCAAAGGGGTTGTACGCGGGCGGTGGACCGACATAATAAAGGTGGCCGCCACGGTGGGGGAAGCGGTCTGCCTATTGCAGACTGCTTAGCAGACAAGTTCACAGCAGACGAGCAGACAAGGAGATTTGCTTAATAAATAAAACATTGATATAAACGGAACGAGCAGGCAAGGCAAATCTCCTTGTCTGCTCGTCTGCTGTGAACTTGTCTGCTAAAAAAGCTCTGCTTGTCTGCTGAGCAAATCTGCTTGTCTGCTCGTCACTTGTCTGCTTGTCTGCTAAAAAACTACTTCTTAAACATCTTATCAACCACTATGGCCACCGCCCCGTCGCCCGTCACGTTGCAGGCGGTGCCGAAGCTGTCCATAGCGATGTAGAGCGCGATCATCAAAGCCTGGTCCTGCTCGCCGAAACCGAGTATGGAAGCCAGCGGCGCCAGAGCCGCCATGATAGAGCCTCCGGGCACTCCCGGCGCGGCAACCATCATCACCGACAGCAGAAGGATGAAGCCCGTGAAGAGCGCCGGGTCGTGGGGCATGCCCTTGAGCATGCATATCGTAAGGGCGCAGGCCGTTATCTTCATCACCGAACCCGACATGTGGATCGTCGCGCAGAGCGGAACGGTGAAGCCGGCCACGTCTTTGCTCACGCCGTTAAGCTCGGTCTGCCTGAGCGTTACGGGTATCGTGGCCGCCGAAGACGACGTGCCCAACGCCGTGAAATACGCCGGCAGCATGCGCCAAAGCAGCTTTAGCGGATTGCGCCGGGCCACGATGCCGGCCGCGCAGAACTGGTAGAGGAGTATCACTATGTGGAGGATGAAGATTACGACGATGATCTTCGCGAACACCGTCATTATCGAATAAGCCTCGCCCGTGGCCGTCATGTTGAGGAAGATGCCGAAGATGTAGGGCGGCAAGAGGGGGATTATCGCCTTCCCGATAGCCTTGCTTACTATGGCCATAAGCTCGTCGGCGCCGCGGCGCAGCACCTCGGAGTTGCCGTAGGCGATGCCTAAGCCCATCATGAACGACAGCACGAGGGCGCTCATAACGTCTAAAATCGGCGGAATGGCGATGGTGAAATACGGCTCAACGCCTTGTGAGCCGCCGCCCGTAGAGGCTGCCGCCATGCCCTCGGTCATGGCCGGGAAGAGCGCGCTGCCCGTGCCGTAGGCCAGCATTCCGCAAAGCACGGTGTCGGCGTAGGCTATCGCCACCGTGGCCAGGAGCATCTTGCCGGCAGTCTTGCCGATGCCGGCTATTGCCGGTGTTACTAATCCTACGATGATGATTGGTATCAGGAAGCCGAGAAA
Organism: uncultured Prevotella sp.; assembly: GCA_944319795.1. Classification (GTDB taxonomy): domain Bacteria; phylum Bacteroidota; class Bacteroidia; order Bacteroidales; family Bacteroidaceae; genus Prevotella. Next base: position 5,022 of record CALUFA010000026.1, on the reverse strand, counting down.
CTGGCTGAATATCGCGTTGAACGTTACGAACGGCCGTATCCACGGCGCCGTCATTACGTTGCCCAAAGCCACGCCTAATACGATGGCTACGATAATCCGAGGCAACAGCCCGAAGCGTATTTTTTTCATAGTATCTATTTTTTTAGTTGACAAGCAGACAAGTGACGAGCAGACAAGGAGATTTGTTTAGTTGACAAGCAGAGCTTTTTTAGCAGACAAGCAGACAAGTGACGAGCAGACAAGGAGATTTGCCTTGTTTGCTGACAGCTTGCTTCTTCTCCGCTTGTTTGCTTGCCTATAGTTTGCAAGGCAAATCTCCTTGTCTGCTCGTCACTCGTCTGCTTGTCTGCTTATAAATATTATCTGTCTTGCTTAAGCCTGTCGGCCACGGCGCGTCCGAGGGCCTCGCACTGTGCGAAAGTGTCGTCCTTGAGGCTCTGCTTCATCTCCACGGGGGCGCCGACGGCCTCGAAGTGCAGGCGCGTGTCGTTCCAGTGCTTGATGCACTCGACGGCCTTGCCGGCCCAGGCGTAGCTGCCGAACCAGCCGATATAGTGGCGGTTCTTGATGTCCTTGCCTGCGATCTCGCTGAGAAGGACCTCCATCTCGTGGTAGAGTCCGGCGTTGTAGGTGGGCGCTCCGACGATCAGGGCGCGGTAGCGGAAGATGTCGCGCAGGATGTAAGAGTGGTGGGTCTTCGACACGTTGTACATTACTATGTTCTTGATGCCGGCCTGACTGGCGGCGCGGGCTATCACTTCGGCCATGCGCTCGGTGTTGCCGTACATCGTTCCGTAGCAGATTACGATGCCTTCCTCGGTCTCGTAGCGGCTGAGCCGGTCGTAAATGCCTATTACCTTATCAATGTATTCGTGCCAAACGGGGCCGTGCGTCGAGCAGATGTAGTCGAGCCGCACTCCCTCTAATTTCTTCAGGGCGTTCTGCACGGGCGTGCCGTACTTGCCGACGATGCTCGAATAGTAGCGCACCATCTCGAGCCAGAACGTGTCGCAGTTGATCTCAGAGTCGATTATGCCGCCGTTGAGCGCGCCGAAGCAGCCGAACGCGTCGCCCGAGAAGAGCGTGTTGGTGGTCGTCTCGAGCGTAACCATCGTCTCGGGCCAGTGCACCATCGGCGTCAGTACGAACGTAAGCTCGTGCCGTCCGAGGCTGAGCGTGGAGCCGTTTTTCACCTCCACCTCGTCGGTCGTTATGCCGTAGAAGCCTTCTATCATGCCGAACGTCTTCTTGTTGGCCACGATTTTCACTCCCGGATAGTACTTGCGGATAAGCTCGATGGCTCCGCTGTGGTCGGGCTCCATGTGGTTTATCACGAGATAGTCTATCTGCCGGTCGCCCAGTATCTCGCGTATGTTCTTGAGGTATGGCATGAAGAAGTCGACCTCAACGGTGTCGATGAGGCACACTTTCTCGTCGTCGATGAGGTAAGAGTTGTAAGAAACTCCGTTGGGCAGCGGCCACAAGCCTTCGAAAAGCTCCTTGTTGCGGTCGTTCACGCCTACGTAATAGATTTTGTCAGTAATCTCGATCATGGTTATTTCTTGTTTAATTGTCTTTCTTGGGTATCCTGGTTATATGGCAAATGGGACGGATCGGCCTAATGGGCCGTGGCTACGGCGCATTAGTCTGATTAGCCTTATCGTTATTATTCCTTATTCTCCAGCTGCTCTTTCATCTTCTTTCCGAAGCCGGTGTCTATCGAGTTGCCAATGCTCTTGCAGCAGTTGGCCGAGAAGGCGAGGGCGCAACCGATTATCTTGTCCCACGTCCGTTCGGGTATGGCGCCGTCAATCATGTCGCGCGTAACGCCGTAGCGCACGAGCCCGTACACCAGTCCGGCGTTGAAGTTGTCGCCGGCGCCGATGGTGCTCACCGTGTCCGCCGCCTCTACGGGGTAGCTCTTCTTCAGTCCGCCGTCGCCGCGCAGCTCCACGTCGGCGGCCCCGTCGGTGTAGACGAACTTCTTGCAGTAGAACGAAATCTCCGAGTTGTACACCTTGTCGGGCGAGTCCATGCCGTACATCACGTTGAAGTCCTCGCGGCTGCCGCGCACGATGTCGGCATACTCGAAGTTCTCCAGTATGTTAGGCGTCAGCTTCATCACCTCGTCGGCGTGCGCCGCGCGGAAGTTCACGTCGTAGTATATGATAGCCCCCTTGTCCCTCGCGGCGTTGAGCAGGGCGGCCACCTGTGGGCGTATCACGGGGTTTACGGCGTAATAAGAGCCTATCATCACGATGTCGTCGCGGCATATTTCGGGCGTAACGTAGTCGAGCCGGTCGTGCGGATGGTCTTTATAGAAGATGTATTCGGCGTCGTTCCTGTCGTTGAGGAACGCCAACGAGATGGGCGACTTCGTGCCCTTGTACGAGTTGACGAGCGACGCGTCGACGCCGTTCTCCCTGAGGAAAGCCACCGTGCGTTCGCCTATGCGGTCGTTGCCCACCTCGCTTACGAATGCCGCCGGCACCCCGGCGCGCCCCAGCGATATGATGCCGTTGTAGACCGAGCCGCCCGGCACGGCGCTCACGGGCTGTTCGTTTTTGAAGATTATGTCGAGTACGGTTTCGCCGATACCTATTACCTTGCGCATGTATGATGTCCTTTCTTTAGTGTTGAATGCATCTGCAAAGATAGTGAAAAAATGCTTTTTATGATGCGAATAATATCTTAAAGTCGTGAAAATCATATAATTTTGCACGATAGATTATGAAATACAACACTCACACTTTAAGCAACGGGCTGCGCGTCATCCACCTCGCATCGGCGTCGCCCGTGGTATATTGCGGCTACGCCCTGTGCGCCGGCACGCGCGACGAGCTGCCGGGCGAGGAGGGCCTGGCCCACTTCTGCGAGCACGCGACGTTCAAGGGTACCTCGCGCCGCCGTTCGATGCAGGTACTGAGCTGCCTCGAGAGCGTGGGAGGCGACCTTAACGCCTTCACGAACAAGGAGGACACGGTGTTTTACGCGGCCATACTCAGGGAGCACCTGCCCCGCGCCGTCGACCTGCTTACCGACATAGTGATGCACAGCACTTACCCCCAGGCCGAGTTGGACAAGGAAATCGAGGTGGTGTGCGACGAGATAGAGTGCTACAACGACTCGCCGGCCGAACTGATTTACGACATGTTCGAGAACATGTTGTTCGACGGACACCCCCTCGGCCACAACATACTCGGCACGGCCGGGAGGCTCAGGAGCTACACCTCGGCCGACGCGCTGCGCTTCACCCGGCGGTTCTACCGGCCTGAGAACGCCGTATTCTTCGCCTCGGGCGACATCGCCTTCGACCGCCTCGTGCGCCTTCTTGAAAAGGCTACGGCCGACTTCGGCCCGTGCGCCCCACGGACGGAGAAGGGCCGCGCGGCGGCCCTGCCCGGCTACGAGCCTCGCGAAGAGGTGGTCAGCAGGGGCACTCACCAGGCCCACGTAATGATAGGCACGAGGGCCTACGACGTGCACGACCGCCGCCGCTTCACGCTCTACCTGATGAACAACATGCTCGGCGGCCCGGGCATGAACAGCCGGCTGAACATCGCCCTGAGGGAGAAGCACGGCCTGGTGTACACCGTCGACAGCTCGATGGTGAGCTATTCGGACACCGGCCTGTGGTGTACGTACTTCGGGTGCGACCCCCACGACGTGCGCAAGTGCCGCCGCCTCGTGGCGCGCGAGCTCGACAAGATGGCCTCGCGGCCGCTCTCGGCCACGGCGCTCGCCGCCGCCAAGCGCCAGATTAAGGGGCAGATCGGAGTGGCGTGCGACAACCGTGAGAACTTCGCCCTCGACTTCGGGCGCAGCTACCTGCACCACGGCATCGAGAAAGACGTGGCCCGGCTGATGGCGCGCGTCGACGAGGTGACCGCCGAGGGCATGCAGGCCGTGGCCCGTGAGATGTTCGACAAGGACAGGCTGACGACGCTGATGTTCGTGTGATACTTTGGAATTTAAAGAAGTTAGAGAATTTAAAGAAGTTAAAGCCGCATGCCTCGCCGCCGGCGTTCGCCGCAAGGGGCATGCTCGGCCTATAAGACTTGTCGGCCTTATTCTTTCCGTTGTGTAAGTTGTTGATAACCAGCCACTTTGTAAAAGGCGGCCTTTTGCCATCCAAAAGGCCGCCTTTTGCGTTGTGAAAGATAACCTTTCGCAGCGTAAAAGGCCGTCTCTTGGATTCTTAGAAACTGTTTTGATTTTTTTGTTCAATGATTTAAGATGTATTTTCGAGGCGTAGACGCTTAAATCATGAACAAAGGGCATTAAAATTAAAGCAATTGCAATATTCCTGTAAAAAATCAAAACAGTTTCTTATTTGTTATAGTCCCTACCGTCATCCGTGCTTTACCCGTTTATGAATAATTTAATTTAAAAATATGCCGGATATGTCATTATATAGTGGATTTTTTAATATCTTTGCATATTATGAAAGGGGATAGGAAAGAAACAATATTGTCGGAAAGCGGAAAATTCCTTATAGACATAGCCAAGCTGGTATTCGGTGGAGTGATATTGGCAGGTATTATGAAATATGAAAGCGTAAATCCCGTGCTGCTGTTCGGTATTGGCGGAATATCCGTGGTCCTGTGTTTTGTTTCCGGTATGATTCTTATCGCATTGTCGAAAATTAAAGAAAAGTAACTATGGGCTTGATTGTTTTTTTCTCGGTAGTGGGCCTTATCGCCCTTTGTGTCGGAGTGTGGGGGCTTGTCAAGCTGCATAACATTGACAAGTCGGCCGTGAACAAGGCGTAAACTTTTGTTCTCTTCTTGTGCGGATAAGCCTTTAACGGGGTTTGTCCGTATGCCGTTCATTGCCTTATTGTTAAGCCGGTATTGCATGCCGGCCCGTTATTGCCTGTCGGTTTAGGCCGCATGCGGTCTTTCCCTCGCATTTATTTTGCATTTGCCTTACGGCGATTTGCCAATTCACTCGGCTTGCACTATCTTTGGATAAGATAGGCTGCGCCTCGAAAATGAAAATAAAAGCTCGTTTCCCTCGCAT
>CALUFA010000025.1 GCA_944319795.1 uncultured Prevotella sp. | reverse complement strand
TAGCTCAGTGGTAGAGCACTTCCTTGGTAAGGAAGAGGTCCCGAGTTCAAATCTCGGTTACAGCTCTACGACTTTATAGATTGTCGAAGCAGAAAATACACGATTATTCATTAAAATAACAAATAATTAAAGCTATGGCTAAAGAACATTTTGAACGTACCAAACCACACGTTAACATTGGTACTATCGGTCACGTAGACCACGGTAAGACTACTCTGACTGCAGCCATCACAAAGGTGCTTGCCGAAAGAGGACTTACAAAGAGTGAGGAAGTTAAGTCTTTCGACCAGATTGACAACGCTCCCGAAGAGAAAGAGCGTGGTATCACCATCAATACTGCCCACGTTGAGTATGAGACTGCAACTCGTCACTACGCTCACGTGGACTGCCCGGGACACGCTGACTACGTGAAGAACATGGTTACTGGTGCGGCTCAGATGGACGGTGCCATCATCGTTGTTGCTGCAACTGATGGTCCTATGCCCCAAACACGCGAGCACGTACTTCTCGCCCGTCAGGTAAACGTTCCCCGCTTGGTCGTATTCCTGAACAAGTGCGACATGGTTGAGGATGAGGAAATGCTCGAGCTTGTTGAAATGGAGATGCGCGAGCTTCTCGATCAGTACGAGTACGACGGCGACAATACTCCTATCATCCGTGGTTCTGCACTCGGCGCCCTGAATGGCGTTAAGAAGTGGGAAGACAAGGTTATGGAGCTCATGGATGCTGTTGACAACTGGATTCCGCTGCCTCCGCGTGACCTCGACAAACCGTTCCTGATGCCGGTTGAGGACGTGTTCTCAATCACTGGTCGTGGAACTGTTGCTACTGGCCGTATCGAGACTGGCCGTGTTAAGGTTGGTGATGAAGTTGAGCTGCTCGGTCTTGGCGAGGACAAGAAGTCGGTTGTTACTGGCGTTGAGATGTTCCGCAAGATTCTTGACGAGGGTGAAGCTGGTGACAACGTAGGTCTGTTGCTCCGCGGTATCGACAAGAACGAAATCAAGCGTGGTATGGTTCTCTGCCACCCGGGACAGATCAAGCCTTACAAGAAGTTCAAGGCTCAGATCTACGTTCTGAAGAAAGAGGAAGGTGGACGCCACACTCCGTTCGGAAACAAGTACCGTCCTCAGTTCTACCTCCGTACAATGGACTGCACGGGTGAGATTTCTCTGCCGGAAGGCGTTGAAATGGTAATGCCGGGCGACAACGTAACAATCACCGTAGACCTTATCTACGCCGTTGCTTTGAACGTTGGTCTGCGCTTCGCTATCCGCGAGGGTGGCCGCACGGTAGGTGCAGGACAGATCACTGAGATCATCGACTAATCTTTAGGTTGACGATATGATATTAGGCTCTCGCCTTTATCGACGAGAGCCTATTTTTACGGGAATAGCTCAGTTGGCAGAGCACTGGTCTCCAAAACCAGGTGTCGGGAGTTCGAGCCTCTCTTCCCGTGCTAAAAAGAGATAATATGTTCAAGAGTATATCAAATTATTGCAAAGCTTGCTACGACGAACTTGTGCATAAGACATCATGGCCCACACGCGCCGAACTTACTCACACCGCAATGGTTGTATTATCTGCTTCCTTGATCATTGCGGTTGTGGTGTTCATTATGGATTCCGTGTTCCGGTTTGTCATGAGTACGATCTATCCTAATTAATATCGTTTAAAAGAGGAAATGGCTGAATCAGGTAAGAAATGGTATGTGTTGCGTGCTGTCAGCGGAAAGGAAGCCAAGGTAAAAGAATATATCGAGGCTGAACTTAAGCACAACGCGCTTCTTTCGACTTATGTTTCACAGGTACTCATACCTATGGAGAAGCATGCCACTTTGCGCAACGGCAAGAGGGTGGTCAAGGAAAAGATAGCTCTTCCCGGCTACGTGCTCGTCGAGGCGGAATTGAAAGGAGACGTTGCCCACACGTTGCGATTCGTACCTAATGTCTTGGGATTCCTCGGGGGTGAGGCAAATCCTACTCCCGTGAGGCAGTCTGACGTCAACCGTATTCTCGGCACGGCCGAGGAGACCGAGTTGGCCGAAGAGGTGAACATCCCGTTCAGCGTTGACGAAACGGTAAAGGTTACGGACGGACCGTTCAGTGGCTTCAGTGGTGTCATTGAAGAAGTGAACACTGAGAAGCACAAACTCAAGGTCATGGTCAAGATTTTCGGGCGCAAGACGCCGCTCGAACTCGGTTTTATGCAAGTCGCAAAAGAATGACGCATTGTTACGGATGCGGGTGTTCTTTTATATAATCAATCTTTTTAATAACAAAAGAAATGGCTAAAGAAGTTGCTGGATTAATCAAATTACAGATTAAAGGTGGCGCTGCAAATCCCTCTCCTCCCGTAGGACCGGCTCTCGGTTCCAAGGGTATAAACATTATGGGATTCTGCAAAGAATTCAACGCCAGAACCCAAGATAAGGCAGGAAAAGTTCTTCCGGTCGTTATCACTTATTATGCTGACAAGTCATACAGCTTCGAAATCAAGACCCCTCCTGCAGCAGTACAGCTTATGGAGGCAGCCAAGGTGAAGAGCGGTTCAGCCGAGCCTAACCGTAAGAAGGTGGCTTCAGTCACATGGGATCAGGTTCGCGCTATCGCCGAAGACAAGATGGCTGACCTTAACTGCTTTACAGTAGAGTCTGCCATGAAACTTGTAGCAGGAACTGCAAGAAGCATGGGTATCACCGTAAAGGGGGACTTCCCTGGTAAATAATTTATAACTTCAAGAAAATGAGTAAACTGACAAAAAATCAAAAATCAGTAGCTGATAAGGTTGAAGCAGGGAAGGCATACTCTTTGAAGGAAGCTGCCGAACTGGTTAAGGAAATAACCACGACCAAGTTTGACGCTTCTCTTGATATCGACGTACGCTTGGGCGTTGACCCGCGTAAGGCCAACCAAATGGTTAGAGGCGTTGTTTCTCTTCCCAATGGTACAGGTAAGGTTACGCGCGTACTCTGCCTTTGTACGCCTGATGCCGAAGCTGCTGCAAAAGAAGCAGGTGCTGACTATGTTGGTCTCGACGAGTATATCGAAAAGATCAAAGGTGGTTGGACTGATGTGGACGTCATCATTACGATGCCGTCTTGCATGGGTAAGATCGGACCTTTGGGCCGTGTTCTCGGCCCGCGTGGCTTGATGCCTAACCCCAAGAGCGGTACCGTGACAATGGATGTCGCCAAGGCTGTTAAGGAAGTAAAGCAGGGAAAGATAGACTTCAAGGTGGACAAGACCGGCATCATCCATGCTTCTATCGGCAAGGTGTCTTTCACTCCCGAACAGATTTACCAGAACGCCAAGGAGTTTATAGCTACCGTAATTAAACTGAAACCTGCTGCCGCTAAGGGTACGTACGTTAAGAGTATCTATATTTCGAGCACTATGAGTAGGGGTATCAAGATTGATCCTAAATCAGTTGAATAACTCTAAAAGTTTTGTAAGATGAGAAAAGAAGTAAAAGATACTATAGTTGTAGAACTTGGTGAGAAGCTGAAAGAGTATTCTCATTTCTACCTCGTTGACGTGACGGGCCTTAACGCCGGCGCAACAAGCAAGCTCCGCCGTGAGTGCTTCAAGAACGAAATCAAGATGGTTGTCGTTAAGAACACTCTTCTCCACAAGGCTTTGGAGGCTTCAGATATTGATTACGAGCCTTTGTACGGCTGCTTGAAAGGCAGCACAGCAGTTCTTTTCTGCAATACGGCCAACGTGCCTGCAAAGATGCTGAAGAACTATGTGAAAGAAGGTATTCCCGCTTTGAAGGCTGCGTATGCCGAGGAATGCGTATATGTAGGCGCAGACAAGCTGGAAGAACTTGCCGCTCTTAAGAGCAAGAACGAACTCATCGCAGAGGTTGTCGCATTGCTGCAGTCGCCCGCGAAGAATGTTGTTTCTGCTCTTCAGTCAGGCGCACAAACAATACATGGCGTGCTCAAGACTTTGGGCGAGCGTGCTGAATAAATCAAACACCCAAACATTTAACATTTAAAAACATTAAAATTAGAATAAAATGGCAGATATTAAAGCTATTGCTGAAGAATTAGTTAATTTGACAGTAAAAGAAGTAAACGAGTTGGCAACAGTCCTGAAGGACGAGTATGGAATCGAGCCCGCTGCTGCAGCTGTTGCTGTTGCTGCTGGTCCTGCTGCTGGTGGCGCAGCTGCCGAGGCTGAGGAGAAGACATCTTTCGATGTTGTTCTCGCTGAGGTTGGCGGTGCTAAGCTCCAGGTTGTAAAGGCCGTTAAAGAGGCTTGCGGACTTGGTCTGAAAGAGGCTAAGGATCTCGTAGACGGCGCTCCTTCTACATTGAAGGAAGGTCTGTCTAAGGACGAGGCTGAGAACCTGAAGAAGGCTATCGAAGAGGCTGGCGCTAAGGTTGAGCTTAAGTAATCAGACTTCTTAAATATTGATGGGTTAAGATTCTCCCAGTCGGAGAGTCTTAACCTTTTTGTGTCTTTTTACGATGCAGTCACCCACCGCTGCATATTTCTTCCGACCGGATGTTTTAAGGTTGTCAACCGGTCTTGATGTTTTGAATTGGTGGCATTTATAACGGTAACATAAATCTGTAATGGCTTCAAAAATTGTTGATAACAGAGTAAATTTTGCCAGCGTGAAGAATCCGATGCCGTATCCGGATTTCCTCGATGTGCAGTTAAGGTCTTTCAAGGACTTCTTACAGTTGGACACTCCGCCTGAAGAACGCAAGAATGACGGTTTATATAAGGTTTTCGCAGAGAATTTCCCTATTACCGACACAAGGAACAACTTCGTTCTTGAGTTCTTGGATTACTACATCGACCCGCCTCGTTATACTATCGACGAATGTCTCGAGCGCGGTTTGACGTACAGCGTACCCCTCAAGGCTAAGATGAAACTGTATTGTACGGATCCAGACCACGAGGACTTCGGCACGTTCATCCAGGATGTATTCCTTGGTACGATACCTTACATGACGGACAACGGCACGTTCATCATCAACGGTGCCGAGCGCGTCGTAGTATCCCAGCTGCACAGGTCGCCGGGCGTGTTCTTCGGCCAGGGCGTCCATGCCAACGGTACGGTGCTTTACTCAGCCCGCATCATCCCGTTCAAAGGCTCTTGGATCGAGTTTGCAACGGATATCAACAATGTGATGTACGCCTACATTGACAGAAAGAAGAAGTTACCGGTTACAACCTTGCTGAGGGCCATCGGCTTTGAAACGGATAAAGACATCCTCCAAATCTTCGACCTTGCCGAGGAAATAAAGGTGAATAAGAAGAACATGAAGGATGTGCTCGGGCGCAAGCTGGCCGCAAGGGTGCTGAAAAGCTGGAACGAGGATTTCGTAGACGAGGATACGGGTGAAGTTGTTTCAATCGAGCGCAATGAGGTCATCATGGAGCGTGAGACTGAAATTACGAAGGAAAATATCGACGACATTATCGACAGCGGCGCTTCAACCATACTCTTGCACAAGGATGCGGATGCGGCAAGCAAGTATTCGATAATCTTCAATACCTTGCAGAAAGACCCCAGCAACTCGGAAAAGGAAGCCGTTCTTTACATCTACCGCCAGTTGCGCAATGCCGATCCTGCCGACGATGCAAGCGCACGCGAAGTTATCCAGAACCTTTTCTTCTCGGACAAGCGCTACGACCTCGGAACTGTCGGCCGTTACCGTATAAATAAAAAACTTGGTTTGGACACGGAAATGGATGTCCGTATCCTTACTAAAGAAGATATAATCGAGATTATCAAATATCTCATCCAATTAGTAAATTCCAACGCAACCGTCGACGACATCGACCACTTGAGCAACCGCCGCGTGCGTACTGTTGGCGAGCAGTTGAGCAACCAGTTCTCGATCGGCCTTGCCCGAATGAGCCGCACAATACGCGAGCGCATGAACGTGCGTGACAACGAGGTGTTCACTCCTACCGACCTGATTAACGCTAAGACTATTTCGAGCGTTATCAACTCTTTCTTCGGTACAAACCCGTTGTCGCAGTTCATGGACCAAACCAACCCCCTTGCCGAGGTTACCCATAAGCGCCGTCTTTCGGCCCTCGGCCCTGGCGGTTTGTCGCGTGAGCGTGCCGGTTTCGAGGTACGCGACGTTCACTATACGCATTACGGCCGCTTGTGCCCGATCGAGAGTCCTGAAGGTCCTAACATCGGACTTATTTCGTCGCTTTGCGTTTACGCTAAGATCAACGACCTCGGCTTTATCGAGACACCCTACCGTAAGGTCAAGGACGGAGTTGTAGATTTGGACAACGAACATATCGTTTATCTTACCGCAGAAGAGGAGGAAGACCATATCATCGGCCAGGGCAACGCTCCGCTTAACGATGACGGAACGTTCATCAGAAACGTCGTTAAGTGCCGCCAGGATGCAGACTTCCCCGTTGTGCCTCCTTCGGACGTGGACCTCATGGACGTTTCTCCGCAGCAGATAGCTTCTATCGCCGCAGGCTTGATCCCGTTCTTGGAGCACGACGACGCCCACCGTGCGTTGATGGGCAGTAACATGATGCGCCAGGCCGTACCGTTGCTTCACAACGAAGCTCCTATCGTAGGAACAGGCATAGAGCGCCAGGTCTGCGTAGACTCGCGCACCATGATTACGGCTGAGGGCGAGGGTGTTATCGAATACGTCGACGCTACAACTATACGAATACTTTACGACCGTACGGAGGAAGAGGAGTTCGTCAGCTTCGAGCCGGCGCTCAAGGAATACCGCATTCCTAAGTTCCGCCGTACCAACCAAAATATGACAATCGACCTTCGTCCTATCTGCGACAAGGGACAAAGGGTTAAGAAAGGCGACATCCTTACCGAAGGATATGCTACGGAAAACGGAGAGCTTGCTCTCGGACGCAACCTCTTGGTGGCTTACATTCCTTGGAAGGGCTACAACTATGAGGACGCTATCGTGCTCAACGAGCGTGTTGTCCGTGAGGATATCCTCACCTCCGTGCATGTTGATGAATATTCGCTTGACGTCCGTGAGACGAAGCGAGGCATGGAAGAATTTACAAGCGACATCCCGAACGTCAGCGAAGAGGCTACCAAGGATCTTGACGACAATGGTATCATCCGCGTCGGAGCGCGCGTCGAGCCTGGCGACATCCTTATCGGAAAGATCTCGCCGAAGGGCGAGAGCGATCCGTCGCCTGAGGAGAAACTGCTCCGTGCCATCTTCGGCGACAAGGCCGGCGACGTTAAGGATTCGTCGTTGAAAGCCAATCCGTCGTTGACAGGCGTCGTTATTGACAAGAAATTGTTCTCTCGCGCAGTGAAGACCCGTGCGTCAAAACAGCAGGATAAGGTCGTCTTGGCTAAGATAGACGAGGAGTATGCTGCCAAGATTTACGACTTGAAGGACATTCTTGTTGACAAGCTCCTTACGCTGACCGAGGATAAGACTTCGATGGGCATCAAGGATTACACCGGCGCTGAAATTATAACGAAAGGTAGCAAGTTTACTATCGCCCATCTTAAGAACCTTGAATATGACGGAATCCAGTCGAACAACTGGACCGACGACGAGCATACGAACATGCTGATACAGAAGCTCATAATGAACTTCATAAAGAAATATAAGCTGCTCGACGCCGAACTGAAGCGCCGTAAGTTCGCCATAACGATAGGCGACGAGCTGCCTTCAGGCATTCTGCAGATGGCCAAAGTCTATGTTGCAAAGAAGCGTAAGATCAGCGTTGGAGACAAGCTGGCAGGACGTCATGGTAACAAGGGTATCGTGTCTAAGATCGTCCGTCAGGAAGACATGCCGTTCCTTGCTGACGGCCGTCCCGTCGACTTGGTGCTTAACCCCCTGGGCGTGCCTTCGCGTATGAACCTCGGACAGATTTTCGAAGCAATCCTCGGCGCAGCAGGAAAACGCCTCGGCGTTAAGTTCGCCACTCCGATTTTCGACGGTGCGAAACTCGACGACCTTCAGGAGTGGACTGACAAAGCCGGACTTCCTCGCCTTTGCTCAACTCGACTTTACGACGGCGAGACGGGCGAGCCGTTCGACCAGCCGGCAACCGTAGGTATAACATACTTCCTTAAGCTCGGCCACATGGTTGAAGACAAGATGCACGCCCGCAGCATAGGACCGTACTCACTCATCACCCAGCAGCCTCTCGGCGGTAAGGCACAGTTCGGTGGCCAGCGTTTCGGAGAGATGGAGGTCTGGGCGTTGGAGGCGTTCGGCGCAAGCCATGTTCTTCAGGAGATACTTACAATCAAGTCGGACGACGTTGTCGGGCGTTCAAAGGCTTACGAGGCCATCGTAAAGGGCGAGCCCATGCCTACGCCGGGCATTCCCGAGTCGCTCAACGTGCTGCTGCACGAGCTTCGCGGTCTCGGTTTGAGCCTTACTCTTGACTAATCAACAGGAACTCTTTACATAACAAATACAACTTAGATATATGGCTTTCAAGAAAGATTCAAAGATAAAGAGTAATTTTACGAAGATTACCATCAGCCTTGCGTCGCCTGAGGAAATCCTCGAAAGTTCTTTTGGCGAGGTTACCAAGCCTGAGACCATAAACTACCGTACTTATAAGCCTGAGCGCGACGGACTTTTCTGCGAGCGCATCTTCGGTCCGACGAAGGACTACGAGTGCGCCTGCGGAAAGTACAAGCGCATTAGATATAAAGGTATCGTCTGCGACCGTTGCGGCGTAGAGGTTACCGAAAAGAAGGTGCGCCGCGAACGTACCGGCCACATCGAGCTCGTCGTTCCGGTTGCCCACATCTGGTATTTCCGCTCTTTGCCCAACAAGATAGGTTATTTGCTTGGAATACCGACCAAGAAACTCGATTCTGTCATTTATTACGAAAAGTACATCGTCATCCAACCGGGCGTGTTGGAAGGCAGGAAAGACGCAGAAGGCGTCGAGATGAACGGTTCACACAAGATGGACTTGCTCACCGAGGACGAGTATATCGACATAATGGACAACCTGCCCGACGGCAACGAGTATCTCGACGACAGCGACCCCAACAAGTTTATCGCAAAGATGGGTGCCGAGGCTGTTTATGACTTGCTCGTGGGCATTGATCTCGACTCGTTGTCTTACGAACTTCGCGACCGTGCCAACAGCGACTCGTCACAACAGCGCAAGACCGAGGCCCTGAAGCGTCTTCAGGTTGTCGAGGCGTTCCGTGCGAGCCGTAACATCAACAAGCCGGAGTGGATGATAATGAAGATAATTCCCGTCACCCCTCCCGAGCTTCGTCCGCTTGTTCCGCTCGACGGCGGCCGTTTTGCGACGTCTGACCTTAACGACCTTTACCGCCGTGTAATCATACGTAACAACCGTTTGAAGCGACTCATGGAAATCAAGGCTCCCGAAGTCATCCTGCGTAACGAGAAGCGTATGTTGCAGGAGGCGGTCGACAGCCTGTTTGACAACTCACGCAAGAGCAGCGCTGTAAAGAGCGAGTCAAACCGTCCGTTGAAATCTCTTTCTGATTCTTTGAAGGGAAAGCAGGGCCGCTTCCGCCAGAACCTTCTCGGTAAGCGTGTCGACTATTCAGCGCGTTCGGTTATCGTTGTGGGCCCTGAGTTGAAGATGGGCGAGTGCGGCCTGCCTAAGTTGATGGCTGCCGAGCTTTATAAGCCGTTCATCATCCGCAAGCTCATTGAGCGCGGTATCGTCAAGACCGTGAAGAGCGCCAAGAAGATAGTAGACCGTCGCGAGCCCGTGATTTGGGACATCCTCGAGAATGTGATGAAAGGCCACCCCGTGCTGCTCAACCGTGCGCCGACACTTCACCGTCTCGGTATCCAGGCTTTCCAGCCAAAACTTATCGAGGGCAAGGCCATCCAGCTCCATCCGCTGGCATGTACGGCATTCAACGCCGACTTCGACGGCGACCAGATGGCCGTACACCTTCCGCTTAGCAACGAAGCCGTGCTTGAGGCCCAGATACTGATGTTGCAGAGCCACAACATCCTTAACCCTGCCAACGGTGCTCCTATTACCGTGCCGTCGCAGGACATGGTGCTCGGACTTTACTATATCACCAAAATACGTCCCGGTGCTAAAGGCGAAGGACTTACTTTCTATGGCCCTGAAGAGGCGATCATCGCCCATAACGAAGGCAAGTGCGATTTGCACGCCCAAGTTAAAGTCGTGGTAAAAGATGTTGACGATAGCGGTAATTATTACAGCCACATGGTTGAGACGTCAGTAGGACGTGTTATCGTAAACGGACTCGTTCCCGACGAGATAGGCTTTGTCAACAAGATCATTTCAAAGAAGAGCCTTCGCGACATCATTGCCGACGTAATCAAGGCTGTTGGCTTCGCCCGTGCTTGCGAGTTCCTCGACGGCATTAAGAACCTCGGCTACCGCATGTCTTATCTTGCCGGCCTGTCGTTCAACCTCGACGATATCATTATTCCTGAGGAAAAGGTCGCTCTTGTAGAGAGGGGTAACGAGGAAGTCCGCCAGATTACCGACAACTACAACATGGGATTCATCACCGACAACGAGCGTTACAACCAGGTAATCGACGCCTGGACCCATGTAAACAACGAGCTCGGCGACGTATTGATGAAGGAGATGACCGAGGCCGACCAAGGATTCAACGCCGTTTACATGATGCTCGATTCCGGAGCCCGTGGTTCTAAGGACCAGATCCGCCAGCTTGCCGGTATGCGTGGTCTTATGGCCAAGCCGCAGAAGGCCGGAGCCGAGGGTGCCCAGATTATCGAAAACCCGATTCTTTCAAACTTCAAGGAGGGCATGAGCGTGCTCGAGTACTTCATCTCGACCCACGGTGCCCGTAAGGGTCTAGCCGACACCGCCATGAAGACAGCCGACGCAGGATACCTGACCCGCCGTCTCGTCGACGTGTCGCACGACGTAATAATCACCGAGGAAGACTGCGGTACGCTCCGCGGACTTGTCTGCACGGCCCTTAAGAACGGCGACGAGGTAATCTCATCTCTCTATGAGCGTATTCTCGGCCGTGTGTCGGTTCACGATATTATCCATCCTAATACTGGCGAGCTTATCGTTGCCGCCGGCGAGGAAATCACCGAGCCGATAGCCAAGATTATCGAGGAAAGCCCGATAGAGAGCGTCGAGATTCGTTCGGTGCTCACTTGCGAGAGCAAGAAGGGCGTCTGCATGAAGTGTTACGGACGCAACCTTGCCACCAGCCGCATGGTGCAGAAGGGCGAGGCCGTGGGCGTCATCGCCGCACAGGCCATCGGTGAGCCTGGTACTCAGCTTACCCTCCGTACCTTCCACGCCGGTGGTGTGGCTGCCAACGCAGCCGCCAATGCGTCGATCGTAGCCAAGAACGACAGCCGCATCGAGTTCGACGAGCTTCGTACCGTCCCGTTCGAGGAGGAAGGCGAGAACGGGCCTGTACAGTGTGAGATGGTTGTCAGCCGTTTGGCCGAAATCCGTTTCGTCGACCCGAACACAAACATCGTGCTCTCAACGCTCAACGTTCCTTACGGAAGCTCGCTCTACTTCAAGGGCGGTTCGCTCGTGAAGAAGGGCGACATCATCGCTCGTTGGGACCCGTTCAACGCCGTTATCGTAACCGAATACGCCGGAACGCTGAAGTTCCGCGACGTTATCGACGGCGTAACGTTCCACGCCGAGACCGACGACACCACCGGACTTACCGAGAAAATCATCACAGAGTCTAAGGATAAAAGCAAGGTTCCGACCTGCGACATCATCGACGAGAACGGCGACGTCGTAGGAACATACAACTTCCCCGTGGGCGGCCACGTTGTCGTTGAAGACGGCCAAACCGTCAAGACCGGAGCGACGCTCGTCAAGATTCCGCGTACCGTGGGTAAGGCCGGCGACATCACCGGAGGTCTTCCGCGTGTCACCGAACTGTTCGAGGCGCGCAACCCGTCTAATCCGGCCGTTGTCAGCGAAATCGACGGCGAGGTCACAATGGGCAAGGTAAAGCGCGGTAACCGCGAGATTATCGTAACTTCCAAGACCGGCGAGCAGCGCAAGTATCTCGTTTCGCTGTCGAAGCAGATCCTCGTGCAGGAGCACGACGCCGTGCGCGCCGGCACTCCGCTTTCCGACGGTGTTATCACGCCTAACGACATCCTCGCCATCAAGGGCCCGACCGCCGTTCAGGAGTACATCGTCAACGAGGTGCAGGACGTTTACCGCCTGCAGGGCGTTAAGATCAACGACAAGCACTTCGAGATTATCGTGCGCCAGATGATGCGCAAGGTACAAATCAACGACCCGGGCGACACTACCTTCCTCGAGCAGGAAATCGTAGACAAGCTCGACTTTGCCGAGGAGAACGACCGTATCTGGGGCAAGAAGGTTGTCGTAGACGCAGGCGACAGCGAGACGCTCAAGGCCGGACAGATAGTAACGGCGCGCAAGCTGCGCGACGAGAACTCGACACTGAAGCGCCGCGACCTTAAGACCGTGCAAGTGCGCGACGCCGTACCGGCAACGTCAACCCAAATACTTCAGGGTATCACCCGTGCCGCCCTCCAGACCAAGAGCTTCATGTCGGCCGCTTCGTTCCAGGAGACGACCAAGGTTCTCAACGAGGCTGCCATACGCGGAAAGGTGGATTATCTCGAGGGAATGAAGGAAAACGTTATCTGTGGCCACCTCATCCCTGCCGGTACAGGTCTGCGCGAGTTCGACAAGATAATCGTCGGCTCTAAAGAGGAATACGACCGCATGCAGGCCAACCGCAAGAACGTTATCGATTACAGCGAGAAAGAAGCCGTAGAGGCTGAAGGATGATTAACTTTTGAACTTTTAATAAAAAGCTGCACATAGCAGTAATCAATGGCACTGAAAAAGCAAGCCCGGTTCAGAATGATCTGAACCGGGCTTGCTTTTTCAGTGCCATTGATTTTGCAAGGGTCTCGTATATACATTCTAACGTGAATTCGGTATAAGAACTAAAATCACATTTAAGCGTAAGAAGTCGGCGGCATATTGTCATTCCGGGCTTAGACCCGGAATCCAGTAAACACACTTTCGTCAACAACTTGGCGCATACACTGGATTCCGGGTCTAAGCCCGGAATGACAATATGCCACCGACTTCTTAAATCCAATACAACAACGATACTTTTTATGGAATAACCCTTATACCGAACTCACGTACATTCTAATGACAAATTGGGGTTGAAGTCGTAGACCGCAGCCCATCGGCATTTCAATACACGCTGAAAGTGGTAACCTTCATGGTGTTCTTCGTGTTTTCCGAATTAGGATCACCTATCAGAATGCCGTATTCGCCCCTCTTTAGACCAGTCAATGTCAGCAGGTAAGAGCTTTCACCGTATTTCTTCGCATCGTATTCTATATTCGACAAATTGCTCACTTCGGTTTTCGACAGAGTGCCTGCTTCGGCCAATTGGTAACGCCTTTCGCTACCCGTCTGCTCGAGCCTGAAAATGTTTATAAATGAAACGGGGTCTGTTTTATTATCATCAGCCCTTATTATAAGCCTCACCGTCGAACCTCCCCTAACCTTGCTGAGCGACCTGTTGCCCTTTAGCGTCAGCCTTGACTTCACTTTACCGATACCGAATAAATACAGACTTGCACCCGCCTTTGTTTTAAGCACAGCGTTTTCACGGACAAGTTTCACCGCGGACGTGTCGCTGGTAAGGAACAATGTCTGATCTGAAAAATCCGGTTCGGCTACTGTTACGTTTTGCGCTTGTATGCCGGTAAAGCACAAAAATACTGAAACAAACATTGAAAACAATTTTTTCATAATCGCATTCCATTTAACAGGCTCTAATAATTCACCCACTGCGGGGAGAGCCTTTCCCGTCGGCGGCAGACCAAGTTGTACAATGCAAAGATATAAAATATATCCGGAATGCCTGACGTTTTATTGTGGTATTGCCTGAAATTTAATATATATGACACCCGGAAGGCATAATAACTTCCAGTAAGAAACCGGCAGATAGGCCGTCGTTGGAATAAAACCTATGGATAATGCGTATGAAATCGTCCCCGGCATGAGGTTAAGACAGACGCCACGTCCAGTGCCATCACCTCATCAGCCAACGGCCCTGGTGGAATATCATCGGCACGACCACTTCCTCGTTAAGGCTGTCGCCGAGGGCGAACGCGAGGTAAACGTCGGAAGTGCGGACGTGCGACTTCCCGTCGGCCGACGCGATCGTGTCGTTGGCGAAGCGCAGTATCCTCACGCGGCTGACGCCCCTGTGCTCCTCGGCCATGCGCCCTACGAACATCGAGGCGTTGGCCTCGAGCTGCTCGCGGTAGCCGTCGGGAATGGTGTCGGGCAGGTACATGCCGCGCACGAAGTAAGCGTAGTTCTTGGCGAAGAGCGAGTCGTAATACTCCTTAGCCGCGCGTGCGGCCGCGTCGTCGGGCTTTATCTCCTTAGAGCAGGAGAATACGCCGAACGTGGAACATGCAAGAATGAAAAACAACAGTTTGCGCATGAATGTTATTTTTAAGGAGTTAAGGTGTTAGCTCCGTAACTCCTTAACTCCCGTATTTACTTATTTCTGCCTTATGAAGATGTTTATCGGCGAGCCGGTGAGCTTCCAGTTCTCGCGTATCTTGTTCTCAAGGAAGCGCTTGTAAGGCTCTTTCACGTACTGCGGCAGGTTGGCGTAGAACACGAACGACGGTATCTGCGTGTTCGGCAGCTGCGAGCAGTACTTTATCTTGATGTACTTTCCCTTTATCGATGGTGGCGGATAAGCCTCGATGAGGGGCAGCATCACTTCGTTGAGCTTCGTCGTTCCTATCTTCATCTTGCGGCTCAGGTAAACCTCCTTGGCCGTCTCGAGCACCTTGAAAATGCGTTGCTTGGTAAGCGCCGAGGCGAACACTATGGGGAAGTCGGTGAACGGAGCCATGCGGTTGCGTATGGCGTTGGTGAACGTGTCGATTACCTTCTGGTCCTTGCCTTCAACCAAGTCCCACTTGTTCACTACTACTACGAGGCACTTATTGTTCTTCTGTATCAGCTGGAAGATGTTCATGTCCTGCGCCTCGATGCCCCGCGTGGCGTCGATCATGAGGATGCAGACGTCGGAGTTTTCTATCGCGCGTATCGAGCGCATCACGCTGTAAAACTCCAAGTCCTCGGTCACTTTGTTCTTGCGGCGTATGCCCGCCGTGTCGACGAGGTAGAAGTCGAAGCCGAACTTGTCGTAGCGCGTGTAGATGCTGTCGCGCGTCGTGCCGGCAATCTCGGTCACGATGTTGCGGTCTTCGCCTATGAAGGCGTTGATAAGGCTGCTCTTGCCGGCGTTGGGGCGGCCCACTACGGCGAAGCGCGGTATGCCCTCCTCTAAGAGTTCGCCGCTGTCGCCCTTGAGTTTAGACACTACGAGGTCGAGCAGGTCGCCCGTGCCGCTGCCGCTCATGCTGCTTATGCAGTAAGGCTCGCCTAATCCGAGCTTGTAGAACTCGGCTGCGTCGTACTGCAGCCCGCTGTTGTCCACCTTGTTGGCAACGAGCACTACGGGCAGCTTCGTGCGCCTGAGAATCAGCGCGACGTCCTCGTCGAGGTCGGTAACGCCGGTGGTTACGTCGACAACGAAGAGCACGAGGTCGGCCTCCTCTGTGGCTACGATAACCTGCTTGCGTATCTCTTCCTCAAATATGTCGTCTGACTTGACTACCCATCCGCCCGTGTCGACGACGGAAAACTCGCGCCCGTTCCAGTCGCACTTGCCGTATTGGCGGTCGCGCGTGGTGCCGGCCACGTCGCTGACGATGGCCTGGCGCGACTTGGTAAGGCGGTTGAAAAGCGTAGACTTGCCCACGTTGGGGCGGCCTACTATCGCTACTAAATTTGCCATAAACTTACGGTTTTAGTGAAGAGTGAAGAACGAAGAGTGAAGAATCCAAATGCTGTAATCTTCCATTCGTCCACAAATCACATAACCTTCACTTAATTATTAAACATCAAGAGCAAATAAATTCTTCACTCTTCGTTCTTAACTCTTCACTCGATTCATTCCGGGTTGTACCCGAAGTTATCGAGCTCGCGCTTCGAGCTGCGCCAGTCTTTGTCAACCTTTACGAAGGTCTCCAAGTAGATGGGCTTGCCGAAGAAGCGCTCGAGGGCCTTGCGCGCCTCGGTGCTTACGCGCTTGAGGGCCACGCCCTGATGGCCGATGATGATGCCCTTCTGCGAGTCGCGCTCGACGTATATCACCGCGTTGATGTGTATGTGGCGGTCGTCCTCCTTGAACGACTCCACGCTTACCTCGACCGAGTAAGGTATCTCCTTGTCGTAGTAGAGCAGTATCTTCTCCCTTATTATCTCGCTTACGAAGAAGCGCGCCGGCTTGTCGGTCAGCTGGTCCTTGTCGAAATAGGGCGGCGAGTCGGGCAGCAGCTCCTTGATGCGGCGCAAGAGCATGTCCGTGCCGAACTTGTTCTTGGCCGATATGGGCAGAATCTCGGCGTCGGGCAGCAACGAGTGCCACCGCTCCACCAAGTCGCCAAGCGTCTTCTGGTCGCTCTCGTCAATCTTGTTGATGAGCAGCAGCACGGGGATGGTCATCTTCCTGACCTTCTCCAAGAAGTCCATGTTCTTCTCCGGGTTCTCCACTACGTCGGTAACGTAGAGCAGCACGTCGGCGTCCTTCAACGCCGACTCGGAGAAAGCCAGCATCGACTCCTGCAGCTTGTAGTTGGGCTTGAGCACGCCCGGCGTGTCGGAGAACACTATCTGCATGTCGTCGGTGTTCACTATGCCCATAATCCTGTGGCGCGTGGTCTGCGCCTTGAACGTGGCAATGCTTATCCGCTCGCCTACGAGCTGGTTCATCAGCGTCGACTTGCCAACGTTCGGGTTGCCCACTATGTTTACGAATCCTGCCTTGTGCATCTTTAAATACGTATCGTTTTTCAGCCCACGGCGGCACGGCCGGCCGTGGGCGGTAATAAAGTCTGCAAATATAATGATTTTTTTCGATACTGCAAGCGTTTGCGTTCCACGCCAAGCCGAAAAGCCGACAAAAAGATGTTAAAATGCGATTGACGGCCTTTTACAATGCAAAAGGCAGCAAAACGCACGCTAAAAGGCCGTCTTTCGCAACGCAAAAGACGGCCTTTTACAACAGCGCTGATTATCAGGCACTTACGCATGCGCAAGCAGTCGCACGTCAGTCCTTAAGCGAACAGGTGGCGGTAGAGCCCATGCGCAGCTTCTTGATGTAGGGAGTATTGTCTTCGCGGTACTCAAACGGGAACTGACCTTGCCCGGCATTAAGTATCTTGCCCATCTTGTAGTCGCTGTTCTCGGCCTACGGCCATGCCGCCACAGGCATGTTCGCACGCTTCAAGCGGCGCTTGCGCTACTTCTCGATCCTATTCCTTCACGCCGCGGCGTGCTAAGACAGGCAGCCCGTTTAGGCCCGTAACGGTAAATATCAATAAAAACCGCATCCGGCAACGCATTACGGCGCCGGCGGCGTACCGCCGACTGGCGCGTTTAAATGCGTTTATCGCCCACCCCACGCCGACCGCACCTTATAATATTAGAGATTGTGATTATTTATGCCGTTTTTTATGAAAAATCTTTGGTTTAAGGAACGAATTATCAAATAATTCCTTATCTTTGCAAACAGACAAACAGAACATGTTCTATGAAAAACATCATTCAGGCATGCAGAGGCAACGCCGAACGATGAACCTTAGTATCAATTAAAACCAAGTCACAAGTAAGATGAAAAAAGCATTTATCTCAATGTGCCTTACATCGCTGGCCCTTACGGCAACGGCAGACGATACGCAAATGGTCGTCAACCTTGCCACAAACTCGACCCCGGCGACGTTCACCTTGACCGACATCGGCAAGATAACGTTCGGTGAGAGCGGCTTGACGGTGTTCACAACCGACGGCACTACGACGCCTTACACGTATGAGGAAGTAAGGAACATCAAGTTTACCGACGAGCCGACAGGCATAGGCGCCACCACCGTAGGCGAAGAAGGCATGAAAGCCTACTACCGCAACGGTTTCCTCGGCGTAGACGGCTGGAAGGGCGGCGACAAGGCTACCGCCGCAGTCTACGGCGTAAGCGGAACGACGGTGCTCCGCGTCGACGACTGGGACGGCACGCCGATACCCACCGACGGCCTTGCCGGCGGCGTATATATATTCAACGTAGACAACAATACCATTAAATTCACAAAACAATGAAAAAACTGTTCATAACACTCATAATGGCCCTCGTCGGCACTACGGCGATGATGGCACAGACCAACCCCAACCGAGTACTCATAACCGACAAGACCGGTACCACGAAGGGCTTCCTGGCCGAAAGGATTGACAGTATGTGGTTCGCGCAGATTGAAGGACGCATCGCGGCCGAGATAGAATACCTCGGCTTCAACACCGGCGACACGGGCGACACGGTGAAGATAGCCGTGACCCGCACCGAGGGCTGCCAGGCCTTCCGCATAGACTGCCTGCCGAAGAACAGAGCCGACATGCTGGGCGGCGAGGACGGCATAGCCAACTATCTCGACGCAAGCGGCTCGGAATATTACTGGCAGGACTTCACCGCTGCCGACATGACGGGCTACGAGTTTACTCCCGGCGTGGAGTACAGCATCATCACCGTGGGATACGACATGTACGGAGTTGCCTGCGGAGCCGAGCGCTACGACTTCACCGCACCGAAGAAAGAGCTCGTAGGCGACTGCAGCATAGCTTACACGATAGACGAAGTGACCGACGATATCATCACGGTATCGTTCGATCCGGCCGACGGCGTTGCAGGCTACGCAGCATGCCTCTACCCGGCAGGCACGGCCGAGCAGCAGTTCCAGCAGATGGGCGCAATGTTCGGATTCACCTCCCTCGGCGAAATGGTCAAGGCTTTCGGATTCAACAACGTAGGACCGGCCACAAACACATGGGAAAACAATGACCCCGGCACCGACTATGAAATATACGTGCAGGCGTGGGACGCCAACGGCACCTTCGCCGACATGCTCATCATACCCGTCACCACGAAGAAGCTCGGCGGCGAGGGCGTTGCCGAAATGACGATCGAGGTTGGCGACTTCGGCGGCGATGCCGTGTACGGCTATTACCAGATAGTAACCTACACGCCTAACGACCAAACATCCATGCACCGCGACCTGATAATCGAAAAAGAGGCATACGAAAAGGAGTGGAACGAGGAAAAGATGATCGACTTCATCAAGAACGAGTACACCTACGATGACCAATTCGGCGTAGACGTAGCTTACTGGCAGGCCGAACCCGACACGGAATACATAGCCTTCTCGATGGGTAAGAACATCAACGACGAATGGGGACCGCTTGCAAGCAAGGAACTCAAGACCCCGTCTTCACCAGCCGCCGTAAGCAAGAAGGCAGGCAAAGTGCCGGCACGCATACTGAAGCAAGCTGCCAACGGCACAGGCACAACGCCGACGGCAATCGTGAAAGCCATAACGAAAGCCCAAGCAAGCCAGCCTAAACTTAGCGGCAAATAAGCATTAAACGGACTATCATCCATTTAAACAAAGGCGTGAGCCAAGTATGAAAAGGGCATCCGGCCCACTCATACCCGGCTCACGCTTATTTTACGTGCGTCAGCCAAATGGGACTGAAGCGCCATAGCAGGCCGGGAGGGAACATGGGAAAAGAGCCAAAGCAAACGCAACGCGCCACAGACTTCTTACGGTTTAG
Organism: uncultured Prevotella sp.; assembly: GCA_944319795.1. Lineage (GTDB taxonomy): Bacteria > Bacteroidota > Bacteroidia > Bacteroidales > Bacteroidaceae > Prevotella. The sequence goes on along the minus strand of CALUFA010000025.1, from coordinate 15,269 downwards.
GATTATTCCATTTGTTTTTAATAATGATTCCATCTCCTTATACCGAACTAACGTATGATTACCTACACTGATTGCACTTCACGACGGACGCCTTCCCTATTCCCGATACGAACAACGGGGCGCGTGGACAATGAAGTCCGCGCGCCCCCCGGTTATGTTTCAGGGCGTAATCCCTGCGCTCCGCCCGTTTATTTTACGACTACCTTCTTTACCGTGTTACCAACTTTGACGATGTAAATGCCTCGCCCGAGGTTGAATGTACGGCTGCCCGAAACCTCGGCTTCGGCCACCTTCATGCCCGACGTGCTGAATATCGTGACTGCAGCATTGTCCGCAGTTACGCTTACGAAGCCGTCACCTACGGTTACGTTGCCGCTTTCGGCCTCAACGGCGTTTACACCCGTTACGACAGAACCAGTCAAAGTCATGTGGATGCCGCCGTATGAAGCACCGTCGATCTTGATGTAATACGTTCCCGGTTCGGTAACGTCGGTAGTCCATGTGCATACCATGTTCCACTCCTCGTCGAACGAATTGTCGAACCACATCTCAGTGCCGTTCTCGCCGGCGGCGGCATCCTCTTTGCCTGCGAACCACAACGGGGCGGTTTCAAACGGGCTGTCGGTAGTTACCGTTACCTCGCCTGCGTCGAGAGTAACCTTATACCAGGCCGGCTTCGCGGCGGTGGCTGCCGGTATCTCGACCTGTTCGCCGTCTTCGAGCACTATCGCCGTGGCGACTGATTCGCCGGCCTCGAAGTCGCGGATGGTGAACGTAACGTGCTTGCCTTCATACGGCGAAGCCATCTTCAGGTTCACGAGGTAAACCTCGCCTGCCGCAGCCGATACTTCCGCACGGTAGATAGTAGAAGCCTCGGTGCCGTCGAAATAATAAGTAGACGTTGCCACCGGCGTGCCGTCTGCGCCCTTGCAGTAGTAAATCTCGTCGTAACCCATCGAGTTGTAGGGGATGTCACTCGCGATGGTCAGCATGCCGTCTTTCTCCACGTTGTAAGCTATCCAAAGGTCTGCGGCGGTCTCGGCGCCGAGCGTATACGTGCCGTCTTCAACGATTATCGGGTTTGTGCGTCCTTCGCCGAGCTCGTATTCCCTTTCGGAAATGGTGAACGTGTCGCCGTCATACGGGTTCTCGATCTTGATGAGATACGTTGTACCTTCGGTAACGTCGAGCAGATAGGCCAGGTCTTCAGTCCTCGTAGTGGCGTACTCGCCGTCGTAAGGCCCAGTACCCATTGGGAACGTCACGAGCATGTTGGCCGTGCCGGCGAATACCAGTTTGCCGGTGAGCGTGGCCGTGTACTGGTAATACTTGGTATGGTCGCCCTCAACGGTGTTCTCGCCCTTAACCGCCGTAAGCGGGTCGGTGATGAGGTCGCCCTGCTTGATGTCGTCCATCGTCACGCCGAACTTGATAGGCTCGGCCTCGCTTGAAGTCCATTTCACGATGTAGCGCCGGCCCGTCTCGCCTCCGCTTACCTGCATGCGTGCCGACTTGTTGCCCGACACGGCGCCGTAACTGTAGCCTTCGGGATAAATCTCGACCTTAGTGTATCCGCTTGTTATCTCGCTGAGAGCCTCGACGTTGAGGAACTTGTCTACGCCTGCAGCCACGTCAACGCCGTAGAAAGTAGTGGCTCCGGCAGCCTCGGTGGTAATCTCCGCCGGTATTTCCGAAATCATAATCGGGTTCTCCTCCTTGTCGCCGGCCTTGTAGTTCTCGTATGCGAATGTCATGGTCTGCTCTCCGTCGGTGGCCTCGGCCTTGCTTACGCAAACATAATAGATCGTCCCTACGGGCGACATCTCCCAACGGGTGTCGAAGCCTCCCTCTTCTGATACGGCCAAAGTGTAACCCGACTCGATCAGGCTCTTGTCGTCCGGGAACACTTTCACTTGTCCGCCGGGCAGTCCGCCTTCGCCGCTAATTACGCCGTAACCCGTCTTGTCGTTGGTGTAAATATAGTAATAGTCGCCGGCTTCAGCAGGAACGGCGTTGTCGCCCTCAACCAACGTGAACGGCCTGTACAACGAACCGGCGTCGGCATCCTCGGTAGTTGCCGTGAACACGAACGGCCCGTAGTTGGTGAACGTTATCTCGTATGTCTTCCCTTTCTCGACGGGCATCTTGCAACGCGACTGCGAGCCACGGTCGATTTCAAACGTAGGATCAAACTTCAGGCCGATGATTCCGTCGACGGTTATGCTCCCTACCGACGTAGGCGACGTCATTACGAGCAGCCCGTCCTTGTCGGCCGTATAGGTGGCGTAGGTGGTTTGGTTACCAAAACCAGCATACGGGTCGCCCATGAAGATTGTCTTGGCCGTGTCTACGGGCATCGGGTCGGCTTCGGCCAGTCCTTTCCCGAGGTTCGCGTCGGGAGTCATCTTTGCCGTGAAGCTGCCCTTGTTGCCGTCGTAAAGCGAAGCGGTAAGGTATATCGTCTCGCCTGCCAGCACGGCATAGTGCGTCTCTACGTATGACTCTTGCGCGCCGCTTACGGCTATTTGGCTGCCGGTGTCGTCAATCGCTACGGCGTTTATGTATATGCCGGTATCGTAGTTGACGGTCAAGAGGGTGTTCTCCGCCGCCGTGTATTTCCAATACGCCGTTACGGCATCGGTCGTTTCCGGCGTCCATTCGTTCCAACCTTCCTGCACGTCAAGCGCCGTTTCTATCGAGGTTTGGGCCATTGCCGTGGCTGACATGGCCGCCAACAGCATAGTTGCAAATAAATGTCTCTTCATAATCTTAAAGTTTTAATGTTAATAAAAACCGTCACTTAACCACGTATTTCTTTCCGCCCTTGACGTAAACGCCCTTCGGCAGTCCTTCAAGAGAGCCGTCATTGTCCACCATGCGTCCGTCGATGGTGTAAACGGCAGCGTTGTCGGGCACGATTACCGGCGCGGTAATGCCGGTTGCTTCGCCTTCCTCTACGGTGACGTTCATTATCTGCAGGTAAGAAGCGTTTGTCGCCGCAGGATACGGACTAACCAAATGCAGACCTACGCATTTAACCCCTTCGATGCCGGAAGGAAGGTTCACCTCATATTCTGAAATCTCGTATGCGTCGCCGTTTGTAACCTCTTTCAGCGTCAACTCGCCAAAGTCTGCCTGGCTGTCGAGCTGGTTGTTGCCGCCTACGGTAAGTTTAAGCACATGGTCGGCAATGCAGCGTGCCGTCAGTTTCAGCCTGTACGACTTGCCAGCCTCGAAGTTCATAGGCGGAGTAACCAGCCATTCGTCGGCATCGTTGCCCGGATTGTCGATACCGGGGTTGATTATGTATTCGGCGCAAGGAGTGGCGTCGCCGAACTGGTAGTAGCCCCACTCGGTCGAATAAGTCCAGCTGTAATTGTCGGCGTTGCCGTCGTAAGCCATCCATTGGTTCTCAAAGTAAGTCAGGTTTGAGAAGTCTTGCGTCATAGGCAAGTCCATAGCCTTGCCCAACACGTAATATTCGCCCACCTCGGCGGCCGTTTCGCCGTTATCGTTGCAAGCGTAAATAACGTAAGTGTAACGGCCGAGGCGCCCTATTTCGGTATCGGTGAATGAAGTTTCGGCCAATCCTTCGGCCACGGTCTTGTTGTCGGGCAGGCGTACAATCTTGTAAGTAAGTCCGTCTTCCGAGAAGTAACCGCCGTTGAATCCGCGCGTCGGTGCCGCCCACGACAAGGTTGCCGAAGCGCAGCCTTCGCCTACGGTAAAGGTCATGTCGGTAACAGCGTCGGGCTTGTCGCAGCCTACGAACGAGAACGCGCGCGCCTTGCCGCCGTTGCCTGCGGCGTTGGTTGCGTAGACGACGTATTCGCATTCGCCGTCTTCCGTGATGCCGTTGTCCTCGTAGCTCGTGGCCGTGGCGGGCAGCGTGGCTACCACTTCGCCGTTGCGTTCAACGGTGATGCCCGTAACGGCGTCGGCCAAAGGCTCTCCGCCGAAGGTCGTCGTAGGCACCGTCCAAGCGAGTGTAGCCGTCCTTGCGCCCATTGCTCCCGGCGTTACCGTGAAGTCGGAAGGAGCAGCCGGGGCGTTGATTCCGCCCTCGGCGAAGGGAACGTACATCGCCATGAACGTGGAGCCGATGCCTATCGCCCCGAGATTCTTTATCGTAATGCGTTCGGCGTGCAAGTCAATGCAGAGCATGTAAGACTCTCGCGCGCCGTCGTAGTCATACGAATTTGCAGCCCAGTAGAGCAGTCCTGTCGTATGGTCGAACTCCATTGTCTGGTTGTACATCAGGCCGCCGAAACCGGTGTTGGCCACCAACAGCAGCGAGCCGTCGTCCATGTTCACGCGGTATATGGCGCCGTCGACGGCCCCTACGCCGTACACCGTGCCGTCCTTGTCGGCTGCGATTGCGCCGAGCGTTTCCTGCAGCGTTACCTTCTTGTCCAACGTTCCGTCGGCAAGGTCGACTTCATACAAGGCCGACTCGCCCTGGCTGAAGCCTACGGCGTACATCGTGCCGGTGCTGTAATCGTAGGTCATGTCCTGCGGCTTGAACGACGCGCCCTGCTCTCCGAGGCCCTCGGTGCCGAGCTGCGCGTACTTGCCCGACACTATGTTGTAGGATATGAAGTTGCCGTTCTCAGGCCCGGCAACCGAGTTATACTTATACTCGTAGGCATAGAACACGTCGTCTACGCACGCTCCGGCGTATATGCTCTTCTCGTCGCCGTAAGGATATACGACCTCTGCCTCGTCGAGCTGGTCAAGGTAAAAACTCGCGAAGCCGTATGAACCGTCGGCTATCGCCCCGTTATAGTTAAAGTAACCATACACCTTGAGGTGTGGCGCGTCGTCGGCCGCATAGGCCGGCATGCCTGCGCAGGCAAGCATCAACGCCGCAATTGTAGGGAATAAATGTTTTTTCATAATGGTACTTTTTAAATTTGTCAGACTCGTTAATTATCTTATTTTACAACAATCTTTTCCGCCGTTCCGCCTATCCGCACAACGTACACGCCCCGGCCGGGCGTTACAGTTACACGGCTTTCGGCCGATTCGCATACGGTGCGGCCGTCTGCGCCGACTATCGAGACGCGCTCGTTAAGCGGATTATCCACGCTTAACGTGCCTCCCGACACCATGGCGCGCAGCCCCTTGCCGCCGTCAACTGCGTTAATGGCCGTCGTTCCGCCCTTGAAGTCGAACTTTATTATTCCGTCCTCCTCCCTGATGTTGGTTATGGGGCAGTCTACGGCCGCTGTCGACGTATGCCACGAGGCTGCGGGGTGGGACGTGTCGGTGAACGAGGTGTTGCCGCTCGTGCCCGGGAAGGGGTCGCCGTCTTGCGTGCCGTCGGTCGCCATGTTGTCGGCCGGCACGAGGGCTACGTGCTCGTAACCCGACGACGTGGTGTTGACGCGGTTGCCCGACCACAGCGACGGCACGTAATGCACATGTGATATTATCAGCCCGTGGCCCGGCAGGGCCTTGTCCCAGCCAGTCTGCTGGCGGTTCTCGAGCGTGAAGTACTCGTCGGCGTTCTCGCCGCAGACTATGAAATAAGCCTCGTTGGCTTCCGACATGGGGCGCAGCTCTACGTCCTTAGCCGGAGAGTCGAGCACTACGGGCTCGAGCCAGCCTACGGTATATTTGTCCATCGCCGTGTATCCGGCCGGCGTGCGGCTGTCGTCGTTGTACAGGCCGACGTCCATAATATCCCAGTTGAGCATGCCCGGCATACCCGAATAGGCGGGGTCGTAGATGTCGGGCAGGCCGAGTATGTGGCTGAACTCATGGCAGAAAGTGCCTATGCCGTCGATGACGCCGCCGTCGTATCCCTGCAGTTCAGACGAGCAGGCCGACTGCGAGAGGTACAATCCGTCGTAGACGTTCCAGCTCTCGTAGGTTAGGTCTACGGCCTGCGGCCATACGCAGTCCTCGCCCCCGCCCTGGGCCTGGCCGTAACCGGCGAACACCACGAACACGAAGTCAACGTAACCGTCGCCGTCGTAGTCGTAATCGGAGAAGTCAACGCCGGTCGTTTCGTCGGCAACGGTGCAGGCGTCTATCATCAGTTGCGAGGCTATTTCGAACGAAGCGTAGTAAGCCGACTCGTGCGGAAGCTGCACGGGGCCTATCACGTCGAACGTGGGGACGAACCTGCCGCCCGACTGCGCCGTGAAGTAATCCCTTATGCTACCCGACGCGTAAGGGCCAGAATAGCCCTCGTCGTTGGCCATCGATGAGTAAACCTCGTTGATGTCGCCTCGCAAGAACTTCTTATCCGTAAACTCGGCCAGGATTATCACGCCGCGAATCTCGCCCGTAGTGGGGAAGTCGCGGTCTATACCGCCGGGCGCTACGCGCCTTGCACGCCTCGCCGACTTAGCCTTCACCGCATCAGCGTAAGCCTTGGCCAAGCCTCCGCCTACCGCTATCCGGTCGACCGACTTAACGTAAGCGGCCTCGGCCGGGCCGCGCACGCCGACACCGTGGGCGGCCATTTCCGAGGGCACGGCCGAACCGTCGGCCGACAGGGTGGCATACTTAAGCGTACCGCCGCCGTCGGGCAGCAGCGCAAAACCGTCTTCGCTGACATAATAATGGTAATTCTCGTCGCCGTGCAGGCTTACGGTAACCACCGTGCCGTCTGGCTGGCGGTAAGCTATCTTACCCGGCCTTGCCGGCGCCGCAAGCGCGCCGTTGCAGCAAAAAACAAACATGCATGCAAGTAAAAACAATTTCATCATCTTCGTCATAACAGCCATTGTAAAAAAGTTTTAAGGATGATATTTCCATTTGCAAATATATTTAATTAAACGAAAACGCCTATAAAAAAAGCCTTTTTCCTTTTTACCATTCATGAAATGTTATACAAAATGCGCATTTTATTACTTTTACAATACGTTTGTTTGTTATTTTACTTATTTTTGCATCCACTAACAAACCAACCGTTCCATTACGGACTATAAGAAGGGGTAAATCCGGCCGTTTTGCAAAAGACGGCCTTTTACAGTGCAAAAGACGGCAAACGGCGTTGCAAAAGGCCACCTTTCGCAACGCAAAAGGCCACCTTTCGCAAAACGTCCGTACAAAGGCCGGTTTCAAGCGACTTACATTAAAGAATACGACAACGATGCCAAGATACATCCTGACGCTCATATTGATCCTCGCGGTTGTCTGCACGGGGCGCGCGTCCATGCAAAGCACACAGGCCGAAAGAACCAAGGCTATGGCCGACAAATACTACGACTCGGGAGCCTATCCGCAAGCCCTCACCTATTATATAAAAGGCATGGAGGCCGCCGAGGCAGACAAGGACGACCGCACGTACATGGCCTGCATAGGCAACATCGCCAACATATACGAGGCGCTGGGCGACTACGAGTCGAACCTGTTCTACCTGCTTAAAGGCTACAAGATGTCGCAGGCAATCAACGACAACGACATGCGCAACACGTACCTGATAAACATCGTGTCGGCATACTGCCACCTCGGCAACGTAAAAAAGGCAAAGGAATACTACGACATATCGCTGCGCTCGCCCGGAATAGGCAACTCGAAGCTGTGGAACTACTTCATGAAATACAACTCGGCGCGCATATCGCAGGCCGAGGGCGACTACGACCGAGCCGTAAAGAGCCACACGGAAGCCATCGGCATTGCAAGGCGCAACGGCCTCGACAGCATCTACGTGCTCTACCAGGAGAGCGAAATCGGCAACATAAACGTTAAGCAGGGCGCATACGAAAAGGCCGTGGCCCAGGGCAACAAGTGCATGGGCATGTCGCTCGCCATAGGCAGCGCCGAGATGCTCGTCAACGCCTACGGCATACTGTCGAAGGCTTACACCGGATGCGGAAGCAACGACTCGGCCCAGAAATACAGGAACATGTACCTCGAACTGTCCGACTCGGTATTCCACGCAAAGGGCCTCAACGAAGCCAAAGGCCGGCTCAAACAATACGAAACGCGTAAGAACGACGAGGCAATCAGCCTGCTCAACTCGCGAATCAGCGTGCAGACGCTCGTCATAACCCTTATATCCGCCCTCTTCGCCGTATCAGTCATATTGGTCGTTATGCTCGTCCGCAAGAACCACAACCTACGGAACGTGCAGCGGCTGCTCATCAGCAGGAACAACGACCTTATGAAATCAGACGAAAGCAACAAGATACTGATGTCGGGATGCGAGGCCGACGACGGCCGCCAACAGGCCGAGGAAGAAAGCGTAACGGATAGCGACGAATGCAAGGAGATGACCACCGAGCAGATGGACATACTGCTGACGAGGATTATAAAACTGACGAACGACATAAAAATAATATCCGACCCCGACCTGAGCCTTAAGACAATAGCCGACCTTACGGGGTCGAACACAAAATACGTATCGTTCGTAATCAACAAGACTTACGGCAAGAACTTCCGCACTTTCATCAACGAAAAACGCATAAGGGAGGCATGCAAGATGCTGGCCGACAACGAACATTACGGCAACAAGACCATACAGGCCGTGTACGAAGAGGTGGGCTACACCAACGCCGTCAGCTTCATACGCGCCTTCAAGAAAATAAACGGCATGACGCCGGCCATGTACAAGAAGCTCGCCGCCGAAAAGTCGTAACGCCGCACGGCGCCCCCGGCCGCAGCAACGCTTGCCGCCGGAGGGACGTCAGTCCTTAAGCGAATACGTCACCGTAGTCACCACGCGCAGCTTCTTTATGTAAGGCGTATTGCCGTCGCGGTTCTCAATCGAGAACTGCCCTTGCCCGGCATTAAGTATCTTGTCTATCTTGCTGTCGCTGTTTTCGGCAAACTGGCGCGCAGTCTGCTCGGCATTCCTTATCGCCTCCTGCATCATCTTCGGCTTCATCTGCTGGAACGACACGTATTCATACACCACCCCGTTGCCGTATCCGCCGTCGACCACGGCCACGCCCTGCTTCAACAGCTCGCCCTGGCGCGCTATTATCGAGCGCACCAACTTCACGTTGCGCGACGTAACCGTAACCGTCGACGTTATATTATAACGGTAGTCGTGGCGTTGCACGCCGTAACGCTCGGCGTTAAGGTCGACCACCACGGGCGCGTTCACGCTGATTTCGGAATCCTTAACGCCGTTCTTCTTCAGGAAATCGGTAACCTTCGCCGTCGTCGCGTTTATGCGCGTGTAGAGCGAAGGCAGGTCGTCGCCCAGCTCTTTAGTCATTATCGGCCAGGTTACCTTGTCGGCGTCGACCTCGCGTTCCGACAGTCCTTTCACCGTGACCTTGCGGTCCTTGTCCGAAAAACTCTCAAGACCCGACTCGATGAATATGCCCAAAACGATGAGTCCTATCATTATCAGGGCGGCTTCTTTCACTCTGCTCATAATGCCGTTGGTTTGGTTTTACGGCTATAAAGATAATGCTTTTAGGGCGGAACGCAAGGCAACCGGCAGTGAAAACTTGTTAAACCCAAATCGGTTCATTACGGTCTAATGAACCGATTTGGGTTTAACGGCAAAATAAAAGGGCCACGCCTCGGAATGAAGGCGTGGCCCTTTTGTGTTATGAATATAAGATGTTTATTTCGCAATTGCCGCCTCGGCTCCGTCGTATGCCCAAGTATAATAGGCTGCGCCGTGCACGAAGCCTGCGCCGAAAGCCGTCATGATGAGGTTGTCGCCTTTCTTGAGCAAGTGCTCGTACTCCCAAAGGGCGAGCGGGATGGTGGCCGCACTGGTGTTGCCGAAGTGCTCGATGTTGACCATAACCTGCTCCATAGGTACGTCCAAGCGCTTTGCCACGGCCTCGATTATGCGGATGTTGGCCTGGTGGGGCACTATGAACCGGATGTTGTCCTTGTTCAGCCCGTTGCGCTCTGCTATGAGGGCGCAGTCGTCGCTCATGCTCGTAACGGCGTAACGGAACACCGTGCGGCCCTCTTGGTAGAGGTAGTGCAAGCGGTGGTCGACGCTGAAATGGGTGGGAGGACAGACAGAACCGCCGGCCTTTGTGTGCAGGAAGGGCAGGCCCTTGCCGTCGGCGCGGAAGTAGGAGTCTTTCACTCCGATGCCTTCCTCGGCCGTTCCTTCCATCAGCACGGCTGCCGCGCCGTCGCCGAAGAGCGCGCATGTGCTGCGGTCCTTATAGTCGACGACCGACGACATCTTGTCGGCTCCTATCACGATGATTTTCTTATAGCGTCCCGACTGTATCATCGAGGCTGCCACGTCCATCGAGTAGAGGAATCCGCAGCATGCGGCCCAGAAGTCGAAGGCGAAGGCGTTCTTAAGCCCGAGCTTGCCGATGACGATCGAAGCCGTAGACGGGAAGGGATAGTCGGCCGTCGACGTGGATACGATGACGGCGTCTATCGAGTCGGGGTCGGCCCCGGTTTTCTTCAGCAGTTGCTTGGCGGCTTTGCGCGCCATGTAGGAGGTGCCGAGGCCTTCCTCGGTGAGAATGCGGCGTTCCCTGATGCCGACACGCGTCATAATCCATTCATCGTTGGTGTCGACCATTCTCGACAGCTCGTCGTTGTTGAGCACGTAGTCGGGAACGTAACCGCCGATGCCGGTGATTATTGCGTTTATTTTCTCCATTATTCAGCCGTTTCCTTGACGATAGCTATCTTTCCACGGTAGTAGCCGCATGTGGGGCAAACCGTGTGGTAAACGTGATAAGCGCCGCAGTTGGGGCATACTGCCAACGTGGGAGCTACTGCCTTATCATGAGTTCTTCTTTTACGTGTACGAGTCTTTGACTGTCTTCTTTTAGGATGTGCCATTTTCTTTTAATCTTTAATTATTGTTTTTAATTTTTCCAATTCACTCCAACGCGAGTCCGCCGCCGGTTCGCCACCGCCATCACTGCTTCGGGCAGCTGAGTGTTCTTCGAGAACCTTAATCATCGCAGGATTGCATTTTCCAGGTGCATGCACATGCTTAATGGGTATGGCGAGGGCTATGAACTCGTAAATATACCATGAAACGTCGAGCAGGCCTTCGTCCTTCCCGACGGTTACGAGGTCGTCGTCTTCAGAATATTCTTCTCCGAGGCGTGCCGTAAGACTGTTGTCGGCGCTTATCTGCTGCTCCATGTCGTCGAGGCAGAGGTCGCACGGCACATGAACGGTGCCTTCGACATGGAAGTCGAGGCGGAAAACGCCGCCGGCACGGTTGGCCGTCAGGCCGACATGCACGCAACCGCGCCTTACTTCGGGGGCTTCAACCGCCTCGAAGTAAGCGTCGTCCAAGTCGTATCCGAAAGTGGTCACGCCTTCCTTCAGACCGTTCAAATCAATCTTAAAGGGCTCTAAACTGTACATCGTTTAAGTTATATGAAACAGCAACGAGTGCCCCTGCCCGTCACGGATGCTGCACGCATCGGCCTTGGGCGGCACGATTCTTTGGGCTGCAAAGTTACAAATTATTTTTCATACAAGCATAAATTAACGGCAAAAACATTTGATATTTGCATATTTATGTTCATTCGCATAACATACGTTCGGCCGGATACGCCCCACGGGAATCCGCCACCGTGGTTGCGGATAAGACCGCAGGGCCGGGCGCAGGCACGCTCTTAAGAATCAGATACGCGGCCGTTCACGTTGCGGAAGACTACCTTTTACGTTGCAAAAGGCTACCTTTTACGCTCTAAAAGGTAGCCTTTTGGAATGCGAAAGACGGCCTTTTGCAACACATTGAGCCTCAACACCTTACGCAACGGAGCAAAACACGCGGCCGAAAGGCGTGCAAAAAGGCGCGGCTACGCCCGTAAGAGCCGCCACGCCTTGTATTAAGAGAGAGCATTATTACTATTTCCCGGCATTCTTGGTGGTAATCATAATCACGCCGTTCTTGGCCGCGTCGCCGTACTTGTCGGTGGTATGTTCCTTGTCCTTATACAACTTGACGCTAACCACCTCGGCAGGCTTCAGCGTGCATACGTTACCGACAGGCTTGCCGTCGACCACGTAAAGGGCGGTACCATTGAAAGTCCCGTCGCCTTGCTTGGGCAGTGTTGACGCATCGACGGCATCGATGCCCCCATCGTCAATCCTGAACCTTATAGGCAGGGCGTATCTTACGGCCACTGGCTTGCCGTCGAGTTTGGCCGGTTTCCACTTCGGCATGGCCTTCACCATGCGCAACGCCTCGGCGTCGAGGGCGGGGTCTACGCCTTTTACCACCTTCGGCTGTGTTACGTTACCGTCCTTGTCGATGACGAACATCATGTAAACGCTGCCCTGCTTGCCGGCTTTCGCCGCGGCTTCGGGATACCTCATTTGCGCGCAAAGCCAATTACTCAGCGCCGAGTTGCCGCCGGGGAACTCGGCCGACTCGTCGTAACCTTCTGACGGCGCGCCGCCCTTCGCATTTTCGTCGACAATTATCTGCATGCCCTTGAAAGCCACGCCGCGCGTAGAGTCGTCATAGGCAACAAGGCCGTCGGCATCAGTCTTCGACACAAATCCTTCCGTAATCATGTCTACAAACTCGTCCGTGCTTATGTCATCGGAGTCCTTGGCCTCAGCCTGCGGCGTTCTTACCACTTGCGCCTTCACCACAGGCGCCACGCTGCTTACAAGAGCGTTGCTCTCATTCTCAATTTCCGAACTCAGGCTCTCGGCCTTAGGCGTTGCGAAAGCTGCTACGGCGAAGGCCGCAACCGGGACGGCGAGGAGGCTTCTCCCACGCCGCCACGGATTTGATTTTCTTTTCAACATCATAGTAATCCTATTTTTAAGTGAACATTGATTAAGGTTGTTTGCCATAGAAAAGAGCCTGTCGCCCACGGCCTTACGTATCAGCAGCATCTGGTAAGAGCGTGCGTCAACGCCCGAGGCGAGCACGGCCCGGTCGGCCTCATACTCGTGCAGGGCCTGCAGCTCGGCCTTAAGCAGCCACGCGGCGGGGTTGAACCACTGCACTACTATCAACGCGTCGCACACCATTATGTCTACCGAATGGCGGCCGGCAACGTGCGCACGCTCGTGGGCTAGTATGCATTCGGGACTGTCGGCATAGTCGGCTGCGCTTATGACGATGTTGTCCATCCAGCTGAACGGCGGCACGTCGCCCCCTACAACGATTACGCGCACGCCGCCGTCGCGGCTCACCACCCGTCCGCCACGCACCAACCTGACGAGGCTGAAGAGCGACCACGCCCAGCGAAGGGCGAAAAACGCCACACCTATTATATATATGGCGAAGCACACTTGGGCCGCCGTCACGCTGAAGCCGGAGGGTTCGGCCGCCACGGCCTCTGCTATAACGCCCTCCACTACGACGAATCCGCCGAGGCCGGCCGCCGGCGCTTCGGTGCTTACATGCACCAACGGGAGCAAGAGCGACGTGCCGATGATGCATAATACTACGGCTCGGTTGAACCCGTAGAACGTCTCGCGGCTCAGCAGCAGTTTGTAGACAAGGTAGAACGCCGTGAGGCACAGCGCTACCTTTAGCGAGTATATGAAAAACAGTCCCATGATGTTTTTTGCGGTTTTGAGGTTTTACGGTTGTGTGGTTATACGGTTTTGAAGTTGTGGGGGCGTAAGGTTTATTGCGGTTATGAGGTTTTACGGTTGTGGGGTTATACGGTTTTACGGTTATGGGGACGTAAGGTTTATTGCGGTTATGAGGTTTTACGGTTGTGGGGTTATACGGTTTTACGGTTATGCGGTCATGCGGTTTTAGGGTTGTACGGCCGTTGGGTTATGAGCGTTTTACGGTCATAAGATTGTTTGGTTGTAAGATTTTTGCTGTCTTTTTCACCTTTTCACCCTTTCACCTTTTCACCTTTCACCGCCTTCCTCTACCTTTTTTATAAGCTCGCGCAGGTCGTCCAAGGATACGTCCTCGTCCTTTACGAGAGCCGATACGACGCCGAGGTACGACTTGCCGAAGAACTTGTCGACAACGTTCTTCAGCGAACCGCGGCGGTAGTCGTCGCGCGACAGCACGGGGAAATACTTGTAACTCTTCGCCGTAACGGCCTTGTGGGCCAGGAAGCCCTTGTCCTCGAGGATGTGGACGAGCGTCGACAGCGTGTTGACGTGCGGCTTCGGGTCGTCGTAAAGGGCTTGAAGCTCGCGTATGTGCATGCCGCCCTTCTCCCAATAGCGCTCCATTATCTCTTCTTCGCGTTTCGTAAGTGGTTTCATTTCTTCGTGTTTTACAGGATTAATACTTGCTTTCAACTTCACGACGCAAAGTAACTAAAAGTTTTAGTAACATCCAAACGTTTCGCCGAAAAAGTAACTAAACAGCATAGTCGTTTAACTAATATTATACGTTCAACGGCTGAAAAGCCGCCCGAACGCCGGCCCTGCCTCACCGTCTACTCACCTTCCCTCCCCCGTAAAGGCAATATCGGGCGGCAAAATGCGTTATAAATATGTATGCAATGGACTGACAGAATACGCCATGTGAAGATAATCCTCGTCGTAGCCGCGGTTGTAATAGCCGTGGCCTCGCTCGTAGTGTCGAACGCGTTGGTGCGCGAACTGGCCGACGAGGAGCGCAACAAGATGGAAGTATGGGCCGAGGCTATGAGGGCGCTCAACACAGCCGACGAGAACACCGACCTTAACCTCGTGCTCAAGGTGATAAACGAGAACAACACGATACCCGTAATCGTGACCGACGCCGACGGCAACGTGCAGACCTTCCGCAACGTAAAGCTGAAGGGAGAGACATACGAAGACAGCACAGCGCAGGCCGAAACGGTAAGCGCCTCGCTGCACGACAAGGGGCGCTACATAAGGATAGCCCTCGGCGACAGCGCCAAAGACGGCTACATCGACGTGTGTTACGACGACTCGGTGATGCTGAAGCGACTGGCCGCATACCCTTACATACAGCTCGGGGTGGTGATGCTGTTCGTCGTGGTGGCCATATTCGCCCTGCTGACGTCAAAGCGCGCAGAGCAGAACAAGGTGTGGGTGGGCCTGTCTAAGGAGACCGCCCACCAGCTCGGCACGCCCATATCGAGCCTTATGGCATGGGTGGAGATACTGAAGGAGAGCTATCCCGACGACGCAATGATACCCGAAATGGACAAGGACGTGAGGCGTCTCGAGCTGATAGCCGAACGCTTCTCGAAGATAGGCTCGCTGCCCGAGCCCGTGCCGGCGAGCCTTACCGAGGTCATGGCGCACGTAATCGAGTACATGGACCGCCGCACTTCGTCGAAAGTGAAGTTCATAAAAGACTTTCCGCCCGACGACATCATCATCAGGATTAACGCCTCGCTGTTCGAGTGGGTGATAGAAAACCTATGCAAAAACGCCGTCGACGCGATGGAGGGCAGCGG
>CALUFA010000024.1 GCA_944319795.1 uncultured Prevotella sp. | reverse complement strand
GTCCACTCGCTGACCTTCAGGTCACGGCTTACGCCTGCCTTATCCAATATCTTTGCTGAACTACTTCGACCTATACCGTAGATGTAGGTCAATGCGATTTCGCCACGCTTGTTCTGGGGCAAATCTACTCCAACAATTCTTATTGCCATTTGTTATTAAAAAATTTAAAATTAATTGTTTAGCCCTGACGTAATTTGTACTTGGGGTTCTTCTTGTTGATAACGTACAGACGACCTTTACGACGTACTATCTTGCAGTCGGGAGTACGTTTCTTGATTGATGTTCTCGTTTTCATATATCTCTATAAATTATTTGTACCTGAACACTATTCTGCCTTTGGTCAAGTCATAAGGACTCATCTCAACCTTAACCTTGTCGCCGGGAAGAATCTTAATGTAGTGCATTCTCATCTTACCCGAGATGTGAGCCGTAATTGGACAGCCATTCTCTAATTCCACTCGGAACATTGCATTCGACAATGCTTCAACTATCGTTCCGTCTTGTTCAATTGCGTCTTGTTTTGACATACTGTTTTAAAATAAATTTCCTTCTAATTGTTCAACTTCTTCAAACGAAGATAAAATCTCAGCCTTTCCCCTGCGCACTACTACCGTATGCTCGAAATGGGCAGCAGGCTTGCCATCGCGCGTCCTTATAGTCCAACGGTCAGGCATCATATAAATTGAGCGGTCGCCCATTGTTACCATCGGTTCGATTGCAATGCACATACCGGATTTCAGAAGCACGCCGTTTCCCTTATTCCCGTAGTTAGGGACGGAAGGATCTTCATGCATGTCCTTACCGATACCGTGCCCCGTCAGTTCCCTGACAATTCCGTAACCGAAAGATTCACAATGACTTTGGACTGCATTGCCTATATCTCCGATATGTTTGCCGGCTACCGCCGACTCAATTCCAAGATATAAAGACTCTTTCGTGACTTTCAGCAACTGCTTGATTTCAGGCTCGACTTCTCCAACACAAAACGTGTAACAAGAATCGCCGTTGAAACCATCAAGTAGCGTACCGCAATCCACAGATATAACATCACCTTCCTTTAGCACGGTCTTATCGTCAGGTATGCCATGCACGACGACATCGTTGACCGACGTGCAAATACTGGCAGGAAAAGGATTACCGAACGGATTTGGAAAATTCTTAAATGTGGGTATAGCCCCGTTGTCTCTTATGAACTCTTCCGCAACCTTATCTAACTGAAGCGTGGTAACACCCGGCTTGATATGCTTAGCTATCTCACCGAGTGTTTTACCGACAAGTCGGTTCGCTTTACGCATCAGTTCAATTTCATCTTCTGTCTTTAGAAATATCTTCATTCAGTACAGAAACACGCTAAATCAATATGCAGAAACAGTATTGCCGCCGCGTCCACGGATTCTGCCCGAATTAAGCAATCCGTCATAATGACGCATCATCAAATGGCTCTCTATCTGCTGTAAAGTGTCAATTACAACACCTACAAGTATGAGAAGCGACGTACCTCCAAAGAATTGCGAGAACGCCTCTTGCACATCCAGCAGACCAGCAAGGGCCGGCATTATCGCTATGAACGCAATGAACAAAGAACCAGGCAGCGTGATACGCGACATAACGGTATCAATGTAATTCGCCGTATCCTTACCAGGCTTTATGCCAGGAATGAATCCATTATTACGCTTCATATCCTCCGCCATCTGGGTTGGATTTAAGGTTATCGCCGTATAGAAATAAGTAAAGGCGATTATAAGCGCCGCAAATACTATATTGTAAAGCAGGCTCCTATGATCCATCAAAGAGCGGATGACAAAACCAGTCTGATCGGTTGAATACTGTACTATCGCCAACGGTATGAACATCAAAGCCTGGGCAAAGATGATAGGCATGACGTTGGCAGCAAACAGCTTCAGCGGAACATACTGGCGCGCTCCACCGTATTGCTTGTTACCGACGAGACGCTTTGCATATTGCACTGGTATCTTGCGGACACCCTGAACCAAAAGCAAAGAAGCACATACCACTGCATAGAGAATTGCTATCTCAATGATGAACATGACAAGGCCACCGCCCGAAATCGCCGTAAAGCGTGAACTTACCTCCTGTATGAAAGCCTGAGGCAAGCGAGCTATGATACCTATCATTATTATCAACGAAATACCATTTCCAATGCCCTTGTCGGTTATACGCTCGCCCAGCCAAAGTATGAACATGCTACCAGCAGCAAGGATAACTGTCGCAGGTATCATGAACACAGACCAGTCAATGCCGGATGACAATGCGCCGTAGGCCTGCATCTTCAAGTTCATCAAGTATGAAGGCGCTTGGAACAAAAGGATGGCCACAGTCAATATACGAGTGTACCAATTGATTTTCTTTCGTCCGCTCTCGCCCTCACGCTGCATTTTTTGGAAGTATGGCACTGCCACGGCAAGGAGCTGCATCACGATAGAAGCAGAGATGTAAGGCATTATTCCCAATGCGAAGATTGACGCATTGGAGAACGCACCACCGGAGAACATGTCCAACAGCGACATAAGACCGCCACTGGTCTGCGACTGCAGCTTTTCCAACATAGATGGGTCGATACCCGGTAAAACCACGAACGACCCAAAACGGTATATTGCCACAAACGCGATGGTGATGAGGATTCGCTGACGCAAATCCTCAATCTTCCAACAGTTCTTCAGTGTCTCAATAAACTTTTTCATTTACTTAGATTATAGTTGTGTTACCACCAGCTGCCTTGATAGCCTCTTCGGCAGATTTAGAGAAGGCATTAGCCTCCACCTCGAGCTTAGCCTTGAGCTCGCCGTTGCCCAAAATCTTAACCAATTCCTTTCCGTTGGTAAGACCGGCTTCCTTAAGTTCGTTGATGCCGATCTTGGTCAGATTCTTAGTTTCAGCAAGCGACTGAAGCGTAGAAAGGTTCACGGCAAAATACTCTTTATGGTTGATGTTCTTGAATCCGAACTTCGGAACGCGACGCTGCAACGGCATCTGGCCTCCTTCAAATCCAATCTTCCTCTTGTAACCAGAACGAGCTTTTGCACCCTTGTGGCCACGAGTTGACGTACCTCCAAGTCCTGAACCCGGTCCACGTCCCAAACGGCGGCGTGAATGCGTAGAACCGGCGGCCGGCTTTAAATTATTTAATTTCATAATCGTTCTCCTTTAAATGTAATTAAGTTACGTTACTCAACAACGGTTACCAAATGGTGAACCTTCCTTATCATGCCACGAAGTTCAGGTGTGTCCTCGCGCTCTACAACTTGAGATATCTTATGCAATCCAAGAGAATCAAGCGTACGCTTCTGATCAACGGGAGCGCCAATCTTACTCTTAATCTGCTTTATCTTTATTGTTGCCATATTATTTCGCCTCCTTATCCTCTAAATACTTTTTCAAGACTGATGCCACGGGTCTTGGCTATCGTGTAGGCGTCGCGCATTTGGCTAAGCGCCACAATTGTAGCCTTGACAAGGTTGTGGGGGTTTGAAGAGCCCTTGGACTTAGCGAGCACGTCCTTTACGCCGACGCTTTCGAGCACGGCGCGCATAGCGCCTCCAGCTACCAGGCCAGTACCTGCTGCCGCAGGCTTCAAGAATACGTGAGCACCACCGAAGGTTGCCTCAATCTCATGAGGAACGGTGCCTTTCAGTACCGGAACCTTAACAAGGTTCTTCTTGGCTGCTTCAACCCCCTTGGATATTGCAGCAGTAACCTCACCGGCTTTTCCAAGTCCCCAGCCGATAATGCCATTACCATCGCCGACAACGACGATTGCAGCGAACGTGAAGGTGCGGCCTCCCTTTGTAACCTTAGTTACACGGTTAATAGCAACCAACCTGTCTTTTAACTCAACGTCACTATTTATCTTAACTTTGTTCATTGCCATAATCGATTAAAAATTAAGTCCTCCTTTACGGGCTGCTTCTGCAAGTTCCTTGACACGACCGTGGTAAAGATAGCCGTTACGGTCGAAAACGACCTTTGAGATACCAGCTTCAACAGCCTTCTTGGCTATGAGCTCGCCAACCTTGGCTGCCTGCTCACACTTGGGCATGGTTTCCATTCCACGAGACGAAGCTGAAACCAAAGTCGTACCTGTCAAGTCGTTGATAACCTGAACGTAGATCTGCTTATTGCTACGGAAAACACTCATGCGTGGACGCTCAGCTGTTCCGCTTACACGCTTGCGGATTCTGAATTTTATCTTAATTCGTCTTTCTTCTTTCTTAGTTGTCATAATCGTAAAATATTAAAGTTACTTAGCAGCGGCAGTCTTACCAGACTTTCTGCGAATGACTTCGCCTTGGAACAATATACCCTTGCCCTTGTAAGGTTCAGGCATACGGAAAGAACGGATTTTTGCACAAATAAGTCCGAGCAACGCTTTATCGCAAGATTCCAATATGATGATAGGATTCTGGTTCCTTTCAGATTTCGTCTCAACCTTAACCTCCTTAGGCAACTGGATGAATATAGGGTGAGTGTAACCTAAAGCAAACTCAATGATGTTCCCTTGATTTGAAACACGGTAGCCGACACCGACAAGTTCAAGAACTTTCTTGTATCCTTCGCTCACGCCCACAACCATGTTGTTCACAAGCGCACGGTAAAGGCCGTGGAATGCCTGCTTCTGCTTGTAGTTCACAGGGCTGTTCTCGTCGATTTCAAAAAGCACATGGTTGTCCTCTATCTTTACGATGATTGAAGAATCCACTTTTTGAGAAAGCTCACCCTTCGGTCCCTTTACATTAACTACGCCATTATTGAGAGTCACAGCAACTCCGGCAGGGATACTAATTGGCAATTTACCTATTCTTGACATTTTTCAATCCTCCCAATTAATATACATAGCAAAGAACCTCACCGCCGATCTTCAGCGCCGTGGCCTCCTTGTCTGTCATTACACCCTTAGATGTGGACAAGATAGCTATGCCCAATCCGTTAATAACTCTCGGCATGTCCTTGTAACCCGTATACTTACGCAAGCCAGGGGTAGACACTCTCTTCAAACACCTTATGGCGTTTTCTTTAGTTGCGGGGTCGTACTTCAAAGCGACCTTGATCGTACCCTGAGGGCCATCCTCGATGAACTTGTAGTTCAGGATATAACCTTTCTCGAAGAGGATCTTTGTAATCTCTTTCTTCAAGTTTGAAGCCGGTACTTCGACAACACGGTGGTGAGCCATGATTGCGTTTCTCAACCTCGTCAGATAATCTGCTATTGGATCTGTCATAAAAATAAATGTTTAATTAATCGGGACTGCCCCGACAATATTAAATAAAAACTCTTCTTATACGCGGATTTACCAGCTCGCCTTCTTGACACCGGGAATAAGTCCTGCTGAAGCCATCTCACGGAATTGAATACGTGAAAGGCCAAACTGGCGCATGTATCCCTTCGGACGTCCGGTTATCTTGCAACGGTTGTGCAAGCGTATCGGGTTTGCGTTGCGAGGTATGCCCTGCAACTTCCTTGCAGCTTCATAAGCCTCGGCAGGATCGTCCGTCGTAGCGATGATTTTCTTCAAAGCCGCACGCTTCTCGGCATAGCGGGCAACGAGTTTCGCACGCTTCACCTCGCGGGCTTTCATTGATTCTTTTGCCATATATTAATCTTTTTTAGCGTTCTTGAAAGGTAAACCAAAAGCCTTGAGCAGAGCATATCCTTCTTCGTCGGTCTTTGCAGAAGTGACGAAAGTGATGTTCATACCCTGAATCTTATTTATGGTATCAATATTGATTTCAGGGAAAATGATTTGCTCCTGAATGCCAAGAGTGTAATTACCACGGCCGTCGAACTTGCTCTCAATGCCCTTGAAGTCGCGGATACGCGGAAGAGCGATACGGATGAGCCTCTCAAGGAACTCATACATGCGCTCACGACGCAATGTAACCATGACACCGATGGGCATCTTCTTACGGAGCTTGAAGTTGGCAATGTCCTTCTTCGAATAAGTAGCGACAGCCTTCTGACCGGTGATAGTGGTTATCTCATTGATAGCGATATCAATGATTTTCCTATCTTGCGTAGCCTCTCCAAGACCTTGGTTCACAACAATCTTCTTCAGGACAGGAATCTGCATCTTAGAAGAATAGTTGAACTGTTGCTGCAGTGCCGGAGCTATAGTCTCCGCATATACTTTCTTTAATTCAGCTGTATTCATTATTTGATTTCCTCCCCTGATTTTTTAGCGATACGAATCTTCTTGCCATCCTCGGTTCTCTTGATGGCTATACGCGTGGGCTTCCCACTCTTAGGATCAATCAGACTCAAGTTCGAAACATGTATCGGAGCCTCCTGCTTGATGATTCCTCCCTGGGGGTACTTAGCGCTCGGCTTCATGTTCTTAGACACCATGTTGACGCCCTCGACAATTGCGCGCTGCTTTTCCACCAAGACCTTGAGCACCTTACCGGTCTTGCCTTTGTCCTCGCCGGCCAAGACAATAACCGTGTCATTTTTCCTTATATGTAACTTGTTCATTACTTCTTCACTTTAAAATTAAAGAACCTCCGGTGCCAAAGAAACGACTTTCATGTTCACCGCACGAAGTTCGCGTGCGACCGGGCCGAAGATACGGCTACCGCGAAGCTCGCCTGCATTGTTCAGCAAGACGCAAGCATTATCGTCAAAACGAATATATGAGCCGTCGGCACGACGTATTTCCTTCTTTGTGCGGACAATCAAAGCCTTAGATACTGCACCCTTTTTCAAATCACTTGACGGGATGACGTTCTTGACGGCAACGACAATAACATCACCAACGCTTGCATAACGACGGCGCGTACCGCCCAGCACGCGAATGCACAAAGCCTCGCGGGCGCCGCTGTTATCACATACTGTAAGTCTTGATTCTGCCTGTATCATAATTACTTAGCTTTTTCAATTATTTGAACTAATCTCCATCTCTTTGTCTTACTCAAAGGACGGGTCTCCATAATGAGCACTGTATCACCTACATTTGCCTCATTCTTTTCATCATGTGCATGGTATTTCTTTGTCTTTTGGACGAACTTACCATATATAGGGTGCATTTCCTTGAACTTCGTGGCAATAACAATGGTTTTATCCATTTTGTTGCTTATAACGACACCCGATCTTGTCTTTCTTAAATTTCTCTTTTCCATCTGAACCATTGTTATTTATTAAGTTCCCTTTGGCGAAGAACCGTTTTCATGCGTGCTATGTCACGACGAGCAGCCTTTATCTGAGATGGATTCTCCAACGGCGTGATTGAGTGATTCAACTTCATCTGATGGTACTTGGCAACCTCTGCCTCGAGTCTTTCTACCAAGTCTTTGGTCTCAAGCTCTCTTACTTCTTTAATCTTCATAATCAAGCGTTTTTATCGTAATCACGTCTAACAACAAATTTCGTCTTAACAGGCAACTTCTGTGCGGCGAGGCGGAGAGCCTCTTTTGCAACGTCGAAAGATACACCTTCAACTTCAAAGAGGATACGTCCGGGCGTCACTGGTGCCACCCAACCTGCGGGATCACCCTTACCTTTACCCATTCGGACATCGGCAGGCTTACGTGTGATGGGCTTATCCGGGAAAATGCGGATCCAAACTTGGCCTTCACGCTGCATATAACGGTTGACGGCAACACGGGCTGCCTCTATCTGGCGGCTGTCAAGCCATTTGGCCTCAAGGGTCTTGATGCCAAATGATCCGAAAGCCAATTGTGTGCCCCTATGGGCGTTGCCCTTGTTGCCACGCCCGTCTTGAGGTCTTCTATATTTTACTCTTTTTGGCTGTAACATGATAACTTCTTTCTTTAACGGTTATTGTTTCTCTTACGATTGGCTCTCGGTTTGCCGTTAGAACGTCCGCCCTGTTTCTCCTGTGCGAAATTCAAAGTAAGGTCACGCTTTCCGTAAACCTCTCCGCGGCAAATCCAAACCTTAATGCCCAAAAGGCCTACCTTGGTGAGAGCCTCAGCCTGACAGTAGTCGATGTCCGCACGGAAAGTGTGAAGAGGAGTACGACCTTCCTTGTACATTTCCTTGCGGGCCATCTCCGCACCGTTCAAACGGCCGGTAATCTGCACCTTGATACCCTCTGCTCCGGCACGCATCGTATTAGCCACAGCCATCTTTATCGCACGACGGTAAGCTATCTTACCTTCAACCTGGCGTGCGATGTTATTAGCTACGATTGACGCATCAAGCTCAGGTTTCTTTACTTCGTAGATGTTTATCTGAATTTCCTTGTCGTAAAGTTTCTTCAGCTCTTCTTTCAGTTTGTCAACATCCTGGCCGCCCTTACCTATAACAAGTCCAGGACGAGCCGTACAAATAGTGATAGTGACGAGTTTCAGCGTACGCTCAATGACGATGCGAGATACACTGGCCTTTGCCAGGCGTTCGTTCAGGTACTTGCGGATCTTCATATCCTCGACGAGGTTGTCGCCAAAGTTCTTTCCACCGAACCAATTTGAATCCCAACCCCTGATGATACCGAGACGGTTGCTTATCGGATTAACTTTCTGTCCCATTCTGCTTCTTATTTTTCGTCATTAGTTTTGGCATCAACAAACAAGGTTACGTGGTTGCTACGCTTGCGGATACGGTAGCCACGGCCCTGAGGTGCCGGTCTCATACGCTTCATCGTAACGCCCTCGTCAACGAACACTTTAGATATGTAAAGCTCGCCGTCTTCGGCCTTACGGTCATTCTTAACTTCCCAGTTCGCAATAGCTGAACGCAAAAGTTTCTCAACGTCAGCAGCAGCTGCCTTCTTGGAGAATCTCAAGACTCCAAGCGCCTGGTTCACCTCCATTCCGCGGATCATGTCCACGACATAACGCATCTTGCGCGGAGAAGAAGGCACGCCCTTGAGCTTTGCGAAATACAACGTCTTACGGGCTTCTTTTATTTTTTCAGCCGCAATCTTTTTTCTTGCTCCCATTATATTGTCTTTTTATTTTTCAATGGTTTAGCCTGTATTACTTCTTATTACCGGCATGTCCGCCGAAACGGCGTGTCAGAGCGAACTCTCCGAGCTTATGGCCGACCATGTTCTCGGTAATGTAAACAGGGATAAATTTGTTTCCGTTATGAACTGCCACGGTGTGTCCCACGAAATCCGGAGAAATCACCGATGCCCTGGCCCATGTCTTAACAACACTCTTCTTGCCACTCTCGTTCATCGCGAGAATCTTCTTCTCGAGTGACACGTTGATATATGGACCTTTTTTTAATGAACGACTCATAATTTACACTTAGTTTACTTGGTTATTTCTTATTAGCTCTTTCGATGATATACTTGTTTGAAAGCTTCTTCGGAGCCCTCGTCTTGAGACCCTTAGCATACAAGCCCTTGCGTGAACGCGGGTGGCCTCCTGACTGACGTCCTTCACCACCACCCATCGGGTGATCATGCGGGTTCATGACAACACCACGGTTGTGAGGACGGCGTCCGAGCCAACGAGAGCGTCCGGCCTTACCTGACTGCTCAAGGGCGTGGTCGGAGTTACCAACACTTCCTACGGTAGCCTTACAAGCACTTAGTATCTGGCGAGTCTCGCCAGAAGGGAGCTTAACAACGCAATAACTGCCTTCACGAGAAGTCAACTGAGCGAAATTACCAGCCGAACGAACGAGCAGAGCACCCTGCCCTGGACGCAATTCAATATTGTGAATTACAGTACCCACGGGGATGTTGGCCAAGGGAAGCGCGTTACCAATCTCAGGCGCCGCGTCCTTGCCGGACATCAGGGTTGCACCTACCTGCAGTCCGTTAGGAGCAATAATGTAACGTTTTTCACCATCTGCATAATACAACAACGCGATACGGGCCGAACGGTTCGGATCGTACTCGATTGTCTTAACTACAGCTGGAACACCATCTTTCTCACGCTTGAAGTCGATGAAACGATACTTCCTCTTGTGACCGCCGCCGAGGTAGCGCATGGTCATCTTACCCGTATTGTTTCGACCGCCGGTAGAACGTTTACCGCAAACGAGAGACTTCTCTGGTACGGATGCAGTAATCTCCTCGAACGTACCAATAATCTTGTGTCTTTGACCCGGAGTTACCGGTTTAAATTTACGTACTGCCATCTTTTATTTAAATATTGCTGTAAAAATCAATTGTATCGCCCTCTTTAAGGGTAACGATTGCCTTTTTGAATGCGTTCTTCTGGCCTCTTATAAGTCCGGCCTTAGTGTAACGCGCCGAGCGCTTCCCGGCGTAACGCATCGTATTGACGTCTTCAACCGTAACGTTATACAGACTTTCGACTTCTTTCTTAATTTGGAGTTTGTTAGCCTCAGGGCGTACTATGAAGCCGTAGCGGTTAGGCCACTTGTCTGTAATCTTGGTCATCTTCTCAGTGACCAATGGTTTTATGATAAATGCCATAATACTTTTCTCCTTTTTACTTGTTTAAGATTTCGTCGATAGCCTTCAGCGAATTCTCGGTCATCACCACTACGTCTGCATCCAAAACCTTGTAAGTGTTGAGGGTTGAAGCAACCATGACCTCGGTGCGCTGCAAATTACGAGCTGACAAATATACGTTTTTATTTACTTCCGGCAAAAGGAAAAGCAATTTCTTGCCGTCAACTTTAAGATTTTTAGTAATATTTACGAAATCTTTTGTCTTCGGAGCTTCCAAATTGAAATCCTCAACGATGATAATAGCATCGTCTTTAGCCTTATACGACAAAGCACTCTTACGTGCAAGGAGAGTAACTTTATGATTCAGCTTTATGCTGTAATCGCGGGGCTTCGGACCGAATACGCGGCCACCACCCTTGAGCAACGGAGAGTTGATATCACCGCGACGAGCACCGCCGCCGCCTTTCTGGCGACCGAGTTTGCGTGTAGAACCAGCATGCTCACTTCTTTCCTTTGACTTTGCAGTTCCCTGGCGCTGAGCAGCCATGTAACGCTTTACGTCAAGATAAAGAACGTGGTCGTTCGGTTCAATTCCGAAGATAGATTCGTTTAACGTAACCTTTCTCCCAGTGTTTTCACCTTTGATATTTAATACGTTAATTTCCATTATTTCTCAATTAAAACGGTTGAACCTTTGCAACCAGCAACACTACCTTTCACAAGGATGAGGTTATGCTCCGGTATTACTTTTAACACTTTGAGATTCTGGGTTGTGACCCTGTCGCCACCCATCTGTCCGGCCATGCGCATTCCTTTGAACACCTTTGCAGGATAAGAACATGCGCCGATAGAACCCGGCTTACGGGCGCGGTCGTCCTGACCGTGGGTACTCTGACCTACACCACCGAAGCCATGACGCTTCATTACACCCTGGAAACCTTTTCCTTTTGACGTACCAACAACGTCTACAAAAGTAGTATCGTTGAAGATGTCAACGGTGATAGTGTCACCAAGGTTGTACTCCTCATCAAACTTGAACTCGGCCAAGTGTCTCTTCGGTGTCGTACCAGCCTTCTTGAAGACTCCCTGCATAGGCTTTGTGGTGTTCTTTTCCTTAGCTTCACCGAAGCCAAGCTGAACAGCCTTGTAGCCGTCTTTCTCGACAGTCTTCACTTGGGTAACAACACAAGGACCAGCTTCGATAACAGTGCACGGCACATTCTTGCCGTCGGCACTGAAAACGGATGTCATTCCGATTTTTCTTCCAATTAATCCTGGCATTTCAATTAATATTAAAAATTAAACTATACTTTGATTTCAACTTCAACACCGCTCGGCAATTCGAGTTTCATAAGAGCGTCGACTGTCTTTGCAGTAGAACTGTAAATGTCGATAAGGCGCTTGTAGTCGCTCAATTGGAACTGCTCGCGAGACTTCTTATTAACGAAAGTACTGCGGTTTACGGTGAAGATGCGCTTGTGTGTCGGCAGTGGAATAGGACCGCTGACAATAGCTCCCGTAGCCTTGACGGCCTTTACGATTTTTTCTGCTGACTTGTCAACCAATTTGTGGTCGTAAGACTTCAGCTTGATTCTGATTTTCTGACTCATGTTTTTTGACTTTTATTTTAAATATTAAATCAACAAGAGAAGAGGTACGCCCGTTAAGAGTCATTCGCTAACGAGACGCCTCTTTCTCTTTTAGTTTTTCACGATTATACCAAATCTACGCGTCCCTTTATCTCTTCAAGCACGGTCTTAGCGATTGAGCTTGAAACAGGTGCGTGATGGTCATACTCCATAGAGCTTGTAGCACGTCCGGAAGTGATTGTACGGAGAGCCGTAACGTAACCGAACATCTCTGCCAGCGGAACCATCGCCCTGATGATGCGCGCGCCGCTACGGGTCTCGTCCATGCCTTCAACCTGGCCACGGCGCTTGTTCAAGTCACCGATAACGTCACCCATGTTCTCTTCGGGAGTAACAACCTCGAGCTTCATGATAGGCTCCATCAACACGGGACCAGCCTTAACGCATGCGTTCTTGTAAGCGTTGATGGCTGCGATCTCGAACGACAACTGGTCAGAGTCAACGGGGTGGAACGAACCGTCAAGCAAGGTAACCTTCAGGCTGTCCATAGGATAACCGCCGAGCACGCCGCTCTTCATGGCCGTCTCGAAGCCCTTCTGTACCGACGGGATGAATTCCTTAGGAATGTTACCGCCCTTAACCTCGTTGATGAACTGCAATCCACCTTCCTTGTAATCCTCGTCGATCGGACCGACGTTGACAATAATGTCGGCGAACTTACCACGTCCACCACTCTGCTTCTTGTAAACCTCACGCAGGTTGACGGTCTTGGTGATAGCCTCTTTGTAGTTCACCTGCGGCTTGCCTTGGTTGCACTCAACCTTGAACTCCCTCTTCAAACGGTCAAGGATGATGTCGAGGTGGAGCTCACCCATACCTGAGATTACGGTCTGGCCACTCTGCTCGTCGGTATGTACGGTGAAGGTCGGGTCTTCCTCTGCCAACTTAGCGAGACCTATGCCCAGCTTATCAACATCAGCCTGGCTCTTCGGCTCAACGGCGATACCGATAACCGGGTCAGGGAATGTGATCGACTCGAGTACGATAGGATGAGCCTCGTCGCAGAGTGTGTCGCCTGTGCGGATGTCCTTGAAGCCTACGCCTGCGCCGATGTCGCCTGCGTCGATAGCATCCATGGGAACCTGCTTGTTAGAGTTCATCTGGAACAAACGGCTTACGCGCTCCTTCTTGCCCGAACGGGTATTGTAAACGTATGAGCCAGCCTCAACCTTACCTGAGTAAACGCGGAAGAACACGAGACGGCCTACATACGGGTCGGTAGCGATCTTAAACGCGAGAGCCGAAGTAGGTGCATCCTCCGACGGCTTACGGTCTTCCTCTTCGCCTGTCGTCGGGTTTGTGCCGATGATATTAGGAGTATCGAGAGGTGAAGGCAGGAACGCGCACACATAGTCAAGCAACGTCTGCACACCCTTGTTCTTGAACGAAGAACCGCAAAGCATAGGCGTGCACTGCATAGAGAGGGTACCCTTGCGGATGGCTGCGATGACTTCCTCCTCCGTGATAGAGTTGGGATCGTCGAAATATTTCTCCATGAGGGCCTCGTCAAACTCAGCTGCGGCTTCGAGGAGCTTGCCCCTCCACTCTTCAGCCTCGTCCTTCAGGTCGGCGGGTATGTCGTCTATCTCATACTCGGCACCCATAGTCTCATCGTGCCAATAGATAGCCTTCATCTTGATAAGGTCTACAAGACCCTTGAAAGTTTCTTCGCTGCCGATAGGTACGACCAAAGAAACGGGATTTGCTCCCAGCACTTCCTTCATCTGACGGAGCACGTCGAAATAGTCGGCACCTGAGCGGTCCATCTTATTCACATAGCCAAGACGCGGAACGTTGTACTTGTCAGCCTGGCGCCATACTGTTTCAGACTGGGGCTGAACGCCGCCTACGGCGCAGTAAGTGGCAACGGCTCCGTCGAGAACGCGCAGCGAGCGTTCAACCTCGGCGGTGAAGTCTACGTGTCCCGGAGTGTCGATCAAGTTTATCTTAAACTGCTTGTTGTCGTACTTCCAGTAACAAGTCGTTGCGGCAGAAGTAATGGTTATACCACGCTCCTGCTCCTGTGCCATCCAGTCCATCGTAGCGGCACCGTCATGAACCTCGCCAATCTTATGAGTTTTACCCGTGTAGAACAGGATACGCTCAGAAGTGGTCGTCTTACCGGCGTCGATGTGGGCCATGATGCCGATATTACGGGTCAAATGTAAATCTTGCTTTGCCATGATTCTTTTTACCTAAACTATGTTTTAAAACCTGAAGTGAGCGAATGCACGGTTAGCCTCGGCCATGCGGTGCATGTCTTCCTTACGCTTGAAGGCACCGCCCTGATTGTTGTAAGCGTCCATGATCTCGGCTGCCAGCTTGTCGGCCATTGTCTTGCCGCCGCGCTTGCGTGCGAAGTTGATCATATTCTTCATCGAGATGCTCTCCTTGCGGTCGGGGCGGATTTCAGTAGGAACCTGGAACGTCGCGCCACCGATACGGCGGCTCTTAACCTCGACCTGAGGAGTGATGTTGTCGAGGGCGGCCTTCCATATTTCGAGAGCCGACTTCTCCTCGTTAGCCATCTTCTCCTTTACGGTATCCAATGCTTTGTAGAAAATCTCATAAGATGTATTCTTCTTACCGTCATACATCAGATGATTAACGAATTTCGAGACCTTTTGGTCGTTGTAAACCGGATCCGGCAGGATCACATGCTTCTTTGGTTTTGCTTTTCTCATTTCTTTGTTTGAAATTAATTCTGCATGGGGCTGTTCACTTGTTCTTCAGCTTCCCCTCCGGGAACACTTACTCAACCTTTATAACAATTCTCCAGCAAAACGTTTAAATAAAATGTCTGTCCTGATTAAAAAGGATTATTACTTCTTGGCCTTAGGACGCTTTGCTCCATACTTAGAGCGACGCTGCGTGCGGTTAGCCACGCCTGCGGTATCAAGAGTACCACGGACGATGTGATAACGCACACCGGGCAGGTCCTTAACACGACCGCCACGAACCAGCACGATAGAGTGCTCCTGAAGGTTGTGTCCCTCTCCAGGTATGTAAGAGTTCACTTCCTTCTGGTTTGTCAAACGAACACGGGCAACCTTACGCATTGCCGAATTAGGTTTCTTGGGGGTTGTTGTGTACACGCGAACACATACTCCACGACGCTGCGGACATGAGTCCAGCGCAGGAGATTTGCTCTTGTCAACAAGCGCCTTTCTACCTTTTCTTACCAATTGTTGAATTGTAGGCATTGTTGTTAATTTTTAGTTATATATTGTTTTGTTATTTTCCTTATTCAAGCAACAATCTGAGACACAGACCATTTTGGGCTGCAAAGGTACGAATAAATATTCAAATTACCTAATTATAAAGAACCACAAAAGCCCATACCGTCAATTATTTTTGACAATATAGGCTTTATTAAAACTATTTAACTAATATATCTACCTAAATAGTATGTCAAAACCATTACGCCAGTCCGACATTACCATGAAATAAGCATCACATCAAACATGCCTCTTGGCACATCCGTCCAACGCAATCGGCGCCGAACCCCTCCTGCATCCGACAGTGGACTACGTTAAAAGGCTTACGCCTCGCCCTTATTGATGTTAAAGGGAGCTATCGTACCCTTTTCCTGCTGCGGGAGCTGTATCTGTCCGTAAGCATTCTCGTATCTTACGATATTGTCTTTCAATGCCATAAGCAGGCGCTTGGCGTGCTCCGGCGCAAGTATCACGCGCGATTTCACCGTAGCCTTTGGCACTCCGGGCAGTATGCGTGCGAAGTCGAGCACGAAGTCAGAACTTGAATGTGTTATGATGGCGAAGTTGGCGTATTCTCCCTGAGCCACTTCCTGGGGCAGCTCTATCTGAAACTGCCCTTGTTGCTTGTTATTGTTATTTTCCATTTTGCTTATATATATTAATAATGTGTTCCATATTAATCCATCGGCCCGGCGGCAACAACACGCCGCAAGGCAATGCAAAGATAATCTATTTTATCCGAAAAAACAAGAAGCCCGGCGATTATGTAATGCGCATGGCCTGTTAATTGACGGTTTCGACTACGCCGTACGACGGCCTATCATTTCCCGGCCTTATACATCTCGGCCTGGCGGCGGATAAGCTCGGCGTCGTCAAAGTAGTTTATCTTCATAGCTTCGCGCACCTCATGGAGCGTCTGAGCGGCCACCTCGCGGGCGGCTTCAGAGCCGCGCTTGAGGATGTTGTAAACCTCGGGAATATCCTGTTCGAACTCGTGGCGGCGTCGGCGGATAGGCTCAAGCTGGCGGTCGAGCACCTTTATCAGGAACTTCTTACACTTCATGTCGCCCAATCCGCCGCGGCGGTAGTGGTCTTTAAGTTCGTCGAGATTCTTGTATTCGGGCCAAAACTCGGCGAAGTCATCTTCCGTGCTGAATGCGTCAAGGTAGGTAAACACCGTGTTACCCTCCACTTTGCCCGGGTCTTCCACGCGCAAGTGGCCGGGGTCGGTGTACATGCTCTTAACCTTCTGCTGCATTTCCTTCGACGGGTCAGACAAGTAGATGCAGTTGCCGAGGCTCTTGCTCATTTTTGCCTTGCCGTCCGTACCCGGCAGTCGGCAGCACACGGAGTTCGTGGGCAGCATGATTTTCGGCTCAACAAGTACCTCGCCGTAAATGTTGTTGAATCGTTTTACAATCTCGCGCGTCTGTTCGAGCATCGGTTCCTGGTCCTCTCCGGCCGGCACGGTGGTGGCCTTGAAGGCCGTTATGTCGGCCGCCTGGCTTATAGGATAAGTAAAGAAACCAACGGGTATGCTCGTCTCGAAGTTGCGCATCTGTATCTCGGTTTTCACCGTAGGGTTGCGCTGCAGGCGCGAAACGGTTACGAGATTCATGTAATACACGGTAAGCTCGGCCAGCTCCGGTATCATCGACTGCACGAAGAGCGTTACCTTCGAAGGGTCAAGACCGGCCGAAAGATAGTCGAGCGCCACTTCAACGACGTTCTGCCTTACCTTCTCTGGGTTATCGGCGTTGTCTGTCAACGCCTGCACGTCGGCGATGAACACGAACATGCGGTCATAGTCGCCCTCGTTCTGAAGCTCGACGCGGCGGCGCAGCGAACCTACGTAATGGCCTAAATGGAGGCGTCCCGTAGGGCGGTCGCCGGTAAGTATGATTTTTCCCATTTATATTTTCCTTATTTTTTGCTATTCCTCATTTTACGAGTTGCAAACTTACTAATTTTTTACGAGATAATAGCAGGATGGCACGTATTTGAACAAAAAAAATGCCGTCTATCCGCTCACGGACGACGGCATCTTAAGCCAAACGCGCACGGCTGTCACCGTTTCTTCATGATGCTGTTCACCACGCGTATGCTTGACACCAGCTTATTGGTCGAAGTGAACACGTCGACGTTCCACACATGCGACGAGCGTCCGCGGTGAACTACGGTGCCCACTGCCCGCACGGTGTCGCCCTCGTGGGCCGATGATACGTGGTTGCCGCTGACCTGCATGCCCACAACGATTTCGTCCGGCTGGCATGAGATCATCGAGCCTAATCCGGCCACAGTCTCGGCCAAGGCCAGCGTCGCTCCGCCGTGAAGTATGCCGAAAGGCTGGCGCGTGCGTTCGTCTACGGGCATGGTGGCCTCAATGCGGTCGCGCGAGGCGTAAGTGTACTGGATGCCGAGGTTGCCCATCAGCGCGTGCTTGGCCTGGGCGTTCATAAGGTCGAGCGGTATCTCCGAGGCATGAACTTCGGCAAGGATGAGCTTCTCAACGGCCTGCGCCACACCGTCCTCCTCGTTGGAGGCAGTAACGTAGTCGGCGCACACTTTCACTGAGTCCTGCGCATGCCCCATTGCCACGCTCTTGCCGGCAAGTTGCAGCATCGTTACATCAGCCACGCCGTCACCGATGGCAATGACTTCCTCGCGCGTCACGCCAAGCTGTTCCATCAGCACTCCGAGCGTGTTGGCCTTGTCTATTCCGAACGGCACGACCTCGAGGAAGTAAGGCTCTGAGGGGAACACGTCCAACACGCCGGCAAGCCTGCGCTTCCAGTGGGCTTCCAATCCGCGCAGCGCCTCTTCGTCGTCGCTCACCAATACGCACTTACACGGGGCGAAGTCGATGGCTATCGAGAAATCCTCTTCCTCCACGATCTTAAGGTTGTTCAACTGGGCTTCCCGGCGGATGTATATGTTGTCGGCATTGTCGGTCAGCAATATGTCGTCGCCGTAGGTGAAAATCGAGAAGTTGTTTTTGCGCGACTTCTTCTCTAAATAAGGTATCTGCTCGGGATTGATCCGCCTTTCGAACATCACCTCTCCGTCGTCGGCCTTGATTATCTGGCATCCGTTATATGACACGATGAAGCCTCCGAAATTGTCAAGCTCAAGCGCCTTGGCCAACGGGAGAAGGCCTGAAGTGGGTCTGCCTGAGGCGAGCACGATGCGCACTCCCATGTGTTGCACCTTCAGCAAGGCCGCCAACGTGCGCTTGCTGATTTCCTTCGCGTTGTTAAGCAACGTTCCGTCTACATCGAGAACTAATAATTTGTATTTCATAGCGTTGGTGTTTTGGGGTTTCCTAAAAAAGATAATGTCAGCAGGCGGAAAACGGACTTGTCCGTAATATCCCGAACGCAGATTATCTTTTGCAAATATAGCGAAAGACTTCGGGATATTATAATAAATGTGACAATATTTCGGGTTTAAAAAAGTTAATAAGGTAATGACGTGCCAAGCATGGACATATTACCGCCGTAAAGCCCGAGTTTCCTTGCGGGAAAGCCTGATTATCTAAGCCAGGCATAAGAAATAAGAAACTGAAATGGTTTTTAATCGTAAGAAGTCAGTGGCATTCTTACGATTAAAAACCATTTCAGTTTCTTGCTTCTTATACAGAGTTCACATTAAAAAAGCAACAAATAATATTCCGCCTTATCGTGTTACGACGTCTACGGGCACGTTGAATATCTTTGCGACCTTCAGTATCGTGTCGATATGGCGGCCCGTTGCGGCGGCGAAGTGGTGGGTCGGGCCGCACTCGCTCCAGCGCGTAACGAAGTCGCGCGCACCGCAAGTGAAGCGCGTGCGCATGTTAGTGTCGCCGAACGACAAGATCTTTCCTTCCTCGTTCACGCCCTCGGCTACCACGAACTTGAAGTGCCCGTCTCCGTCTTGGGTTATTGCGAGATACGTAACTGGGCCGAGGTACGGATAGAACTGCGTGAGATATCCACCGCCGGTCTTGCCGTGGAACACCTTGACAATCTTCATCGTCGGCTTCTTATCCGAGATGTCGGCGTCGCCCGAACCGCTGTGGCCGATGATGGCGATGTCGTCGTTGAAGTCGATAGAGTACATCTCGGCTAACTGTCCCGTGCCCGAGATGGTCTTCATTATGCTCATGGCCATAGCAACTTTCATGTCGCCTTCTACGGCGCAGGCCGTGCCTTGCTTGATGAGCATCGAGAAGGCCGGTATCAGCATGCTGTCCAACACGCCGGCCTTGCCCTGTGCGTAGCCGTCGTAGTGAGATGCGATAAGGCCGAGTTTCTCGTCCTTAACCCACTGTTCGAAGGCAACCACGTACTTGGCCATCTCCCAAACTTCCTCTATGCTGCCTCCGCCCTCGATGTCGAAGGTGTCGAGTATGTCTTGGGCCTTGGCGCGGATGGCCTCGTCGTCGGTGATGTTGTCGGCGATGGCCCACATTTTTTCCCAGTCAAACTGCTTGGTGTAGAGGTGCATGCGGCGGTAAAGGTTCGACTCGTCAATGTAAAGGTCCATCATTCCGGGATACGGGCGGCCTATCTGGGCGATGTTCGTATCGCGGAAGCGCCTCCTCACTTGTGCCGCGCGGCACCAGTCGTCGATTTCCTCCTGAACCTGCGGGTCGCCGCCTTCAACCACTCCCGTGATTACGGCGTGGCGCTTGCCGTAGCGCTCAAGGTCGGCAACCATCTCGCCTACTGCGCCGCAGGCGTAGCCTTCGCCCAGCCAAGAGGCGATGTCGGTATGGTCGTAGTCAAGGGCCTTGAGCTTCTGTATGTTCACGAGTACTACCGGGACGTCGAGGTCCTTGACGGCCGGAAGCATATTATAAGATGTGGCATAAGTGAGAAGCTGCATCATAACGATGTCAACGTCGGCTGCGCGGAACTTGTCTCCGGCTGCCTGCGACTGCTCTTTAGTCGTAACCAAACCTCCGTCGATTATCTCGACAGTATCGGGAATCATCTTCTTGAAAGCCTCATATTGAGCCTCAAACTCGGGTACCAATGAAGGGAACTGGGGTAAATACGCGCCCAAGGCGATAGAGAAAACGCCTACTCTTGCTTTAGTGTTTACTAACATAGTTTATTCTTTGATTTGAAGTTAAATTAAAAACCGACGTCCGCCGGCGTTCTTGTCATAAGCCGGCGCAACGGCAAGACAACCCGGCGTCGGACGGACATGCATGCTACGTCCGTCAGCCCGACGCCGGTTCCTGCCCGTAATAATGACGGACGCAAGGCCGATATGTACCCCTTTATTTAATGTTTTTTATGCAATACGCAATAATACGGCCTGCATTCAACCGGCCAGCGTCACTTGGCTTGGCGCAATTCAGCCTCAAGTTCCCTTATCTTCTGCTCCTGCCGCTGAATCATGCCGTTGTAAATCTACGCCAGTTCGGTATAAGAAAATATAATCAATCTATCCGATAAGAAGTCTATGGCATACCGTCATTCCGGGCTTAGACCCGGAAACCAATATAAAAAACACTTTATTCTCAAAAGAATGTTTCCTGGATTCCGGGTCTAAGCCCGGAATGACGGTATGCCATAGATTTCTTACGGTTTAGAATGGATTCCTTTTCATTATACCGAACTGACATTAAGTCTGCTTGTCCACCAAGCATCATCCACCCGTAGCATCATCCACCCGTAAAACCGCCGCCACGGCGTTGCATTTGGTAACGCGGGGAGATACGCCCGACCAACACGCTGATTACCACGCATTTAGCAAGATATGGCCTTTTACGTTCCAATTCATGGCCTTTTACAATATAAAAAGCCGCCTTTTACGATGCAAAAGGCGGCCTTTCATAACATGGCTTGAAACGGTACGACAATTATCAGCCCGCGATTAACGGATTCCCCACCCGTACCCTTCACTTGGTAAAGTCAATTCCCGACGGGCGCTGGAATATCCTAAGACCGAACTCGCGGGCCATAACCAAGGCGTAATCGAGCATTTCGCCCTGGAAACGCTCGAAAGGTTGCCAGTCTGTAAACGAAGAGAAGCAATACAGTTCGACGGGAAGCCCCTCGGGCGTAGGCTGGAGCATGCGCACCATTATCATCATGTCCTTGTTCACGTCGGGATGACGCCGCATGAAATCCATCATGAAGTCGCGGTAAACCTGCGTGTTGGCTATCGGAAAACCGTGGTCGGCGTAACGCTCCGCTGGTATGAACCCCTTATCCACATACCGCTGAATCTCGTCCTTTTCACAGAAATGCACCGAGTTGGAGTCGATGTTCACCGACAGCTTCATGCGCCTACCGCCCGACTCGCGCATGAAGCGCCAGTTCTGGAACGAGTCGCTTACGAGGGCGTAAGGCGGAATGGTGGTTATCGTCTTGTCGAAGTTCTGCACCTTGACCGTAGTCAGCGACACTTCTATGACGAAGCCGTTGGCGCCGTATTTGTCCATCGTTATCCAGTCGCCCGGGCGCAGCATGTCGTTGGCCGACAGCTGCACGCCGGCAACGAGGCCGAGTATCGAGTCCTTGAAAATCAGCATCAGCACGGCCGCCGACGCTCCAAGGCCGGCAAGCACGGCCGTCGCGCTCTTGTCGATGACTATGCTTATTACGAGTATGCAGCCGAGGACGAAGGCGAGGAGGTTGAACATCTGGTAGACGCCTTTCAGCGGACGGTTGCGCAACTTCTGGTGAGACTCGGATATTTCGTAAAGCGAATGGATGAACACGCTTACGAACATAAGCGACACTATGACGAGGTATATGTTGCAGACTTTCTGCAGGAACAGCAGCAGCGACGGCGAATGGGTGAGCACGGCAGGCAGCGCCACATACCACACTACTGGCGGAATGATGCGGCGGAAAGCCCTCATCACTTTCGCGTTGAAAAGATAATCGTCCCAAGTGGCCTTCGTCCTTTCGGTAAGTTTCTGCACGGCGGGCATAACGGCGAAACGGAACGCCGCCGTACACGCATACGACAAGACGGCTATGCCGAAAGCCGCCGTCAGCGGATAAACCCAATACAATATGTCCTCGGACACCCCGGCCGTGTAACGGAGGAAGTCTGACAGGTATTTGTCTATATTTCCCATAATGCCATTCTGTTACAGTTTAACGCCTGCAAATATACTAAATAAAGGCGTAACGGAACGTACCCCACCCCGGCGCGCGCACCCTGCTTAAGGCCGCGGCAAGCCTATATTAATAAGATTTAACATCAGGCACGGTTCTTATTCGGTAAATATTCAATACCTTTGCGGCGCAAATCAGGTTTTTCCTGACGGGAGATTACATTACCTCGGCAATTCGGCAGGGACATTCCCCGGCTGAAAGTAATGGGACGGCTCTTCTCCCGTAACAACTTACAAACTATCGTCTGCGTCCCGTCTTGCAGAATAATTCGGAAACGGCTGCGCCGCACGCGGTGCAGCCGCGCGAAAGGTTATTCAATGCAACGAAACGGGAAGATTTGCCGCAGAGGCTCAAGTTCAACCTTATTCACAACCAACGCCATGACCGGAGCTACGGCCACGGCAGGCAGCGTCATGCCCATAAACCAACCAAATACACAATAATACAAAAACATTAAACATTATGAAAAAGAAAAGCAGCATTCTGATGATGGCCCTGCTGTTCATCTGCTCGGCCGTATGCACCACGGCGTGCAGCAGTGACGACGACGGCGACGGCGTAGGAAACGTAAACCTACCCACGCCGGAGTATGAAGAGGTAAGCGGAAAGTACGAAATCACGTCGGCCGACTCTCCCTACGAGAACATCGAGCTTAGCGCAAGCGGCAACTACATCGTGACGCTAAGCTACGGCGGAGGCTACTACAACGCACCGGAAAACGGCGCGGCCAAAAGCCGCAGGCGGTCGCTGCTCAACAACGGCAAGGCCGAAGGACAGACGCGCGCCACGCAGTACGACGGCATCATCTACGGCACGTTCACCAGACTCGGCGGCAACGAGTTCGCACTCGAAGGCTTCGGCACGATCAAGCTCGGATACTCTGGCGGCAAGGTGACCAGCATCGAGGTGACTACGCAGGGCGGACAGACTACGCAGTACGACGCGAAGAAAGAGCCCACGATGAGCGGCGACGACATTACCAACGCCCTATGCCGCACATGGAGGATTGAAAAAATACGCGACGTGTACTACGACAAGGAGACCGGCGAGACCGAAGACATGACCGTAACGCCCGAGAATCCCGGCGCCGACGGCTACGACATGCCCGTAGAAGTGGTATTGTCGAAGTCGGGTACGTACTTAGTGTCATACCTCGACGGCTCTATCGGCGTAGCCGAATGGAAATGGAAAAGCCGCAAGAACGGCACCATATACTACGCCTGGGACGGCGAATGGACGGGCGACTACTGCACGATAACCTTCGACGGCAACCGCGCCATGATACACGACAAGTGGGAAGACGAGTACGGACGCGACGAGTCGTGGACTTACCTCGTAACCGACGACGCGCCCACAACGCCCGACGCCGGCCTGCCCGAAGGCCAATCGCCCCTCGGCAAAGTGTTCACGGGCAAGCTGCTCAAGGAAATTGACGGCATGCGCATGGTTTACGAAAACGGATACCTGACGCAAATCATCGACGGCGACGAGACCATGACCTTCAAATACAACTACCTGACCGGAGCTGAAGGCCCCGACGTCTACGCCGTACTTGAAGAGTCGGGCTACCGCGACGAGTTCGACATAACGCTCAACAAACAAGGATTCGCCGAGAAGATCGTACAGACAAGCCATGACTACTACGGCGAGGATGTATACACAAAGACGTTCGAATACGACGCCGACGGGCACGTCACTGCCTTGAAGGACGACCGCAACGGCCGCGACTACACCCTTACATGGACAGACGGCGACCTTACAAAGGTAAGCTATGTCTCTGAACGAGGCAACGTAAGCTATTACGACTACGCATACGGCAGCGGACTCAACTCGAACGGCATCATGATGTATTACCGCATGTTCTCGGTCGACCTCGACGAGGTTGAACTCATCTATTACGCCGGTCTTTTAGGCAAGGCTCCGCGCCACCTGCTGGCAAGCGAGACAAGCGACGAAGGCAACGTAACAACATACACTTGGACTGACAACAGCTTCACAATGACCGGAAACAGCGGCAGCACCAGCACCAAATACTTCAGCTTCATGGACTAAAAATCTTCCACGGGCACGAAGGAAGAAGACGGGAAAAACCGTCGCCGTGATTTATGATTAAAAAATCGGGAATCCCCTGCAAGCAGTGACGGGCTTGCAGGGGATTTTCCGTAAAAACGGTTCGAGTATCCGTAATTTGTTTACCCTGTTTTCCGGCGCATCGCTGTAACTTTGCAAACAGGAAATCAAAATATAAACGGGTTATGAACAGAATAATCAGAATGGCCGCCTGCGCATTAGTCATCATGGCATGCGGCTTATCGACAATCAAAGCACAAAACGATATGGAAGTATTGAACAAGAAACAGCAACACCTGGCAGTGATAGCCGCTTTCGAGGCGAAAGGCGACATCGAAGGCTTGAAAACCGCTCTCACGGATGCCTTGGACGGCGGACTGACCGTCAACGAAGCGAAAGAAGCACTCTCGCACCTGTATGCCTACACCGGATTTCCGCGCAGCCTGAACGGGCTTGGCGCTTTGCAAAGCGTGCTGGCAGACCGGAAGGCGAAAGGCATTGAAGACCGACGTGGCAAGGACGCCTCGCCGCTTGCCCCCGATTACGACGCTTTGGCACAGGGCACGGCCGTGCAGACCAAACTGTGTGGCGGCAAACCATTCGACTACGCCTTCGCCCCGGCAACCGACTACTACCTGAAGGCGCATCTGTTCGGTGACATTTTCGCACGCGACATCCTTACCCATGCCGAACGCGAGATAGTTACCGTCAGCGCGCTGGCTTCCATGCAGGGCGTGGAACCGCAATTGAAATCGCACATCAGCGGCGCAAGGAACATGGGTGTCAGCGATGAGGAGATACACGCCATTCCCCATGTACTGGCAGCCTATGTTGGAGACACGGAGGCTTACCGTGCCGCCAAGGCGATTGCGGAAGTATACGGAGAGCCGTTCAACGAAGGCAAGCCCGTGGATAACATGATGTTCCCGAAGGGAGAACCAAATACGGCATACGCCCGGTATTTCACCGGCAACAGCTACCTCGCCCCACTGCTCACGGAAGGCCTGCCGATGTCGAACGTGACGTTTGAGCCGCGCTGCAGCAACAACTGGCACATCCACCACAAAGGCGGCCAGATACTTATCTGCGTGGGCGGCGAAGGCTGGTACCAAGAATGGGGAAAGCCGGCCCGCAAGCTCCGCCCCGGCGACGTGGTGAACATCCCAGCCGAAGTAAAACACTGGCACGGAGCAACCGCCGGTTCATGGTTCCAGCACATTGCCATTTCCCTGCCTGCCGAAGGCGCATCCAACGAATGGTTGGAAGCGGTGACGGATGAAGAATACGACAAGTTGAAGTGAAGCAACGGTAACGTCGTGAGTCCGGTATAAGAATAGTGTGAAAGGCCGTCTTTCAAAAGGCAAGAAACAGTGTCTTGAAGACTGAAACATGGCCTTTTACACTATGAAAAGCGGCAAACGCAAAGACTATTCGTTGTGTTATTGCCAAACACGACGAATAATCTTTTACGATTGCGGACATTCATAAATATTTTTGTTCGGGATTTTAATGTCACAATGTCACATCACTGTATAAGCCGTTGACCGTCACGGTGTTGCGTCGTGACATTAAGATGTTGGCACGT
Organism: uncultured Prevotella sp.; assembly: GCA_944319795.1. Lineage (GTDB taxonomy): Bacteria > Bacteroidota > Bacteroidia > Bacteroidales > Bacteroidaceae > Prevotella. The sequence goes on along the minus strand of CALUFA010000024.1, from coordinate 10,038 downwards.
TCACCACATTCACCACTCCAACGTGAAAGTAGTGAACGTGGCACTGCGTCCAATGTCACAACGTAACTTATTGGTAATCAGAATGTAGAGCCATGATGTGACATTGTGACATTAAAACGTTGAATAAAAAATTTATTAGTTTCCGCAAAGAATTCGGTTGGAAGCATATAAGTTGCCAAATAACAAGTCAGTTCGGTATAAGAATTATTCCATAAAAAGTATCGTGTTGTATTGGATTTAAGAAGTCTGCAGCATACTGTCATTCCGGGCCGGGACCCGGAATCCAGTATATGCAACCAAGTTGTTGACGAAAGCGTGTTCCCTGGATTCCGGGTCCCGGCCCAGAATGACAGTATGCCGCAGACTTCTTAGACTTCTTACAGTTTAGAATGATGTAATTTGTTTTTAGAATGATTACATTTTTCTTATACAGAACTCACGTAGCATATAAGGACTTGCTTTTGTGCAAAATAAACGAAAAGCGGGGCGCACCTCAAGTCAGGCGCGCCCCGTTGCGTATGAAAAAAGTAGTTATTACAGGTTCGGGTTGATTTCGTTCCACTTAGAGATTTCGGGTACGATGTTCAGCGTTACCAGCTCGTCGCGCATCTTGCAGAGGTGCTCATAGCTTGCGTCGAGCTTGGCGTTCTCCTCGGCCGTGCCCTGCGGTACGGTGTAGTGTGCGCCGGTTGTGTCGAGCGTTGTGTTCATCGCCATCATGATGTGGTTGTACTTGTCGGTTGAAACGTAAGTTCCGACAGGATACTTGAACGGCTCGCCGCCCATAACCGAGCGTATCATCTCTACTGAAAGGTAAGCCGGGCTTTGGAATGAAGAGCGTCCGCGCAGCTCGATAATCTTGGCTCCGCCCTTAGTAACGTCGGTCTTCATCTGCTCCCACTCCTCGTTAGTGAACTCCGGAGTGCCGATAATCTCGGTTAGGGGCTTGCCGTCGATGGTTACATGAGAACCGAACACAGCCATCTGCTCGCCGTGGCCTCCGTATGTGGCGCATCCCTTAACCTCGCTTTGCATTACGTTGAACTTCTTTGCGAGCGCGCTCTGCAGGCGCGTAGAGTCGAGTGCGGCGAGTGTTGTAACCTGTGAAGGCTTCAAGCCTGAGTAGAGAAGGGTTACGAGGCCGGTAAGGTCGGCGGGGTTGAAGATTATCACTACGTGCTTAACGTCGGGGCAATACTCCTTGATGTTCTTGCCGAGGCCCTCGGCTATTTCGCAGTTTCCTTTCAAAAGGTCTTCGCGGGTCATGCCGGCCTTACGGGGAGCGCCGCCCGAAGAGATGATGTACTTGGCGTTGGTGAATGCCTCCTTAGCGTCGGTAGTAGCGGTTATTTTCACGTCGCCGAAGCCGCTCTGGCGCATTTCCTCAGCCACTCCTTCGGGTGAGAACACGTCGTAAAGGCAGATGTCGTTAGTCAGACGCATGGTAAGAGCAGTCTGAACCATGTTTGAACCAATCATTCCGGCTGCGCCGACGATTGTAAGTTTCTCGTTAGTTAAAAATTCCATAGTAACTTAGTGTTTTATATGTTAAGACATTCTTTTTAGTTGACAAGTGACGGATAAGCAAGCCTGCAAATGAAGTTTGTAAATTAGAGGGATGCGCCCGGAACTGCAAATTCCCTTGTTTGCTTGTCTTATTGTTACTTGTTTCCGTCTGTGCAAAGATACGAAAAAAGATGAATATGCGGTATTTATTCTCCTTTTAGTTTGTTATTAAAATTAAAAAGACATATCTTTGTAATGTCGATTTTACAAAAGGTGAAAAGGTGGGAAGGCGAAAAGGTGAGAAAACAAACATCTTACAACCTTATAACCCGTACAACCGCACAACCGTATAACCGTAAAACCATATAACCCCACAACCGTATAACCGTAAAACCACACAACCTTATAACCCCACAACCACACAACTATGAACCAAATTATTTGCAACAGGATTGAAGCCTTGCGCGAAGTGATGCGGCGCGAGAGCATCGACGCTTTTATTTTCCCCAGTACCGATCCGCATAACGGCGAATACGTACCTGCCCATTGGGAGGGGCGTAAGTGGATAAGCGGATTCAACGGGTCGGCCGGAACGGCGGTGGTGACGATGGACGACGCCGCCCTTTGGACCGATTCGCGCTATTTCATTGCGGCCGAAGAACAGCTGCGCGGCACCGGTTTCAAACTGATGAAAGAGCGTGTTGAGGGCACGCCGACGATAACCAAGTGGCTCGGCATGAAGCTCGCCACGGTGGAAAGTCCGTCGGTCGGCGTAGACGGCATGGTGAACTCGGCGGCGGCGGTAGACGCGCTGATAGCCGGACTGCGTGCCGAGGGCGGCATAACCGTGCGCACCAACTTCGACCCCCTCAGCGTTATATGGCACGACCGGCCGCCCGTGCCGGCCGACAAGGTAGTCGTCCACCCGTTGGAATACGCCGGCGAGCCGTGCCGCGAGAAGCTGGAGCGCATACGCCGGAGCCTCAGGGAGAGACACGCCTACGGCATGCTGGTGTCTGCCCTCGACGACATCGCCTGGACGCTCAACCTGCGCGGCACCGACGTTCACTGCAACCCAGTGTTCGTAGCTTACCTTCTTATCGGCCCGAAGCAGGCCACCCTGTTCGTCGACCCGGCCAAACTGTCGCCCGAGGTGCGTGAATACCTAAGCGCAGAAGGCGTAGCCACGGCCGACTATGGCGACGTGCGCCGCGCGCTTGCGGCCTACGGCGAGTACAACATCCTGATGGACCGCAACGAAACCTGTTATACCTTATTTAATATACCACCGTGCCTGAAGGTGGCGGCAGAGTCGCCCATACCGGCGATGAAGGCCGTTAAGAACACCGTAGAGATAGAAGGCTTCCGCCAGGCGATGCTGCGCGACGGCGTGGCCTTGGTGAAGTTCCTGCGCTGGCTGCGCCCCGCCGTCGAGGCCGGAGAGCAGACCGAGATGTCGGTCGGCGACAAGTTAGCCTGCCTGCGCGCCGTACAGCCGTTGTACCGCGGCCTCTCGTTCGACACGATAGCCGCCTACCGCGAGCACGGGGCGATAGTGCATTACGAGGCTGAGCCTGACACCGACGCAGCCCTGCGCCCCGAAGGGTTCATCCTTATAGACTCGGGAGCGCAATATCTCGACGGCACCACCGACATTACACGCACCATAGCGCTCGGCCCTTTGACCGACGAAGAGCGGCTTGCGTACACCCTTGTGCTGAAAGGGCACATCCAGCTTGAACTTTGCAAGTTTCCGCGCGGCGCGTCGGGCACCCAGCTCGACGCCCTCGCCCGTAAGGACCTATGGCGCTACGGCCTCAACTACCTGCACGGTACGGGCCACGGCGTAGGCTCGTACCTCAACGTACACGAAGGCCCCCACCAGATACGCATGGAATACAAGCCTGCGCCGATAGTAGAGGGCATGACCGTAACCGACGAGCCGGGCGTTTACCTTGCCGGCCGTTTCGGCGTGCGCATCGAGAACACGCTGCTCGCCGTGCCCTACCGCGATACCGAGTTCGGCCGTTTTCTCGGCTTCGAGCCACTCACGCTGTGCCCCATCGACACTGCGCCCGTAATCCCCGGGATGCTCGCCCCGGAGGAAAAGGATTGGCTGAACGACTACCACCGCACCGTGTGCGACCGCCTTTCGCCGCTGCTCGACGACGAAGCCGACCGCCGTTGGTTAGCCGATGCGTGCCGCACGATATGATTACAAGAGTGTCTGCATGTCGGCCAAACAGCATAATACTCTTTAAAAACATTAATGTCAGCACTTAGCCAAACGCTGACATTAATTAAAGATGAATGGCTGCAATTTGCAAAACTGCAGCCATTCATTGCGATTATAACACCGTGAATGTCGCGTTAAGCCATGCGTTGCATAATTTATTGACATTCAACGCCTTACAAATCATATTCCAAAAGGTGGCCTTTTGTACGATAAAAGACCGCCTTTCATACGCCGAAAGGTTACCTTTTGCAGGCCGAAAGGCAGCCGTTCGCTTTTCCGCCCGTGGCGCAAGGGCCGGCCTGCGGCGGCGTTTCCCGGTTTGCATGCCAGTTTACGGATACCGTGCAAACCGTCATCCGACCGTAGCCGGCATGTCGGCGGCACGGCGCCCGGCGCGCCGTCGCCCGTTGGTTGACGGCCTGATGACGGTTTGCCGTTTTCTTGCGGCTTTGCCGCCGACATTTTGTAGCAATGTGCAAATACGCCATTGCCTATAATATTTTTTTAACAGGTACGAGTCGGATAAATTGGCCTTTATTTGTAATTTTGCCGTCGGTTTTCAGATTTTAAGAATTATATCGTTTTATTAATCAAGTTAAATTCCAAGATGAAAAAATCATTTTTCAAGTACGGCGTCATGGCAGCCATGATGCTCGTGGCAGGCTTTTCATTCACGGCCTGTGGCGACGACGAAGACGACTCGACACCGGACGTAATCACGCCGGACGGCGGCGAGGACGGCGACGACGCAGAGGAAGCCTCTCCGATAGCCTCAGTCTCGGTGGTTTATTCTGTTAAGACGGCCGACATGGCCGACGTATTGGCCGTTGCCGACGACGTTTACGTAAGGTATGTGGGCGAAGACAACCAGATACACCAAGAGCCTTTCAGCGGCGAATGGGAAAAGGCGGTGCAAATACCGGTCATCGAAGGCGGCGGCACGATGGCCTGCCAAGTAATCGGCGTGGCAAAAGACTCTACAAGCCTTGCAGCCATTTCGGATAAGATAAATTTGAGTTTCACCGTCACTGCGACGCACAAGTTGACTTATGCCAACGGTAACACATCGGAAAGTTATACTTTCGCAAAGAACGACGACCAGACATACGATCTGCCTGACAGCTTTGACTACATGCTTAAGGTATTCAATAACGACGAAGAACGCTACGGAGGCATCAACCTTGCAGCCTATGCCGACAATGTCGCCGACGATTCGGTTACGAGCGTGAGCTTTTGGAAAGCCAACAAGTTCGTGCCCGGCGAGTAAGGCGGTACATGTATTACGGCCCGGCGGAGCGGCTCCGCCGGGCCGTAATGATTCCTTACGCAGGTTCGGCATAAGGAATAAAAAAACAACGTCAGTTCGGCATAAGGAGAAGTTTGGCTTCCTTCTCCTTATGCCGAACTGACGCATTGACGAAAGCCGTAAACGCGCCCCGAGCGGTTGCCGTTCCGATGAAAGAGCGAAAGACGGAACGGCAATCTCCCGGGGCACGCCCGTATGAGAGAGAGTTGTTGCGCTGGTTGTGCCGTGCGTCAGAAGCCGAAGCCGAGCGTGCAGGCCAGTCCGTTGTACGAGCCGATGCCCGCCGTGTGCGACGTTACGTGCTTGTAGCCTATGCTTACGTCCATCTTGATGCCGCGCCCTATGCGGAACATCAGCGCCGCGTCATACGACGTATGCTTCCAGTCGGCGTTGCCCACGCCTGCGGCCACCGTGCCGCGCACGTCCATCGACAAGCCTCCGCCGTCTGTCTTGAAGAGCGTGTAGCCGAGTCCGCCGCCTATGGCCGTGCTCTTAGTGTACGCCTGTCCGTGCCCTTTGTCGTAAAGGCCGTAAAGTCCGCCGGCGTGGAAAAAGGCGTACATGCGTGGAATGAAGCGGTAACCGAGGTCGGCCGAAAACTCGGCCGGGGTCATGCCGTCGTGCTTAGTGCTTGCGCCGAAGCCTATGTGTCCGTACAGCCTTTGGGCGAACGCCGTAGCATTGCTTCCATTTTCCATGCCGCTTTGGCTGCCTGCGCCTTGCGCCATGACCGTAATCCCGATAAGCAAGAACGGCGCCAATGCCAAGAGTCTCTTGATAGTGTTCATAAAAAGTAATTTTTTTAATTGTTATTATTATTGAATCGATCTCTGCTTTCGTTGAGATTTCTGACGCAAAATTAGTTCGGGCAAAATTTAAATCCAAATATTTTGAAGAGTATTTTTAATCGGTTGTTACATAGAGATTGCTGATTTTCAGTAAGTTACATATCAAACGACATAAAAGTTGTAACATTGTAACTCCTAAATATTCGCCCGATATTGCGTGATTTTGAAAAAATCAGTGCTTTTGCAAGCAAAGACACTGTAAAAGGAATAGGAATATAAATTGTAATAGATAGGCGAAAATATGGGAAGAGGGATAATATTATTAATCTTTTATCTGTAATAATGGTTAATTGTATTGATAAAGGGGAAATGATAAGAAATCTTGAGCGGATAGATTCTCTTTGTGAAAAAGGATGTTATGATTCCGCTTATTCGGAATTGACGAAGATGAACTATGATGACTTACATGGAGACAAAGAGATTGCATATTATAATTTATTGCTGACTGAATCTGCATTAAACGAAGATATTCATGTCAAAGGTGAGGATTTGATGATAGAACATAGTATAAGGTTCTATGAAAAGGATGACGATAGCGAACGTCTTGCACGGGCTTATTATAACAAAGGTGTTTATTTGTTTGGGAAAGGCGACATCACCAATAGTATATTGTTCCTAAAAAAAGCAGAAAACGAGCATATTGGCATGGGCGTTTCGCAATTACGTTTCCTGATTTACGTCAACATCGCTTATATGGATATTTTAGAAGGTGCAAACAAACTTGGACTTGAATATGCGAAGAAGGCGTTGGCAGATGCAGTGTTATTAGATAATGTCCAATTTAAATGTTTTGCTCTCAATAATATAGCCATGTGCTATTATAGTTTGGGACGTAAGGATAGTGCGGAATACTACATTAATAAAATTTATCCCAATCTTGATAAGATAGAAAGAAATGGCGACCGTGCAGCGTTGCTCTCAAACATAGGTCTTTTGTATTATGAAAATAAACTTTATAACGAAGCAGAACCGTTATTTCGAAATGCGTTCAAACTGTTACCGGTTCCAACAACGCAGATAAACCTAGCCAAGACATGTTATATGCTTGGGAAGGATGCTGAAGGCGACACCTTATATAATAATGCGTGGCCTGGGGCTTCAGATGAGGAGAAGGTAGAAATCTTGCAGTTTCGTGCCGCACGGGCTGAGAAGGCTGGCGACTATGCGGCTTCTTCCCGTTTTTACAAAGATGCGCATGCCATGCAAGACAGCGTGCGGCGCAACATGAAAACCGAAGAAACGGTGATGGCGCAGAGCGACTATGAGCGCGACAGGTATAAAGAGCGCGTAAACCGGAGCGTGGTGGCGGCCGGGGCGGCTGTATTAGCATGCGTGGCCCTGCTCGTAGCAACGTTGGTAATATATTATCAGAAGCGCATAAACAGGGCCAAGAAGACCATAACCGAGGGCAACCGCCTTATAGCCGAATATACCGAGAAGATAAGCGAGCTTGAACGGCAGGACGCAAGCCATGCCGACAAGGTGAGCGACCTTAAGCAGAAGATACGCAAGCTGAGGAACGACCAGGCCACAGTGCTCGGCAACGGCCAGCGCCTTTACGACGACATAGCCGCCGGCGGCACTACGGCAACTTGGAAGAAGAAGGAGTTCGACGAGTTCATTGAGTTCTACCGCTTGAACCACGCCGACGCCGTTGCCGATGCCGAGAACAATTACCGTCGCCTGCCGTCGTCGAACATATTCTATCTGCTCTTGGTCGACATGCAGCGCAACGATGCCGACGTGCAGCGTATAATGTGCATGACGGCCGGCGCACTGAGGACGATGAAGTCGAGAATCAACGCAAAGAAGGTGGCCTGAACGGTGGTGGATGCGCCCCCACAGCCCCATTCCCACCCCGACCGTGGCGGATGTCGGCAATTTAATGCACGGTTTTAATAAAAAAACCCGTAATATTTTGCAAATCAGAAAAATAAGATGTAACTTTGCAGCCGCTAATCAAAGCATCAGAATAAAAATAAGTTTAACATATAAAAAATTAAAGACAAAAAATGATTATTGTACCAGTTAAGGATGGCGAGAACATCGAAAGAGCATTGAAGAAGTTTAAGAGAAAATTTGAGAAGACAGGCGTAGTTAAGGAGCTTCGTGCCCGCCAGCAGTACGACAAGCCGTCTGTCATCAAGAGGCTCAAGATGCAGCGTGCCATTTACGTACAGAAACTCAGGACCGCTGAGGAATAAAAACTGCGTTGGGGGCTGCATGCCCTGCATGCTTATAGTTAATATAGACTTACGTGCCTGCTGTTCCCGTGGCCGCTTCGTTCGTGCGTGGAACGGGGACAAGTGTGGTTTTGCCATAAACTTTATAGAGGATGTGCGCGACATGGTTGTGCCACATCCTCTTTTTTTCGTGTCTACTCGGGTTCTTGATGTAAAAACACGAAAAGGATTCTTCTTATTACGCAAGTCCGACGTTAAGGAAACGTGGGTTCGGTAATAAGAAATAAGAGAATGCCGACTTCTTAAATCCGATACAACAACGATACTTTTTATGGAATAATCCTTATACCGAGCTGGCGCATGCATTGTGCGCAACGCTTTTAAGTTTAAGACGGTTACCGCGGCCCGAGGTTGGCTGCTTGAGCGTTACCGGCACACGGTAAACGCCGGCGCAGAGGAAAATATCGGTGAAAAATTTGGCGGTTCGGTTTTATTTTCGTAAATTCGTTGCCGAATTACAATTGCAGGCATCGGCTTTATGAAGGTAAGCGAATTCATAGAATATCTCAAGTCGGAGCGGAATTATTCCGATAGGACGACGGAGGAATACGGTGACGACTTAAGGAGTTTTGAGTCGTTCTTCAAGAATTTGGATGCCGGATTGGAGTGGGATACCGTCGACGCAGACGTAATACGCAGCTGGGTTGAGAGCATGATGGACAAGGGCAACGCCGCTTCGTCGGTCAACAGGCGGCTGAGCGCCGTGCGCTCGTTCTACCGCTACGCCCTGTCGCGCGGCTACGTAGCGTCTGATCCGGCCCATTGCGTGAAAGGGCCGAAGAAGGAAAGGCTGCTGCCTCAGTTCGTGAGGGAGGGCGACATCGACGCCCTGCTCGACGAAAGCATGTGGGACATGGAGCGCTATGAAGACGTCCGCGCGCGTACTATTATATTGACATTATATGAAACGGGCCTGCGCATATCCGAGCTGCTCGGACTCGACGATGCCGACGTGGAGCTTCAGGCGTGCCGCCTGAAAGTTACCGGAAAGGGCGACAAGCAGCGCATAGTGCCGTTCGGCACGGAATTGCGCGACACATTGGCGGCGTACATGTTGCTGCGCGACGCCTCTGTGGGAAAGAAGTCGGCGGCGCTGTTCCTTTCGTCGAAAGGCGAACGCACCGATTACTTCCAGGCGAGGCGCGAGGTGATGAAGCACCTCGGCCGCGTTTGCACCCTGAAGAAGCGCAGCCCTCACGTATTGCGCCATACGTTCGCCACGGCGATGCTCAACAACGGTGCCGGGCTTGAAAGCGTGAAAAAGCTGCTGGGGCACAGCAAGCTGACGACGACGGAGATATACACCCACACGACGTTCGAACAACTGAAGAAAGTTTACGAATCAGCCCACCCGAGGGCGTGATTGCCGGAACCTGTCGATTACGCCAGCCGCCGAGGCGGCCGCCGTAAGTCCGGTGTGAGAATAAAATCGGCTGGTATTTGACGGGGCTTGCCGAGACCTTTAATTAACCTTTAAAAAATAGGAGGAACTATGGAAATTAGAATCCAGTCAATCAATTTTGACGCTACTGAGCAATTGAAGGCTTTCATCGAGAAAAAAGTTGCAAAGTTGGAAAAGTCTTACGAAGATATTCAGACGGTAGAGGTTGGGCTTAAGGTTGTCAAGCCCGCCACGGCCTTGAACAAGGAAACCAGCATGACGGTAATGGTACCCGGCTCGCGTCTTTTCGTCGAGAAGACATGCGACACTTTCGAGGAAGGAATCGACCTCTGCGTCGACTCTATGAAGGTACAATTGGTGAAATTCAAGGAAAAACTGCGGAATAATTAAAAAAAATCGCCAAAAGTTTTGGTGGTTCGGAAATTATGCCTATCTTTGCAGCCGTTTTAGGACACGTCCTTACAAACAAGCGCCTGACGGCTGCTTTGCTTGCCTCT
>CALUFA010000023.1 GCA_944319795.1 uncultured Prevotella sp. | reverse complement strand
CTAAGCCCGGAATGACGGTATGCCACAGACTTCTTACGGTTTAGAATGGATTCCTTTTCATTATACCGAACTAACGTAAGGCATGGAAAAACATGCATGCCGCCCAATGTGAATGTGGTGACGATGGACAAATCCTAATATCACACGCTAAACGCCTGATTTAAAACGCCTTACGCAGGATGTGACATTGTGACAATAAAATCAGGGCAAAATAATACACTGACGAATGTTGGCACACGACTTCATTCGTCTGTCAACACATAAACACCTTACAACCGGCACACGCCTATCCGAAAGACCGCCTTTTACATGGCAATATGCGGCATATTGCCATGCAAAAGGCGGTATATTGTCTTACGTAAGTTAGAGATCGACATAAGAAATAAAATGAGTTCATTTTCTTATTTCTTATGCCTAACCCACGAACACTAATCCAACGAACTTAAATACTTCATGTAGCGCTTACTGTCAATCTTCCTTTTTATGACTTTCACCATATACGTCGGCAAAAATAAAAACGCGAAATACAAGTACGACTTGACTGCAGAAAAGCCGAGAACCTTATGATACACGTTTATGTTATATTTAATAAGCGAACGCTTGTTTCTCGACAACGAGTTGGTCCTTATCCTATAATACGCCAAAGGAGCCTTTTGCCCATAAGCAACCCTGCATTCCCTAAGCAGCAGGATGAACATGCCCCAGTCCTGCCTTTTCCTTAATAGGGGGAAATAAAACTTACCGTACATCGACACATCGTAAAGAGCCGTTAGGCAACCTATCTTATCGTCGCGCTTCATACCTGCGTAAGTTACGATATCCGGAGCAATGAAGATACCGGTGTTCGCATCGTCCTGGTCGCACAAAACGTATGAAGAATAAACAAGGCAGCATTTCTTTTCCCTTATGAACGCCACCTGGCTTTCAAGTTTCTCCGGAAACCAACGGTCGTCGCTGTCGCAAAAAGCCACGTAACGGCCTTCTGCCAGTTCGATTGCCTTGTTACGCGCATAGCCGGCACCCATGTTTTCAGTAAGGTAAACGACCTTTATCCTGTCGTCCATCCTCTCGTAACGCTGTAATATCGACAACGTCGCGGCATCGTCAGAATGGTCGTCAACGATAATAAGCTCCCAATCTTCATAAGTCTGAACCAATATGCTGTCTATGCTCTTAGCCAACATCCCACCCGTATCATACGTGGGCATTATTATTGAAACAAGGTTGTTATTCATTTGCTTCATTTTAATTCGTTCAATAGAATGTTTTCATAACATATTCCAATGCCTCTTTATTATATTTAAAATATAACGAAGAAGGCATTTTCCCTGTCGATGCATGTTCCATGTCCCAAACCATTACTTCCGGGTCATAAATAACCTTTAGCCCGTTGTTATAACATTGTTCAGCAAGATATATTTCCTCACAATATAAAAAAATCGGATAATTAATAATTCCACATTTTTTCAAATAAACATTTGTCAGTATTATAAACGATCCATGTCCCCCATAAATGTAACATGAATCGTATGTCCGCAAAGACTTTCTTTTATATGCTGTTTTTTTATACAGCATACAAATAAACGGATGCTTAAACATAAAACGCAGTAGTCTCAGCCTACGCAAAGAATAACGTTTCAATATTTGAGGATTACGGTCGCGCTTTTCTATTTCAGAATATATTTGGGGGGCTATCCAGCCAACGTCTTTTCGACCATTACCATATTTTTTAACAAGTAAAATTAACGCATCATTTGAGATTCTTACGTCAACATTACTAATTATAATAAAATCAAAGACATAAGGGTCTGTGCCCTCCATCATTTTACTTACGGCACCAAAATATCCATAATTCGCATGATAAGCAAAAACACGTAACATTGCACTATCCATATTAATACAAATGTCTTCGATTTTGCTATCAGTATTATCTGCGACGAAAACAGACACTTCGGCCAACCCGGCAGCGGCCTTTGCCGCCTTGTCGACAGACTCCAAAAACGTCGCTAAATAATCATAAGACTTATAATTTACACAATATATGGCAATTTTTTCCATTTTGCGGTACATTCAGAATATTTTACAAGTTTAATCGGCGATATTGTAATAAATATCATTACGCACTGCTGACAGCGCTTCAACTGAATATTTTCCCATATAAACATTGGATGCTTTGCGTGCCAGTTTTTCACATAAACAATTATCATTTATTAAACATTCCAACGCATGCGCGAAAGCGTCAGCACCGTCTGCGATAAGACAAGAATCACCATTCAAAAAATCCAATCCTTCAACACCTACGGAAGTCGTAACAAACGGCACCCCCATAGCGGCTGCTTCTAAAATCTTCATACGCATTCCACTTCCCGTCAATATTGGAACAATCATGATTGAACCACAGATAGCCTCATCCAAATGGTCAACAAAACCTAATAATTTCACATTGGAACTTTCGTATGAAAGCGGCCATCCACTTCCAATTATTTGTAATGACACCTTAATACTCATTTTAGGTATCACTTCATTTATAAACCAATCAATACCTTCTTTATTAGGCAAATGCCCATAGCCTCCGACAAAAACAACATTTCCATTACACTTTTCATACGGGCGTATTATTGTTTTCACCGCCGCAGGAGACACATAAATAGGAACAGAAACATTGTTCCTAACCAAAATATCCTTATCGATACTTGTCAATGTCACGATTGAATCATACTTATTCAGGTCATCTATCTCCTGTTTCTTCATGGCTTCCTTCTTAGCGGTTTCTTTGTCTGTAAGCCTGAATTGTCTCAAGAAACGCTCATTGCGAATGAATCTGATTTCATGATGAATGAAAAGTTTTTTTACCTTTTCAGGTAAATAATTTACAATATGCAGACACGGATAAAATTCCACTTGTACTATATCGGACTTACTCGTCTCAATATGCCTACATATAAAATTGACAAAATCATTCGTAAAATATATTCCATACGGAGTAATAGCCCTTTTGATTTCAAACTTATCACGATTTTTCATAAAAACCATTTGCATTGCACGGGCTATTTTATCTTTTGCAAAAACAAAGTTCCTAAGTTGGCGCAAATAAGAATATGAGATTATGCGTACATTTGGCCAAATCAAGGAAAGTTCTTTTAGAACCTTTCTTTGATTAGACCTTGTTTCGATAAAAAGCAATGTTATATTATGCTCATTCCTTAACATGTCAATCATATTAAATTGAGCTTGGGCTCCTCCCGAGTTTAGAGGATATGGCAAAACTGAAGTTATTATTGTAATATTCATATTGCTTCTATTTTTAGTACTATACTTTAATTTTTTGAATAACGATTATGAATATATAAACGTTCTTCGTATGACTTTGCACCAAAAATCACATTGTCGTATGAAGAAGTTATCATGTTCGTAGAACCAACCATCTTCATAATAAAATATATAGACATGAACGCTAAAAATAATTTTTTATTATTCAATATGGAAAAACAATTTATCAAATCATACCACAATATCCAATAAGCAAAAATAAACAAATACGATAAACGTAAACTTATTTCACTAAACTCACTAAAAAGGAATGATGCTAAAATATAACAGATAAATGCATTTATAAATATTATATTTTCTTTCCTCAAGTCAGTCAACTTATTATAATAACAAAAAATTAAGATTCCTGTGAATAAGCGTTCCAAATATCCAATTGATAATGTTTTCATTTCTGCCATATCACCACTTGTATAACTTTCAACCATCATCTGAAGCTGCCCTTCAGAATCACCTAAAAACAGTGATATTATTTTTAGGAATAACGGTACATGAAATAAGAAGATGACATTACCGAAAACAAACAACGACAAATACACCCACTTATTCAACTTTATATTAAAGAAGAAATACAAAGGAAAATAAATTACTGCCGAAATATGGAAAGTCAATGCCAATAAGCACAAACCGAAATATTGTAGAGGCTTACGCCGTTCCAAATATGTCAAAGAATTAATAAAAATAAGAATGGCAATGGAATTTCTCATTAGGTTAGTACTCATAATATACCCTCCAAAACTTAAAAAAAGAATAATCCCTAACGGCATATTGTCTATCCGTTTTTGGAAAAACTTAAAAAGTAAAAAGGTATTAATTAAAGTACATACAAGAACAAGGATTTGGTAATCGTCCATAATAATCTTACATAGACACATTAGCAACGTAAAACCCGGTTCAAATCCCCATTCTATGTTATATTCAAATACATTTAAATTAACATATTCAAATGAACATTTTTGGAAAGCAGGATAATAAGAAATCCAATCATCGCAGATGAATCCCCTAAAACCAAAAAAAAGTATGAATATAACAATGCACCATACATCAATAATATATTTTTTTGATTCATTTTCCTTATTATCATAATAATAAATAGAAAAAAAACCAAAAAGCAATATTAATAATACGTATGGAATTGAATATATCATTTTATGAAAAGATGTTGTCTTTTATTACAAATAAAACAATTATCCCTTCTTAAGTTTTCTCTTATTTACAATATCCCTAATGTACAATATCCAAACAGCATCAACAATAACGCCTAAAAACATATATAATAAAACCATAACCGATCTCGGCATACTTGACGCTTTCACGGGTACGCTTGCACCCTGAATAACAGAAAAGACAGGGGTTACTTCTTGAACTTTCGCCTTTGTTATCTGCAATTGTTGCGCAATTTGATTGTAAATATTATATCTCAGCTGCATTTCATTCTCCAACTCATCTTGTTTTGCCTTAAATGACACCAACATTAAATCTTCGTTAGCATCAGCATACGAACTATATTTCTGCTGTGCACGAATATACTCAGCTTTTGACTCCTTGTACAATTTTTCCGTATATTCCATGTCATTCCGAGCCTTCTGAGTCCTATAAATAGTAATATAATTCCTTAGTTGCTTTTGAATCGTATCAGCCATAACAGCGGCAACCTTTTTATCAAAGTCACTCACGGAAATGCTTATAACACTTGTATTCTTGTCAACCACACAAGAAACATTTGCCCTAATCTCATTTAACACCTCATTCTGCCGTTTGGTCAACATAAAAGCATTAACATGACCGTCTAACTTACTTTCATCTTTCTTAAAAATCTTAGACACCAATAATTTGGGATATTTCCAAAAAGGTATAAATGCATCCTCCAACAAATGCCTATAATATGTTTTTGTTGTTGTGTCCTCATATTGTTGTACCTTAACGTTAAACAATTTCAGAATAAAATCTGATGATGTCAATACGTCAGGATAAATTTGTGGATAAATTGCATCAACTCCATTTTGCGAACTTCCACCTATATTAACGCCAACCATAGAAGCTAAACTCGACAGACCTTCCGGAAGCGTACCACCAGATAATTCAGGAGCCAAAATAACGGTAGATGTATATGTCTTTTGCGTATTTAATGCTATAATAACTCCGAACACGGCAAAAGATATAACGAAATACGTTAAAAGTTTCCATTCTTTTAATATTTTCTTTATTATTCCAACAATGTCTATCTCATGATTTTTTTTCTGTTCCATAATTCAAAGTTTAATTAGGTTAAAGGTGTTGTCCATACACAATGATACAAAGGTTTACATTTTCTTTTACTTATGACCTTTGCCGGTATTCCTGCGACCACATCATAACAACCAACATCATTTGTCACAACAGATCCGGCGCAAACTACTGCTCCCTTACCAATTGTAACACCTTGCAAAATTGTAGCCCCAACACCGATAAAAGCGTAATCACAAATCTTTATAGGTTTAAATACTCCCACAAAATTAGAACTATTTATATCATGACTTCCTGTCATAATATTTACATTATGCGAAATCGAGACACTGTCACCAATCTCAACTTTTCCACGCGCATCAATAAGGCATCCCCTATTGATATGACTAAAGTTCCCTATTTTAACCAAATTTGCGTTCATGATATAATTCCGTTTCATTATAAATGAACCTTTTCCTATATGCATTCTTAAGAATTTCAGATACAATTTTCTTATATTCCAAAATGGGACTAAAGGTAATATGTCATTAACAAAGAATTCCAATATTAACGCTCTAAACCATTTATAAAAAATATTATTTTTAAAATAATACGCTAATACAGCTTTTAATAAAAATAATATCTTCTTTAAATTAAACTGATTTTGAGATGTTACTAAATAATTATACCACAAATTACGTATCGGATGGTTGGATATGCCTTCTTTTCTATAAACTTCAATATTAACATTTACTTTCCTAAAGACAAAACCCGCCTTATATACCCGATAAATCATATCCCAATCTAAAGCATATCCCAATTGATTCTTTTTCGCCAAATCATAAAGAAAACGTTTTTGGACAGAAGTCTTAATTAAAGACGAACCATGTCTATAAACCGGACATAAATCCATTATACTTTCATCATCCAATGCTTCGACTCTTTTTCTTATTACTTCTGTTTCTTCTATACTATTTCCATATACGACATCTACATCAGTTAAATCCGTAAATGTCATAACATTTTTCAATGAATCTTTATCGCAATAAAAATCTCCACAATTTAGTATGTTTATCCAATCTCCCGTAACATGCGATATTCCTTTGTTCATCGCATCATAAATTCCATCATCTTTCTCTGAGCACCAATAAGCCAAACGGTCTGCATACTCACGGATAACATCAACCGTTCCGTCAGTACTGCCACCGTCGATAACAATATACTCCTTATTTTCCCAGGTCTGTGAGAAAAAACTTTCCATTGTTTCCCTGATGTGCTCAACATCATTATAAACAACAGTTATAACACTTATTTTATCTTTGTCTGCCATTAACCTTTCCTTATTTATTCCACACTCCTTTTGCCTTATTATTTATAAGCAATCTACATTGATAAAAATGTATCAGGCTCATTCCAAAATAACTTATTGCCATACAAACAGCAACAGCCTCAATACTCAACCTATGCCCACCCACAAACATTGCGGATATAAATAAGACCGTAAAAACAACAGACGTACATATTTGGACACAGATCTTGTTCAAACCATTCAAGAGGTAAGTTACACAATTATTTAAATTAAATGCGCAAATAAACAGTAATACGCTAACGGAAACGCTAAAAGGCACATATACAACAGAGCCGATCCACAATTTATAGAACAAACCGCTGACCACGAGCATTACAACGCCACCAAGAACTGTTATAAGCCATATCTTCAACGCCCTGTTAAAAGTCTTACCGATCCATTGCATATCACCTTTAACGTATGCATCGGTATAGGCATTCCATAAAGGAGATATAACTATCGTATATCCTATTGCAAGAAGATGAAAATATTTAAATGCGATATTATAAACTGTAACATCTGACGGACCGCAAAATTGTGTTATAAATAAATTGGACGAACCAAATATTACAATACAACTTGTTATTTGTATCAAGAAAAAGCCCAATCCTTTTCCAACAACCTTTTTTGCCAAAGCGTAATCAATAAGGCGGAAATCAGGTCTTATATTCGCATATTTTGCAAAAGTTGGGAATGCGGCTAACAAAAAGACCCAAACAGGAGTTGCTGTAAACGCCAAAACAACATACAGGAGATTTCCGGCCGTCGTTTTCGTTAAAACATAAATAATCAATAATGCCAAAACATTTCCTGACACCAATAACAAATCATTAATAGCATATTTCTGCATTGCAACGAAAACCATTCCTAAATTCTTCACAACAAACATCATCAAAGTGAAAGCCGAGGCGACAAGCATGATTTCACGCAAATCGCCCCCACTAATCAATGATGTATTAAATAACGAATTTAAGTCAATGGCGTACAAAAGGACACCGACAACCAATCCGAGCACTAAGGCTATGATAAAAAGCAAAAAGAACGTAGTACTTATTATAGATTTTGCTTCATCATAATTCTTTATAGATATTGCCTCTGTTAAATAATTGCGCATTCCATTACCCAAACCAATGTCAAAGAAAGCGAACCAATACAATATGGAAGACATCGTCAACCAAATACCATACACTTCGTTATTCAAATAATCAAGAGTTACTGGTACTATGATCAAAGACGTGCTTAAGCCTATTATTTTGAGGAATGCTGAAAAAAGGATATTTTTACGCAACAAGACATTGCGCTTATCTTTTGAAACCAACATTTGTTTTATCCTCTCAATAAACATTCTCGGCTCTCCTTTTTATCACAAGTTTTCCTTAAAATAAATTCAGGTAACAGACAAAATATTATTTCAACACATTAACCAATGTCGCAATCATCGTCGCGATAGAGGCGGCTGTCGTTCCGATAGACATCTTTTCAGCAATAGTCATCGTGTTCATCTTCTTTTCCGGTACGAATATTTCGCAACCGGGCATGGGCCTTGCCCCCTCGCTGACTTTCGCGATAGTTCCGTTCATGTAGATTATGAACGTTTGGCTCTTCTTTGCCTTACTGCTGAAGCCACCAGCCTGATTTATGTAATATTTCGCCTTCTTGCCTTTCTGGTATCCAACGGTGTTCGGATACATAACCTCGCCGTTGATTTTCACCGTTGCCGTATATTGCGGAACTACGAGTTTATCACCCTCACGCAATACGATGTCTGCGTCACATCCGGGATTGGCCAGCGCCTTATCCAATTCGATACCGACGGAATATGTTTCAGGTATTTCGAATTTCTTCAAACGTTCACTATTGTCCAAGTTGATTTGACGATTCTGACTGGCAGCCTCAAGTTCCAAGTTTTCAGCCTGTTCACGCGCCATTCGCAGAGCCACCTCATACCTTTTACGCTCATTCTCGTCCAATTTTCTTTCAAGCCGGGCTCCTGCCACATAAGCGCGGTCGTTTACACCGCCGGCGTTCTTTACCAAATCGCTAAGTCTTTGGTTTTTCTTTGACAATGTATATGTTCCTCCGAACATTACCTCGCCTTCAACCGTAACGTTCTGCTGTTTATAGAATCCGGGACTCTTACGTACATAAACCTCGTCAAACGGCATAAGTTTGAACCCAGGCTCACCGTCGATAACGAAGCCGTCTTTCAAGGCGAACGTGAATGTACGCGCAATTATGGTGTCGGTCGTTAATGCTTTCGGATTAACCATACGGCGCGCAACGTCGACTTTAACGGTTGACGCAGTCTGCTTCAGACCTCCTGCCTGCAACACGAAATCCTCAAGAGTCTCATTATCTGCATATTTATAAACTCCCGGATAAAACACTTCACCATGTATCGTTATGGTCTGTTCTTCCATCATTTCCTGCTTGGTTGGAATAAACAAGACGTCGTTATTTTGGATGGGAATATCCGCAACACGGCCTGCAAGGATTCCGTCAACGTCGACAGGAATAACTTCCAATGTACGGTCTTCCTTCATCCTGTGCATTACGGCACGGGCTGTGAACGCCTCTTCCAACAAACCGTCGGCATGTTCTATAAGAGTACGAACACTGTTTATATCGCCACCGACCTGATACATACCGGGACGGAATACTGCTCCTTTTACCTCGACCATGTTCGAGAACCTTGGCAATATTGAATCTACGCTAACCGAATCGGCGTCGGCCAACTGGAATGCGCTCATGTCGAATTCGTTTATATTGTAAACCGAATATTCCTTACCGGCCTTACGAACCAACCTGACCGACTTCTTATAAGCATCGCCCGTGAAACCGCCTGAATATTTCAACAAAGTGGCAACACTTTCAGTTTTCTTCATTTCATAATACATCGGACGTTTCACCTTGCCCGTAATGTTGACCAGGCAATCATAAGCGCCGACTGAAATAACGTCGTTATCGGCCAAACGGATGTTTCCAGTTAATTTTCCGTTCAATATGTAATCGTAAATGTCGACCGTAGAAACAAGGCGGTTGTTCCTATAAACCTTGATATTACGCATCGTACCCAAATCGTTAGTTCCCCCAGCCATATAAAGAGCATGGAACACTGTCGCAAAAGCAGGCAAAGTGTACGTACCCGGATTGTTGACTTCGCCCATTACGTTCACCATTATCGTTCTTGTCTGGCCGACCGTCAACCTTATCTTAGAACTTCTGTATCGCGTTCCAAGGGTTGAACGTAACCGTGAATTTGCCTCGCTCACCGTCAATCCACTAACTTGCACCGGGCCGAAACCTTCTATCGTAATCGTACCGTCAGGCGACACCGTGCTTTCTATCGTTTTCTGCGAAGCTCCGTAAATGTCGATAAATACGGCATCGCCAGGGCCAAGACGGTAATTCTGCGGTGTAGCTATATTCATATCCGGCTCAAACGTAAGTTCCTTGTTGTTGAATATGTCACGTCCAAATACCTTTACTTCCTTCTTTTCCCTTTCAGCCATATACCTTTCAACTATGGCGGCCGTATCGGGTATGAAACCATTCAATTCATCTTGTATCATGAGCCAATCTTCATTTGTCTCATCATACACGTTACTCTTTGGCAGCCCGGAATCACGCCCGTCCGTTACACGGTAAACAGGGTCGAAGTCGTCACCATCTTCCATGCTCCTTGAAGTATTCTTATTTTTATTTTTGACATTATTCGTCCGCAAACGACTATCCGACTTTTCATTAGCCGACACGGCCCCAAGTCCTTGATTTTTGGCCAAGCGTTCATATTTCTGCCTTACACGACGTATTTGCTCAATATCGACACCGCGCTGCATGAGTTTAGTCACAATCTGGGCCTGGGAAGTACCGGCCTGATGCTCCTCAACGACATACTGCATGACTTGCTCGTCCGACATAGACTGAGCCCCGACTTTTACAGCCAATAACGATATAAGAAAAACCAATAAAACGTATCTTTTCATAAATCAAATAAATTCATTAAAACTTCTTTCCGCTTACTATACTCAACGCAGTACGCACGATTATGCTGAAATCGAGCCACAACGACCTATGTTCCAAATAATGAATATCCATGTGCAAACGCCTAAGCATTTTTTCCATAGTGTCCGTATATCCGTTGTACAACGTAGCCTCGGAGGTTAATCCCGGCCGCATTTCGTATATCAGTTCATAATCGTGGTCAACCGCCATTATCTTGTCGATATAATATTTCCGTTCCGGACGCGGACCGACGAACGACATGTCTCCGATCAACACGTTCCACAACTGGGGAAGCTCGTCCAAATGATGTTCACGTAAGAACCGTTCCACTTTCGTTGAGTTTGTCTCGTCACATTTAGCCACCAAACGTGGTTCGGTTTCGCTATCGCTCATTGTCCTGAACTTATATATGATAAAAGGCTGCCCCTTATACCCTATGCGTTCCTGAGAAAATATGGCCGGCCCGTTATTCTGACGTTTCAACATTATATAAATAACAAGGAACAGCGGCGACAAAACGACAAGACCAATAAGAGCAAATACAAAATCCAAAATTCTCTTTATCGCCCGTTGTAAGCCGTTCATTGCGTCGTGCCCGTTCATTATACATTCTGTATCTTCTGTATATACGTTGTTCACTTTGTTTGTTTTCTTACTAACCTAAGTATTAAACCTACTTTTTCTTATTTTGTTGCAAAGATAACATTTTTTATGAAAAGATTCAACTATTATCCAAATTTTCAACAACGAGCCGCCCTAACCCATCACGCCCAAGCGTAATGGTTCCTCCCAACCATTCCGTAAAAGGCATCTCTTCGTTAAAGGGAGCATAAGAACGCACAAAGCCGTCACTTTCAAGCTCGATCACACACATTCGGTTCACTTTCCCGTCAACAACAACCCTATGCGCAGCCACCCGACGTACCATGCCTGAATATCATTTAATTTGAAACAAATCTAATACAAATCAGCGTTTATTGCCATCGTTCAAAAGATGCAAAGGTCTGACATCCGACAATTTCAACGGTCTTGCATTCGTCGGTTGCTTACGCGTATCCACATCCCTTCCGCTATTGCCGGATTCCGTGGCAGCCCCCTTGACCGCATCTTTTTTCGTCGTGTCACTCCGAACTACGCGATTGGCATCATTACTTTCATCTACGCGGTCTTCCGATATTGAAGACGTGTCGCGCATCCTAACCATGCGGATGTTATCAACAAACATTAAACGAAGCGGATTTCCGCCTGCTTCACGTCCCCTATTTTCCCTATTATCAAGATATATAAAACCACGTATCGCCTTTATGCCCTTATGTCCAAAATCCGAGACTGTTACGCTGTAATTTGAATTCGACGACATGCGTACAGAATTGCTCGCCACACTATCATTCTTAAATTGTATGGCAAGCACAGCCCTTCCGTCCTTTGAACCTTCGTCGTAAACAAAATCGCAGTTAAAGCTGAATATTATCTTATCACCCTCACGATAAGTACTGTCTGCCACGATTTCAAACGACATCACATTATAAGGTTCGAACGTAGTTAGCATAACTGCAGGAACACCCCTCCATAAGTTTGACGTATCACGAGCCGATTTCATGTCACCGTAACGTCGGATGTCATTGGCCGAAGCACCTAATGACATGGCATCCTCTTCCAAGCGTGCGACAATATTTTCATACACCTTATGCAGACGATCGGCATGCCGCATATAATAAACCAATGAAGAATCGAACTCGGCCTGGGTTATACCATACTTCTTCAGAACGGCTTGGCGGTAAAGCATGACGTTGTAGTCTCGCTCAGAGACACCGCCCTCACCGTTGTCGGCCATAGCGTCAGCCAAATGGTAATCGTAAAGAATATCTTCAAACTCTCCTGGTTGAAGATACTTATCGGGAACTTTCGGCTTGCATGATAATACCAAAGCGGCAAGCAGCAGACATTGAAAGACATGAAATACTTTCATTTCTTAGAAAACGAGATTTGCGATAATTCCTTACGACAAAACAGCAACAGTAAAATCACCCCCACGCTTACACACGAATCCGCGAAGTTGAACACCGGGCTGAAAAAAACAAACTCGTCCCCACCCCAGAACGGCATCCACTCAGGCCAAGTAGTCACAATTATCGGGAAATAGAACATGTCGACAACCTTACCCATGAGAAACGGAGCATAGCCTGTACCGAACGGGACAAAATAAGAGACGTAATAAGGCGACGACGCGTTGAAAATCAAACCGTAAAACATGCAGTCTATCAGATTCCCTATGGCTCCGGCAAAAACAAGTGTCAGGCATGCGACATAAACAGTACGTGCGCCATGCCTTATCTGACGGAATAAATACCAACCTAAAACCCCGATGGCTACGATACGGAAAAGGCTAAGTACCATCTTATTGATCAAAGTCATACCGAAGGCCATTCCGTTATTCTCGATAAAACTTATGTAAAACCAATCTGTTACGCGTATGCTTTCATGCAGGCACATACTGGTTTTCACCTCTATTTTTATCGCTTGGTCAATGACGAGCAGTACTATTACGGTTAATCCCACCGCCAGCCATTTCTTGCTGCAAGTGTTTAATGCCAACATCCTCGTTACCTCAAATTAGTTGGGGATGGAAAACAATCCTACCTCCAGCCAAGCATTGCTTACGCAGAATTATTTCCCAGCCCCAATCTTAACTACTAAATACCAAATCCTCTCAATGTTTCCTTGCGTTCTTAGATGCCACGCTTAGCGTTGCGTGTGGAACTGCGCGCAAGCGCTCCTTCGGTATCAGTTCGCCGGTAATGCGGTCGATACCGTAAGTCTTGTTCTCAATCCTTACGAGGGCGCCCTCAAGTCCCTGGATGAACTTCTGCAGGCGGCTTGCCTGCTGGATAAGTTCTTCCTTTGTCTGTGTGGCACTTCCCTCTTCAAGCACCTTATACGTAGGCGACGTATCGTCAACGTCGTTGCCGTCGGCGTTCATCAGAGTCCTCATCATCTGATTGTAGTCACGCCTCGCAAGTCTAAGTTTCTCGTTGATGATTCCCCTGAACTCCTCAAGTTCCTCATCGCTGTAACGTGTTTTTTCTGCCATAATATATGTTTTTTAAAGTTAAGTTCAAACCTTCTCGACCTTGATTCTTACTTTCAGTTCGTCAAGCTCGACTTCGCAACCGTCGTTATCCGCAACAGCAATTTGGTCGGCAAGCACTTGGCCCTTGATATAATCGGCAAACGAATCAACGGCAGACTTCACCCTGTCGTCAGGCGAAATGGTGACGTTCACACGGTCAGTTATCTCCAAACCGCAGTCCTTACGCAGGTTTTGTATCCTGTTTATAAGCTCACGCGCCATGCCCTCGTTGCGCAATTCGTCGTTAAGCTCAACCTCGAGCGCCACGGTCAGGTTGCCGTCGTTGGCCACGAGCCAACCCGGAATATCCTCGTTGATAATCTCAACGTCGGCAACGTCGACTGCAACTTCCTGGCCTTCAATATTAATCACGATACTACCATTGCGTTCGAAAGCGGCGATGTCGTCCTGGTTCAAAGCGTCCATCTGCCCGGCGATGCCTTTCATCAGCTTGCCGAACTTTTTACCCATAGTACGGAAATTGCACTTTACCTTCTTGACAAGCACTCCCGAACCTTCTACGAAGCGCAACTCCTTGACATTCACCTCGTTTACGACAAGGCTCTTCACTGCCTCTATGCGCTGGCGTTGAACATCGTCAACGGCCGGAATCATGATGCACTGCAGCGGCTGGCGGACCTTGATGTTTACCTTACGGCGCAGTGCAAGCACCATCGACGTTATCTTTTGGGCCATCTTCATGCGCGCCTCGAGATTCTTATCCATAAGGATTTCGTCAGCCACGGGGAACTTGGCAAGATGCACTGACTCTACATTGTCACGCCCCGTTGCACGCACCAAATCCATATAAAGCTGGTCTGCATAGAACGGCGAGAAAGGAGCGAGCAACTTGGCCACGGTCTCAAGACAGGTGTAAAGCGTCTCATAAGCCGAGAGCTTGTCCTTGTCCATCTCCTTGCCCCAGAAACGTTTGCGGTTCAGGCGCACGTACCAGTTGCTTAAATCGTCGTTTACGAACGCATCAATCAGTCGTCCGGCCTTTGTCGGCTCATAGTCGGCAAGGGCGTCGTCTACGTTCTTTACAAGCGAGTTAAGCTCTGACAGAATCCACCGGTCAATCTCAGGACGCTCTCCAACGGGTATTTCCTCCTGCGAATAGTCAAAGCCGTCGACATTTGCGTAAAGGCTGAAGAACGAATAAGTATTGTAAAGCGTGCCGAAGAACTTGCGTCGCACTTCGTCGACTCCGTTGGGGTCGAACTTCAGGTTGTCCCACGGCGACGAGTTCGTAAGCATGTAGAAGCGCACTGCGTCGGCACCGTATTTCTCGATAGTATCAAACGGATCAACGGCGTTTCCCAAGCGCTTGCTCATCTTGTTGCCTTTAGCGTCGAGCACGAGACCGCTCGAAATAACGTTCTTGAACGCCACGCTGTCAAACACCATCGTTGCAATTGCATGGAGAGTGAAGAACCATCCGCGCGTCTGGTCGACGCCCTCATTGATGAAGTCGGCGGGGAAGGCCGCGCGCTTGTCTATCGCGTCGGCGTTCTCAAACGGATAATGTATCTGCGCATAAGGCATGCTGCCAGAGTCGAACCATACGTCTATCAGGTCGGTTTCCCTCTTCATGGGCTTTCCTGTCTTGCCGCACAACACGATGTTGTCGACGTATGGGCGGTGAAGGTCTATCTTATCGTAGTTTTCCTGAGAGTAATCGCCCGGCACGAAGCCTTTGTCTTTCAACGGGTTTGAAGCCATCAACCCAGCCCCGACGCTCTTCTCTATCTCGTCGTAAAGCTGCTCGAGCGAGCCGATGCAAACCTCGTTGCCGTCCTCGTCGCGCCATACGGGAAGCGGAGTGCCCCAGAAGCGGCTGCGGCTGAGGTTCCAGTCGTTAAGGTTCTCGAGCCAATTGCCGAAGCGCCCCGTACCGGTGCTCTCGGGCTTCCAGTTAATGGTCTTGTTCAGCTCGACCATGCGCTCCTTGCATGCGGTCGAGCGGATGAACCAACTGTCGAGCGGATAATAAAGAATCGGCTTGTCCGTGCGCCAGCAGTGGGGATAGTTGTGTACGTGCTTCTCTATCTTGAACGCCATGCCGCGCGCCTTCAGGTCCATGCAGATTGTTATGTCGAGCGTCTCGTCCTTGTCGGTCAAGGTCTCGTCGTATGCGTTCTTAACGTAGCGTCCGGCATAACGGTTCCAAGCCTCAACGTCGACAAACTTCTTGACGAACTCTTCGTCGAGGTCGTCGGTTACGTAATACTTGCCCTGAAGGTCGACAACGGGACGCTGGTTGCCCTTCTTGTCGATCAGCACAATCGGCGGAACGCCGGCCTTACGGGCTACGTTGGCGTCGTCGGCACCGAAGTTTGGCGCAATGTGCACTATGCCGGTACCGTCTTCGGTGGTGACATAATCACCGGGGATTACGCGGAACGCCCCGTCAGTCATCGGACTAATCATCGGCAGCAGCTGCTCATAGTGCATGCCGACGAGATCCGTACCTTTATAGCGTGCTATTATATTATAAGGTATAACCTTGTCGCCCTTCTTGTAAGCGGCAAGGTCTGCGCCCTCACCCTTCGGGTTGAAGTACGCTCCTACGAGCACCTCGGCCATGACTACCGTCACAGGTTCGCCCGAATAAGGGTTGTATGTCTGCACGGCTACGTAGTCGATGTTCGGGCCTACGCACAGCGCCGAGTTGGCGGCGAGCGTCCACGGCGTGGTTGTCCACGCCAGGAAGTAAGGCTTACCCCACTGGGCCATCTCGGGCTTCGGGTCTTTCATGAGGAACTGCACCGTAGCCGTAGTGTCCTTAACGTCGCGGTAGCAGCCGGGCTGGTTGAGCTCGTGGCTCGACAGTCCTGTTCCGGCCGCGGGCGAATACGGCTGTATTGTGTATCCCTTGTAAAGCAGCCCCTTGTCGTAAAGCTGCTTGAGCAGCCACCAAAGGGTCTCGATGTATTTGTTGTCGTAGGTGATGTAAGGGTGGTCGAGGTCTACCCAGTAGCCCATTTTCTCGGTAAGGTCGCGCCACTCGGCCGTGAACTTCATTACGTTCTCACGGCACTTGCGGTTGTAGTCCTCTACCGATATGTACTTATCCGACTCCTTATTGTCGATGTCGGCCTTGGTTATGCCGAGCTCTTTCTCTACTCCGAGCTCTACGGGCAGTCCGTGGGTGTCCCAGCCGGCCTTGCGGTGAACCTGGTATCCCTTCATGGTCTTGTATCGGTTGAAGGTGTCCTTTATCGTGCGCGCAAGCACATGGTGGATGCCCGGATGCCCGTTGGCCGAGGGAGGCCCCTCGAAGAACACGAACTGCGGGCAGCCCTCGCGCTCGGTTATCGATTTACGGAACACGTCGCTGCGGTTCCATTCGTCCAGTATCGTCTTGTTAGTCGCGGTCAAGTCAAGACCCTTATGCTCGGCAAACTTATCAGCCATATCGTTTACTTTTTAAATTCCTTATATTTGTTTGAGGCGCAAAGTTAAGGAAAAAAAATCGTTACAGCAAAAAATTACATAAAAGTTTAAACCAAAAATGTCATTGTGACAATAACCTGCGTGTTGTTTTATTGAAAATAAAATAAACCACAATGCGCTTTCAAAGTGTATTTCTCGCGATAACAAAACGATAGGATTTACCAATAAAAGCATATCAATACGTCAGTGGAAGTTTGTCGGTGTTTTTTGAAGAAACAGAGGAACGGATAACGTAAAAACACCCATGCCAACCTGATAAACGGCATTTAGCACAACAAACGGTGGCCTTTCATCTTACAAACGGTGACCTTTTGGAATCCCGTTAGCCGCTTTTCACGCAAAAAATCCACCCATTACAATCGGTAAAAGGGTGGATTTTATTAAAAATACTGTGTATTTTCAGGATTTAAAAACGTCTTTTCATGCACACTTTCGGCATCACACGCGCAACCTCCAAGCGTTCAGCCGTTTACGTTTGCACGCAAAATAATCGTTTATTTTCAGCCGACCGGCAAATATTTTACAGCGACGCGGCCTGGAAGCGTCGGCTAAAACCAAAATGTTACGCCAACCGCCGATACGTCAACAAAACGTCAAAACCCGGCCGTCCGTTATTTGCTCACCATTCGTTTATGTCGGCCTTGGCCTCAACGGCTTTCTCAACGCCGTCGGGAAGCGACGGGAAAAAGTCGATACCGGTTATCCGTTCAACCTCGTCTACGGTGTTCACGTAATCGCCTTTCGGGCGGTTGCCCTCCGTGTTCTTATAGATGAAGCCTATCGCCTCGGGGGCATCGCCCAAACGGAGCACGACCTTGAAGAAGGCTTCAGGCACAACCACCTTGTTGCGACCTATCGTCTTGTGCCTGCCTTTGTACAAGATAGGGCCGCAAACAACGTAAACTCCGCCGTACTCCTCGGCCCACTTACGGCACGCCATCTCCATTTCGTTCCAGTCGCCCCGGTTAAGGTTGCCGTTCTGAGGGCACATGTTGGTGAAAAGGAACGACTCTTCCATAGCCTTCTTGCTAAACTTGTTGTCTGCCGCCGGACACATGTGGCCACGGTCGTAACCCGACCCGTAATAGTCAGAATCCTCGGCACGCGGGACCGGCACGTCCGCGTCAGCCTCGAAATCAACACCGCTGCGCTTGGCCGGACCGGTTGTGCGGTCGGCAGTAAGATGCCAAGCCACCCAGTTGGGCAGTTTCGTTTCCTTATTATATGACGCCACATACGCCGTGCGCCTCAATATCTGCTCGGGCGTTCCGGCCGGGGTCTTCTGCATTTGCAACCTGTCGCCGGCATCCGCCGCCACACTTCCAACCGCCTCCGGCTTTTGCGCCCCACCGGCAACAGCGGCCAATTCCTTGCCTAATTCGTTGAGAGCAGACTTGTTGCGACCAATTGCGTCGCACGAAACTACGGACATGGCCGAGCACAACACTAAAACATAAAACTTCAACTTTTTCATTTTCGTAAAATAGATTGATATGAAGAAACAATAAAAATACGCTCTTGACAAAAATGCCACGCCGCAAAGTTACACGTTTTTCACGTCTTAAGAAAATATTCAACGGCCAAACTTCCGCCCGGCCCCACATCCGAGCACATTACAGGGGAACAAGGCAAACAGACTGAATACGGACAAATAAATCGCGGATTCACGTCTTTTTTCATTTTTATTGCCTACCTTTGCACTTTGGGAATGCCGATACGGCGCATTTCCATTGCCAAGACGCGTAAGCCCGTACACATCGTCACCACGGCGGCCGGCTTGGACAACATTCTCATGAAACAGGATTTTAAGCGATTGGAACAAGAATCATTATGGAAATAAAAAAGTCGGAATTCGTAGTGAGCAGCCCCACATGGACCCAATGCCCTAAAGACGTCAAACCCGAATACGCCTTCATCGGCAGGAGCAACGTAGGCAAATCAAGCCTGATAAACATGCTTTGCAACCACAAGAACCTGGCCAAGACGTCGGCGACGCCGGGCAAGACACTGCTCATAAACCATTTCATCATTAACAACGAATGGTACTTGGTCGACCTTCCGGGGTACGGCTACGCTAAACGCTCAAAGTCGGTACAGCAGAAATTAGAGCAAATGATAACCTCGTACATTCTGCAACGCGACCAGCTCGTCAACGTATTCGTACTAATCGACATACGCCACGGCTTCATGGCTATCGACAACGAGTTCATCAATTGGCTGGGCGGCAGCGGCATACCGTTCTCAATCGTGTTCACCAAGGCCGACAAGCTGGGGCCGCAAAAGGCCAAGCAAGCGGTAGGCACATACATGGAAGGGCTGAAAGATACGTGGGAAGAACTTCCACCTTATTTTATTACAAGCAGCGACAAGAAAACAGGCAAGGACGAAATACTTGACTACATAGACAGCATAAACAAATCACTGGACAACAAATAACCCGCCAATGGCCACACAGACACCATATCTCGACGTACAAGACCTAACAAAGTCGTTCGGAGCGCACGTCCTGTTCGAGAACATCTCGTTCAGCGTAGCCGAAAGGCAGAAAGTCGGGCTCGTGGCCCGCAACGGCACGGGAAAGTCTACCTTGCTGTCAATACTTACGGGAATCGAGGGGTACGACTCTGGCGAAATCATTTTCAGGCGCGATTTGCGCATCGGATACCTTGAACAGTCGCCGAAGTTCAACCCCGAAGACACCGTGCTCGACGCATGCTTCAACCACGACGGCAACGAGGAAAAGATACTTAAGGCCAAACAAATACTCACCCAACTGAAAATCAGCGACCTGGCACAAACCATGGGAACGCTAAGCGGCGGACAGCAAAGACGCGTGGCATTAGCCAACGTATTGATAACCGACCCCGACATGTTCATACTCGACGAGCCGACCAACCACCTTGACTTGGACATGATAGAATGGCTCGAAGGCTTCCTCTCAAAAGGCAACAAGACTCTGCTGATGGTAACCCACGACAGGTTTTTCCTCGACCGGGTCTGCTCGACGATACTTGAGCTCGACGATAAGACCGTCTACACATACCGTGGCAATTACAGCTTCTACCTTGAAAAACGGCAAGAGCGCATCGACAACGCAAGGGCCGAAGTGGCAAGAGCCAACAACCTCTACCGCAAGGAACTCGACTGGATGCGCCGAATGCCGCAAGCCAGGGGACACAAGGCACGCTACCGCGAAGACGCGTTCTACGAACTTGAGAAGATCGCCAAACGCCGCATCGAGGAGCGGCAGGTCAGGTTGAAGTCGAAGAACGTTTACATCGGCAGCAAAATATTTGAATGCCAGTACATATCGAAGCAATGGGCGCCCGACAAGGTTATACTCCGCGATTTCTATTACAACTTCGCCCGCTACGAGAAGATGGGAATCGTAGGAAACAATGGTACCGGCAAGAGCACGTTCATAAAAATGCTGTTGGGCCTCGAAAAGCCCGACTCGGGCCGCTTCGACATCGGCACGACGGTGAAATTCGGTTATTTCTCGCAAGAAGGCATGGTTTTCGACGAGCAAAAGAAAGTAATCGACGTTATCACCGACGTTGCCGAATACATCGACATGGGCGGCGGCAAACACTTGTCGGCTTCACAATTCTTGCAATACTTCCTGTTCACTCCCGAACAACAGCACAACTACGTCTACAAGCTGAGCGGCGGCGAAAAACGCAAACTGTACCTATGCACCGTGCTGATGAAGAACCCCAACTTCCTTGTTCTTGACGAACCTACCAACGACTTAGACATACAGACGTTGCAAATATTCGAAGAATACCTGGCCGATTTCCCCGGATGCGTAATCATAGTAAGCCACGACAGGTATTTCATGGACAAGATAGTCGACCATTTGCTCGTATTCAAAGGCGACGGAATAGTGCAGGATTTCCCCGGAAACTACACGCAATACCGCGACTGGTGCATGCTGAAAAGCAAGGAAGAAGAACCTGCAACAAATAAAAGCAACGCCATGAAGGAAAGACACAGGGGCGAACAACGGCGCAAAATGACTTATAAAGAAAAAATGGAATATGCGCAACTGGAAAAGGATATTGAGTCGTTGGAAGAGGAAAGGCAACAAATAGAAGAACTACTTTGCAGCGGAACGTTGTCGATAAACGAACTGACGGAAAAAAGCAAACGTCTGCCTGCGCTGAAAGAAGAACTTGACGCAAAGGAAATGAGATGGCTCGAACTATCGGAGATAGAACAGTAATTGTTAAAATTTAGTTAAAACAACAAAGGCCGCCGTATGAATATTCTTTTAACTCAATATAAATTATTAACTTTGCACATCAATTTTAAATAACGTTTCGCTTCCATTTGCGAAACAAATTCAATCAACAAAAATTCCACTTACATATTTATGTATAGCAAAGACGAATTATTATCTAAAAATATCGCCGAACTTGAAGAAATCGCCGAACAAACAGGCGTCAAAATAAAGTCTGGCGACAGTCAGGAAGACATAATCTACTCAATTCTCGACAAGCAGGCCGAAGTCGAAGGGAATAAAAACCCTTTAGGCACGAAACGCCGCAGAGTCAGGATTGTCAAGAAAGATACTGATAGGGTTTATTCCGTGAACGGCAAGGAAGGCGAGAACTTCGACCTGAAGAAAAACAAGGTTCCAGTCGAAGCTCCGTCCCTATTTAACGACGCGCCGGCAAGCACGCCGGCCAAAACAAAGGCCACACGCTCAAGGGCGAAGGCTAAAACCAGCGTACAGCCTGAAGCCGAACTGCCGGCCGAAACAACCGAACAACCGGTGGCTGAAACCGTAAGCCAACCGGTAAACGACATTGAGGCACAACCCGTAATAAACGAGAACAATATAGAAGAAAGCGTCATCGACGCACAGGAAAGCCAAACAGAACTTCCTCCGTTCATCCAAGACGAGCAACAAACGGCATCCGACGACATACCGGCAGTTCCAGAAGAAGAATATACAACCGAAGGCACGGCCGACGACTCAACCAACCAATCAGACCTTATTGCCCAACTGCAAGCGAAAGTAAACGCACATAACGAAATTGCAGACGAGAAACGCGAAGCAATGGAATCAGGTATATGGGAAGGCGATCCTGGCGACGGCACAGACTTCATAACAGTTGTAGACTTGCCTATTGAAGACCAAACAGCCGTTCCTAACTTCGACATGTTCGACAATCCTACCACGCCTATGGAGATGAACAGCGTGGCATACGCCCAACATATAGAACAAGACGCCATGCCGGCGTTTGACTTTGAGAACATCATAACGGCCAACGGCGTACTTGAAATAATGCCAGACGGATACGGCTTCCTCCGCTCAAGCGATTATAATTACCTTTCTTCTCCCGACGACATATACGTTTCAATAACACAGATAAAACGCTACGGACTTAAAACCGGCGACGTATTGGAATGCCATGTGCGTCCGCCCCACGACGGAGAGAAGTACTTCCCACTGACAAGCATCGACAAGATAAACGGACGGGACCCGTCCGAAGTGCGCGACCGAATACCGTTCGACCACCTTACGCCGCTGTTCCCCGACGAGAAGTTCACCCTTTGCGGCGACCCGGCGACGACCAACCTCAGCACAAGGATTGTCGACCTATTCTCTCCAATAGGTAAAGGACAGCGCGCACTAATCGTCGCCCAACCGAAAACCGGTAAGACAATCCTTATGAAGGACATAGCCAACGCCATAGCCGCCAACCACCCGGAGGCGTATCTTATGATGCTGCTCATCGACGAACGCCCGGAGGAAGTGACTGACATGGCACGCACGGTGAACGCCGAAGTCATAGCATCCACATTCGACGAACCGGCCGAACGCCATGTCAAGATTGCAGGAATAGTGCTCGAAAAAGCGAAACGCATGGTTGAATGCGGCCACGACGTTGTGATATTCCTCGACTCGATAACACGCCTTGCCCGTGCTTATAATACGGTATCGCCGGCAAGCGGCAAAGTGCTTACCGGCGGTGTGGACGCCAACGCCCTGCAAAAGCCGAAGCGGTTCTTCGGTGCAGCCAGGAACATAGAAGGCGGAGGCTCGCTCACAATCGTAGCAACGGCACTGATAGACACCGGCAGCAAGATGGACGAAGTAATATTCGAGGAATTCAAGGGAACGGGCAACATGGAGCTGCAGCTCGACCGCAACCTCAGCAACAAGCGAATATTCCCGGCCGTAAACCTCGTAGCCTCAAGCACGCGACGCGACGACTTGCTGCAAGACAAGCTAACGCTCGACCGTATGTGGGTGTTGCGTAAGTTTATTGCCGACATGAACCCGATTGAAGCAATGAACACCATCCACGACAGGATTATCCACACACGCAACAATGAAGAGTTCCTTGCAACAATGAATTCATAAAAAACAACAACGACAATCATACGCAAACAGGGGGGCCGGCATTTAAACCGACACCCCTGTTTGCGTATGACGACAAATTGCACGGATTATACTATTCCACCACTACCGCACGGATTATCTTAACATCTTCCTTCGGCCTTGCATTTTCATCAGTGTCGACCCACTCTATATCCTTCACTACGTCCAATCCGTCGACAACCTCGCCGAACACCGTATATTGCCCGTCAAGATGAGGGGCACCGCCGACGGCTTTATACGCATCCCTCACTTCCGCGGTCAACTTTACGCTTCCGCCGGTCTGCTTATCAAGTTTCGACTGCACGTCGTCGAGCATGGCATCGTTGAACCGCCGCCCGTAAACTATGTAAAACTGTGATGATGACGACTCACGGCCGGGATTCACATTGTCACTCTCACGGGCCGCGGCCACCGCTCCGCGCTTATGGAACAACTGCGGATAACGTATCTCAGCCGGAATCTTATAACCTTCTGACGAAACGCCGAGCATTTGCCCGGGCGCGGCATGGCGGCTTGCGCTGTCGCCTGTCTGAATCATGAAATTGTAAATAACGCGGTGGAACAGCAATCCATCGTAAAAACCCTCCTTCACCAACTTGATGAAATTATCCCTATGGCGCGGAGTCTCATCATAAAGGGCTATGCGAATATTGCCCTTGCTCGTTTCAAACAACACTTCACGCCTTGGGCCGTCCGCCGTCTGCGCGCAAGCGCCGCAAACGGTAACGAACATTGCGGCAAACGTAAAGACCGTCCTAACCCAACACGACTCAGCTATTAATCTCCTCTTCATATATTCTGTCAAACATTTGCCTTAACCTTACGGGCTGCACCAGCAGCTCCCTTATCGCCTTCAAATTTGACTCGTTCTCCGAACCGGGAATCCACAGGCGTATGTATCCGTGCCCCGAATACTTGTTATCAAGATGCTCGTTAAACCTTAGCCACTGTCCTTCCTTGTCTTTCTCGGGATAACGCGCCAGGCCGAACTGAATAGTACGCCTGAAAACGGTCTCAGGTTCAAGCTCACGGTCGGCCTCGGCCACTATCTTGCCGTAGACGCTGCGCGGAGCATGCGACGCCGACGCGCGATGATCCTCGACGGCCTCTTTCATCACCGTTATCTTTTCAGGCGAGAACCATTTTTTCAACCGTGCGTCTGCCGACAGGATTTTTCCGCCCGTAATATGGTGGATGGCCCTCGGCCCTTCAAGCCCGAGGTCGTGGTATGCCGCTATCGCGTAAGCCATGTTTACGTCGGCACCGATGCTTTTAGCCAACTTCACCGACTTGTTTATCACCCTTGTCACATGCGGAAGACCGTGCGCCTTGTCGAAACCGGCATAACGCGGCAATATTTCCGTCTCGACAAACGCCATAAGGTCTAAGTTTACATTATTCATCATGCCCCGAACCTCTATTGCATTAGAATTTACACATTAGAACATATATAGTCCTAATTCCTTGCAAATATACGATTTAATGTTTATTTTTGCAAGTAATTTTACACCAAATGGAAGAAAAAACAGTCATACCCAACTCAATGCGCGCTTGGCTGCTGGCGGCACGCCCAAAGACGCTCTCAGGCGCAGCAGTGCCCGTAATGATAGGATTGTCACTGGCATACGCCGACGTCGGAGCCTCATCGTTCAACGCCACGGCAGCAGTATTGTGCGCGTTGTTCGCGTTAATAATGCAGGTCGACGCAAATTTCGTAAACGATTACTTTGACTTCGTCCGCGGCAACGACGACGAGACGAGGCTCGGGCCGCGCCGCGCATGCGCCCAAGGCTGGATTTCGCCCAAGAACATGATGCGCGCGATAATAATTACGACGCTGGCCGCATGCTGCGCCGGCCTGCCGCTGATCCTCTACGGAGGATTGGAAATGATAGCGGTCGGAGCACTCTGCGTGCTGTTCTGTTTCCTTTACACCACTACCCTGTCCTACCTCGGGCTCGGCGACGTGCTCGTACTTGTATTTTTCGGCATCGTACCCGTATGCGTCATATATTACATCCAGGCCGGCACGGTTACGTTCGAAGCATTCCTCGCTTCGCTCGCATGCGGCTTTGTGATAGACACGCTGCTCTTGATCAACAACTACCGCGACATCGACAACGACGCGCGCGCCGGCAAGAAAACGCTCGTGGTGATACTCGGGCCGAGCCTCGGCCGCACGGCCTATCTCGCGGCCGGCCTCGTAGCATTTGCCATAGGCTTGTCATTCATACAATACGGGCATACCGCAGCCGCGGCATTGCCGGCCGCATACCTCGCCATGCACTACCACACTTTCCGCAAAATGGTCGAGATAAACAAAGGCAAGGCCCTGAACCGTGTGCTCGGAATGACCGCACGCAACATGTTCATCTACGGATTGCTCACTGCGATAGGTTTCCTTATAGGCTTCTGAGTGATTCCACATAAATTCGAGCCATTGTAGGATAAACCCTAAAACATAGCCTTTTACACGGTAAAAGGCCGTCTTTAATACGATGAAAGGCTGCTTTTTAGGATATAAAAAGCAGCCTTTCATTTTTATATTGCCAACGCCTGAAAACCAAGCTGTTAGGTAATCGGTCAATTCTTCTTACGGTGTTTCTTGGCGGCACGCCTGAAAACCTGGCGGTGGAAACGGTCTTCGTATTTCAATACGTCATAA
Source organism: uncultured Prevotella sp. (assembly GCA_944319795.1). GTDB lineage: Bacteria > Bacteroidota > Bacteroidia > Bacteroidales > Bacteroidaceae > Prevotella. Next base: position 10,638 of record CALUFA010000023.1, on the reverse strand, counting down.
ACTTTCTTCGCCGGCAAGACCTTCATGAATTTCTCGTGGTATTCTTTCTGTATCTCCTTAATTTCTATTTCACATTCGTCGCGCTTCATTATGTTTTTCCTGCATTCAGCATCCGAGACAGGCTTGACGCGCTTCAAACTTTTCAACTCATCAAACAACACTCGTTGTTCTTCCCTCATCTCCCTGTAAACCGGGAAAAACTTCGCGGCCTCTTTCGGCAACAAGCCGGCCTTTTGCGTAATATACTGTTCTAATTCTGCTTGAAAACGCTCAGGCGTAAACCTTTTTTGCTTCTGCTGCGCAAATGTTTCCGACAGAACAATCGAAAGCGTCAAGACAAGCAATAATCTTTTCATTTCCATAAAATATTATTCGTCTGCTATAAAAGAGTAATAATCCTCATTGTCGAACATGGCGTAATCAGACATCGCGTCGATGGTAAAATCCAAACCTACCGCCGACTGCGCGTCAACATTACTTGCAAAATCAGCCATTTGCTTTCCATGCCTGTTATTAATGCTATAAAGATAAACGGTTGCAGAAACCACTGCAGCGGCAACACATGCGGCGTACGCCAACGGGCGCAGGAATCTTGTTATCGTGCGTTTCTTGCAAGGCTCCGTTACCGGAATCTTATCCATGACGCAGGCATCAAGTTTTTCAAAATATCCGTCAGGCACTTTGAAAAACTTAGGTTTCCCAAACTTTTTCTCTAACAAAACTTCTTCCATCATAATGTTGTGTTCTTTATTATTATGACGGACTTAACTTGCAAAAGTTTAATCCGTTATGCAAAATCATTCATGCAAATGGAAATAATCGGATATCTTTTTCACGGCAATATGGTATGAAGCCTTCAACGCGCCTTCCGAAGTGTTCAATACGGCACTCATCTCGCTATACTTCATGTTGTCAAAATACCTTAAGTTGAAAACCGTCCTCTGCACTTCGGGCAACGTCGATATTGCCTCCAACAACATTGCGTGGACTTCATCCCCGTCAAAATACTCGTCGGCCATCAGCTTACCGGCCACCGACATGCCGTCGGCCGCATCCGCATTTAATGTGTTCCTGCTCTTGCGGAGATAATCCAAAGCCTCGTTAATCGCAATGCTATAAAGCCAGGTTGACAGTTTTGACTTTCCTCGGAACGAACCGATGTTGCTCCACGCCTTAAGAAAGGTGTTCTGCAAGACATCGTTCGCATCGTCATGGGTAAGAACGATGTAACGGATTTTCCAATAAAGACTCTCGCCGTATGATTTCACAATCATCTCGAAAGCCTTACGCCTGGTTGATTCCGAAGTCAGCAGTTTGTATATTCTCTCTTCGTCCTTACCCATAATTCAATCAACAAATGGTGCCAATTTCTCCGCCATGACCTCATCATAGCCATAAACGTCCTGATAATCAACGAGTTTGCCGTTTACATCGAAATAAATCGTATAATATGTTATAAATAAAGGAACTGAAGGCTTCACCGATTTTGAATTAACCATACGTTTCCGGTCGATGTGTCTCTTTCTTAACGAATCATTATCGTTCACAAGCTCGACTGTCATCGAATATTTAAGTTTCTCTTCAAAATCTTCATCTTTCCCGTCCAACAGGAACAATGCAAGCTCGTATGGCTTTTCCACCCTGACGCATCCGTGGCTGACGGCTCTCCTGTTACGCTGGAAAAGCCACGGAGAAGACGTATCATGCAAAAACACGGAGAAATTATTTTCGAACCTGAATATGATGCGGCCTAACGAGTTCTTCGGGCCGCCGGCCTGTATTATATACTGCTCGCCGTTCATCACTTTCTCATAAGACGCTTCTTCAGGAGGCAGTTTGCCTTTTTTCTTATCCAAAACGAACATTCCCATCCTGTGCATGTACTCGTTGTCGCCGACATAGCCCTTGGCTATGCTCTTCGGTATGATCCATTGCGGGTTTACGTCCATTCGCGTGATCCAGCTTGTAAGCAAAGGCGTCTTATACTTAGTCGTACCGCACGCCACACGCATGGACAACGTGCTACGGCCCCTGTCAACGGCCGACAACGAGAACGACGGTATGTTTACCTCTACGTATTTGTCGAACGAGTCTTTCCCTGATAATATTTTCAACCTCCATCTGCAACGCTCGATGTTGCAAATGGCTTTCAACCGCTCTTCACGGGTAAGCTCGTTTTTGTTCAGATAGTCAACCAATGCCTCATGCAGACCGCCTTTCGGGCGCACCGTTGAAAAAAAGTCGCCTATGCTGTCGTTAAAAGCCTTGGCGATTACCTGACGGAAAAAATCCTCATTAGGACGTTCAACGCGGAGATCTGAAAGTTGACGGAATCTCGTAGTGGTTGAATCCACTTGGTATTCCTCAATGTTATTATACAAATAATTTGGATTCAGCAAACCGAAACGCAATCCGGAAAAATACCTGACAAACGCTTTGGTCAGGTTGTATTCCAGTCGCGCCAAGACTTTGTTGACGCCGTTCTCCCCACCGTCGTCAACGTCTAAGTTCCTGATACGGCTTAAGTCTTCTTCGATTTGCCTTATTTTCAGCATCCGTCCGCCGAACCCGTAAATACGGGCGTCTAGTAACAACCTGAGCAATGTATCGGCACGACTGTACACACCAAGACGGTTTACCCAAATAAAAGGATTGTTTTCCGAATAATATTTCTTAACCTGGCGGTCTGTTGCAAGCAACACACCGTCTTCTTGGGCCAATTTTTCCATATTACGGCGGACAGCCTCGGCATCAATGCAATACCGGCTGTCACTCAATTTGGAAAAATCATCCAAACTGACATGCTTGTTATCAAGATCGTTGTTTTCACGGCATGATGAAAACATTATAAGAGCGCACGCAAAATAAAAAATGACCCGCGACAAAACAAAGAAAAGATTATTTGATGAATATCTTCTTTACAGTCTTACCTATTTTAACGATATAACAACCCTTTTGCAAGCTCAAGTCATAATGGCGGTCAGGGCCGTCAACCTTTACGCTCATGACCCTAACTCCGGCAACATTATAAATATGCATGACTTGGCCGTTAGCTCCTACGACATGGATTGTAGATTCTTTGACGGTGATAGATATTTCTTGATATTCGTTCTCGATTATCTCAATCGCATTGTTTGCGCTCCCTACAACCGGAACGCACAACAACGAGACAACGAATATTGGTATTATGAAAAAATTCTTCGCCATAAAATCATTTTTTATTATGGCAAAGATACATTAATTATATTACAACTCCAAACTTTTTGGACTTTTTTACCTAATTACACGTCAAAAACGTCCATTTCGTTTGCCAAACATACGTTTGGGAACACTTCGCGCGCTTCGTCAAGGATGATTTTCTCATCATCATACCTTGCAGAGAAATGGCCTAAAACAAGTTTTTTAGCATTCGCTTTCAACGCAACCGTTGCAGCCTGTTTTGCCGTGCTGTGATAATACAACGCAGCACGGTCTTCATCTGCGCTGGCATACGTGGCCTCATGGTAAAGCAAGTCAACGCCTTGCAGCTGTTTGTAAAGGTCGGCTACGTATTTCGTATCGGAACAATAAGCGTAAGTACGCGGAGGGTCTGCCGGACTTGTAAGCCTTGAATTAGGAATGACTTCCCCGTCTTCGGTTTCCCAGTCGGCCCCGTTTTTTATGTTATTACGGTAACATTCAGGGATATTGTAAAAGTCTATCATATCCCGTCGAATATGCGGCAGCGTAGGTTTTTCCCTAAATATATAACCACAGCACGGCACACGATGGTCTAAAGGGATTGATTCGACCAAGACCCCGTTATCTTCATAAACGACATTAGCCAAAGCAGCATCAACGTCGTGAATATGAACATCATAGTCCAATCCGTTGCAGAAAAAGTCCAATTGCTGTTCTAATATCGGAGCGAAACCTTTCGGCGCATATACGTGCAATGGTGCCGTGCGTCCCAACATGCCAAATGAGGAAATCAATCCTATCAAGCCAAAACAATGGTCGCCGTGTAAGTGGGTGATGAATATTGCGATTATTTTGTTGAAATGTATCCGCGCGCGCCTTACCTGGACCTGCGTACCTTCCCCGCAGTCGACCATGAACACCTTGCCCCTGATTTCAACTAACTGGGAAGACGCCGAGTGCCTTAATGTCGGCAGGGCGCTGCCGCATCCAAGAATGCGAATCTTAAACGGTTGCATACAATCCTACAAACTTCTCCACTTAAATAAATTTACCTCACAGTCCTTAAACTGTCTTTCCGCAATCGCTTATACCCATATATGCCGTTATCGTTTTCAAGGTACAACGAATCGGGGCCGAGTGTGAATATATCGAAAGTGTCAGGAGTCAATACCAGCCTGCCGTTCAGGATTTTCCATTCCGTATAAGGTTTCGGCTCACCTGTATTGCTTATGACATTTCCGCCTTCGGCGATTTCGAATTTCTTGTCAAGACTGCTCCATGTCCCAAGCAAAGACGTAAGGTTGATTACTTTTTCAGCAAACATTTCTTCATTCAGCCCGTCAACGCGTTTGCCGATTACGGCAAGACGGTCACCGACAAAAAGTCCGCCCTGCACGTTTGAACACGTATCAAGCCCTTCAAGGGTATAAACAATCGTATCCCCCTTGTCGGTAACAAGTTCCAACGTATGCATGGCCGTTCCGTCGCCGCACCGTCCGTAAACAGTAGAGTCGACAACGGCGCTGTCGGCCAATATCTCGATTATAGGTGCATCCTTTTTCTTGTCGTTACACCCGAAGATAATCATTGCGCATAAAAACAGAAGCGCTCCTTTGAAGGTTTTCATCGTATGTCGTTTTATTGTTCGTCCTCTTGCCGTTTAGCCTCATTCCAAAGCTCGTCCATTTCGCCTAACGTCATTTCCGTAAGCGGTTTGCCCGCCTTGATAGAATGATCCTCTATGTAATTGAAACGCCTTATAAACTTTTGGTTTGTATGTTCAAGGGCGTTGTCCGGGTTAAGATGATAGAGGCGTGCGGCGTTGATTACGCTAAACAAGAAATCACCCAATTCCTGTGTGGATTTCTCCTTATCCTCATTTTTCAATTCCGCCTCAAGCTCGCCAAGCTCCTCGCGTACTTTCTTCCATACGTCCCCCTTATCTTCCCAGTCAAAGCCTACGTTCCTCGCCTTGTCTTGTATCCTATATGCTTTTATCAAAGAAGGGAGCGCGTCGGGCACGCCGGAGAGCACCCTTTTGTTTCCGTCTTTTTCCTTAAGTTTAATTTGTTCCCAATTTTCCGTTACCTGGTCGGCCGTATCGGCCTTAACGTTTCCATACACATGCGGATGCCTGAATATAAGTTTGTCTGCTTCCATGTTGCAGACGTCGGCGATGTCGAAATCTCCGGTTTCGCTCCCGATGAGCGCATAAAAGCAAACATGCAGCAACACGTCGCCGAGCTCCTTGCAGATGTTCTTCTTGTCATCCTTCATCAAGGCGTCGCATAGTTCAAACGTTTCTTCTATCGTGTTCGGCCTAAGGCTCTCGTTTGTCTGCTTTCTGTCCCAAGGGCATTTAACACGTAACGTGTCGAGCACGTCGATAAGCCTTCCGAATGCTTCTAACTTTTCTTCTCTCGTATGCATAAATTTGTATTTTAACCACCCATTGGCGGAATTATTAATGCCTCCTCGTAGCAGGCGCTTACGGTTTGTTGTGTTTCGACGGCTTTTGCTTACGGTTTCCGCATGCCTCCGACGGATTTGCAAGAGGCGTCCTTTTATAATGCGAAAGGCCACCTTTCAGGATGCAAAAAGCCACGTTTTGAAGGCTGAAAGGATACCGTTTGAAATAGTAATCATCGCCGTTCCACCCAAAATAATTCCGCAACGGGTATTTTAACTATGCAAAAGTAGGTATTTTCCATGAATATTTTGTATTTTTGCATCGTTTTTTATTAGATTAAATTAATATTAATATACACAAATGGAATTAGCAAGCAAATACGACCCAAGCGAGGTTGAGTCGAAATGGTATCAATATTGGCTTGACAACAAGCTATTCAGCAGCAAACCCGACGGGCGCGAGCCTTATACGATAGTAATACCGCCGCCTAATGTAACCGGCGTGTTGCACATGGGGCACATGCTTAACAACACCATCCAAGACATCCTTGTAAGAAGGGCGAGAATGGAAGGCAAAAACGCATGTTGGGTGCCGGGCACCGACCATGCTTCGATAGCGACCGAAGCCAAAGTCGTAAACAAACTTGCACAACAAGGAATCAAGAAAACCGACCTCACACGCGACGAATTCCTTAAGCATGCATGGGACTGGACGAACGAACACGGAGGGATAATATTAAAGCAATTAAGGAAACTGGGCGCAAGTTGCGATTGGGACCGCACGGCGTTCACAATGGACGACAAACGCTCTAAAGGCGTAATTAAAGTGTTCTGCGACCTCTACGACAAGGGGCTTATTTACCGCGGAGCGCGCATGGTGAACTGGGATCCGAAAGCCCAGACTGCCCTAAGCGACGAGGAAGTAGTATATAAGGAGGAGCACAGCAAGTTGTATTATCTCCGCTACATGGTCGTTGAAGACCCTGGCAAATACGCCGTAGTAGCCACGACGCGCCCCGAAACAATAATGGGCGACACGGCGATGTGCATCAACCCTGACGACCCGAAGAATACTTGGCTTAAGGGTAAACACGTCATAGTCCCACTCGTAAACCGCCAAATCCCCGTCATCGAAGACGGTTATGTCGACATTGAGTTCGGTACAGGTTGCCTCAAAGTCACCCCGGCGCATGACGTAAACGACCACGCCTTGGGATTGAAACACAACCTTGAAACAATCGACATATTCAACGACGACGGTACAATATCCGAAGCAGCCGGCCTGTATGTCGGCATGGACCGTATGGACGTGCGCAAGCAGATCGAGCAAGACTTAAAGGATGCCGGACTGATGGAGAAAGTCGAGGATTACGTCAATAAGGTCGGATTCTCCGAAAGGACAAACGTTCCTATCGAGCCTAAGCTCTCTACGCAATGGTTCCTTAAGATGCAGCATTTCGCAGACTTGGCCCTTGCCCCTGTGATGAACGACGAGATAAAGTTTTACCCTGCAAAATACAAGAACACTTACCGCCATTGGCTCGAGAACATAAAGGATTGGTGCATCAGCCGCCAACTTTGGTGGGGACACCGCATCCCGGCTTATTACCTTCCCGGCAACGGCGGCTTTGTCGTTGCCGAATCTCCAGAGAAGGCATTGGAATTAGCCAAAGAGAAATCCGGCAACTGCAATCTGTCAATATCAGGCCTGCGTCAGGACGACGACTGCCTTGACACATGGTTCTCGTCATGGTTGTGGCCGATGTCGGTATTCGACGGCGTCAACAACCCTGAAAACGAAGACATTAAATATTATTATCCGACGTCTGACCTTGTGACCGGACCCGACATCATTTTCTTCTGGGTAGCCCGAATGATAATGGCCGGTTACGAATACCGCGGTACAATGCCTTTCAAGAATGTCTATTTCACAGGCATCGTGCGCGACAAACTTGGACGCAAGATGAGCAAGAGCCTTGGCAACAGCCCCGACCCGCTCGAACTTATTGACAAGTTCGGCGCCGACGGAGTGCGCATGGGCATGATGCTCTCCGCACCGGCCGGCAACGACATCCTGTTTGACGAGAGCCTCTGCGAGCAGGGACGCAACTTCAACAACAAGATATGGAATGCGTTCCGTCTCGTCAAAGGTTGGGATGTGGCCGACATTGAACAGCCAGAAGCCAATAAGACAGCCGTAAAATGGTTTGAGGCAAAACTGAGACTCACGAACGCCGAAATCGACGACCTGTTCAAGAAATACCGCATATCTGAAGCCCTCATGGCAGTCTACAAATTATTCTGGGACGAATTCTCAAGTTGGTACCTTGAAATGGTAAAGCCCGCCTACGGCTCACCGATCGACATGGAGACTTACGGAAAGACGCTCGGATTCTTCAACGACTTGCTCAAGATGCTCCACCCGTTCATGCCGTTCATAACGGAAGAACTCTGGCAGCACATCTACGAGCGGAAAGACGGGGAAAGCATAATGCTTGATAAACTGGAAGTGCTTCAGCCGACCGACGACGACAAGAAAATCGTTGACGACATAGAGAATGTAAAACAAGTAATCGGGCATGTAAGAACCGTAAGGAACCAAAAGAACATCTCCCCCAAAGAGAAGCTCGCCCTCCTGGCCGTCGGCGTGAACAATTACGCCGCATACGATCCGGTCACGCTGAAAATGGCTAACCTTGAGTCGATAAGCGTCGTGAATGCCAAGTCGGCAGACACCGTGCAATTCATGGTCGGCACCGACGAGTTCGCAGTGCCGGTAGGCAGCCTGATTGACGTTGAGGCGGAAATCAGCAAGCAGGAGGCACAGCTTAAGCATCTCGAAGGATTCCTTGCAGGAATCATGAAGAAGCTGTCCAACGAAAAGTTCGTAGCCAACGCCCCTGCTGCAGTCGTTGCATTGGAAAGAAAGAAGCAAAGCGACTCCGAGGAGAAGATTGCGGCATTGAAAGAATCGCTGGCCGAACTCAAAAGTAAACGCAAGTAAGTAACCGTATCCATTATAAGCAAACAGGGTAGTTCCTTGTTTGCTTATAATGGATTTCATAATGCCTTTATAATAATCCCACAAATGATGAAACCGTATTCGTTTCTTAAGATACTTGCCATTTTCATAACATTGCCTTTCATCTTCTTTTCCTGTGAGGCCGACGACATCAACGGCAAAAAGCCTGACGGAACGGCAAGCTACCGCCAAACCCTGTTTATGTACATGCCGTGGTCTGGAGAAAGCATCTACAACTATTTTTTGAAAAACATATCATCATTTGAAACCGCGATTGAAAACAACGGCGGACTCGACGGGAACGCGCTAATGGTTTTCATCTCCGAAAACAGCTCAACGTCGCATCTGATAAGGATAACTTACGGCAAAGGCGGATGCATTCGCGACACCATTCAAGAATACAGGTTCAACTCCTGCGATTTTACGACGGCCAAGGGCATAGCTTCAATCATCGGCGACGCAGCCAAGCAAGCTCCAGCCGAGACTTACGCTATGGCGATAGGCTCCCACGGTATGGGTTGGATTCCGGCCGGAACGGAAGTGTCGACAAGGATGTCAAAATCAAAGAGCCTACATCCAGGCGTCCATTTAACAAGGTTCTTCGGCCACTGGTCGGATAACAACTACCAAACCGACATACAAACCCTGGCCGACGGGATAGAAGCCGCAGGAATAAAAATGGAATACATCCTGTTTGACGACTGTTACATGTCAAACATTGAAACGGCTTACGACCTCAGGAACGTGACCGACTTCCTGATAGCCTCAACGTGCGAGATAATGATAGAAGGAATGCCTTACGCCAAAATCGGCATCGATTTGCTGAATAACGATTATAAGAGTGTCTGCGAAGGGTTTTACGAGTTCTATTCAAACTTCGGCAGACCGTGTGGAACCATCGGCGTAACCGATTGCAACGAGGTTGAGGGCATGGCCGACATAATGCGGCAAATCAACGGACAATACCCTTCAGGCGTCGAAAACGCGAACGACATCCAGGATTTGGACGGCTACACGCCAACAATATTCTTCGACTTTGGCGACTACGTGTCACACCTATGCCAGGACGAAAGCCTGTTGGCCATGTTCAACGAACAACTTGCACGACTCGTGCCGTATAAGGCAAACACGGAAAAATACTATTCGTCGCTGACCAACAAGGAGACCACGATATCGACTTTTTCAGGGCTTACCATATCGGATCCTACAAGAAACACAAGCGTTGCCAACGATGTGAAAAAAACGAACTGGTATTACGCAACACATTAGACGTCACCCAAAGACCACAATACCTTGGAAGCAAAATAAAAAGGCGGCCTCAATGGTCGCCTTTATTTATAACTGTCTAAGTTTCAATATCTTAACCTTAAGAGCGGTAAACGAGGCTCGAACTCGCGACCCCCAGCTTGGGAAGCTAGTGCTCTACCAACTGAGCTATTACCGCAGCTCCACCTTGCTGAGCCGATACCGGGACTCGAACCCGGGACCTATTCATTACGAATGAATTGCTCTACCAACTGAGCCATATCGGCTTTTTTATTTCAGCGGTGCAAAGGTAACACTTTTATCGAGTATAAAAAAATCTTCAATGCCTTATTTCCTTCCATTTAACATATATTAGTAAAAGATGCGCATATCCGCCCCTGAACATTAGCGGAATAAGCAAATTCAATCTTATGAGACACGCTTGGTTGAACGAGCCCCAAACACCCACTTTGCAAAACACGGCCTTTTAGCCTGCAAAAGGCAACCTTTTACTTTCCGATATGCGGCCTTTTGCAAGCTAAAAGGCCGCATATCGGAAAGTTGTCGGAACAATATCGTTTTATTTGCAAATTTAGATAATTATTACGGATAATATTCCCTGTGGATTAATAAAAATGCTATCTTTGCATAAGATAAGCTGCACTCGGGAATTTAAGAGCAAGCTCTAATTCCGCTCGTTTGCATTATCTTTGCATAAGATAAGCTGCACTCGGGAATTTAAGAGCAAGCTCTAATTCCGCTCGTTTGCATTATCTTTGCAT
>CALUFA010000022.1 GCA_944319795.1 uncultured Prevotella sp. | reverse complement strand
TACAACCAACTACCTTTGCTACGTTCCCGTCCTGGAGGATTCGAAGGGAGCTGGCCGTGCAAGACTTGCCCGTCTTAGCGGCTGCAAAGGTAATAAAAACTTTATACAAGCACGCAGGGCCGCAGCCCGTTTTATAGATATTTAACTTATGCGGACTACGGCGGCGGCACACGGGCCGCCGCACGCGGCCTACGCCCCCGTCTTACGGTAACCGTAAACAGACGCCGCCCATGACGCCGCCGAGCAAACGGCCATGACGCCCAACTGCGGCCCCAGGTCGGCAAACGTTGCTCCCTTAAGGTACAACGCGCGCAGGCACTCTATATAATAACGCAGCGGATTGACGTAAGTAAGCGCCTGCGCCCAGCGCGGCATGCCCGCTATCGGAGTGAGCAGACCGCTCATCAGGACGAAGATTACCAAGAAGAAGAACATCAGCAGGGCGGCCTGCCGCATGGTTGAAGAATAGTTTGACACAACCAACCCGAGGCTCGACATTATCGAGAAGAACAGCAGTGAGGATAAGACTGTAAGCCCGACGCTGCCCGTCGGCTCCATGCCGTAGAACACGTATGCCCACAACATCGACCAAAAGAGCATGAACAGGCCGACAACCCAGTAAGGCACGAGCTTTGAGAGCACGAAGTCGCGGCGGCTTACCGGCGTTACGTTGATTTGCTCGATAGAGCCCTTCTCCTTCTCGCCTACGATGTTCAAGGCCGGCAGGAAACCTATCAGCAGCGTCAGCAGCATGGCGATGATGCCCGGAACCATGAACACCCTATAATCCATACGGCCGTTGAACAAGAAGCGCGGGCGCACTTCGACGCCTCCGACCCCGACCAACGCCGCGCCCATGCCCCGCCCGGAACTGGGCGGCGAAGCAAAATCAGATATGATGTTGGCCATGTAAGCCTGCCCTAACGCCCCCTTCACGCCGTTTACGGCGTTGGCGTGCACGTTGACCTTCGCCGTACCTTCGCGCACAAAATCCGATGCGAAACGTTCAGGTACCTCCAGTATCACGTCGGCCGTGCCGTTGTCAACGCATTCCAAAGCACTGCGGTAATCACGTTGGACCGACGCCAGGTCAAAATAAGACGAGGCGTCTATACGCCCTATCAGGCGGCGCGAAAGTTGGCTGCGGTCGTTGTCGACCACGCAAAACTTCAGGTTCTTAACCTCTTGGTTGGCCGCGTAAGGCACGACCAGGAGCATTACGACAGGCAGCACGACGAACACTTTCGGAAGAAAAGCATTACGACCGATCTGCAGGAATTCTTTGCGGATTAAATATATTATAGTCATTATTTTTATGAAGTTAGAGAAGTTAAAGAAGTTAGAGAAGTTAAAGCCATTTGCATACGCTGATGTTTTATTTGAAAATTAAAGAAGTTAGAGAAGTTATGAAAGTTAATTACCATCAGCGATGGTATTGGCTTTAACTTCTATAACTTCTTTAAATTCTCTAAATTCTTATCTTAAACGTCTTCAGCGCGACAGCGAGCAGCACGATCTCCATAACCAGCATCACTGCAACGTCTTGCGCTACGAAGCGCGCGTCGACACCCTGTATCATCAGGCGGCGGGCCGCGTCGATGTACCAGCGCGCCGGAACGGCGGCTGAAATGTATTGCAGCACCCCGGGCATGCTCTCTATCGGAAATGCCAGACCTGACAGATATACCGTAGGGATGATGAACAACACCGAGACCACCATCGCCGCCAACTGCGTGCGCACTATGTTAGAAACGAACAATCCGAGCGTAAGGGCAACGAGGATGTAAAGCAGCGTTACGCCGAGCAACGCCCACAGGCTGCCGGCCACCGGCACTCCGAGGACATAACGCGACAGCAGCAGCACGGTAGCCACGTTGAAAACAGAGACGGCGAAATAAGGCACGAGCTTCGACAATACTATGCACGCCGGCGACAGCGGCGACGCAAGAAGCAGCTCCATAGTGCCCGTTTCCTTCTCGCGTACTATCGCAACGCTGCCCATCAGCACGCAAACGAGCATGAGGATCATGCCGACCACGCCCGGAACGAAGTTGTATTCGCTCTTTTGCTGCGGATTATAAAGCATGCGCGTTACGGGGACAATGCCCGTAGCGCCACGGCCCGTGCCGCCGGAGGCAAGCTCCGTGCCCATTGATGCAAGTGTTTGGCTGACGTATTGCAGGCGCATCACGGCCTGGTTAGGCTCCGTCCCGTCGACGAGCACCTGCACTTCGGCCCCACCCTCGTGAACAATATCGGCGGCGAAACCGCTGCCGAACACTACGGCTACGTCGGCCCCGCCCCGGCGCAACACATCTTCAATGCGGCGCATGTCGGTAGCGCATTCGGTCAGAATCATGTACGGATTCGCCGCTATACGTTCGCACGCCTTCTGAGTCAGCCCGTCGTGCGACATGTCGAGCACCGCCACGCGCACGTTCTTAACCTCGGTCGTAACGGCGTAGCCGAACAACAGAAGCAACACCACGGGCATGCCGAGCAGTATGAGCATGCTGCGGCCGTCGCGCAGCATGTGCATGAATTCCTTAATAATAAAAGAAACGTAACGGTTCATGCGTCAACTCCTTTCCGCCCCTCGGGCAATATGGTAAAAAACGTCATACAACGAGCCGGCATGGAAACGGGCTTTCAGCGCCTTAGGCGTATCGAGCGCAGCTATGCGTCCGTCGACCATTACCGACACGCGGTCGCAATACTCGGCCTCGTCCATGTAGTGCGTCGTCACGAACACCGTAGTTCCGCCGGCGGCGGCCTTGTATATCTGCTCCCAAAAGCGCCTGCGCGTCACGGGGTCGACTCCTCCCGTAGGCTCGTCGAGGAATACTATCTCGGGCTCGTGGAAAGTTGAAACGGCGAAGGCCAGCTTCTGCTTAATGCCGAGGGGAAGCGAACCTACGAGCGACGAGCGCCCGTTTTCAAGTCCGAGTCCTCTCAGGCATTCGCTTGTCTTTTCTTTTATTTCCTTCTTGCCCATGCCGTATATGCCGCCGAAAAGCCGCATGTTCTCTATTACCGTAAGGTCGTCGTAAAGCGAAAACTTTTGGCTCATGTATCCAATGTGGCGCTTTACCTGCTCGGGCTGGCGGCCGACGTCGTATCCGGCCACAACCGCACGACCACCCGACGGACGGCTCAATCCGCACAGCATGCGCATGGCCGTAGTCTTGCCGGCCCCGTTTGCGCCGAGAAAACCGAATATCTCGCCGCGGCGCACGCCGAACGTTATGCGGTCTACGGCGACGAAACCGCCGAACCGCTTTGTCAGTTCTTCCGCCTTAATTACATGTTCCGTGTCCATATCTATCGTATATTTTCATTAGAGCGTCAGCCGGCCGAAAAGCCGTATCAAATATCCGGGTTTGCGAAAAGCATCCTTTCACACGCTGAAAGGTTACCTTTTACAGCCTCAAAGGCTACCTTTTGCAAGGCCGTAAGCCTCGTTTTGCGACACAATCGGCAAGCAGCTGAACATCAACAAATTACGTCCGTATCAAATATCCGCATTCCTGCGCGCTGCCGTTGCTTGGTTTCCCATAAGCGACATGAAGCAATCTTCTACCGATGGGCTTATCCCATGTATATCCACCCGCCCGAATCCGCCTGCAGCCAAACCGCAGCGCAATGTATCCGCCGAGGCCCCATGCCTCAACGTTACGTGGAAGCTGTCGCCGAAAGAGAACGCCGATTCCACTTCGACGCAATCCTTAAGAGCGTCCATCAGGCGGCGCATGTCGTCACATCTCACTGCATACAAACTGCCGGAATAAGCCCGGCATATACCGTCGGGCGTATCGGTCTGGAGCAGCCGGCCGTTTTCTATGAGGGAGATGCGGTCGCACCACGAGGCTTCGTCCATGTAAGGCGTCGACACGAGAACCGTAATGCCGTGGGCATCCCTCAACTTCAGCAGCATCTGCCAAAACTCCTTGCGCGACACGGGGTCTACGCCTGTTGTCGGTTCGTCGAGCAACAGCACCCTCGGGGCGTGTATCAGCGCACACGAAAGGGCCAGCTTCTGCTTCATTCCACCCGACAGCTTGCCAGCCCTACGCTTCCTGAACGGCTCCAACTGAGAGTATATCGGCTTTACGAGGTCGTAATTCCGCTCGACGGTGGTGCCGAACACCGATGCGAAAAACCTCAGGTTTTCTTCAACCGAAAGGTCTTGGTAGAGTGAAAACCTACCGGGCATGTAGCCTATGCGTCGGCGCAGTTCGCGGTAATCGCCAACCACGTCGAGCCCGTCTACCTCAGCCCGCCCGCCGTCGGGCAGCATCAGGCTCGCCAATATGTGGAAAAGCGTGGTCTTGCCGGCCCCGTCAGGGCCTATCATACCGTATATCTCGCCCTCGTTTACGTTGAAGGTCAGGCCGGCGAGGGCCTCAGTCTTGCCGTATTTCTTTCGTAAATCTGAAACTGAAATCATAATATTAAAAGTGAGAAGGTGAAAAAGTTAGAAGGTGGGACGGAAAGGTAAAAAAGTAAAAAGGTAAAAAAGTAAAGCCGCTATGCATTGGGATTCTTCGCTCTTCACTCATCGTTCTTCACTTAAAAGTCAGCCTCGCCGTACATCCCTATCTTAATCAGCCCGTCAGTATTCCTTACCCTTATCTTAACCGCATAGACAAGGTTGGCGCGCTCGTCGCGCGTCTGTATGGTCTTTGGAGTAAACTCTGCCTTGTCTGAAATCCATGACACCACGCCCTCATACTCGCGCATTGAGTCATCGCCCGAGTCTGCATAAACCTTCACCTGTTGCCCTATCTTAAGCGAAGTCAACTGAGGTGCCGTTACATACGCCCTCAACACCATATCGGTTATGTCGGCAACCTTGAACAGCGGCTTGCCCGGCGTGGCGTATTCCCCGGCTTCGGCATACTTTTCGAGCACGGTTCCACTTATCGGCGACTTGACGCGGCACTTCTCCAAGCGGTCTATTACCTGGCGGCGCTGTATCTCCGCAGCATCCATCTGGCGGTTCAGGCTACCCGTAGTATTGCTTAATTGTGACACCTGGGCATCCAACTGGCGGCGTAACATGCGCACTTCGTTCTCTGCGTCGTCAAGCAGCTTGCGGTTGGCGGCATTGCCGCGTACAAGGGCTTCATACCTTTTACGTTCGTGCTCGGCCTTGGCCAGCTGCTGTTTCGTCACCGCTATCTGCTTTGCCATGTCGGGACGGCTGACAGCATAAGCCTCTTTCGTCGCCCCGAGCTGCAGCGCCTGCAGTTGCAGTTGCACAGTGTCGATGAGTGCCACATGCTGGCCGCTGTCGACATTTGCGCCTTCTTCTATGTTGAAATACATCAGCCTGCCCGCCTGCTCGGCCGACACTATAACTTCGGTGGCCTCAAATGTTCCCATCGCGTCGTGCTCCATGCCGCCTTTGTTACACGCCACCAATGACAAAACCGCCAATGCAAATATCATGTTCTTCATATCCTTACAGTTTAAATGTTCATTTCCTTAGATATATTTACCGTACAACCTTTGCGGCCGCACAACCTTACAATCTCAATACACGATAGCCCTAAAAGTTGTTCAAGTGTTTGATTTCATACATTTCTTGCAAGAGCTGGATTTCATGCAGCCGTTTGACGAGCTGCGCGTCGCTTACTGCGTTGATGTCGCGGAGCATCTCGTTCACGGTCTCCGTGCCGTTGGCAACGCGCAGCTCGGCCTTTTCGCGTATGCGCTTACGCAACTTTATTATCTCGTCGTCTTGCTCAATCTGCTTTCTCAGACTGCCGACCGCTCCGCTTTTAAGCTCTGTTTGCAGGCGTGTGTCGAACAGAAACGCGTCACGCTCCGACTGCACGGTCAGCCGCTCGGCCTCTATCTTGCGACGGTCGTTGGCCCGGGTGTACAGCGAACCGAAGTTCCACGACAGCGTAACGCCTACTTTATAATAAGCGTCAAAGTCGTCTTTCAGCATGTTCAGCCCCGGATTGCCGTATCCGCCGCGCGCAAACAGGCCGACACGGGGACGCAACCCCACATCGAGAGACTTCAGCCGGGTGTCGAGCAAGCGGTCTTGCGCAGCGTAAAGAGCCAGTTCCGGCCGGCTGTTTGCGCCGTTTCGCACGACTGGGGGTGCCGGTTTAACAAGCGAGTCGCCCTCGCTTATGTCCTTGCCTGTGAATGTTGAGAGCATTTTCAGGTAAATGGCGCGCTGCGTTAGCATACTCGTTTCCCTCTGGTGTGCCTTCACCTGTTCCACCATTACGGCGTCTACGTCGGCCTGATTGGCCACCCCGCCCTTAACCATAGCCTCAACCGAGGCCAGCGTCAACCGCAAGTCGTCTTTTAATATGCGCACTTGCGCTATCTTTTCGTCGAGCACGAGCACGCCGAAAAACATCTGGTCGACGCGCCGGCCAACGTCATACATGGCAACGCTGACTTGTTCAAGCCCAACGTCGCCCTGCGCCTCGGCCGTCCGCTTGGCCGAGGCTGCGGCTCCGCCGTCGTACACCTGCTGGCTCACCGTCAGGTTTACGTCATACTGGTCCTTGCCGATAGCCGGGATGTCAACGCCCGGAATGCTGGCGGGAATGGTCGTAACGTCGCTCTGGTAGCCCGCCGTGCCGCTCAAGCTGACTTGCGGCAGCCACGCTTTAGCGGCGTTTTCCACGGTGAGCCGGCGGCTCTGCCGCACTAAGTCGTACTGCCGTATGACGGGATAATTGTCTCTCGCCCACGCCTTGCACTGCTCCAAAGTTAGTTGCGCACGACTTGTCCCAACGCAAAAGAGTATAAGCATGCAAACTAAATAGTGCTTCATATAAATCTGATTATTATTGTTTCCGCTTGCAAAGATAATGCTACAATACGTCCGCAATGTTATCTTATACAACCATTAAATGTTCTTTTTGTACCGTGTTGGCTCCGCACAACGCTGTTTTCGACATAAAACATTGTCTATAAGTGATATTTTTGTATTTTTGCACAATAAAAATCATACAAAAAGAAGATGAAAAACAAATCGCCGGAACGCTTCTCGTTCGGCGAACTGAGAAGCATGGTGGGCGGCATGAAGGCCGGGCATGCGCCTGTAAGGTTCATCGGTAAGGAGCTGGCCATGCTCGGAGAAGGGCACAAGGCGTTGCAAAACATACTGCAACCCGACACGCCCTACATAATGGAAGACTGCCGCATGGGCTTCATAAGGAAAGGGCGGATAAGGCTGACGGTAAACCTCATTGAGCGCGAATACGGCGAAGGCACGTTCGCCTTCATATATGCCGGCAGCATACTGCAAATCAACTATATGTCGGAAGACTTCGACCTGTGCGGCATGATGATGGGCAACGAGCGGCTCAACGCCGCCTTAGGCGGCTTGCCGCCCGTATGGTATAACGGCTACGCGCCGTTTTTCACCGTGCATCCGCATGAGGAAGACGCGGCGGCCGTCAAGCGGCTGTTCGCCTCTGTGTGGCATCTGCTGGGCATGGAGCGTTTCCCCGACGAGACACTCAACGGCCTGATCCGCGCCATAATACATTATTACGGTTACCTGAAAAACGCTGAATCGGATACGGCCGGGCCCGGAACGTCGCGCGGCAAGGAGCTTTTCAACTCGTTCATACGCCTTGTAAACACTCACGGCGGGCGCGAACGCAAGTTGGGGTTTTATGCCGACAAGATGTGCGTAACGCCGCGCTACCTCGGCACGGCCGTCAAATCGGCAAGCGGGATAACCGCCAAGGAGTGGATTGACCGCGCCGCCGTAACCCGGGCGAAGGTGATGCTGAGGTACACGGGCATGCAAGTGGCCGAGATTGCATACGCAATGGACTTCCCCAACGTCAGTTTCTTCTGCAAGTATTTCAAGCACCTGACCGGCCTGACGCCGCAGGAATACAGGATGAAATAAGTGAAGGGCGAAGAACGAAGAGTGAAGAATCCAATTGCTTTATTGTCATCCAAATAGCAATGTAATAGATTCTTCACTCTTCGTTCTTCACTCTTCACTTTTCACTTCCTTATTCTTCAATTTCCCCGTCGAGCCTTGTGTCTTTCTCGATGCTTACGCCGCCCATGCGCGAAATGGTGATCAGCAAGGGCACGTAGTCGTCGCTGAGCACGTCGGGGGCGCCTACGCTGGCCGCCAGTACGAGGTTGTCGCCCTCGGCGCCGTCGACGACGATGCCTAAAAGGGCGCTCTTTTCAAGGTAGCTTGCGCCTACTTGCTGCGTGAAGTCGGCCTTGGTGAAGGTGCGGTCGAAGAACAGCGTGCCGTCCGGCCGTGTAACGCTTACGCTTATCCTGTTGTCGTAATACTTGCCGCCGGCGTCGTCGGCCACTATCGGCAACGACGTGTCGGCCTTGCGGCTTACGGCCACGGAGTATTGGCGGCCGAGCCAGTCTACGGCGTCGCGGTGGTCGTAGTCCTGCATCCTTACCGGCGCCACCGGGGCCTTGGCTTCGGGTTTCTTGGTTATAATGACCTTGCTCTGCTTTTTCTCGCCGCAGGCGGCGAAAACGAGCGCCGCGGCCGAGGCGGCGATCAACGTGCGTATCAACTTCATGTCTGCTTTCGGTTTATTACGGCGCAAAGGTAATGCAATTTTCTGAGTGAGCGAAGCAAAAAACGTTTAAAGATGAAAGTTGTGCCGAAAAACCGCCTCGAAAATGAAGCGGAGTCGGCGTTTTTTTACTAACTTTGTAACTGAATATGGAATAAAGAATTTAAAGAAGGTAAAGAAGTTAGAGAAATTAAAGCCGATAGTCTTGTACACACAGGCAAGGCATTTGGCCTTAACTTCTAACGAAGCGTTAGCTGAGTGATAATTTCCCTAAATTCTTTAAATTCTAAAATAACGGAGAATATGAAGAAATTGGCATTATATCTACTTGCGTCCGTGCTCGTATCGGCGGCATGCACGGGCGGAAATGCGGGGAAGGAGGCCGCCGCCCCGGCCGACACCGTGCCCGTAATGGTGATGCAGATCAGGAAGTGCTCGAGGCTGTACACGGCCGAATACCAAGTGCGTAAGATTATAACCCACGACGACAAGGTAGAGCTTAAGGGCTCGCTGTTCGACCGCAAGTTCAACGTCGCCGTGCCGATGTCGGAGCGTAAGATAGCCATACCCGTCGACGCCAAGCTGAAGGCGTATGTGGACTTCAGCGGTTTTTCCGAGAAGAACGTAAGCGTAAGAGAGGGCAAGGTGGAAATAACGCTGCCCGACCCGAAGGTGGAGCTTACCTCTACGCGCGTCGACCACGAAGGGATAAGAAGGCACGTACCGCTCATCCGCTCGAACTTCACCGACGCCGAGATGGCCGGATACGAGCGGCAGGGACGCGAAGCGATAATCAAGAGCATACCGCAGACGGGCATCATCGACATGGCGCGCGCCGGTGCCACGCACGCCTTGGTGCCGCTGCTGGCGCGCCTCGGGTTCAAGGAAGAGGACATCACGATAACATTCCGCAAGGAGTTCACGGCAGAAGACATGCCGTTGCTTCTCGAAAATACGACTATCGAAAATGGAAGGCAATAATTTTAACAAGGGGAAAGGCCCGGGAGGCCTGCGCAGCCTTGCGGCCAAGGCAGGCAGGCTGAGGCTGTACGCGATAGCCGCCGCAGCCTTATTGGCATTGGTTTCGGCCGCTTACTTGGTGCGTTCGTGTAAGGACGACAGCCTGACGGTGCATGTAGACGACAAGATTGACATTACGCCGACGCAGGTGATGGAGATGAAAGAGATAGGCGAATGGGAGTTCCTGGCGATCGAGGACGAGGAAATGGTCGACACGGTAAGGAAGCGCCTGTTCAAGAGCGACGAGCTGATACGCATCTACAAGGGCACGCTGCGCCTCGGCATCGACCTTGCCGAAGCCAAGGACGACTGGGTGAAGCTCAGTGGCGACACCCTTCATGTGACGTTGCCGAGGGTGAAACTTTTAGACGAGGACTTCATCGACGAGGCCAAGACGCAGGCGTTCTTCGAGTCGGGGACGTGGAGCGACAAGGCGCGCGACGACTTATACCACCGCGCCAAGGCTAAGATGAAGGCGCGGTGCCTGACGAAAGAGAACATGGCCAGCGCCGAAGACAACGCCATGAAACAGTTCTTCCAAATGTTCAAGGCTATGGGATTCGAGAACATCGAGGTGAGGTTCGAACGCTGAATCTTTTTGAATTAAGAATTAAGAGTTAAGAATTAAGAAAATTACCAGCGAGACATGTTTTCTTAATTCTTAACTCTTAATTCTTAATTAAACAGACAGAACGCTCCGGCTCCTATGAACAGCACGCCTACGGCGGTGTTGACCCACCGCTGTACGGCGTGCATCTTATTTTTTACCGCCTGCGTTCCGCCGACCCCGTAAGCAACGGCCCAAGCCATGATTACGGCCGGAACCGACGTGGCTATCGAAAACACGACAGGCAGGAAACAGCCCCAAGCGGAACCGGCGGACAAGGGCATGAGCATGCCGAAATACACGATGGCGCTCTCCGGACAGAAAGACAACGCAAGGAGCACGCCCAAAAGCAGGCTGCCCCACGCTCCGCGGAGCTTGCGGCCGCGCACAGGCACGTCGGGGCAATGCTCGTGCTTGTGGAGGAAACGGTCGAGAATGAAATACAGGCCCACTATCATCAGAACCGGTGACAACAACTTTTCGCCCCACTCGCCGAACCAACGGCCGACGGCCTCGATGCCGCCGCTGCCGCGGAACACGCCCACCAACACTACGCCGAGCAGCGAATAAGCCAATATGCGCCCGGCGGTATAAGCCAAACCGTTAAGGAACACGCGGCGGCGGTCGTTCACGTCACGGGCCAAATAGCCCATCGCCGCCACGTTGGCGGCAAGCGGACAAGGGTGCAAGGCCACGATCAGGCCGAGCAGGAAAGCCGTAAGGACTGGAAAACCGTTATAGTCTATTATACTCTGAACAAAATCCATCTTACCTTAAAAAATAATGAATGCAAATATATCGCTTTTGCGTGAGAATGCCAATATGCCTTCATGTATTTAAGAAAACTTTACATTTAAGGCGAAGATAATACACGCTTCCGCACACGGAACCCCAGTATTTTATAATTCACTGATTACCAGCCTGTTAATATCACGCCGCGTTTCATCGTGCAATATGTGGCCTTTTACACCCCGAAAGACGGCCTTCCGCAGTATAAAAGGCAACCTTTTACACGGCGGAAGGCATGCTGCCGCGCTACGGTAGAAAACTGACCGACGCATGAATGCCGGAGGCAATCAAAAATAAAGACGGAAAAAATTTGGCTCGTAACAATAAAACGATTAAATTTGCAGACAATATTCTGAACCGCACTGATGACTACCGGCAACTTAACGCATGGGTTTACACGGACAATCGGGAAAGTTGTCTCAATACGGGCCGTTGGGAAATTTGTCCAACGGAAAGGAATCATATACAGTAAAACCACATAATCACAATAACATTTAATGGAACAAGAATTTGAACTCATCGCCAAAACGTTCATGGGCCTCGAGCCCGTTTTGGCCAAGGAGCTTACGCAATTAGGAGCTAACAACGTGCAGATAGGACGGCGCATGGTGTCGTTCACGGGCGACAAGGAAATGATGTACCGCGCCAACTTCAGCCTGCACACCGCAATAAGGGTGATAAAGCCCATAAAGCACTTCAAGGCGCAGTCGGCCGACGACGTGTACGAGGAAGTAAAGAAGATAGACTGGAGCCAATACTTAGACCTGAAGAAGAGCTTCGCCGTCGACTCGGTGGTGTTCTCCGACGAGTTCCGCCACTCTAAGTTCGTATCATATAAGGTCAAGGACGCCATCGTCGACCAGTTCCGCGAGAAGACCGGGCAGCGCCCCAACATTTCTGTGGCCAACCCCGACATACGCCTCAACATGCACATAGCCGAAGACCGCTGCACGCTATCGCTCGACTCGAGCGGCGAAAGCCTGCACCGCCGCGGTTACAGGCAGGAGTCTGTCGAGGCGCCGCTCAACGAAGTGCTCGCCGCCGGCATGATCCTGATGACGGGATGGCATGGCGAGACCGACTTCATCGACCCCATGTGCGGCTCGGGCACGCTGCTCGTCGAGGCCGCGCTGATAGCAAGGAACATGGCCCCGGGAGTGTTCCGCAAGGAATACGCCTTCGAGAAATGGCCCGACTTCGACGCCGAACTATTCGACCGCATCTACAACGACGACTCACAGGAGCGCGAGTTCACCCACCACATCTACGGCTACGACGTCGACATGGCCTCCGTAAACAAGGCCCGCCTGAACGTGCGCGCAGCCGGACTGACTAAAGACATAACCGTAGAGCAGGCCGACTTCAAGGACTTCAAGCAACCTTCCGACAAGGCCATAATGGTGACCAACCCGCCATACGGCGAGCGAATATCCACCCCCGACCTACTCGGTACGTACCGCATGATAGGCGAAACGCTCAAGCACCAGTTCAAGGGCAACGACGCGTGGGTGCTCAGCTACCGCGAGGAATGCTTCGACCAAATCGGCCTTAAGCCGTCAATCAAGATACCGGTGTACAACGGCTCGCTCGAATGCGAGTTCCGAAAATACCAGATGTTCGAGGGAAAGCTAAGCGACTTCCGCGGAGCCGGCAACATACTCAAAACCGAAGAAGAAAAGAAAGCAATGTCTGAGAAGCACCGCTTCAAGGAAAACCGGGAATTCAAAAAACGCCTTGAAGAGGTTGAAGACAATGAAGAAGGCGACATACGGACATTCAAATTCCATAAATTCGACCGTGACAGCCGTGGCTCACGCGACCGCGACAGACGGAGCTTCGGACGCGACCGCAGAGAATTTGATGACCGCGGAGGACGCGACGAACGCCGTGGCGACCGTTATGACCGCCGTAGCGGACGCGACTTTAAGGGAAACAGGGACAAACGCGACTTCAACAAGAAAGGAAGACGGTATGACGACTAAAGGCAAAAATATCATACTACGCCGCGCAGGACTGCTGCTGGCGGCGTTGCTAACCATGTTACCTATGACTAAGGCCGATGCCCAACAACGGGAATTCACGCTCGAAGACCTCAACTTCGGCGGCACGAACTACCACAACATGACGCCCAAGAACAAGACGCTGGCGTGGTGGGGCGACCAACTCGTGCGCCTCGACGTGGAGGAATGTTACACGGTAGACAAGAAAACGGGCAAGGAAACGCCGCTGTTCACGCTCGACGACGTAAACAAATGGGCCGGCACGAAAGGCGGAAACGACAAGATTCACAACCTGATGTACGCCTCGTTCCCCTACCCCGGCGAGCCGTTGATGCTAATACAAAGGAAAAACGAGCGGCTTTTGGTTGACTTCAAGGCGAAGGAAGCCGTTTGGAGGCAAAGCACCGAAGGCGAAACCCACGCCGAATGGTGCCCGGCGTCACGCGCCGTAGCTTTCGTTAAGGACGACAACCTCTACGTAACCGACGGCGAAGGGAACACACGCCGACTGACAACCGACGGAAGCCACGACATAGTTTACGCACAAAGCGTCCACCGCGACGAGTTCGGCATATACAAAGGAACTTTCTGGAGTCCCGACGGACAGAGGCTCGCCTTCTACCGAATGGACCAAAGCATGGTGCCAGATTATCCGCTCGTAGATGTTGACACACGCATAGCCACGCTGATGCCGACAAAATATCCCATGGCAGGCGAGGCCAGCCACAAAGTCACCGTAGGCGTTTACGACCTGAAAACGGGCAAGACCATATACCTGAAAGCAGGCGACCCGACCGACCGTTACTTCACTAACATAGCATGGGGACCCGACGGCAAGACGGTCTACATGATTGAGCTCAACCGCGACCAAACCGACATGGAGCTTGTACGCTACGACGCCGCGACCGGCGAAAAGCAAGCCGTGTTGTACAAAGAGCACCACGACAAGTACGTGCATCCGGTCAACCCGATAACCTTCCTGCCGTGGGATGACGGCAAGTTCATCCTGCAAAGCGAGAAGGACGGCTACAACCATTTGTACCTATTCAACACCAAAGGCGGACAACTGAAGCAGATTACAAGCGGCAAATGGATAGTATTAGACCTCGTAGGCTTCAACGCCAAGGCAAAGACGGCGATAATCGTCTCGACCGAAAGCAGCCCGATACAGAACAACATCTATAAAGTCGACATCGAAACGGGCGAACGCACGTTGCTCGACGACGGCAAAGGAGTACACGCCAACACGTATGGCGCAGGCGGACACCGCCACCCAATGCTCTCGGCTTCGGGCCGCTACGCATACGACAGGTACACAGCGCCCGACGTTCCGCGCAACATCGACATCATTGATGTTGAAAAGGCGAAGCGCACAAACTACTTTAAGGCCGCCGACCCGTGGACTGGATACAACGTTCCGGAATACACATGCGGCACGATAAAGGCAGCCGACGGCGTAACAGACCTTTACTACCGCATGGTGAAACCAGTCAACTTTGACCCAAATAAGAAGTATCCCACAGTGGTCTACGTCTACGGCGGCCCCGGCATACGCAACGTCGAAGCCCGCTGGCACTACGCAAGCCGCAGCTGGGAGACGTACATGGCACAGAAGGGATACCTGCTCTTCATTCTCGACAACCGCGGTTCGTGCGACCGCGGACGCGACTTCGAGCAGGCCACGTTCCGCCACCTCGGCGTGGAAGAGATGAAAGACCAAATGAAAGGCGTTGATTACCTTAAGTCGTTGGCCTACGTCGACACCACACGCATGGGCGTTCACGGCTGGAGTTTCGGAGGATTCATGACCACGTCGCTGATGACTACATACCCCGACGTATTCAAAGTCGGCGTGGCCGGAGGTCCGGTGATCGACTGGAAATGGTACGAAGTGATGTACGGCGAACGCTACATGGACACCCCACAGGCCAATCCTGAAGGCTATGCCGAGACAAGTCTCATCAACAAAGCTAAGAACCTGAAGGGCAAACTGCAGATAATAATCGGCACGGACGACCCGACCGTCGTTCCGCAACACGCCCTGTCGTTCATCAAGAAGTGCAACGAGGTGGGCACACAACCCGACTTCTACGTATATCCTGGCGAAGGACACAACATGGCCGGACACCAAAGCGTCCACCTGCATGAAAAGATCACGCAATATTTCGAGGACTATTTGAAGTAAACCAAACAAACACCCACCCCTTCGGAAAAGGTTCGGGGTGGGCTTAAAATACTCATTCAACTATGAAAATATTACTATTAGGAAGCGGCGGACGCGAGCACGCATTGGCTTGGAAGATAGCCCAAAGCCCGAAAGTAGAGAAACTTTACATAGCTCCGGGCAACGCGGGAACGGCCGAAAACGGGGAAAACGTAGACATAAAGGCCGACGATTTCGAGCGTTTGAAAG
This sequence comes from uncultured Prevotella sp., assembly GCA_944319795.1. Lineage (GTDB taxonomy): Bacteria > Bacteroidota > Bacteroidia > Bacteroidales > Bacteroidaceae > Prevotella. Next base: position 22,309 of record CALUFA010000022.1, on the reverse strand, counting down.
ACTTCGCCGTGGCAAACGGCGTCGACATGGTGGTCGTCGGGCCGGAAGACCCGTTGGTGAAAGGCATCTACGACGACTTCAAGAACGACCAACGCACGGCCGGCATCCCCGTTATAGGCCCGTCAAAACAGGGTGCACAACTTGAAGGTTCAAAGGATTTCGCCAAAGGTTTCATGCAAAGGCACAACATACCGACGGCACGTTACAAGACATTCAACGGTACGACACTCGACGAGGGGCTGCGTTTCCTCAAAACATTGCAGCCGCCTTACGTGCTCAAGGCCGACGGACTGTGCGCCGGTAAGGGCGTACTGATACTCCCGACGCTCGACGAAGCCAAGAAGGAACTGCGCGAGATGCTCGGTGGAATGTTCGGTAACGCTTCGGCAAACGTCGTCATCGAAGAGTTCCTGAGCGGCATCGAATGTTCCGTTTTCATCCTTACCGACGGCAAGAACTACAAGATTCTGCCTGAAGCGAAGGACTACAAGCGCATCGGCGAGCACGACACGGGCCTCAATACGGGCGGCATGGGCAGCGTTTCGCCAGTTCCGTTCGCCACGGAGGAGTGGATGCAAAAGGTAGAAGACCGCATAATCCGCCCGACGGTGGAAGGTCTTGCCGAGGAAGGGCTCGACTACAAGGGTTTCATATTCTTCGGACTTATAAACGTCGGGGGCGACCCGATGGTTATAGAATACAACTGCCGCATGGGCGACCCCGAGACCGAGAGCGTCATGCTGCGGCTTAAGAGCGACATCGTAGACCTGTTCGAGGGCGTGGCCGAAGGCAATCTCGACAGCCGCACGATAGAGTTCGACGAGCGTGCGGCCGTATGCGTAATGCTCGTAAGCGGCGGCTATCCGGAGAAATACGCCAAAGGCTACCCGATAACAGGCATAAACGACGTTGAAGGCAGCATCGTATTCCACTCTGGCACGGCATTAAAAGACGGCCAAGTAGTAACCGCCGGCGGGCGCGTCATAGCCGTAAGCTCTTACGGAAAGGACAAGGACGAAGCATTGGCCAAGTCGTTCGCCGAGGCACAGAAGATACATTTCACCGACAAATATTTCCGCAGCGACATCGGGAAAGACCTTTGACAATTCATAATTCATAATGCATAATTCACAATCAGGCTGCGCCAAACAATCAACAAGCACGGCATCCGGCCGTGAATTATGCATTATGAATTATGAATTATGAATTGAATAAAAGTGAAGCGATTACAAAACAGGATAGCAGAAAGCCGTTTCGCCCTGCCCGTAACGGCTGTTTATACGCTGGCAGTGTGGCTCGTAATGTGTGCCGTGAATTGCAGGACGCATGCCGAGCTTGTAGTTTTTGCGGTGTCGGCCTATCTCATGGCCGAGCTTAACAACCGCAATGCGCTGATACGCACGTACAGCCGCATGGTTTCATGCTCGTTCCTCGCGCTCGGAACCATGACCGCGCCAATGGCGGGAAGCCTCTACGTGCTCGCCGTACAACTGTGCTTTATCTCGGCATTCCTCCTACTATTCGCGTCGTATCAGGACAAACGCGCGCAAGGCCGGATGTTTTACGCCTTCATGTTCATCGGCACAGCAAGCATAATATATCCCCAGTCGCTATTCTTCGCGCCGGTATTATGGGTGCTTATCGGCACCAACCTGATGGCCTTCAGCGGACGCAACTTTTGGGCTTCGGCCATCGGGCTGACCGTGCCTTACTGGTTCGTCTGCGGATATTGCGCCATGATTGGCGACTTCGGCATCATCGCCCGACAACTTAATATGGAATTTTGGACACCTTGCAATTATGGCGACTACACCGCAACAGACATGGCAGTAACATTCGGCTTCATACTTCTCGTTACGGCAATCGGCACGATACACTTCCTGCGCAACAGTTACAAGGACAAAATACGCACACGCATGATTTACGAAATGCTGATCACGCTGGCATTATTCACTACGGCCTTGGCCGTGGCGCAACCAATGCACGGCGCACAACTGACAGGCATACTGGCCATCTACGCATCCGTCCTTATCGGGCACTTCATCGCCATGACTAACACAAGGCTGACAAACATAACATTCATCGTACTCGCGATACTGGCCTTGACGGCTACGGCGTTCAACATATTAAACAGCACACCCACGACAAACAATCTATCACTATGGAGTCTCTGATAGAATTTCTCACCGACTACGGATACATCGGGATGCTGCTGTCGGGATTCCTCGCAGGCAGCATATTCCCTTTAAGCAGCGAGGTTGTCATGCTCGCGCTCATGGCCGCAGGGCTCGACCCGTGGCTGCTCGTTGCCTACGGCACAATCGGCAACACCCTCGGCAGCATGCTGAATTACTGGATAGGCACGCTGGGACGCATGGATTGGATTGAGAAATACCTGCACGTAAAACAAAAAGAGCTCGACCGTGCCAAACGGTTCATGGCCGGACGGGGGGCACTGACTGGATTCTTCGCCTTCCTTCCGGTAATAGGCGAAGCAATAACGATCGTCCTCGGCCTTATGAGGGCCAACGTGACGCTTACAGCTATCAGCGTCACCGTTGGAAAGTTCGCACGCTATGCACTGCTCGCACTCGGAGTAAAGATTTTCGTCTGACGGAATACGCCCGGGCAAAAGGCATCCTTCCGCCCTGCAAAAGGCAGCCTATTAGCGCATGAAAGGCTACCTTTTACGGTTCAAAAGGCAACCTTTTGCAAACAACTAAAGTTCTGTATGGAAAGTACGTTCAAATAGAACAACAAATCGTGACAAAGACACTACGCCAACATAGCCTTCACGACGTTTGACAAATGGAAAAGACGTGCTCCGCACCACTTTGCGGAACACGTCTTTTTCTATGAATAACTACAAGCCGAATCAACGGGGATTGTTCTCCCTGAATACGGCCATACGCCCGTCGAGCACGGCCATCTGCCTGTCTTCTATGAACGACGTGCAGACACGTAAGCCCTGCTGAACGCTACCCGTCGTAGTAAGGCATATTGCGCTAACGCCGTAATACATCAGCTCGTGGGCAAGCTGTCCGCCGGTCATCCCGGGATAACCTATCGTAAAATAGAACCCGTCGGCGATGTCTTCGCCGAGATCCTTGTCGTAAACAATCACAAAGCCATGCTTGCGGAATATGTCCTTCAGCTTATGCGCACGCTCGCCGTAGATGCCGATGTCTTTCCTGAAATCATACGTTCCGTCGGAAGCTGCCTTCAGCATCGCCGCCATTGCATACTGTGCGCTGTGGCTTGTGCCCGACGACAGGGCGTAGAGCATACGTGTCGAGAATACAAGTCCGAACGGCAGCATCTCGTAACGCGAATCCAAATCGGCGTAATGCCGGTGGAAAAGTTTGTCGGATATGCACACCACGCCTATGCGTTCGCCGGCATAGCTGAAAGCCTTGCTGCCGCTAATGAAAAGCATGTAATTGTCGGTATATCTCGCTACGGTAGCTTGGTAAGGAGGACGGAACGGCGTGCTTAGCTGCTTGCGGAAGTCCATTGCGAAATAAGCAAGGTCTTCCATTATGATGGTGTCGTATTTGGTGGCAAGCGTTCCGATGGTCTGCAATTCGTCCTCGTTGAAGCAAATCCACGAAGGATTGTTCGGATTGCTGTAAACTATCGCGCAAATGTTGCCTTTGCACAGGTAACTTTCAAGTTTCGGCGCGAGCTTGTCGCCACGGTAGTCGTAAACGTCGAACGTCTCGTATTTTACGCCCTGCACCTGGAGCTGCATTTTCTGTACGGGAAACCCTGGGTCGATAAACAGGATTGTGTCTTTCTTCTTGTCACTTTGCGAACATGTAAGGAAGGCTGCGAACGTGCCCTGCATGCTTCCGCAAACAGGCACACAGCCCTCTGCCGCGACGTCTATGCCGATGAACGCCTTGACAAAGCGCGACGCCTCGTTCTTAAGTTCAGGGTATCCTTGGATGTCCGGATACGAATGTGCTATTCCGTCTTGCAGGGCTTTTATCTGCGCATTAACGCCGATTTCAGATGCAGGCAGTCCAGGAATGCCCATTTCGAGCTTGATGAACTCTACGCCGGATTCCTTCTCTGCGTATGCCGCGACAGACTTTACTTCACGTATCGTGGCATGTTCGAAGTCCTGTATGCCGAAATCGCGTATGGCATTGTCCACAAGTTCCTTGCTTATAGGTGTTTGTTGCATGGTTGATTCTGTGTTTTTAATGATTGCGGTGTGCCGTTTTCACGGCACGCCGCATTTCGTTTATATGCTCACTTTCCGGCCTCTATGCCTATGGCAAGTGCCTTGATGTTGGCCTCGACGACGTTTTCGCCCTTGCGTCCGAACACCGTCCGTATGGCGTTCTCAACCTTGTCGCGCTCTATGCCTATGGCTTTCAAGGCAGCCCCGAGCAATATTACGTTGGCCGAACGGGCAATGCCGTTGTCTTTCGCCATCTTTTCAATATCGATTGATATGGTGTTTTTCATCTTCGCGTACTCCGACTTGATAAGCTCCATGTCGGGATAATTCGGAATGTTCACAAACGGCACGCTCGACGTTATTATCCACCCGTTTTCCTTATTGAGGTACGGTAGGTAGCGCAATGCCTCCATCGGCTCCATCGATATTATCACGTCGGCCTGTCCGTCGCCGATAAGGTCGCTGTGTATCGGCGTTGACGATATGCGCAGGTTGCTCTGCACGTCGCCTCCGCGCTGTGACATTCCATGCACTTCGGCCTGCTTTATGTAAAGCCCTTCTTTCATTGCGGCTTCACCTATTATGGTTGCGATAGAGAGGATGCCTTGTCCTCCGACTCCGCATAATATGATGTCTGTTTTCATTTTGCTTGCTCTCCTTTCTGTTTCTTTTGTCTAAGGTGTCTTTGCAACGTCTGCATGCACTCGCGGCATGGGATTATCACGCTGACTCCGTGGTAGTTTATCTCGTCACGCAATAGTTTTTCAATCTCAGGCATGTTCTTAGGCAACGGGACGACCGTCTTCAAATGTTCCCCGTCCAATCCTAATCCACGGCATATTGCCTCAAGTTTGTTTGTTCCGGCAGAGTCTTGTCCGCCGGTCATGGCCGTCGTCAGGTTGTCGCTGATTATGACGGTTATGTCTGCGTTCTCGTTGATTGCGTCGAGCAATCCGGTCATACCAGAATGCGTGAACGTAGAATCGCCGATTACGGCAACGGCGGGCCAAAGCCCTGCATCGGCCGCACCTTTGGCCATCGTAATGCTCGCGCCCATGTCGACGGTTGAATGCAAAGCCCTGTAAGGCGGCAAGGCACCAAGAGTGTAGCACCCTATGTCGCCGAAAACCCTTGCGTCTGGATAATCCTTCAATACGTCGTTCAAGGCTGCATATACGTCCCTGTGGCCGCAACCTTGACAAAGCGCAGGCGGACGTGGAACTATATTCTCGCTCGGAGCGTAACATTCGCCCAAAGAAATATTAAGCGCCTTCTTGACAATATCAGGCGTAAGTTCACCTGTGCGAGGCAGGTCGCCTGTGAGTTTACCCTTGATTACGGCGTTGCCGGGCATCACTCCGTTGAGAATATCCTCGATGAAAGGTTGGCCTTCCTCGATTACGAGAACGTTGTCACACTCTTCCGTGAGCTTCCGCATCAATGCTTTCGGCAACGGGTAATGGCTGATTTTCAAGACCGGATAAGGACAACCGTCCGGATAACACTCGTTCAAATAGTTGATGCCTATGCCGCCCGTGATTATTCCAAGCGAATGATCATTGCCGTCTTCATAACGGTTGAAGCAGCTTTCAACGGCATCTGCCTCAAGCTCGGCTTGCTGTGCGGTTACGATGTCGTTACGTCTGCGCGCCATTGCCGGCAACAAAACCCACTCGCCAGCCTTGGCGTCAAAGTTCATCTTATTCTGTTCCCTCGCCGTTTCATTAATTTCAACGACGGCACGGCTATGCGCCATTCTTGTCGTAACACGCATAAGTACAGGCAGATGGATGCGTTCGCTGTAATCAAACGCATAATGAACCATGTCGTAAGCCTCTTGCTGACTTGACGGCTCGAAGCATGGAATCATTGCGAATTTGGCATAAAAGCGGCTGTCTTGCTCATTCTGTGACGAGTGCATTGAAGGGTCGTCGGCCACAAGCACGATAATACCGCCGTTGGTTCCTGTCATTGCTGAATTCACGAACGGGTCGGCACAGACATTAAGTCCGACATGCTTCATGCAAACCAATGCACGCTTGCCCATGAACGACATACCGAGGGCTTCCTCCATTGCCGTTTTCTCATTAGTCGACCACCTTCTGTGGATGTTACGCTCTTTTGCGACCGGTGAGTTTTGGATGTACTCCGTGATTTCGGTCGACGGTGTGCCCGGATAAGCATAAACTCCGCTCAATCCGGCATCGATGGCAGCTTGCGCAATAGCTTCATCTCCTAATAATAATTTTTTCATCATATTAGATTTTAACAATAACGATTAATTGTCTATATGTTTTTCAGAGAATTATGGAATGTTGGTTTGCCCGAGAGCGGCTTACTCGTGCCCCAGGCAAACCAAAATATTGCTGATCATCACTTTACAGTGACTTTCAGGGGAACTTGCAATGCATTGAGCGTTTCTTCAGAACGCAGTTTCCATTCGTTCATGGTGCGCACATCGTTCTTGCTCCACGCCGAACCGAAATAATAAGTGTATTTCTCATTCGGCTGGTATGTTATCACTCCGACACCGTGTCCGGCGTTGCCGTTAGACGGAGTGTCATACATCATGGTCTTTGTCGACTTCACACCGTTTGGGAACAGCACGCCTACATAAATCTGGAAATTTTGCTTCGCAGGGTTGTCCGTCGGATCGGCATAAATTACATAATTGTCTCCGCAAACCACGCTCTTGGTGTCCTCGCTATGGATAACAACTCCGGCAACCATGTCACGCGGCTTAGTCAGACCTTCAAACCATACGGTCATTTTGTTGAAGTTGCTTCCCTTATCGCAACTAATGATTCGATGTTCCACAACGTTCTTGTCCTCACCGATATTGAATTGGTTGTAATCCAACTGTACAGTGAAGCGCAACGGCCCGTTGTCGAGAATCTTATAAGTTTTGTAGCAATAAGGCATTACCATCTCGTCGCCGTCCATCAAAGCCGGAGTACCGCAGCCGAGTGTTGGCCCCACCTTGTAACAATCCAGGCCATAGCCGTGGTCGAAGTGGTAAGTCGTTTCCTGTTCCATCTCAAGAGCCTCGGCAGTCTTGCCTGCTTTCTTAAGTTCCGCTATCTTATGATGGTTAGACAACTCGGTCGTATAACGTTTTTCGACCTCAAGGTCTGGAGTGTTCTTTACCCAAACATCCACTCCAAACGCTTTCTCACCGGTACGCTGAAGAGCCGGCCCGTAAACACGGTAAGCAGTGCGGTCGTTCTCCCATGCGATGTCGTCTACACGTTCAGGGTATTGCTTGCCGCATACATAGGTTTTCATTGGTTTCGGTTCACCGGGGGTAATTGTGAAATCCGCCGTTCCTCCGGGGCGCACGCTCGCATCGATAAGCAGTTTTCCGTCATACGTCACTTGGTAAGCGACTTGTTGCCCCAAAGCGTTCCTTACGATGAACTTGTCGCCGTCCTTGATTCCGAGCTTTGCGTAAACGTCTTTGACAGGAACTTCTACAAGTTCCTGACGCTGCACTTTGTCGTTGTTCGATACCGTGACCGTTACGTCTGCGGCATTTGCCGAGAATGGCGCAAGCATCAAGCCGAACGCCAAAGCGTAAAAGATTTTTGATTTGTTCATATCTGTTTATATGTTAAAATATATTTTAAAGACATTTGGATGATACGGTAGTGCCGCAGTCAGGCACTGAACGGCCAACTCATTTCAGGTTTTCCGTGAAGAATTGTATTATCTGCCTGTAAATATGATTCCGAGTATTACCTCCGTAAATGCTGTGATTGCGGTTCGTGTAAACGTTCATCTTAAAGTCCTTGTCTGCCTGTACGAGTGCCTCGGTGTATTCAAACGTGTTTTGCGGATGCACGTTGTCGTCGGCCAAGCCGTGGCAAATAAGCAACGCCCCGTGAAGGTCGGCGGCACGCTTTATCGGGTTCACGTCATATCCCGACGGATTCTCTTTTGGCGTGCGCATATACCTTTCGGTGTAAACTGAGTCGTAATAACGCCAGTCCGTAGGCGGAGCTACGGCTACGCCGGCCTTGAATACGCCCCGTCCTTCGCTCATGCTCATCAGCGTGTTAAAGCCGCCGTAACTCCAACCCCATATTCCGATGTTGTTTTTATCAACGTATGGCAGCGAACCAAGATACATGGCGGCTTCCACCTGGTCTTTCGACTCGAGGTCGCCAAGTTTCAAATATGTACACTTCTCAAACTCAGAGCCGCGTCCGCCAGTGCCCCGCCCGTCGACGCAAACAACCACGAAGCCCTGCTGAGCCATATATTCGTCGAGCATGGCGCCCTGCCCCATCGAGCCGATGTTCCATGAATTGACCACCTGCTGGCTACCGGGACCGCTGTACTGCCACATTATGACCGGATATTTCTTGTTCGCATCAAAACCGGCAGGCTTGATCATGACGCCGTTGAGTTGAACGCCCTCTGATGTCTTAAAGGTGAAAAACTCCTTCTTGGGCAGATTGTAAGCCGCAAGTTTCTGCTTCAACGCATCATTGTTTATAAGCGAAGCCACCTTCTTTCCTGCGTTGGTGTAAATCGAATATTCGTAAGGAGTGTTCGTATCGCTCCACACGTTCACGAAATACTTGCATCCGTCGCTGAACACGGCGCCGTTCCAGCCTTCGCGTCCGGCCAGGCATTCGGTCTTGCCGTTCCTGCCCGTAACATACACCTCGCGGTTCATAGCGTTCTTACCGGCGGCCTGGTAATACACGCTGCCCGTGCGTTCGTCGTAGCCGTAAACGGCTGTTACGTCGTAATCGCCGTTGGTCAGCCTGCGTTGCAGCTGTCCGGTCTGGCTGTAAAGGTAAAGCTGCATGTATCCGCTGCGGTCGCTTGGCACGAGTATGTGGTTGTCTGTTACCATGATCCCGTCCATTGCTTCGAGCTTAACGTATTTAGGCACGCTTTCGTCGATCAGCAGCTTGCACACCGTGCTGCGCGGGTTGGCCGAATACAGGCGTAGCTTGTCCTGATGGCGGTTCATCGTGTAAACGATGATCTTAGCCGGGTCTTTCGTCGCCTTTATCCTCGGTATATAGCCGTCGGCGTCGAGAGGCAGCTGCATTGTGCGCGTCTGGCGCGCCTGTATGTCGAAACTCATTACCGACACTGTCGAATTTTGCGCCCCTGCCTTAGGGTATTTATACGTGTAAAGCCCCGGATACTCGGCATATTCCTTATTCTCAGGCTCAAGTCCCTTGTATCTCTGCAACGAGAACGAGGACACTTTGCTTTCGTCGAACCTTATCCAGCAGAGCATCGAACCGTCAGCGTTGAACGTCAGCGCGCTGTTGAACGCGAACTCCTCCTCGTACACCCAGTCGGGCACGCCGTTTATAATCTCGTTGCGCTTACCGTCCTTGGTCACCTGGCTCTCTGAATTTCCGTAAAGAAGTTTTATCAAATATATGTTGTTATCCCTGACGAAAGCCACCTTCAGGCCGTCGGGCGACCATACGGGCGACTGCTGCGGGCCGTTGTCTGACAGGCGTTCCATTTGCCTGTCGGCTATGTCGTAAATATAATATGTGGCGGTAAACGAGCGGCGGTAAACAGGCTTCGTACCAGTCTGTATCAGCATCCTCTTGCCGTCCGGACTCATTATGAAATTGTCAAGTTTGTCAACTTTCTCGCCGACCGTATTGTCTGCGTCGAAAAGCACGCCCGTCTGCTTACCGGTCTTGTAAGAATACCTTACAACCTGCTTGCCGTCCTTGCTTATCATTGCGTAACTTTCGCCGTCTGCCAAAGGCGTTACGGCACTAAGACGTTCGGCGGCAAACTTATTGCCGGCTATGTCTTTAAGAGAGAGCGTTTCGCCGGCCTTGCCCATACTTACGGCAAGGAGCAGCGCCGCACACATAACAAAAAATTTCCTCATCGTTCTTTTTAATGTTTATTTCCGGGCAAAGATAATTAATTTTCATTACATTTGCATCACATTAGATTTAAAAGATATTAATATGACGGGCATACAAAACGGCGGCGCAAACGGCGGCGGCGCAAACATATTTGCAAAAAAACAATTGCCATACAACGACTTCGGCACATGGTTGAACAGCCGTTTCCCTTACAAGGTGCAAAAGATTTCAGTAAACGCAGGCTTCTCGTGCCCCAACCGCGACGGCCGCATAAGTTTCGGCGGATGCTCGTTTTGCGACAACAACACGTTCAACCCTGCCTACTGCGACAGCCGCAAGTCGATAACCGGACAACTTGATGCCGGCAAGCGCTTTTTCGCAAGGAAGTATCCCGACATGCGCTATCTCGCTTATTTCCAAGCATATACAAATACTTATGCTCCGCTCGACACGTTAAAGAGGAGATACGAAGAGGCGTTATCGGTCGACAACGTGGTAGGATTGGTAATCGGCACGCGCCCCGACTGCGTAGACGGCAAGACGCTCGACTACCTCGAGGCGTTGGCCCGACAGGCGTTCGTCATCGTTGAATACGGCATCGAGAGCGTAAACGACGCCACCTTGGCACGCATCAACCGCGGCCACACGTTCGAATGCTCGCGGCGCGCGATTGAAGAGACTGCCGGCCGGGGTATCACGACGGGCGGCCACGTCATCGTCGGCCTACCCGGAGAAGACGAAAGCGACAATCTGCGCCAGGCGGAAATAATATCCGAAACGAAGCTCGACATCCTGAAAATCCACCAACTGCAAATCATCAAAGGCACACGCCTTGCCGCCGAATACGCCGAACACCCGTTCAAGCTGTACACCCCCGAAGAATACGCTACCATGCTGACCGAATACATACGCCGCTTACGGCCAACAATAGTGCTCGACCGCTTCACCTCACAGTCGCCCGGCGACATGCTCGTCGCGCCACGCTGGGGGCTGAAGAACCATGAGTTCGCCAACCTTCTTGCCAACCACATGCGGCAGACCGGCGCATACCAAGGGCAATTATACTCCAAGAACCTGATACGTTGAACAACCGGTCAAAACCACATCCGTAACATACTGATAACCAATACATTGTAAAAGGCCGTCTTTTGTATTGCAAGAGACGGCCTTTTGCGTTGCAAAAGGTTACCTTTTATACAGCAAAAAGTTGCCTTTCACAACATGTAAGGCAACTTTTTACAAAACAATCAGGCCACTTCCGCAACGTCAATAGCCTACGGGCATGTAGACGAGGGGCTTTACTTGCGGTTTCACACCGAGGAATTTCTGTACGTCGTCGGTATTCTCGCCGGCATAACAACAAACCGTGCCGAGTCCGTTGGCCGCGCAATAGAGGTAGACGTTCTGCACTACCGTGCCTGCGTCGATGCCGCTCAAGGCCATGTTGCCGTCCATCAGCACCGTGTCGGTGGCAAGGACAAGCACCAACGGCGCCGTAGCAATAAACTTGTTGCGCCCTGCAACGGCCTTGCGAAGGTCGCCTCCGCCTATCTTTACCAGCTTGTTGGCATTCGGGTCGTACCTGAACGTTCCGTCGGCCTTGCCAACATAGATTGTTATGTCTTGCTTGTTGCGCGCCGATGGAGCTGTGCGCCGCCCGTCGGTGCGGTTCACGCCGTCGGCCGCCCACAGCAAGTCGGCCAGCACTTGGTCAGACACAGCCTTGTCGGTGAACGTGCGCGTAGAGCGACGGTCTTGCAATGCTTTGTTCAAACTGCCGGCAACGTCGGTCTTCGTCGGTGCCGGCAAAGCCATGTCTTGGGCCGATACGTTGCAGTTGAAGAATGTGAACGCGGTAAAAGCGGCCAACGCCGTTGTTAAGATTCTGTTCTTTTTCATCTTTCGTTCGATTTAAGTTCACGTTATTAAAATGATGTGATGCAAATTTATCACATTATTGCAAGACAGCCCAATATGTCAAACTTTTTTTCGTTTCGTTATATTTTAGTAGCCAAACTTACGTTAGGCGGCGCATACTATCATTAGGCCGGAGTGAAAATTATTATTAATAAAATGGAAAAATGCGGTTTAAACAGGTTTGGAATTTCGTTAATTAAAAATAAAATGCTTACTTTGCAAGTAACGGGCACGCATATTCCTGTTGACTGACAGACGCAGCGCAGATACATTCCTCTGCGCATCCGGCCTGAACGCCGCAGATGCTTGTCTATCAAAATATGAAACCTTAAACACAACGACTGGATATATGAAGATACTGATTGTAGGAGGCGTGGCCGGCGGAGCAACCGCGGCGGCGCGCATACGCAGGAATACGGAGAAGGCGGAAATAATATTATTCGAGAAAGGCGGCTACATCTCATACGCCAATTGTGGTTTACCTTATTATATAGGAGGCGTGATAACAGACCGCGAACGGTTGTTCGTGCAAACGCCGGCAGCTTTCGCAAGGCGCTTCAACATAGACGTCCGCACCGGTCATGAAGTTACGGCGTTGGACCCGAACGCAAAAAAAGTGACCGTGCGCAGCCGCGACGGACGCACTTACACCGAAACGTTCGACAAGCTGTTGCTATCGCCCGGAGCGTCGCCCGTGCGTCCGCCGTTACCCGGAATAGACAGCAACGGCATATTCACGCTGCGCAACGTCGACGATACCGACAAGATAAAGTCTTACATGCAGTCGCATGCCGTAAGGAAAGCCGTAGTCGTAGGCGGAGGCTTCATCGGTCTCGAAATGGCTGAAAACCTTGTACACGCCGGCGCGAGAGTGTCTGTAATCGACTTGGCCGACCAAGTTATGGCACCGATCGACTACTCTATGGCCGCCCTCGTCCACGAACACTTGTTGCAGAACGGAGTGGCGCTGCACCTCGGACAGGCCGTAGAATCGTTCGTAAAAAACGGCAATACGCTTACCGTAAAGACAAAATCAGGGCTGAAACTCCAGGCCGACTTGGTGGTGTTATCCATCGGCGTGCGTGCCGAAACCGGACTGGCCAAGGACGCAGGACTGAAAATAGGCGAGGCCAACGGCATATACGTAAACGAATACATGCAAACTTCAGCCAAAGACATCTACGCCGTGGGCGACGCCGTCGAGTATCCCCACCCCGTCACCAAACGCCCTTGGCTGAACTTTCTTGCCGGCCCGGCCAACAGGCAGGCGCGCATCGTTGCCGACAACATCGTGTTCGGCAACAAGGTGAAGTACGAAGGTTCTATCGGAACTTCCATCGCCAAGGTGTTCGACATGACCGTCGCTTCTACCGGACTGCCGGCCAAACGCCTCAAGCAAATGAACATACCGTGCCTTTCGGCCACGATACATCCGACGTCGCACGCCGGATATTACCCCGGAGCCACCCTGATGTCAATCAAGATAACCTTCTCGCCCGACGACGGCAAACTATATGGCGCACAGATAGTAGGCCGCGACGGCGTTGACAAGCGCGTGGACGAGTACGCCCAAGTAATAAAAAACGGCGGCACGGTTTACGACCTTACACGCACCGAGCACGCGTATGCTCCGCCGTTCTCGTCGGCGAAAGACCCCGTGGCCGTATCCGGTTATGTGGCCGCAAACATATTGAGCGGCAAGATGTTCCCACTATATTGGCGCGAACTTAGGGAGACCGACCTCAATAAGGTGACGCTTATCGACGTGCGCACTCCTGAAGAATACGCCCTCGGCGCTATCGACGGAGCCGTAAACATACCGCTCGACGACATACGCGACAGCATCTGCCGGATACCGAAAGACAAACCCGTTTGGGTTTATTGCGGCGTGGGACTGCGCGGCTACCTTGCTTCCAACATACTTAAGGACAACGGCTTCGAAGACGTTCACAACCTTATCGGCGGATTAAAGACATACAGGGCCGCCACAACCCCGATCGGGAATCCCGACGAAAAGAGTCCAAGCACGGTTGCGCCGAGCGCCGACAGCAAAGGCGCAACAGTTGTCGACGCATGCGGACTGCAATGCCCCGGCCCGATTATGAGGCTTAAACAGGAAGTGGACAAGCTCGAGCCGGGGCGCAGCCTTGAGATGCGCGCAACCGACGCGGGCTTTCCGCGCGACGCTGAAGCATGGTGCAAGATGACCGGTAACACCCTTGTTTCATCGAATACTGCCGACGGCGTCTACTCGATCGTAGTAAGCAAAGGAGCCGGATGCGTAAAAACACCGCAACAGCATACGCAGGTAGGCAAACCGAACAAGACGTTCATTCTCTTCAGCGACGACCTCGACAAGGCTTTAGCAACCTTCGTCCTTGCCAACGGAGCGGCCGCCGCAGGCGGAAAAGTAACCATATTCTTCACTTTTTGGGGGCTCAACGTGATAAAGAAAGAACGGAAACCGAAGGTTGGAAAAGACTTTTTCGGCAAAATGTTCGGCCTGATGATGCCGTCAGATTCGCGCAAGCTGAAACTGTCTAAAATGAACATGGGCGGAATAGGGTCGAAGATGATGCGCAACATAATGGACAAGAAAGGCGTCGACTCGCTCGAGAAACTCCGCCGGCAAGCGGCAGACAACGGCGTTGAGTTCATCGCCTGCCAGATGTCTATGGACGTTATGGGCGTAAAACGCGAGGAACTGCTCGACTGCGTGACCGTAGGCGGCGTAGCAACATACATGCAAAAGGCCGAAGAAGCCGGGCTGAACTTGTTCATCTGACACTCTACCGACATTAAAATAACACGAAAATGAACATCATCGTATCACAAGAAATCGAACAAGTATGCCCGTGTTTCGTCGGCGCGGCGGTTGGAGCAGACGTTGCAAACAGCGAATACAGCGCCGGGCTTTGGGCTGAAATAGAGACCTTGGGCGAAAAGCTCAAGGCCGGATACACTACCGAGACGATAAAACAAATATCCGGTATCGAGGCCACACGCCGTGTCTACCGCGCATGCGGAAAAGATCCGAGCCGCTACCGCCCCGCTGCCGAGGCGCTGATAAGGCGCATGCTGCAAGGCAAGAAGCTGTACCAAATCGACACGCTCGTCGACCTTGTCAACCTCGCCAGCATCGCCTACGGTTACAGCATAGGCGGATTCGACGCCGACAAGTTCGACGGCGACACGCTGACCTTAGGCATCGGGCGCGAAGGTGAGCCTTACGAAGGCATAGGACGGGGCACGCTGAACATTGCCGGACTGCCCGTCTACCGCGACGCCTCGGGCGGAGTGGGCACGCCGACAAGCGACAACGAGCGCACGAAGATAGACCTCGGCACGCGCAGGGTGCTCATCCTCGTAAACGGATACGACGGCGACGAGGCGCAAGTAAGGGCCAACGCCGAATATATCTTGAGCCTATTAAACAAATACGCCCAAGGAAACAACGGCGGTTATTTCATATACAAGTAACGCAAAGGCCGTCTTTCAGGGTTCTGAAAGACGGCCTTCACATTATGTTACGGCGTTGCCGTTAGCCTGTCACTTTACCATTTTAGTGGTTTTAACGCTTCCGTCGGTCATCGTGTCAACCTTGATGACAACGCCTGAATAGGCATTACTGACGCGAGTTCCCTGCAAGCTGTAATACGTAGTGGCCGCAATGCCGTCGCCTTCGACCTCAGCATTGGTTATGCCGGTAGAGGTTACGCTGGCAGCTTCGCCGAAGCCTCCATGCTCGTTCGCAGCGCGCACCGAGTAGCCTTCAAACGAAGGATTAAGCACTTCGGCCGTTGTCGTAATCGAGGTTTCGGTCTGCATGCCTATGAACTGACCGTTGAAGAACACTGCGTAAGCCTTCGCGCCGTCAACGGCGTCCCAAGATAAGGTTGAGCCTTCCACGCGGAGGGCGCCCATCTGCTTCTGCGCGGCATACTCGTCGGGCGTCCAAGTCTTGAACACGTTGTCTATGTCGTACTCGGCAGCTTCCTCGTCCGAAAGTATCGTCTCGTAGGTGTTGCTCTTGTCGCCTTTCGTAAACGTGAGCACCCACGACTCGGGAGAAACCACCTTGCCGTCGGCATCCATCGTATTGTACTCAACGAACTTATCGGCCACGACGTTCATGCCGCCCAACGTCCAGCGGTTGGCGTTGAGCCTTTCGGGCTGCAGCAGCGTAGTGTTGATGTATGCGCAGCGCGGACGGTCGTTCCACGCGCGGCCGTAGTTGAACCGTTCGGCCTTGCTGTCTATCGTACATCCGCTGAACACGTAGCCCCACTGGTTGCCGCCGGCCACGTCGGTCGACGGTGCCGTAAGCGTGCATTCGCCGCTGCCGTCGGCCGAGCGGGGCTCAACGGTGAGCGTACAGTTGTTGAAGAACACGTCGCCGCCGCCGCAGATGAAGTCTACCGTTCCGTGTATGTCTGAATCTTCAAAATAGAACTTGGCCTTATTGTTCGAATAATACGTATCCTGGTATGACAGCAGCCTGACGTTCTTGCAGATCGTGCGGTCGCCCTTGTCCTGTATTACGACGGCGCGCCCGGCGAAGCCCGGCTGGTAATAGTCGTAAGCGTTCTTAAGCGTAAGGTCTTGGAAGTAGGTATTCTTACCCGTAATAAGGAACGTTGCCGACACGCCGATGCCCTCTTCGGGAGCTTCGTTCACGATGACCGTGTTGTCCATGCTCTGCCCGATTATCGAGATGTTGTCGCCTGAAATGGGGGTAAGCACCTCGTTGCCGAGGTCGTATGTGCCGTCGGGCAGGAAGACGAACGTGCGTTCGTCGGCCGAAGCCTGCGAGTTCACGATGTCGAGCACGGTAAGCAGGTTGCCGCCGTCGCCCTGCCTTACTACGTAATAGCCCTGTCCGTTCTTCTCTACGGGAGCGTCTTCGACGTTGGCTATCACGAGCTTATGCAGGTAAACCTCGTTGCTCGCGGTAAGGGTCACCGTGCCTGCGCCGCCGGTGTACTCCATCATGACGGTCTTGCCGTCGGTCGAGCTGTATCCGCTGGCCGTTGCCACCTCGTTGCCCGAGGCGTCGGCCAGGGTCAGCACGGCGTCCTGCTTGCTGTAACGGCAGAGCGTGGCAATGATGTAGGCGTGGCCGCCCACGAGCAGGTCGATCTTGCCGTCTGACTCGAGGGTCCAGCCGTGCGTGGTGTCGTGGAACTGGGCGCCCTCGGCGTTGAACGCCTCGTGGTCCTCGTCGTAGAAATATTTATCGGTAAGGTCGAACGTGTAGCGCGACGTGCCGTTGGCCGTCTCTATGTCGGTAGCCACGGCATAGAGGTTCAAGTCCGCCGTCACTACGTAGTCCGCGGCGTACTTCTCGCCGCCGTCGGCCCCGGCGAACCATCCGCGCACGGCCTTGCCCTCGGCCACGGTTACGCCGTCGTATCCGCGCAGAGTGCCTATCGCGGCATCCTTCTCTACCTTCTGCGACGAGTCGAGCACGGTCTTACCGTCGGTATCTATATAATATAAGGTGAAATACGGCTTATGCACGAATACGGCATTGTAAGCCGTCACGGAGCCGTTGGCCGCCACCTTCATCGTCACCGTTACCGAGCCGTCGCCGTTGGCCGTGTAGGCCACGTTGCCGTCAAGCTCGCCGTTGTCGCACGTAATGCCGGTAACGGGATTGGCCTCGGAAGGCAGCTCCACCGAGTTAGACAGCTCGATGGTAGCCTGCTGCACCCCGGGCTCCACCTCTTCGAATATCTCTCCGGCCTGGTAAGTAACGCCGTTGTAAGTAAACGTGCCGAGGGCGGGCGCAAGCGACATGTCGACGTCGCCGTAAATATTCAAGCGAAACATGTAAGCATTCTGCGCGTCGTCGATGTTGGTGAACTTCAATTGGCAGTTGGTGCGGTCTACGTCGGCCGAAACCTCGCACCATCCGGCCGGGTCGGCCACCGACTTCGTTATCTGCACCCAGTCGGCGTCGCCGTCGCCCTTGGCCCAAAGGGCCCAACCGCGGTTGCCGCCGGTGGCCCCGTGGACGAACGTAACCCTGGTGACCGAGGCCAAAACCGACGTAACGACGTAAGAGCCGCCGTTCTTCTCGGCGCGCAGCGTGCCGCCCACCAAGCCGTCGTCGAACTTGTTCCAGTCTATCCCGAGCGTGTTCGGATCGGGGGCTACGGCCGTGTTGTAAACCGTAAACGCAATGTTCTCATGGCTGTACTTCGTACCGGCCGTATGGGCGACGGTCTCGGCGGCCGTCGCGCTAAGGTTGTTCCACTCGGAGAAGTCGGTAGCGTAAAGCTCCTTCTCCTGGATGCCGGCGGAGCCTGGGCCGGCGTCCTGGGCCCAAGCCGTACACGCGGCAAGGGCGGCGAGGCACAATAAGCCCCGTCTGAATAATCGGTTTGTCTTCATGTCTTTAAATTAATTAGTCAAAAATTGTTTTTAGTAAATCGTTTTCCAACCACGCCGCCTTGCGCCGTATGGGCGCATGGCGCAAAGCCGCCTGACAAATCCGCCCGGCGGCAGATTATTACGGCCAAGTAAAGATTCCACGGCTACAAAGATACGCAAAAAAGCATACAACGCCAACAAAAAGCGGAAATAAAAACATACCGGCATGCCAAGGCGGCGCAATACGCGGCAACAGAAGCGGCGGCATGTTTTTTTGATTTTTTACATTAACAAAACGCCGCCGTTACATAAAAAAACGTATCTTTGCAACCGATTACTTATTAAAACAAATTATTAAAAACAGTTTGATTATGAAAAAGTTATTTACCCTGGCGGCCGTGGCGCTCATGGCCGTATGCGCAAACGCGCAAGAACGGAAAGTATGGAACTTCTCGGAATGGGACGAGCAGGAATTCAAGGCTACCGCCACCGTAGACGGGCTGACCGTAATGGCAGACGCCGACAACAGCGTCGTTATCGACGGGAACAACAAGACCATCGAGGGGGCCAACAACACCTACGAATGCACCAAACGCCTGAAGCTCAGCGGTACGGGCAACGCCGGCTACCGCAACGTAAACTTCGAGGTAAGCGGCCCCTGCACCATCAACGTAGGACTGATATCGTCGAGCAGCAGCTCAGACCGCACGCTCAACGTAGCCACGGGAACGTTCGACAACGTTGCGGCCGAGCTCGAGGCGTTAGGATCGCCGGCCCAAGAGCAATCGTACACGTATGAAGGTAGCGAGCCTGCTACCGTTTACCTTTACAGCCCCAAGTCGGGCGTGAACATTTACTACATAGAGGTAAACTACACGGGCACGACCGGCATCGACAACGCCGCCGCTACTGCAACCGGCGACAACGCCCCCGTTTACGACATGTCGGGCCGGCGCACAAACAAAGACGCCAAGGGCATACTGATTATGAACGGAAAGAAATTCGTCAACAAGTAACATCCCCCACGGCTTCTTAATCAACGCCTATAACAGGAAAACTCCGCAAAGCGCCCGTAGCATTTTGCGGAGTTTTTCCGTTTTGTTACGACGGCTCGGGGATAAGAAAGGCACGAAAAGCGAACCGCCCAACCGGCAATAAGCCCATTGCATTTGCATTGCCTTAACGGCTGTTCGGGATTTCCAGGCAAAGAGCCTCGGAATCCACATCCTCACCAAAAGCCGTCTTTTTACGCACTAATATGATGCCTTTTACACCCTAATATGCCACATCCGACACAACAAAACACTACGAATTGCGATACTGCTGAAAAAATCTTTGCAAATAATCCATTAGTATGTCAAATTTCCATGCATACGATTGATTATAAGGCCGTTACATGCTGACAAGGACATGGGTTACGTCAGTTCTGTATAAATTCCCCAATAAACATCTGATCATATAGTTTTCGCTCCATTATTTTACCTTCACAATGTCACATCTCGCATAAAACATTTAATATCATATATTTAGCATGTGACATTAAAACGTATTCACCGTCACTACATTCACACGCCGCCAACCATTCCCTGTACCTTACGCTGTGACATTAGTGACAGTCAGACAACACTAATATCACAACATAAAACGCTGTTTTTCAACATGATAACGTATAGTGTGACATTGTGAAGGTAAAAACCATGAATGATAACTACGCAGACAGATACCAACTAAACCGTAAGAAGTCTGTGGCATACCGTCATTCCGGGTTTAGACCCGGAATCCAGGAAAATATTTTGCAAATTAAGTGGTTGCATTTTATACTGGATTCCGGGTCTAAACCCGGAATGACGGTATGCCACAGACTTCTTACGGCTTAGAATGATTACATACTTCTCATACCGAATTGACGTTAATACAACAACGATACTTTTGTGAAATAATCCTTATATCGAACTTGCGTATTTTATAAAAACGTTCCCCGTTAATCATTGTTAGAATAATTGAAAGCCGCTGTTTTGGCGGCTAATGCGTCGCGCAAACAGCGGCTTAAAACCATTTGTTTGCAACAAATAGTTTTTTTATTTTGCCGGAAGCTAACGGCGTATCGCCTCACTCCCACTCGATTTTTATTATATACTGATTATAAGCAATATATATGGTATATATAATTTGTAGGGTACAATTATAGGGTACAGTACTATTTTTCTTGTTGTGCCTATATATCACCGACTTATGCCGATTTTCAACAAAAAAATTCTATCTAATTTTTTGCCCTCCTTTTTTTACCCCTAAATACCTCATATTACTTTAAGTAGCAAATCACCCCATCTTATAAGTCGTATCCTCTTGTAAATGTACGCCTTAACTGCCGTATCCTGGCTCTTATTATGCTTATTAGTGATAAGTACAGTAGGAAGTTGTCGATTTGCCGTGTCTCTCAAAAAAATCTTCAGAAAATTTGCGCATTAAACTTATTACTCTTGATAAACTTTCCAATGTACACCATATTTATATATATAATAATAGCATAAACACATAAGCAATGAAAAGACAGTACAGAGAATTATCTGATGAAACAAGGGCTAAGATTAGCCAAAGTATGAGAGGGAAAAGCAAATCATTCACACACAAAGAGGCTATTTCAAACGGCCTGAAATCCTATTGGAAGAATATCCCTCATAAGCCGACAGCAGACTGAAAATAATGAGGTGGGGAGGTATAACTCCCTACCTTTCATTACTACTTGTCAAGGTGACAAAACTTGTCAATCAGCAAGCAAAATAAAGCTATACATAAATATATAAATGATTCGTTTTGATAAACTCAAGATTGTTACTGACATAAACCATATTAGCAATATAGATGAGAAAGCATTTACCGCTCAAAGCATCGGAGGTCTTCTTTTGTATCATAAGTACAGCATTGATAAGCCGTATCAGTTGTGCATCATCGCTAATTACCAACACAGTGAACTGTCCATAGAGTTTACAGGGAAAATCCTAAGAGATGAATACATCAATCTTATAAATCAAACCAATATCAAAAAGTGCTTTGAAGAAATTAACCGATTAGGAATCTGTACACTTGCCATTAATGACATTATTCAAAAATCAGAGGTAGTAAAATGCGATGTTACGAAAGATGTATGTTACAGCGAACTTGATAACCTTGTTTCTTATATCAAACAGAACCTCAGCAATTACAAGAAATGGATTCCCAAAGAAAAGCAAAATGGAATAGTGCTAGAAAACTCTGCCGATACACCTCGACACCGTAAACGTCTTACCATTTATAACAAAGAACATGAACTTGGTCTTAGCGGAAACAAAGAATTTCTTGGGCTTTTGTCCGATCAAAAAGCATTACTTGATTACTTTAAAGGTAAAATCCGTTTTGAGCTAAATATCAACACAAAGGTACAAATTCGCGCCTTGCTTGAAGTACAAAACAATACATTAGAAGATATATTGGCCTCAACAGCTAATCCGTTGGCTACAGTTCTTAATGAAGCCGTAAGAGGAATAGAGAAAACTCCGTGCGTAAAGAATGTATCGAACTATCTGCGATATTTACTTTTGAAAGATTGTAAATTCAATATGATAGAAGTTGAGGCAAAAATTAGGTCTTTATCTTCAAAGAATACAGCGATCAGCAGAGCTATGCAACCATACAGACAACTTCTAAATGACTTGAACCGTTCTGCATATCCTGATGTAAAAATACAAGAGCTAATAAGTATGGTATGACTGCGGAAATGCGGAGGTGCGGAGTTTCTTTTCTCACTTTTCCAATTTAGAGAATTTCGATTCCGCACTTCGCACTCCGCACCTGCAAAATATTCAAAAATAGCGATATTCACCTATAAGTGAATGTTTGTTGTTGCTCAATATATCCGAAATCTGCTTATCTGTCGATATATCAAGGATTTATGCAAAAGTAAAATATTCACTTCTGATTGTTTTTGAAT
>CALUFA010000021.1 GCA_944319795.1 uncultured Prevotella sp. | reverse complement strand
CCGTAAAACCTCACAACCGTAAAACCTCACAACCGTAAAACCTCACAACCGTAAAACCTCACAACCGTAAAACCTCACAACCGTAAAACCTCATAACCGTAAAACCTCATAACCGTACAACCCCATAACCCCACAACCGTAAAACAAAAATATCAAGTGTTTTATACATAGTTGTTTTTTGCTTTTTCCTTCCGGTTCATGTATTTTTGCGGAATTTCTTATTACTAATCAATAAAACAAAAAACAAATGGCTATTGAAACTAATCTGAAAGTAAGTGTGTTTAAGAATTATCTTAACGGCGAGCGCATCGCCGTTAGCAGTGTTGAATCTGTGGCGCAGGCCATTCGCCGTGGCGATTATGCCGACGCCGTGGCCGACTATCGTTGCGCTTCGCCGGAGATGCTTGCTACCGACCGTAACGGCGAGACCGTAAACCGGGCCGTGCGCATGGCCGACAACGGCATTCCGCGCCTGTGTTTCACTACCGAGTTCCGCCGGCGTAACGGTACTCGCTGTGCCGTCAGCCGTAACGCCCTTGTCCTGGTTGAAATCGACGGCCTTGCCGACTTCGACACGGCGGTCAGCCTCCGTCGTTCGGCTTCACGGCAGCCCTATACGCTCATGGCATTCGTCGGCGCTAACGGTCGCTCGGTCGAGATTGTGTGCCGTGTTGCTTTAGCCGACGGCAGCGTGCCTGATGGCGACGCATATCGTAGGCTTATGGCCGAGGGCTACCGGCGCCTGCATTATGTTTACTCGGCGCAGCTCGGCGTTAGCATACCCGTGCAGGCGCCTGTCGACGACGCAATGTGCCTGATGAGCGTCGACGCCGGCGTTTACGTTGAGCCTTGCGCCTTCGTTATGACTGTCGACGGTGAACGCCGTGTCCCCGTTTTCGGCGGAACGGTGTTGAAGGACAAGGCCGGCGAGTCGCCACTGCCGGGCAAGACGGCAGACGAGGCTTACCGCTACATATTCTATTCGTGCTGGAACAGCGTGCTCGATTCGGGGCTCAACGCCTCCGACCCGTTTTTCGCCGAGCAAGCCATAACGATGCTCGCGCGCCGTTGCCGACGCTCGGGGCTGCCCATGCAGCTTTGCGTTGACCGTGCGCTGATGATCGACATGATCAACCGTGACCGCGACCTCGTAACGCTGCTGTTCAACCAAGCCTATGCCAACAACGCCGCTTACGCCACCACCCCTACGGCATACGTGCCCGCCCCGGCGCTCGTGGCGATGAAGACCGACTTCTTTTTCCGCACCCATTTCCACCTACGGCGTAACGTGCTCACGGGCGTAACCCTGTATAAGCCCATCGGCGCTTACGACACCGACTACCGCCCCGTAACGCAAGAGGTTGTCAACGCCATTGCCGTGATGGCCCAGCGCGAGGGCATACGGGTGTGGGCGCGCGACATAAAGGAGCGTGTCAACTCGACGCTCGTCGACGAGTATAATCCCATTGACGACTATCTTGCCTCGCTGCCATGTTGGGACGGGCTCGACCGCCTCGCCGCCTTCGCCGCCCGTGTGCCTACCGCCTGTCCCTGCTGGGCTGAGATGTTTCCGCTATGGATGCGCTCTATGGTGGCCCACTGGATGGGGCTCGACCTTCTTCACGGCAACTCGCTCGTGCCGCTGCTCGTCGGTGAGCAGGGCTGCGGCAAGTCGTCGTTCGCCAAGATAATACTGCCCCCGGAGCTTAGGGCGTATTACAACGACCGCATAGACTTCCGCAACGACAACACCCTGATGCTCGGCCTGTCGAGCTTCGCCCTCGTAAATATCGACGAGTTCGACCGCTATTCTGACCACCGCCAGCCATTGATGAAATACATAATATCAAAAGGCGAGGTAACGGCGGTTAAGGCTTACCGCAGCACGTTCTCCACAGAGCGCCGCTACGCCAGCTTCATAGCCACTACCAACAATCCCCATCCGCTGACCGACCCTACGGGCAGCCGACGCTTCGTATGCGCCGCCGTAACGGGGCGCATCGACTTCGCCTCGCCCGTTGACTATCCACAGCTCTATGCCCAGCTTGTCGGCGAGGTGCGTGGCGGCGCGGCGTGGTATCCCGACGACGAGGCCGTAAAACGCCTTGTTGACAACAACCGGCAGTTTCTACGCCTTTCCGACCTTGACGACATTCTGTCAGCCCTGTTCCGTAAACCGTCTTCGGCGGAAACGGCCGTAGAGCTTACGGCAACGCAGTTGGCTGCCGTCGTGCGCCGTGAATATCCCAAGTTTCCGCCATCTAAGGCTTCGGCTAAAGCCGTAGGCCGCGCGCTTGCGTCGTTGGGGTTTAACAGCCGGCATAGCCGTAAAGGGACATGCTATATGGTGGAAACCACGGCTGAATAAGTTTTGGAAGAATTAATTTATATGAATGTCCGCAATCAGCCTAATACTTGCATCCTCTTCTAAGCAGTCGGCAGCATACCGTCATTCCGGGCCAAGACCCGGAATCCAGTATATACAGCCTCGTTATATTATAAATGGATGTTTTATGGATTCCGGGTCTCGGCCCGGAATGACGGTATGCTGCCGACTGCTTAGAAGAGGATGCAAGTATTAGGCTGATTGCGGACATTCATAAAAAATTACCGTCACAATGTCACATGCCGTCGCTTCTCTTTGATAATCAGTGCTTTATGATGTGACGTTATCCTGAGTTCCACCCTCACCACTGTCACGCTTGCCGGTTTTGCGCCGCTTTTTGTGACAGTGGTGAAAGTGGAACCGTGATTAATGTCACATCTTAACGACCGTGTTATCAGCGCTATACGCCGCAATGTGACATTGTGACGTTATTTTTCCGTCATTTTTATAATTATATGAGTTTTCGGGATGAGAAATAAGAAAATGGAATCATTTCCAAACGTAAGAAGTCAGTGGCATACTGTCATTCCGGGCTGAGACCCGGAATCCAGGTAATACGCTCTTTGCATATAATATATTTACCAATATTGGATTCCGGGTCTCAGCCCGGAATGACAGTATGCCACTGACTTCTTACGTTTGGGAATGATTCCATTTTCTTTATTTCTTACGCCGAACTAACAAGCAAAATCGTAATTCATGCTCTTTCGTCTTGTAATAGGTAACCTTTTATCGTATGAAAGGCCACCTTTTGCAACGCCGAAGATGGCTTATTTTGCGCATATTTTTATATCAGACTTACGTAAATGATAAAAAAATATGTAAGTTTGCAATCGGTATGGATGTTTTCTCAAAAGATAAACGTAGTAAGATAATGGCCGCTATCCGCTCTAAGAATACACGGCCCGAACTTATCGTGCGCAAATATCTTTTCGCCAAAGGGTTCAGGTATCGCATCAACCATCCACACCTGCCCGGTCATCCCGACATCGTTCTGCGTAAATACCGTACATGCATATTCGTAAACGGCTGTTTTTGGCACGGGCACGACTGTCCCAAAGGTCACATACCCAAGACCCGGCAGGACTTTTGGAGGACGAAAATAAACCGTAACCGTGAACGTGATAAAGAGGAGCAACGCCGACTCGCCGAAATGGGCTGGCATTGCATCACCGTGTGGGAAT
The DNA here is from genome assembly GCA_944319795.1 of uncultured Prevotella sp. Taxonomy (GTDB): domain Bacteria; phylum Bacteroidota; class Bacteroidia; order Bacteroidales; family Bacteroidaceae; genus Prevotella. Next base: position 35,691 of record CALUFA010000021.1, on the reverse strand, counting down.
GCGAACTGTCGCCGGCCAAGCGTGAAGCCACATTGCAATCGTTGGAATATACGCTTAACCACATATTCCTTAAAGACCACGCAGTAAAATACCAGCCCATACATGACGGTGATTACGGCATGGCGGCTGAGCCGGAAATCGGGGAGTGTGGGCATTTATGAATGTCGTATTACTTACTTCATGATGCAATTAAACTTCATTGTATTTAATTTGTTACGTAAATTCAGCATTTTAACATAAATATTGATTATCTTCGCGCCTATGGATAAAAGTAAGATACAATATTCTATTAATTCTGCTTATTCATTGATAAGTGGTGAATATGAGTCCCTTTGCGATGACGATTTGCGTGAAGAATATGATGAGGTTTTGCATTTGCTTACGGAAGCAATGGATGAATTAAACAAATAAAATTTATGGTGACCGATTTTGAATCTTTGCAATCTGAGTTTTATCATTATATGGTGACTGTCGGCGGAATAGCTAAAAAGACGAGCAGGGATTATATCTCACGATTGAAGTTCTTAGCAGAAACAGGCGGTTATAAGTTGGACTCAAACATAACTTCTGAGTATATTGATGAAATAATGAATAATGAGGAAAGTGTCCGACAAAACCGTGATAGATATTCAACCAAGCATGCAATGGGGGATTTCAGGGCAGGGCTGAACAAATTTCTTGCTTTTGTCAATTCTGATTATAAGAAGAAACGTGATGATAGTATCCTTTCTGAAATAAATAAGGTCCAAGCAGACCGGAGGTTTTTGATAACGGAAAAAGAAGCGATAGTCCAATCAAGAATAGGACAAGGCTGTTTCCGGCGTCGTTTGATTGAATATTGGCACGGATGTTCTGTCTCTTCGTGTCGACTTACAGACATACTTATAGCGTCTCACATAAAGCCGTGGCGTGATGCAGATAATTTTGAAAGGCTTGATGTGTATAATGGTTTGTTGCTGTTGCCGAATTATGATAAATTGTTTGATTTAGGTTATGTGTCGTTTGACGTTAATGGCATTGCCGTTTATTCAAAACTTTTATCTTATTCCGATAGGAAGATATTAGGATTAAAGCCGGACTTGCATTTGGTCAATATTGAAGAACAGCATAAAAAATATTTGAAATATCATAATGAAAACTGTTTCATGGAATAAATAAGCATGTTGGCATTTGCCATTAATAACTTTGTTAAATACGGAGTAAAACATGCGTTGGCGATGAAATTTTCTTTGGCTGATTCTTTTTAACGTTAGTTCGGTATAAGAACTAAAATCACATTTAAGCGTAAGAAGTCGGCGGCATATTGTCATTCCGGGCCGGGACCCGGAATCCAGTAAACACACTTTCGTCAACAACTTGGTTGCATACACTGGATTCCGGGTCTCTGCCTGGAATGACAGAATGCAACAGACTTCTTAAATCCAATACAACAACGATACTTTTTGTGGAATAATCCTTATACCGAATTCACGTTTTTTAAGTGATATTCTTTGTGATTGTTTTGCAAAGATATGTTTTTTCTGTACATTTGTATCGAAATGTCTTCAATCTAAAAAATCATTGACTATGCTTTTATCAACAACACCGACTATTGAGGGGCGCCGCATACTTGAATACAAGGGCGTGGTGACGGGAGAGACTATTGTAGGCGCTAACGTGCTGAAGGATTTCATGGCCGGTCTGCGTGACTTTTTCGGTGGGCGCAGCGGTACATACGAGAAGGTTTTGCGTGAGGCAAAGGAGTCGGCCATGCGTGAGATGGAGGAGCGTGCCATGCAGATGGGCGCAAACGCCGTAGTAGGAATTGACCTCGACTATGAGGCTATCGGGCAGAACGGCTCGATGCTGATGGTGACGTGCAGCGGAACGGCTGTGGTTATTTAAGAATTAAGAGTTAAGAATTAAGAAAAAATGCTTTGCTGTTAAGGCGGCAGGGCTATTTTTTCTTAATTCTTAACTCTTAATTTATTCGGCTCTTAATTTATTCGACTCTTTCCTAACTCGTAAGCCCGTGATGCCATTCGGTTTACGATGTTTTCGGCTGTGTCGGTGTCCATTTCGCCTATTCCGGGGCAACGGGTGTATGAGTTTACGTGTTCGTCTTGCGTTTCGATGCGTCCGTCGAGCAGGTTGATGAAGTTGCGCTTGTATTCGTCCACTAAGGTTTGGTGGAATTCGTCGGTCTTGCAGGCGAAGCGCACGAGGTCCATATCGGTCGTGGCTTCGGTAACGAAGTTTTTCAAGAGCGGCTCTATTTCGTCGGCCTCGTAGTTCATGCGCGATATGGCGTAGAACGCTTCTTGGTTGAACAGTTTCGATATGCGTTCATAATGGTTGAGCATAGTGCGCTTGATGTTTTTTGGTTCGAAGCGTTCTTGAATGTCGACGTCGGTCTGTGCTTCGAGCAGTCCTGTGACGAAGTATTTGAAAAACGCGCGCACCGTTGCGGCGATAACAATGTCTTTTCCTATCATTTTACAAAACGTGTTTTCTTAACTCTTAATTCTTAACTCTTAACCTAATTCTTGACTCTTAATGCGCATTTGATGTTTCTCATCAGTCCTTCGTATTTCGCCCTTTTTACGGCGCTGCCCTTGAAGAGCTTGCGGTATTGGTCGACGGTAAGGCGCAGCCAGTCTGCGCGTGTCATGTTGAGCAGTTCGGGGCGTGGTTGCAGCTGTGGATCGTCGGTCGGCGTGGCGAAGCGGTTCCACGGGCATGCGTCTTGGCAGCGGTCGCAGCCATAGACGGTGTCGCCCATTTTGCAGGCGAAGCATTGGGGAATGTCCCCACGGTTTTCGATTGTGAGATACGACAGGCAGCGTGATGAGTTGAACGTGGCGCCGCGGCCGAGAGCGCCGGTGGGGCAGGCGTCAAGGCAGGCGTGGCATGTGCCGCAGCGTCCGGGTACGGGGGTGTCGTACCGGTCGGCTTCGGCGTCGACGAACAGTTCGCCGAGAAAGAACATCGTGCCGGCATGGGGAATTATGAGCTGGTGGTTGCGGCCTATCCAGCCTAATCCGGCTTGCATGGCCCAATAGCGTTCGAGCACGGGGGCTGTGTCGCAGAAGGCGCGGTAGGCGGTCAGGCCGAGGCGCGAGGCGAGCGAGTGGAGGCGTTGCTTCATGATGTCGTGATAGTCTTGGCCTAAGGCGTAGGCTGCGAATTTCAGTCCGCTTTCGCATGCACGCTTTCCGGGCGTATAGTTCAGCGCGACGCTGACAATGCTTTTCACGCCGGGCATAAGCTGTTGCGGGTCGAGCCGCTTGTCCACATTGCGTGCCATATACTCCATGCCGGCGTGGGCTCCGTCGGCTATCCACCGGGTGAACGCCGCCGAATGCCGGCCGTCTACGGGCCCGGCCTTGGCCACGCCGCAAGCGGAAAAGCCGAGGGCATGGGCCTCGGCTTTTACTTGTTCACTCGAAAGTCTTGAATTCATATCCTTGTTCTTTCAGCCACTTCAGCGCCTCGGGCAAGGCGTAGCGCAGCTTGTTGATGCTCTTAAGCGAGTCGTGGAACGTTATTATCGAGCCGTTGCGCGTGTACCGCTTTACGTTGCGCAACACGTCCTCGGCCGTAAGCCACTTGCTGTAATCGCGTGTTACGAGATCCCACATTACGATGCGGTACTTGCGCCCGAGCCAGAAGTATTGGTCCCAACGCATCCAGCCGTGCGGCGGACGGAAGAGGTGGGAGCCTATCAGCTCGTTCGCCTTTTCGGCATTGGCGTTGTACGACTGGGTCGTGTGCTTGAATCCGCCCCAGTGGTTGAATGTGTGGTTGCCTACTTGGTGGCCGGCGTCGACGATTTGCTTGAACAGTGCGGGGTGTTTCCTTACGTTGTCGCCGACCATGAAGAACGTAGCGTGTACGCCGTATGCGGCGAGGGTTTCGAGTATGAACGGGGTTGATTCGGGTATGGGGCCGTCGTCGAAAGTCAGGTAGACTGCTTTCTCCGTCTTGTCCATACGCCATGTAGCCCGTGGGTAGAGCCAGCGTAGCCATTTGGCGGGCTGCTCGATGATCATATTGTTTTTTATTTTAAGGAGTAAAGGAGTAAAGGAGTAAAGGAGTGAAGGAGTAAGGAGTGAAGGAGTAAGGAGTGAAGGAGTAGGTAGTAGAGGAGTTATGGAGTAGAGTAGTAAGTCGTAGGGAAGTAATGGAGTAGGGGAGAATAACATTCTTGCGTCATTTCTCCTTTACTCCATTCTCCATAACTCCTCTACTACCTACTCCTTACTCCTTTACTCCTTCACTCCTTACTCCTTCACTCCTTATTCCTTTACACCTTTACTCCCCTTAAAAAATCATTGGGGCATGACTCCGCCCTTGCCGTGGTAAGTCGTTACGTCGGCACGGAACTGCGCGTCGAACTTGTTGGCGAGGTTGGCGTCGAACATGTTGGCGTTCTCGATGCACATGCTCATTATGTAGATGTGCATTATGCAGTCTTGCTGTGCCTGCGTGAAGCGGCTGCCTGAGAGCGAGTTGTACCACGCCATGTACTGGTGTGAGTTGTCGAACACCTGTTTGAGTATCTCCGTCGCCCTGGCCTTGTTGCCTACGTGGGCGTAAGCCTTCGCGATGTCGAGTCCGCCGCTGAGGTAGTTCATCGGCACGTTGTAGTCGGGTATCACCTTGTCGGCGTATGCCAAAGCCTTCTTTGCCTTGTCGGTCTTGCCTTCGGCTATGAGGTTGAGGGCGAGCTGGGCGAACAGGCGCCGGTGGGTGTAGCACATGCGCATTACGGTCTCGTCGAGGTAGATGCCCTTCTTGTCGATGCCGCCGTACTTGAAGCGTGTCATCATGTTGTCGTATACGCGCTCGGTGTCGAAGCTCTTGGCTCCGGCAACGTTGGTGGTGAACGGCGTTATGCGGTTGGCGAGTCCTTCTTGTACGAAGTTGTCGCCGAGGTTCATGTAGTTCTCGGAGCCTACGGTTACGGCCACGTATACCGGGCGTGTCCAGTTGCACTGCGCCAACATCTCGAGCATCATCAGGTCGTTCTTGTACAATGCGTTCTTGCCTTTGAGCGAGATAACCATGCGGTCGGGTATCGAGTCGGCGGCCATCATCATGCCGCTCTTCCTTACGGCTTCCTTGTCGATGGTGATGTAGAGCGTGTCGGTCGGTATGAAGTGGAAGTCCTCGTCCTTTGAGCGCACCCAGTGCTTCATGACGTTCTTCACCTCGAACGGCTCGTCGCCGAAGGCGGCTTTAGCCTCTTCGGGGTTGGTCTTGTAGAACTCGAGTATCTGCCCTTTCATCGCCGGCTGCACCTCGACGAAGTCGTTCGTGCCCGAGCAGTAGTCGAGCCTCGGCCATGTTATGGGCACCGAGGGCGACTTGTAAGCCTCGCGGCACATCTGGTCGATGTACCAGTCGGTGGCAAGGTAGCTCAGGTTGCATACGCGTGCGTCGGTCCTCACGCCTTCCACTTCCTGGTTGTACCACAGGGGGAAGGTGTCGTTGTCGCCGTTGGTGAAGATTATCGGGTTGCCCTTGTCCTGCATCGACATGAGGTAGTTCTGTCCGAAGTCGCGGCAAACGTAGCGTCCGCTGCGGTCGTGGTCGTCCCATGTCTGGCTGGCCATCTGTATGGGCACGAGCAGGCAGAGCGCCGACACTGCGGCGGCTATGGCCGTCTCGTTCGCCTTAGTGTATTTCTTCAGCAGGTCGATTATGGCCGCAACGCCGATGCCGCACCATATTGCGAAGGCGTAGAACGAGCCTGCGTAGGCATAGTCGCGCTCGCGCGGCTGCATGGGCGTTTGGTTGAGGTAGAGCACGATGGCGAGTCCGGTCATGAAGAACAGGAAGAACACCACCCAGAACTGCCTTATGCCGCGCTGTCCGCGGTAAGCCTGCCAGAACAGGCCGATCAGGCCGAGCAACAGCGGCAGGCAGTAGAATACGTTGTGCCCCTTGTTGTTCTTAAGGTCGTCGGGCAGCTTGCTTTGGTCGCCGAGGCGCATGTTGTCGAGCCACGATATGCCCGTAATCCAGTTGCCGTGCTCCAGCTCGCCGTTGCCCTGTATGTCGTTCTGCCGTCCGGCGAAGTTCCACATGAAGTAGCGCCAGTACATGAAGTTGCACTGGTAGGAGAGGAAGAAGCGCAGGTTCTCGATCATCGTCGGCATCTTCACCGATACGGGCTCGCCGCAGCGGTCGTAAGGCACCTGCGTGCCGTCGACGCCGCCCATCCAGCTCTCGTAGGCTTCGGCGTGGCTCGAGCTCCACATGCGCGGGAACAGCATGTTCTGCGCATACGCGTAGTCGCGCTTGCGGCTTACTACGAAGTAAGAGTCCTTCTCGTCGGCCGAAGCCTTCTCCTTGCGCTGGTATATGGGCGCGCCCTCTATTACGTGGGGCTTGCACATGCCGTCCTCTACGTCGAGCTTCACCTGCGAGGTGTAAGCCTGGCCGTAGAGCAGGGGGTTGTCGCCGTACTGGTCGCGGCTGAGGTAGCTGCCGAGGGTGAATATGTCCTCGGGCGAGTTTTGGTCCATAGGCGGGTTGGCCGACGAGCGGATGACGATCACCGCATAGCTCGAGTAGCCTATCATCAGCATCAGCATGCACAGCAGCACGGTGTTCTTGATGCGCGCGCTAACCAAAGGCTTCCTTATCTTGCCCGTTGCCACCCGGCGGTTCACCACGAACCAAAGCACTGCCAACACCACTGCGCCCGTGAAGAACGCCGACCACCCGTAGCCGTAGAACGGCACGCCCAGCATGGCCACCGCGAGCACGAACGACACGTTCGTGCGCCTGAAGCTCTTGTCGGTATAGCTTTCATATATGGCCCAAACGACGGCGGCCACGAGCAGTATGATGTAGACGATGACGCCCGTGTTGAACGGGCAGCCGAGCGTGTTGACGAAGAACAGCTCGAACCAGCCGCCCACCGTCACTATGCCCGGCACTACGCCGTAAAGTATCGCCGCGATGAGCACGAACGATATGGCCAGGGCCACGAGCGAGCCCTTAAGGTTGGCGCCCGGGAACTTACGGTAGTAGAACACTAAGACGATGGCCGACACGCAGAGCAGGTTGAGCAGGTGGACGCCGATGCTCAACCCCGTCATATACATTATTAGTACGAGCCAGCGGTCGCTGTGCGGCTCGTCGGCATGGTCTTCCCATTTAAGGATGAGCCAGAACACCACCGCCGTGAACGCCGACGAGTAGGCGTAGACCTCGCCCTCGACGGCGCTGAACCAGAACGTGTCGCTGAACGTGTAGACCAGCGCGCCCACCAGTCCGCTCGCCTCGATGGCTATCAGCTTTGCCGTGGTCAGCGCCCCCCAGTCCTTAAGTATCAGCTTGCGCGTAAGGTGGGTTATCGTCCAAAACAAGAACAGTATGCACGCGGCGCTGAGCAGCGCGCTCATCGTGTTGACCATGAGCGCCACCTCGGCGGGGCTGCTTGCGAACTGGGAGAACAGGTTGGCCGTAAGCATGAAGAACGGCGCTCCGGGCGGATGGCCGATTTCGAGTTTGTAACCGGTGGTGATGAATTCAGGACAGTCCCAAAAGCTGGCTGTCGGCTCAATGGTGCTGCAATATACGAAGGCGGCTATCAGGAAAGCCAGCCACCCCATGATATTGTCAACCAACTTAAATCGCTTCATTTAGATATTATGTCTGTATAATGTTAATCGTCAGCCTTCGGCTTGGCGTTCCTACGCCGAAACGCCGTGCAAAGATACAAACTTTACGCCGTGTAGCCGTAATATTATTATATTTTAACGCAGGCGGCCGCCCTCATTCGGGCCGTCCGCCCAATACCGATGTTTTGCTAAGTCCATGTACTGAATGTGTTACCCGGGCGCAAAGATAACGAAAAATGCAAGCCGGGCAAAATAATGCGGATGTTTTTAAGTCTTTGCGGCTGTCGATGCTACGGACGCAAAGACCGTTGAAAGGGAAAGACGGCATTTTGCGTTGCAAAAGACCGCTTTTTAGAGCGTAAAAGGCAGCCTTTTGAAGTGTAAAAGGTTACCTTTTACAAGTTAGTTCGTTCCCGGCGAATGTGCATGTGGATGTTCTCGACTTCTTTATGTTTGATTATCAATAAGTTACGTGTTTTGCGTTAATGCTTTTGCTTGATGTTTGCAAGAATGCTCTTTTACATCGTATCATAGTTTGCCCGTAGCTTTGAGATATTCCGTTTCGTAAATCTTATATCCTGTCAGAGCCTCGATCAAGTTGCTTTGTGCCTGTTGCCATTGCGAATGTGCGTCCATAAGGTCGGAGAGGGAACACAGCCCGGCGGTGTGTCGGCTACGGGTTTGGCGTAGGTTGGCTTCGGACTGTTCGAGTCCGATGTGCGCCGTGGATACGAGCGAGCGGCTGTTGTTGACGTTCCTTATTGCTTGTTCGGCTTCAAGCGTCAGCATGCGTTCGGTTTTCTGCAGGCTAAGGCGTGCGTTGTCAGCCTCAATCTTCGCCTTTCTTATTTTCTTTAAGCCTGCGCCCCAGTTGAATACCGGTATGCTTACCGACGCCATTACGACGAGCATGTCGTCTTTGTAGTTTTGCGTGAACGGCACTGCGTTACCGGCGGCATCTGCCGTCATGCCGTTCAGCTTGATGTTGCCGTAGTAAGAGTAATTGGCCGACAGGCCGACGGTGGGCAGTATTTCGGCGCGCGCCATCTTTACTTGCTGTTCGGCGGCTTTTACTTGTTGTCCGAGCAGACCCAGTTCCGGGCGCATGGCAATGTCGGCGCTAAGGCAGTCAGACGGTTGCATGGTGATAGTCGTGTCGGTTGGGACGATTCGTGTGTCCAAACTGCATCCTATTGCGCTGCATAGCGACATGTTGCATAGTTCGGCACCGCTCTCCGCCTTGCTGAGTTGGTAGCTTATTTCGCTTTGCTTGGCCTGCACGCGCAGCAGGTCGTTGTCGGTGGCCATGCCGGCGGCGATGGTGGTCTGCGTCTGGCGTAGGAGCGTGTCCATCTGTGCCTTATATGCTCGCAGCATCCTTACTTTCCATCTTACGGCGATGAGGCTCCAATAGGCTATGTCGGCATCGGCCACCACCTGCATCCTCGTCTTGCGGTAGTTCTCCCTGCTGCTCTCACGTCCTATTTCGGCAAGGCGTTTGCCTGCTTGTATCTTGCCTCCGGCGTAAATGGGCTGCGTCAGGGTGATTCCGGCCATATACATGCCGCGCATCTGCAGTTGCATGCCCATTATGTCGATGTCCGGGGCAATGTAGGCTCCCGTGGCCGAGGCGCTTATCTTTGGCAAGTAAGCGGCTATGGCTGTGCCCCTGTCAGCCTCGGCCTGTTTCATGGCGTTGCCTGCACGCCGTAAGTCTTCGTCGTGGCCGACGGCCATGCCGCGGCAGTCGCTTAGCGATAAATGTAACGTTTCTTGCGCCTTTGCCGTTGTTACGATGCAAAGGGCGATAATGTAAAATAATATTCGTTTGTCCATATCTTTATTTTTTAGCAGACAAGTAATCAGCAGACAAGCAGACAAGGAGATTTGTCTTGTCACTTGTCTGTTTGTCACTTGTCCACTTGTTACTTGTCCACTTGTTACTTGTTACTTGTCTGCTTGTTACTTGTCTGCTTGTTACTTGTCTGCTTGTTACTTGTCTGCTGATTACTTGTCTGCTTTAATTTTGAACAGTGCGGTATAGAATAACGGAAGGAGAAGCAGCGTGATTACCGTGCCGACGGTTAGTCCGCCCATTATTGTTATCGCCATTGAGCCGTACATGGGGTCGCCCAATAGCGGTATCATGCCGACTATCGTGGTTAGCGAAGCCATTAGTACGGGGCGCACGCGGGATACGGTAGCTTCGATGACGGACGTGTAGGCCGACTTATGTTCTTCCGTCTGCAGACGGTTTATTTCGTCGACGAGTACGATCGCGTTTTTTACCATCATGCCTACAAGTCCCATAACGCCGATAATGGCCATGAACGTGAACGGTTGGCGGAATATGAGAAGTGCCGGCGTAATCCCGCAGAATACGAACGGGAAACACATGAGTATCAGGATTACTTTTTTCCAGTTGTTGAACAACAGCAACAGGGCAAACAGCACGATGAAAATAGTTATCGGCACGTATTTCATCAGTCCGCCTATCGCTTCGTCTTGAAGTTCGCTTTCACCTATCCATTTCATTTTATAGCCTTCAGGCAGGGCGATGGCTTCGATTTTGTCTTTTATCTCGGACACCACTTTCGCCGGCGTTGCTTCATATAAGTCGGTGTTGGGATCGCATTCGGCTTCGATGGCACGTTGGCCGTTCACCCTGAGCACGACGTTTTCGTCCCACGACAATCTGACGCTGTCCGTAACCGAGCTTAACGGTACGCTTTTCATCATCTCGTCTTTTATTTCGCCGATGCTTCCGCCTCCGGCGGCTGCCGTCTGCAGTGCGTCGCCTGACAGGTGAATGTTCATCATGCTCCATACGGGTATGCCGCCCAAGTCATTTATACGGCTGCCGTCTGCGTTGCGTATGTTGAGGTTCACCATTACCTGGCGGTCTTGGTCGTTAATAACGCCTACGGGTAGCCCGTCGGTGGTGGCCATGAGCGCATTGCCGATGTCGCTGCGCTCTATGCCCGAACGCAAGGCACCAGGACGGTTGTACTCGGCCATGAGCACCTTGCCGCGTGGTTTCCAGTTGTTCTCCACCGAGTATGGGTCGACGTAGGGACAACTGCGCATTATTTCTTCGGCCTGGCGGCTGAGGTCGCGCAGTGTTGCCGGGTCGGGGCCGCTGAATTCCACTTCCACCGTATGCGACGTGTCTATTGAGAAATTGTATTTGCGTATGCGTATATAAGCGTCGGGATACTTTTCGCGCAGTTGTTCCCTTATCGTCGGAATCTGCTTCATAACGGTTTCGTAGTCCTTGCAGTCTACCATCAGTTCGCCGTAACAGTCGCCTCCGGCCGTCATCGGGCGAACGAGGCAATAGCGTGCCGGGGCACAGCCCATGCTTGCCGCAACGCGTTCCACTTCAGGATTTTTCTCCAACAGCTTGCTTATTTCAAGCAAGTCGTGCTTCACCCTGTCGGGACTGCTCTGCGCAGGTAAGTAATATTCAATGACGAACTGCTTGTAATCGAAATCTGGGAAGAACAGGTTTTTTATTTTAGTGAACCCGAATATGCACAATAAAAGGACGCCTACGGCTACGGATATTGTCAGCTTGCGGTGGGCAATCAACGTCGCGATGGTGCGACGGATGAAACGGTGTACCGGCGAGTTCATCACTCCGTCGGCTTTCTTTTTCGTCTCCCTTACCGGAAGCCACGACTTGGCACACACCGGCACTTGGATCAAGGCAAGCACCCAACTGACCAACAGGCTGACGCACAGCACGAGGAATAAGTCGCTGGCGTATTCGCCAACCGAACCGGGACAAAGGTAGATACAGACGAAAGTCGCTGCGGCGATAACCGTCGCCCCGAGCAGCGGCATCGCCGTGTTGCGGCCTATGCGGTATAGGTATGTCTTTGGCCCGAGTCCGCGTTGCTTGTCTATCAATATTCCGTCCATTATGACGATGGCGTTGTCTACGAGCATGCCCATAGCCACGATGAACGCGCCAAGCGAGATGCGTTGCAGTGTAGTTCCGCAGACTAACAGTATGGGGAACGACAAGGCTATGGTGAGGATAAGTCCGAAACCAATGATAACGCCGCTGCGTAGTCCCATTGTAAAAATCAGCACGAGTATGACGATTATTACAGACTCTACAAGGTTTATCATAAATGAGTTTATGGCTTCGTCAACTTTGTCGGGTTGGAAGAATATTTTCTCGATTTCCATTCCTACGGGTACACGTTTCATCGCTTCGGCCAGTTTTTCGTCGACGAGTTTGCCAACGTCCGGTACGATTGCGTCATCCTCCATAGCCAGGCAGATAGCCAACGCCGGTTTCCCCTCAACAAAAAATCCGTTGCGTTGCGGCTCTGCATAATTGCGCCCGATCTTCGCGATGTCGCCTAAACGCAGCTGTTTGCCGTCTGTCGTATTTATAATAATGCCGCTTATGTCTTTTTCGTCCTTGACAACTCCTGACACGCCGATGCGCAGCCTGTCGCCTTCAACCGAATAATTGCCGGCGCTGACCGTCTTTCCGGCATTGTTGAGTGCCGACATAATCTGTGTCGGCATTATGCCGTTGCGCGAGATATATTCATGAGGTATGGTGATGTTTACTATTTCGTTGCGGTTGCCAACGATGTTCGCTCTTTTCACGCCTTTGACGGAGAGCAGCTCGCGGCGTATCATATTGGCGTATTTGTACATTTCCGTATATGAGTAACCGTCGCCCGTGAAGGCGTAGAATATGCCGTAAACATCCATCATGTCGTCGATTACGACGGGCGTGTAGCAGCCTTGAGGAAGCGATGCGGTCATGTCGCTTACCTTACGGCGCAGAAGGTCGAAGTGTTGTTCGAGGTTTTCAAGTGGAACTGTCATAAGGAACTCTACGGTGAACGTGGCCATGCCGTCGCTGCATTCGGCCTTAACTTCCTTTACGTCGGGTAGCGTTCTCAGCGCGTCTTCCATAGGCAGGGCTACTTTCAGCTCCACCTCGTGGGCACTCGCCCCGGGAAAGGGTACGGCCACCATAGCCTGTTTTACTGCCACAACGGGGTCTTCGAGCTTCGGCATTTGGACGAACGCTATTACTCCGGCGATTATGACGGCGGTCATGGCCGACCAGAACAGCGTGGTTCGGCGCATGAAAAATTCGGTTATCTTCGTCATAACAGGCCTCCTACGTTCGTCTTTGAACCTTCGTCGATTATTTTCACTTTTTCGCCTTCATGCAATGCGTTGACTCCGGCTTTCACAATGTGCTCGCCGCCGTTGAGTCCCGACGTAACAACGGCGTTGCCCGACGCGTCGGTACCGCTTACGGTCACTTCGCGCTTGTTTACGGCCGACGACTTGCCAACCGTCCATACGTAAGTCTTCCCGTTTTCTTGGAACACCGAGTGTAACGGAACTGTAAACGTGCCGTCAGAGCCAGGTGCCGCCATTCTTATCTCTATGCTGATGTTCATGCCGCCGGTGAGCTGCTTGCCCGGTTCGTTGGTGAATGCGAGCCGCATTTTGTAAAGCTGCGTGGCGTCGGCTTTCGGCGTAATGCTTGTTATCCGCATCGGCAAAGGGCCGCCGCCGTATGGATGACGACACGCCACGCTGATAATGTTTTCGTTGTCGAGGTACAAGTCGGCCGGAATGTCTGCTTCCACCTCCTTGCCGCTTGTGTCGAGCAGGGTTATCACCGGAGTCCCGGCGTCGACCATTTCGGCTTCGTCGAAGTTTACCTTGTCTACGTAGCCCGCCGTCGGTGCGTAGAGCCGGGTGTAGCTTAGTTTGTTTTTGTTTGCCTGCAATTGTATCCTTACCTGCTTCAGTCCGGCAAGTGCTTTTTCGTAGTCGTTGGCCGGGATGCTTTTATCCTTATATAATATTCCGAGGCGCTTCGTTTCGTTGGCCAGTTGGTCGTATTGTGCTTGCAGGGCGTCTACGCCGAGCTTGTAGTCGGCGTTGTCGAGCGTCGCTATCAGTTGGCCGCGCCTTACGTAGCCGCCTTCTTTTACGGCTATGCGCTTGATTTGTCCGGGTGTCTTGAAGCCGAGGTTTATTTCCCTGGCCTCTTTCACTATGCCCGTAAACCGTTTCGTGCTTTCCCCGCCGTTTCTTATCGGCCTGGTGGTCATAACGCTGTGCGCCGGTGTTTCGGGCTGTTGCCTTCGCTGGCAACAGCAGAGCAGGCACGGCAGTATCGCCAAAATAATGAGTACGTTCTTCATGTCTGATTGTTTTTTTGATGCTGCAAAGTTACCCGTTTTACCGCTCGGCGCTGATATCCAATCGGCCGGCAAAATGCTCTAAAGGATGAATATTCAGACATTTTAGGGCGTATTTATTGCATTTATTGTCTGAAATGTCTATTTTCGCATGGAAAAACGTAAATTTTATATGAAGGCGTCCGCAGCGTTTAATGATTTATACATGTCGATGTTGCCCTCGACCGGGCGCACGTTGGCGTTCGGCAACGAGTTCATGCTCGGTGATGATTCCGGCCAGCCGCCGGGCCGTGGGGAGATAGAGGCTTTCTTAAAGGCCGACCGTCCGTTTAAGGTCAACTTTACGATGATGGCGTTGTGCACGGAGGGCGCGATGCGCGTAAGGGTGAACTTGAGGGATTTCCGCCTTGAGAAGAACAGCGTGCTCGTGGTGTTGCCGGGTTCGATAGGCGAGTGCCTCGAGCTCGGCGGCGATTGCCGCTTGGCCGTAATAGCTTATTCGGACAAGTGATACGGCGACGCGGCTGATTCGGCTTTCTCCATCTCGATAATGAGGTATTTGTCGGCCAATTCGTTGATACGGGTTTCGGCTGAAGAGATGGGCGTTGCGCTCGCCTTGTACAAGGCCATGCGTATGACGTTTGAGCGCAACGGATTCCGCTTCATACGCGAGGCTCTCGGCGGATACATGCAGGTGTTGTTCTGTTACGGTTACCAGTGGATATGTGATTACGAGGAAAGCTGCACGGGCGGCAAGCCGGCAGGCCGCCGGCTGCAACTGTTCGAGCGGTTCCTCGACTTGGTGCAGCGCCACTACGCCGCGCAGCGCGGCGTGTCGTTTTACGCCGGCAAGATGTGCGTAACGCCGAAATACCTTTCGGCCGTGGTGCGTCAGGCGAGCGGCCGCTTCGCCGGCGATTGGATAAGGGGGCGCGTAGTGCTTGAGGCGAAGGCGCTCTTGCGGACAAGGCGGTATACAGTCCGACAGGTCAGCGACATGCTCGGCTTCGCCAACGCCTCGTTTTTCGCCAAAAAGTAAAAAGGTGAAAAAGGTGAAAAGGTGAAAAGGTGAAAGGGTGAAACCGCAATGCACTCGGATTGACTTAACGCCGAACTCCGTTTCTTCACTTTCACCTTTTCACCTTTTCACTTTTTCACCTTTAATTCAGTTCCACTACGGTTATCCCTGCTCCGCCGAACTGTACGTGCTCGTCGCGGAAGGATGCTACGGCGGGCACGGTGGCGAGGTATTGGCGGATGAGCTGGCGCAGTATGCCCGAGCCGGTGCCGTGGAGTATGCGCACGCGGGGCATGCCTACGAGCAGGGCGTCGTCGATGAAGTAGGTTACGGCCGTAAGGGCTTCGTCGCCGCGCATGCCGCGCACGTCGATGTCTTGCTTGAAGGCGAGCTTGCGGCTGTCTATCGCCTCGCGCGTCTGCCGGCTTACGGCGGCGTATGGCTTGGGCTCTCCGCTCTTTGGGGCGTCGGCGCGCTCGAGGCGCTCGGCGCGCATCTTGGTGCGCATGCCGCCGAATATTACGGTGGCCGTCTTGCCGTCGGTGGCTTCTATGCGGCCTACCGATGTCAGTCCCTTTATCCGCACGGTGTCGCCGGGGGCGAGCGGTAGGGCTGATTGTTCGTTTTCCGTTTTTAATTGTTCGTTTCCCGTTTCTAATTTCTCGTTCTCCTTGTCTCGTTTCCTCTTTTCGCGGCGTGCCTTGCGCTCTTGTATCCGGCGCATCTTGCGGGCTATCAGTTCGTCGTCGTCGGCGGTGTCTTTCACCCCGGCCTTGAATGTTTCGAGCTCTTCGCGTATCCTCTTGGTCTCGGCTTTCTCGGCCTGGCTCTCGCGTATTTCCCTGATGGTTTTTTCTATCATGCGGTTGCTTTGGCCGAGCAGTTCTTCGGCCTGCTGCCTGGCCTTGCCGATTATGTCCTTGCGGCTCTGTTCGAGTTCGCGCACTTCGTTCTCGTAGCGCGCTATGGTCTGTTCGAGGCTCTTCTCGCGCTGGTGTATGGCCTGGCGCTTGCTTTCCCAATAGCGTTTGTCGCGCACGATGTCTTGCAGGTACTTGTCGCTCTGTATGTAGTCGCTGCCTACTATGTCGGCGGCGTCGCTTATCACTTCTTCGGGCAGTCCTATCTTGCGCGCTATCTCGATGGCGAACGAGCTGCCGGGCCGGCCTATCGACAGTTGGAACAGAGGGCGCATCTCGTGGCGGTCGTACAGCATGGCGGCGTTGGCTACGCCCTCGTGGGCGTCGGCGAAGTGCTTTAGGTTTTGGTAGTGGGTGGTTATCACGCCGTAGGCGCCGCGCCGGCAGAACTGCTTGAGCACGGCCTCGGCTATGGCTCCGCCTATCTGTGGCTCGGTGCCGGTGCCGAACTCGTCGACGAGCAGCAGCGTGGCCGTGTCGGCATGGCGCATCATCTGCTTCATGTTCGTAAGGTGGCTGGAGTAGGTGCTTAGGTCGTCGTCTATGCTCTGCTCGTCGCCTATGTCGATGAATATGTTGCCGAACACGCCCGTGCGCGAGCGCTCGCCGATAGGCACGGAGAGGCCGCACTGCAGCATGTATTGTACGAGGCCGACTGTTTTCAGGCATACCGACTTGCCGCCGGCGTTGGGCCCTGAGATTATCAGTATCCGTTTCTCTTGCGTCAGCGTTATGTCGAGCGGCACGACGGCCTTGCCCTGCTTGCCGAGCGAGAGGGCGAGCAGGGGGTGGACGGCCCGTATCCAGTCGATGTGGGGGCGTGGCTCTACGCACGGCTCGATGCCGTTTATCAGCCGTGCGAGGGCGGCCTTGGCGTTGATGAAGTCTATGGCGGCGAGCAGCTTGTATGATTCCAGTATGGGCCGTACGTGGGGGCGCACCCGGGCGGCGAACTCGGTAAGTATCCTTATTATCTCGCGGCGCTCGTCGGCCTCGAGCTCCCTTATCCGGTTGTTGGCCTCTACCACTTCGGCCGGCTCTATGAATACGGTCTTGCCCGAGGCCGACTCGTCGTGCACTATTCCGCGTATGCGGCGTTTCAGGCCCTGCGTTACGGGTATCACTAATCGGCCGTCGCGTATGGCCGGGGTTACGTCCTTGTCTACCAAGCCTTCGCTCTGCGCCGAGCGCAGTATGCCGTGGAGCGTGCGCGATATGCCGCCCTCGGTGCGCGCCAGCTCGCGGCGTATCGCGGCCAGCTGGGGCGAGGCGCTGTCTTTTATCCGTCCGAACTTGTCGAGTATGCCGTCGATGGCCTCAACGAGCCGGGGGAACGTAGCCACGCCGCCGGCCAGGCGCCGGAGCGCGGGGTAGGGGTATGACTTTTCTCCTTCGCCGCCGCCGTCGCCGCGGTTGAGGTAGTCTACGATGCGGCATATCGTGTCGAGCGACCGTTTTAGGTCGAACAGCTCGCCTTCGTCGAGGTGGGTGCCTTCGAGGCGCAGGCGGCCGACCGCTTGGCGCACGTCGAAGAAGTATTGCATGGGAAAGTCGTCGGCCTCTTCCTGCAGTCGGCGGAACTCGCGCACCTGCGCCAGCCGCTCGTTTATCTCGCCGGCGTCGCTGCCGGCCTCCATCTCGTCGACCTTCTCCTTGCCCAACGGGCTGAGGCAGCGCTCGCGCAGCAGGCTGCGGATTTCGTCGAAGCCTATCTTGCTTTCAAAAGTCTTGGGGTAAATCATGCTGCAAAATTACTCATTTTGCCTGTCATTACAAAGCGTTGCGGCCGCCAATTGTCTTTTCTGCCGTGAATGCGGCCGCCGTGTCCCGTTCTTTCGTGCAACGGCCGTGGCTTTTGAAAGGCTGCCTTTTGGTTGGTAAAAGGCAGCCTTTTGCGTCCCGATATGCCGTCTGCCGCAAGGCTGAATGCGGCATGTCGGGATTTTGGTTGTCGGGTGTCATGTTCCCGTGCCGCCGGAACGTTATTGGTTGGAGTATTTTTCTATGAACTGTTTGGCCTGCGTATTGCCTAATTCGTCGGCTTTCTTCAGGTTTGCCAGTCCGCCGGGCTTGTCGTCCTTGGCTATTTGCGCCAATCCGAGCAGCAGGTAGCCTTCTGGGTAGTCGGGGGCAATCTCGACGCACCGTGACGCCGTTTTAAGTGCGTCGTCGGCCAAGTTCACCCTGAGCTGCAGCGATGCCATTTCGGCGTAGTATGTCGGTTGGCCCGGGGCGAGGGTTATCGCGGCGGCCATGTCGGCCAGCGCCTGCTGGTAGAGCCTTGCCTTGATTTCGGCACGGGCGCGGACGTAGTAGAAGTCGGCGCCGGGGCGCGTGGCGGATAGTATCTCGTAGCGTGTGTAGTCGAACACGGCCTGGCGGTAACTGCTGTCGGCCTCGTAGGCTTCGGCGCGTGCGAGGAAGTATGGGGCGGCCTCTCTGAGGCGCAGGGTGTCGGTGGTATTGATTGCGCTGTCGAGCAGGGCGATTATCTCCGATTGCGGAGCGTTCATCATCGCCTTACAGCGCGACGCTTCGTAAAACAGCTCGGGGTTGCGTATCGACGTGCCGAGCAGGGCCGTAAACTCGTCGTATGCCTCTTGGTAGCGGCCTTTTGCGAATGTTATCTGCGCTTGTTGGTGGCGGTATGTGGGCAGTGGGTTGGCGGCGTAAGCCTCTGCCGTCTCTTTTGCCGCTAAGTCGAGTGTCCACGGGGCATAAACGGTAGTGTCGGCGTAAACGGCCACGTCGTAGATCATCTTGCCGTATGCGGCGTGGCCCTCGTCTTTCTTTTCAGTCTGTTTTATGGCTTCCTGCATGGTTCCAGCCGCCTCTTCATACTGCCCCTCGGCTGCTTGCATGCGTGCCAGCGACGTGTATCCGTCGGCAAGTGTTGGGTACTTGGCTATAAAATCTGCGGCTACGGCCCGGCGTTTTACCGAGTCTGGGCTTTGTCCGGCCATGATGAGTACGAGCAACGCCTGGTCTTGCTTGTCGGGAAGCGAGGGCGGTATTCCTATTTGGCTGAGCACGGGGTCGCTGAGTGCGAATCCGTTGGTGGTGAGGCTGGTCGCAAAGTTTGCGTCGGTGGCGTGCATGGCCGCGGTCGCAGTAGCGCGTTTTGTCAGGGCCAAGGCTTCTCCGTCAGGCGATATGAGTATGCTCTGCTCTTGGTTGCCGTCGGCAACGTCGGCGTCGAGTATGTAGTACGCGTACTTGTCCATGAATGTTTCGACGCTTCTAATCTTGGCCTCCGTAATGTCGGTCTTGCCGTTCACGAGCGAGACGATCCATGCCACGCCGCCCTGCTTGAGCGGAGCAGCGGCAAAATGCAGCGGCTTCATCTTTGTTTCGCCGACTTTGAACTTGGCCATGTTGTACAGCTCGTTTGCGCCGAGCATGCGGATTACTTCCGATTGGCGTCCGCGTGAGTCGGTGACCGTGGCGCGTGCCGCTCCGAGAAATGGCTTCAGGGCGCTTATAGCCGTGCCCTCCCCGTCGGCCAATATGCCGTTGGTCTCGGCAAGCACGGTGCCGTCGGCCTTATAAGTGGTGAGCTTAAAAACTGATTTTGCCGCGTCCTTTACGGCTGACGGCTGCGCAAGGCATTGCATGCATGCGGCGAACAAGGCCGTAACCAGCGTTGTTATGTGTTTTATGTCCATTGTTTGGGTTATGTTAATTCTTACTATTGTTCTTTTCCTAACAGTTCTTTCGCGTTGTCCATCGCCGCCGCTGATACTTCATCGCCGCTTAGCATTTGGGCAATCTCGCCGACGCGTTCGTCTGCAGTCAACACGCGCATGCGGCTCGTAGTGCCGTCGGGGGTCTCTTCCTTATATACCTTATAATGGGTTGAGCCTTTGGCTGCAATCTGTGGCAGGTGCGTTATGCTTATTACTTGTCGTCCGGCTGATGCCATGTCTTGCATGATGGCCGCCATCTTCCCGGCTATCGCGCCGCTTACTCCGGTGTCGATTTCGTCGAAAATGATCGTCGGCAATTTCACTGCTCCGCTTATCATGGCTTTTAGCGACAGCATGACCCTGGCTATCTCGCCTCCTGACGCCACTTGGGCAACGGGCAGCATTGGGGCGTTGGTGTTGGCACTGAACGTGAAAGATATACGGTCGCGGCCGTCGTGGCCGAGTTCTTTAGGTTCAAGCCGTATCGCAAAGCGTGCCTTGGGCATGCCGAGCGACGCCATGATGACGGGCATGTTGCGCTCTATCGACTTGGCCGCCGTTGTGCGCGCCTCGGTGAGTTGCGAGGCTATGTTGCAGCATTCGTCGCATAGTTGCTTCTCTTTTGCGGCGAGCGCTTCCATTTCGTCGTCGCTGTTGTCTATGAGACTGAGCCGGGCGCTGATGCCGTCCTTGATGTCCAACAGCTCGTCGACGGTCGTTACTCCGTGTTTGCGCTGGAGTGAATATATCTTGTCGAGAGTCTCGTTTACGGCCTCGAGGCGTTGAGGGTCAAACTCAATATCCGTGATTTTAGAGCTTATTTCCTGTAAGATGTCCTTCAGCTCTATGTTGCAGCTTTCCAGCCTTTCGGCGGCAGCTGCCGACTCTTGGTAAATATTGGTGATGTTCGCGAGCGCACGGGTCGCTTCTTTCAGGCGTGCGGTTACGCCGTCGTTGCCGCCGAGTATGTTTTCAACGTTATAGAGTGTGGCTTTTATTTCTTCAACATGGCTCAGCATGTCGCTTTCATGCTCAAGCTCTTCTTGCATGCCGGCTTTGAGGCCGGCGTCGGCGAGTTCCTTAAGCTGGAAGCGGAGGAAGTCTTCGCTCTTTTTGTTCTCGGCTATTTCTTCACGCATGCGTTGCGCTTCTTTCTTTGCGGCGATATACGCATTGAAACGTTCCTTGTATTCAGACAGCAGCACCTTGTCGTCAGCTATGATGTCGACAACGTTGAGTTGGAAGTTCTCCTCGTTTAGAAGCAAGTTTTGGTGCTGGCTGTGTATGTCGACAAGCTGGGCCCCGAGCATGCGCATTGTCGTCAGTGGTACAGGCGTGTCGTTAATGAATGCCCGACTTTTCCCCGACGGACTTATCTCACGTCTTAGGATGCAGTCTTCAGCGTCGTAATCGATGCCGTTGTCGTTAAAGAACTCTTGCATGCCGTATTTGCTGAGTTCGAAATGCGCCTCGATAACGCATTTGCGCGATGCGTCCTTCATGCATTTCGTATCTGCCCGTTGGCCGAGCAACAGGTTTATGGCCCCGAGAATGATACTTTTACCCGCTCCGGTTTCTCCCGTTATGACGGAGAAGCCCGGCGAGAAAGGGATGTCGAGAATGTCGATGATGGTGAAGTTGCTGATATATAAATGTTTAAGCATTTCTCCGTATGTTGCGGTTATTCCTTGATTTTTTCCCAATAGTTGTTTTGCGACGCGTTTATCGAAAAAAGAATCTCATAGACCGATTCTTTTTCTTTCTGCGTGCCTTTTCCTTTATATATGTTGCTAAGCTCGTCTTTTTTATAATCCGTCCATATTTGAGGCAGCATGCTTAACGGTTTGTCCTCGTGTACCTTCTTTAAATGGGTTTGCAGGGCCGTGGTTATGTTTGTCCGTCCCCGGTCCGCGTTGTTGGCCATTTCGTCGAGTCCGGTGCGGTAGTAGTCGTACTGAAGCTGGCGGAATGGTTGCATTGCGCCGTCGAGGTAGTCGTTGATTATTGCAAAGCGGTTTCGATCGTTGTCGAAAGCCTTCCAACCAGTGAAATTAAGGTTTTGGGCATTGTTCACAAGGTTGAGGCACCGTTGCAGTATGTCTTCGCCGCCCATAGGCGAAAAGCTGTCAAGATCAAGTCCTATTATCAGGTAAGCGTAATAGGCTATGAGGGCGGTGAGTTGGTTGTCGATCATCTCTTCGTTGAAGTTGAGCTGGTCGAACTGTGCGAACTCGAAATTGAACTCGCCGTCCTTATTGTTATATAATGTCGTTGTGTAAGCCGAGTTGTAAACGGGCCTGTTGGCTTGTATAAGCGCAGTGCATGTAAAAAGGTTTGACGATTGGTCGTACTTTGTGACGGTTATGTTGAAATTGCATACGATTCTTTCATTCTTCTGAAACTGCAATGATGTCCATTGCCTGTCGTTTATGAACTGTTCGAGCGTTTCTTGCAAGTTGTCGAACACGCTGGCGTCAGTGCCTTGTATTTGGCTGTGGTTTATCGTAACCTTTGCTTGAAGCTCTTGCCCTATGGCTTTCGCCGACAAGGCGATAAAACATATTATAAAAAACAATGTCCTCATGCTTCCCTCCATGCTTTTGCGGCTTATTGTTTTTGCCGTGTTAATGTTACAAGCTCGTCGATAATGTCGCATGCCACGTCATGTTTGTTTTTCTTTTCGTATTCCTTGGTTTCTGTGGATGTTATGATTTTTATTTGGTTGAAATCGGAACGGAAAGTCGTACCTTTATTCCTCGTTGAATTCAAGACAATGAAGTCGAGGTTCTTTTTCTCCAACTTGTTTTTTGCGTTTGCGTCCTCGTTGTCCGTCTCAAGCGCGAATCCGACTATGTGCTGACCGCAGCGCTTGTTCTTGCCAAGCTCGGCTGCGATGTCTTGGGTTGGGGCCAGGCGTAGTTCAAGGCCGTCTTTTCCACGCTTGATTTTCTTGTCTGCCGTCGTTTCCGGCTTAAAGTCGGCAACGGCTGCGCATAGTATCGCTGCGTCGCAGTTAGCAAATTCGCTTGTGGCCGCATCGTACATTTCCTTGCAACTTTCAACTTTGATGCGCTTGACATTCCTTGGACAGTCGAGGCTTACGGGGCCGCTTATGAGTGTTACATGGGCGCCGCGCCTTGCACATTCGCCCGCCATAGCATAACCCATTTTCCCACTTGAATAGTTGCCGATGAACCTTACTGGGTCGATCTTCTCGAATGTTGGCCCTGCCGTTATCATTATTCGCTTGCCTTTCAGCTCGTCTTTCTTTTCATAGAAAAAGTCGTCCAACGCGTGTATTATGTTTTCGGGTTCTTCCATGCGTCCTTTGCCCTCAAGGCCGCTTGCAAGAAAACCGCTCTGAGGCTCGATAATGATGTTGCCGAACGAGCGCAATACGTCTAAATTATGCTGTGTTGAAGGGTGGGCGTACATGTCGAGATCCATTGCCGGTGCGATGAATACAGGGGCTTTCATTGAAAGGTAAGTAGTTACGAGCATGTTGTCGGCAATGCCGTTGGCCATTTTCCCGAGCGTGCTTGCCGTACACGGGGCGATGAGCATGGCGTCGGCCCACAGCCCGAGGTCGACATGTGAATGCCATGTTCCGTCGCGTTGTGAAAAAAAATCGCTTATTACGGGCTTATGCGTCAATGCAGACAAGGTTATGGGCGTGATGAATTCCTTGCCGGCAGGCGTGATGACGGTCTGCACCTCGGCGCCTTGCTTAATGAGTCCGCGTATTATCAGGCATGCCTTGTAGGCAGCTATGCTTCCTGTTATTCCGAGAACTATTTTCTTACCTTTCAGCATGTTTGTATTCCTTTAAATGGTTTTGTCGGCTTTATCGGTTGTTGAATTCCCTCAGGCGGATTCGCGTCAGCACTTGTTTTGTGTTAAACGTAAAATCACTGCTCAGCATCCAACTGTAATATCCGGGGTCTTTATGGAGTACGTCGGCTACTCCCCAACCTTTGTATTTTCCGAAGTTGAACACTTCGTACATTCTCGGTTTGCCTAAGGCGTCGAGCAGGGTGTTGCCGCTGCCGTCTTTCATTTCTTTCCATACGATGCGGCCTGCGAAGTCTACATTGTTGTTCATCTTCGAGAATTCGGCCAGTTCGTCCATGTCGTTGTTCAACTGGCGTTCGGGCTCTTCCTGCCGTCCGGGGGCGTACATGTCGAGTTCGCCTTGAAGAACCCTGTATGTCGCTTCCGTGTCTTCGTCGGCTTTGTGGGCTGTGAAGTCGTCTTCCATCTTGCGGCCGCAGTAAAACTTGTATGCGGCGGCAAGATTGCGGCGTTCCATTTTATGGTAAATGGTCTGAACGTCGATAAGCCTGCATTTCGCAAAGTCGAAGTCGATACCGGCGCGGAGAAATTCTTCGGCCAACAGTGGAATGTCGAAATGGTTGGAGTTGAACCCGGCAAAGTCGCATCCCTTGAACTTGTTTTCCAAGTATTGGGCTATGTCCTTGAACGTCGGTGAGTCTTTTACGTCGTCGTCGGTGATTCCCGTAAGTTGCGCAACTTCCACCGGGATGGCTTTTTCGGGGTTCACGAACATGTTCTCCCGTTCTTCTTTTCCGTCAGGATGTACCTTTATGTATGAGATTTGTATTATCCTGTCTTTTACAAGGTCGAGACCTGTCGCTTCGAGGTCGAAAACGACCAAAGGTCTTGTTAAGTTGAGTTTCATTACTTGATGTCGCGGTGTTATTTCGTCGTTTGTATTTGAGGTTATGAGGCTTATGGGTGATTTGTCCGCCACGCCCTCATAACCTCAAACATGTATTGTCCATATATTTCAGTCGTTAAGCAGCATCGGCATTATCAGCATCAGGATGTTTTCGTTTTCCGGTTGCTGTGTCGGGACGATGATGCACGGGCGGCTCGGGTCGGCCAGTTGCAGTTCCACTTCCTCGCAGTCGAGGTTTGTAAGAATCTCCATTAGCGAAGTGCCTTTGAAGCCTATGTCCATCGGCATGCCGTTGTAATCGCAGACTATCTCTTCTTTTGCGCTTGTGTAGAAGTCGATGTCCTCTGACGATATAACGGCTTTGCCCGTCTCGATGTGCAGGCGTACCTGCTGGCTGCTGTCGCTGGCGAACGGCAGGACTCGGCGTACGACTCCGGTGAGCACCATGCGGTCTACGACGAGCCTGTTCGGGTTGTCTTGCGGTATTACGGAGTTGTAGTTGGGATAACGCCCTTCGATCAGCCTGCACGAAAGTGTGCCTTCGGGGAACAGGATGTTGGCGTTGCGTTCGTCGAACCTTATTATTATGTCGTCGTCCGTTTTTTGCAGTACGTTCTTCAGCAGTGTTGCGGGTTTCTTAGGCATAATGAAAGACATCGGCGTCTCCGACTTGATGCCTGCGTTCAGCGTGCGCACCAGTTTGTGGCCGTCGCTTGCGACTATTGCCAGGGCGTCTTGCTTGAGGTCGAAGTATATGCCGTTCATTACGGGGCGCAACTCCTCGTTGGCTGTGGCGAAAATAGAGTGGGAGATGTCGTTCAGCAACGTTCTCGACTCTATTGTTATGGCTGCCGCCGTGTCGCTTAACGGCTGCAGGCGTGGAAACTCGTCGCCGCTTTGAGCCGTGAAATTGTACATGCCGTTCAGGTAAATCACCTTGATTGCGAATGTCGACATGTCTACGTCGAGTGTAAGCGGTTGCTCGGGCAGTTCTTTTACGGCGTCCAATATCGTCCTGTTGTTTACGGCGAACGTTCCGTCTCCGTCAGATTCGTCCAACTGCAACTGGGTTGTCATGACGTTCTCGCTGTCTGAAGCGGTTATCGTAAGTTGGTTGTTGGCGACTTCAAACAGGTAGCAGTCCAGTATGGGCATGGAGTTCTTGCTGTTGAACACTTTCGATAGGGCCGAAAGGCGGCTTGCTAAAGTTGTACTTGAAATAGTCAGTCTCATTATGGTTATTATTTAATTTTTTTGTCGTATCGGCAAATTCATGTAGTGGCTGATGCGGCGTTTTTTTGCCGCACGCCAAAAACGGAGACGTCCCAAAGCCTTTTTTATATTACGGCTTGCCACATCGCCATCTTCAAATGCCGTGCTTGTGTTTGTCATTCAAATAGGATACAAAAATACTAAAAACAAAATAGTGGAACAAAAAAAATGTGCAAAAATTTCTTTATTAGCAAGTATTTTATTAATTTCGCAATCAAAAAAATAAAAGACCCAATAACAAGTCATTATGGAAATAGAAGGTAAAATCATCGCGGTGCTTCCCGCAAAAGAAGGTGTTTCGTCCAGGACCGGTAATCCGTGGACAACTCAGGATTACGTACTTGAAACCCACGACCAATACCCTCGCAGGTGTTGTTTCAACGTGTTCGGTTCTGATAAGATACAGTTGTTTAACATCCAGGTGGGCGAGGAGCTGCGGGTCAGTTTCGACATCGACGCCCGTGAGTATCAGGGACGTTGGTTTAACAGCATACGTGCGTGGAAGGTTGAGCGCATAGACCCCAATGCCGTTCAGGGCGCAACACAGGGAGTGCCTTTCAGCCAGCCAGCTCCGGCAGCCCAGCCCGTGGCCGGCAATGCGCCTGAAGCCGCCTCTGCGCCCGCGCCTGCGCCGTTCCCTCCTCAGTCAAATGAGGAAAGCGTTGACGATCTTCCGTTCTGATGGTTGTACCGGAAGACGTCAGTTGTGGTATAAAGGAAAAAGGATTGTCATAGCGGATGTATGGCAATCCTTTTTTTCTTTTTGCCGGTAGCTTTTCAATACACGGCTTTTTAGGCTGTCGTTTGCGGCCTTTTGCGTTGCAATATGCCGTGTTTCGCATTGCGTTTAGCCGTGTCTTACCTGCCCTATGAATCTGTTGCTATGAAAAAGTTCGTTTTAATGGTATTGTTATCTTTAGCCGTGCACGTTGCTTATGCGCAACAACGTGAATGGGAACAATATTTATACCAGCTCGGAGAGTTGGAGGACGTAGAGTCTGCCGAATGGGAAAACTCGTTCGACATGTTGTGCGACTTGGAGGAAAATCCCATAAACATTAATACCGCTACGCGCGAAGAGCTGGAACAGATACCGTTCCTTACGGCTAAAGACGTTGAAGACATTTCGGAATATATTTACAGATACGGCGCTATGAAATCGCTTGGCGAATTGGCGATGATAAGCGGTTTGGATTATTATAAGCGCCGCCTCATGTCATATTTTACTTATGCCGGCGAAGAAGAGAAAAGGACATTCCCGTCTTTTAAGAACATTGCCAAGTACGGCAAGCATAAGGTTATTGGCACGATGAAAATCCCTTTCTATATGCGCAAAGGCGACAGGAAAGGGTATATGGGCTACCAGTTCAAGCATTCCGTGAGGTACGACTTTACGTATGGTGACTATGTAAGGTTCGGATTGTTGGGCGCGCAGGATGCAGGCGAGCCTTTTTTCGCAGGCGCAAACGGCAAGGGATACGATTTTTACTCGTTTTATTTCGTTATGAAAAAACTCGGACGCCTTAAGACTTTGGCTCTCGGGCGGTATCGTGCAAGGTTCGGCATGGGCCTTGTGATAAACAATAATTACGGTTTCGGCAAATTGTCGACGCTTTCTTCGTTAGGTCGTGGCGGCAGTAACATAAGGGCGCATTCGTCCCGTTCCGATGCAAATTACCTGCAAGGGGCGGCTGCAACCGTAAATGTTGCCAAGGGGTTGGATGTCAGCGCGTTTGTTTCATACCGCAAGTTTGACGCAACCCTGAACGAAGGTGATAGCACGATAGCCACTATCTTGTCGTCGGGTTACCATCGGACTGAAACCGAAATGGCTAAGAAAAACAATTCGTCGCACGTACTTGCCGGTGGAAATGTTGATTATAGGAAAAGCGGATTTTACGTAGGTCTTACCGGAGTGTACGTGTCGTTGGACAAGGAACTTAAGCCGAAAACCGATGCCGTATATCGCAGGATTTACGCCCACGGCAAGCAGTTTTACAACGTCGGCGTCAATTATGGGTACACCGGCCACCGCATTTCGTTCAGCGGCGAGACGGCTACGGGCGGTTGCAACGCCGTGGCGACTATCAATTCCCTCTGCCTCAGCCTGACCGACAATATGGATGTGTTGGCCTTACAACGTTTCTATTCGTTCAATTATTATTCGCTTTTCGCCGAAAGTTTCAGTTCCGGAGGCTCCGTCCAAAATGAAAGCGGCGTGTACCTTGGCGTTAAATGGAAACCTATGCCTGAACTTAACTTGTTGGCTTACACCGATTTTGCTTATTTCGCATGGCCTAAATACCAGGCTTCAAACAGTTCGCGGGCTTTTGACAACTTGCTGCAAGTAAGCTATGTACGCGGTGCGTTGGCGTTGTCAGCCCGTTACAGGCTTAAGATGCGCGAGTACGACAATGACGACGAAGGCGGCTTGACGTATAAGTACGAGCACAGGGGGCGGTTGTCTGCTGCTTATGGTGGCGGTATGTTGAGCGGTAAGACTCAGGCAGACATTGCTTACGCGAGGCATACTGAGGGCAGTTTCGGCTGGATGCTCAGCCAGAATGTGAACTTGCGGCTGGACAAAATACTCTGCGCTACGGCGGCGTTTGGGTATTTTGATACTGACGGTTACGACAGCCGGGTGTATTCCTACGAGCGCGGCATGCTCTATTCGTTCAATGTCCCGGCTTTCTACGGTAACGGATTGAGGTTCGCGCTCCTCGTAAGTTCTGATTTCTCTGACAAGGTTACGGTCACGGCGAAGCTGGGTTCGACGAAATATTTCGACCGCGATAAAATTGGCAGCGGATACCAGCAGGTTGACGGCTCGGTGATGACTGACGTTGAGCTGCAGTTGAATATGACCTTGTAATAATGCGACCCCGCGTTGTAACAGCCTGTTTCTTAGATTATTTAGCGGTTGATATGAAAAAAAACGGGGCGTTGCTTTTTAAAAGAACAACGTCCCGTTATGTTCGTACTTGGTTATCCTAAGTATTTCATTAGTATCTTAGCGTTTCCGCTCTCCCTAAGTTTTGCTATGCTCTTTTCCCTGATTTGCCTTACGCGTTCGCGTGTAAGCCCCAGTTGGTCGCCTATTTCTTCGAGACCTTTCTCGTGGCATCCTATTCCGAAGCATTCGCGGATGATGGTTATTTCGCGCTCTTTCAGGACTTTGCTTAGCACCGTGTTCAGTTCGAGCGCCATTGATTCGTGGTCAACCACGCGGTCGGTACGGCTGTCGTCGCCGCTCGGCATTACGTCGAGCATGCAGTTGTCTTCTCCGTCCTGGAAAGGGGCGTCGATGCTTACGTGGTGGCCGTCGGCGGCAAGTGACTGCCCGATTTTCTCTTCGTCGAGCTTGGTCATCTCCGACAGTTCGGATACTGAGGGGTGGCGCTGGTTCTCCTGCTCGAACTTATTTATCTCGTGGTTGATTTTGTTGAGCGAGCCGACCTGGTTTAACGGCAGGCGTACAATGCGACTTTGCTCGGCGATGGCTTGGAGGATGCTTTGGCGTATCCACCATACTGCGTATGAAATGAATTTGAATCCGCGTGTCTCGTCGAATTTCTGTGCCGCTTTGATAAGACCGATATTACCCTCGTCGATCAAGTCTGTCAAGGTTAGTCCTTGGTGTTGGTACTGTTTTGCGACCGATACGACGAAACGCAAGTTGGCCGTAACGAGCTTGTTTTTCGCCCTTTCACCCTCGGGACCGCCTTTTCTTATCTTCTGGGCCAGTTCTATTTCCTCGTCTATTGATATTAACGGAGCGCGTCCGATTTCAACGAGATATTTGTCTAAAGCCTCACTTGAACGGTTGGTAATGCTCTTCTGAATCTTTAATTGTCTCATCTATTTACCTTGAAAAATATTGTAAGTACCTGATTATTAAACTGATAGCTCTATATTGCTCTAAAAACGCTGCAAAATTACGAAAAATATCGACAGGTTGTTGTCCTGATATAGTTAAAAATGTAAAAATAAATGACTGCTTCCGTCTTTGTTTGTGTAAAACGTTTGTCAGGTGTTGGGGAGTGTTGCGGTGAAACAACTTGGGAATTCCGAGTCGAGCGAAGACGGCTTTTGTTCGAATATCCCGAACAAGGCGCTGCCGCTGCCGCTCATGGCTGCGTAAACGGCGCCGAGCTTGTACAGCTTGTCTTTTATCCCTGCGATTTCCGGATGGCGTTTGGCTATGTTGCGTTCAAAATCGTTTGTGAGCGTGTTGCGCCATGTTTCGACGGGTCGGGCCACTATGTCTTTGCAGCAGGTTGCCGGTCGGGTAGGCACGATGTCTGCAAATGCTTCTTTCGTACTGATTTGGATTTGCGGTTTTACTATTGCGAAAGCGTACTTGTCAAGATTGAGATTGATCGGCGTCAGGCGGTCGCCTATGCCCGTGGCGTATGCCGGAGAGGGGTTGACGAAGAATGCGCAGTCGGCCCCGAGCTTGGCCGCAAGACTCTGCATCTCAGCCTCTTGCATGCCTAAACCAAACATTCGGTTTAGCGTGGTGATGGTGTATGCGCAGTCGGAAGAGCCACCGCCCATGCCCGCCTGCGAGGGTATGTTTTTAGTCAGCTTGGCTCTTATATTAGGTAAGGTGGGGAATTTTTGCTTCAACAGCATGTATGCCTTTACTACGAGGTTGCTTGCCGTGCCGCCTTCGATCGGGATGCCGTTGACGCTGAGCGCGCACGGCTGCTCTTGGGCGTCGTCGCCGGATGCTTCTATTTCCAACTTGTCGCATAGCGGGATGGGGTAGAACACGGTTTCGAGGTCGTGGTATCCGTCCGTGCGCTTGCTGACTATGTTCAGTCCAAGATTAATCTTGGCACAGGGGTAAACTGTTGTCATCGTGAGAGTTATGTCGGTTGAACGATTATTTTCGTGTCTTGTCGGCCAATGCTTTTCCGGCCGGTTTCCAATTTGCCGTCTTTTACATTGCAAAAGACGGCAAACGGCAGCGCGAAAGGCCGCCTTTTGCAGGCCAATATGCCACCTTTTATAAATCGTGCGCTTTCCCGTCGGAATATCGTCGGGCTTGCGTAGCTGAATATATAACAGCTAAAATCGGATAAAATTGTATGAAACCGGATATTTATTTGTACTTTTGCGCCGGAAAACCAATAAGAGGATATGCCTGAAAAGAAGAAACAACAGACGCTGGATAGCAATTATGCCCACATACAGCCGCAAGCGCTCGACATTGAAAGGATAGTGCTCGGCGCTTTGATGATAGACAAGGACGCGTTCTCCGTGGTAAGCGAGACGCTGCGCCCTGAAACGTTTTACGAGCCGCGCAACCAGAAAGTGTATAAGGCTATACAAAGCCTTAGCCTTGAGGAACGGCCCGTTGACATACTGACCGTTACCGAGGAGCTGAAAAAGCAGGGCACTCTCGAAGACGTTGGAGGCGCTGGGTACATACTGGAGCTTAGCTCGCATGTGGCATCGTCGGCCCATATAGAGTACCACGCTAAGATACTTGCGCAGAAATTCCTTGCGAGGCAGTTGATTTCGTTTGCCAGCGTAATCGAGACGAAGGCGTTCGACGAGACGGTCGACGTGGACGAGCTGATGCAGGAAGCCGAAGGCTCGCTTTTCGAGTTGTCGCAGAAAAACATGCGGCAAGACTACACCCAGATAGACCCCGTCGTCAAGCAGGCCGTCGAGATACTCCAGAAGGCCGCGGCCAACAAGGGCGGACTGACCGGCATCCCCACCGGATACGCCAAGCTGGATGATTATACCGCTGGTTGGCAGAGGAGCGACCTCGTAATCATTGCCGGCCGCCCGGCGATGGGTAAGACGTCGTTCGCCCTGTCGCTCGCAAAAAACATAGCCATAGACTACGGCCGGCCGATAGCGTTCTTCTCGCTCGAGATGAACAACGTGCAGCTCGTAAACCGACTTATATCCAACGTTTGCGAGATTGAAGGCAAGAAAATCCTCAACGGACAGCTCGATGACGAAGAGTGGAGCAGGCTCGACAAGAACGTGGCGCGCCTGCAACAGGCGCCGATATACATCGACGACACTCCGGGTATGTCGATATTCGAACTGAGGACTAAGGCCCGGCGGTTGGTGCGTGAGAAAGGCGTAGAACTGATAATGATAGACTACTTGCAGCTGATGAACGCGAGCGGTGCCCGTTTCGGCAGCAGGCAGGAAGAGGTGTCTACCATCAGCCGTTCGCTTAAAGGACTGGCCAAGGAGCTTGACATCCCCGTGCTTGCCTTGTCGCAGCTCAACCGTACAGTGGAAGGGCGTGAAGGCCCTGAAGGCAAGCGCCCGCAGTTGAGCGACCTCAGGGAGTCTGGAGCCATCGAGCAGGACGCCGACATGGTGCTCTTCGTCCACCGCCCCGAATATTATAGGATATTCACCGACGAAAAAGGCAACGACCTGCACGGCAAGGCGCAGATAATAATCGCCAAGCACCGTAAGGGCGGCACGGGCGACGTGTTGCTGACGTTCCGTGGCGAATACACCCGTTTTGAGAACCCGAACGAATACTCTTCGCCTGCGGCAGGGGGTGAGATCATCGGCTCGCGCATCAACGGCGGCGACGATCCGGGCATGCCTCCGTTCAACGGGCCGCTGCCGGGTGACGGGCCGTTGCCTTTCTGATAATTTGTAAACCTTACGGGTATTCCGTCCGTATGGCGTCTGATTGTCGGGGAAAATCCGTATTTTTGCCGTCGCAAAAAAACATAAACATCATAACGCATCATGATAACAAACCGGGAAGAAGTGCTGGAAAACGCCTTGCGTGTGTTTGCCAAAATGAACTACGAGAAGGCAAGTCTCGTTACCATCGCCAAGGCTTGCGGACTGTCTAAGTGGGGATTGATTTATTATTACCCTTTCAAGCAAGACCTGTTTGTGGCGGTGGTTGACAAGTACATCTTCTCAATGCAAGACCCCGACCAAAAGTTCAGCTTCACAGGTGGCACGCTGCTCGAGTTCATCGACCACCATGTGGAGAGCGTTGAAAACACCATGCGACGCATCGTCGGCTTGCTCGACGACGGTAACAGTCCGCAGGGATGCAGCTATAACTTCTACTACTTCCACCTGCTGATGCAAGTGCGCCAATACTATCCCGATGCCGCGGCTAAGTTCGCCGCCCTGTTCGAAAAAGACCGGAAGCTGTGGCGCGACGTCATAAACCGTGCCAAAGAGGCCGGCGAAATCCGTCAGGATGTAGACACTGAGGAAACAGTCGCAATGTTCCGCGAGGTTTTTTACGGCTTGTCTTACGAGCAGGCGTTCCTCTCCGGGCTTGACACGGAAGAGTTGTTGCGGAAGCTCAGTTTCATTTATTCATTGATTAAGGCCTGAGTATTCAGGCTTTTTTTATGCCTTGTAACATCATTTTCTTACTCGTATACAATCATTTTGCAGTTTTTACAAACCGAGTGGTTGGTCGATTCGTTTTTTTTCGTACCTTTGTGGCGTATATAAATAGCTGACGCATGAAAAACATAAAAACTTGTGTCATTCAGAGTGGATTGGAAAAAGAAACGGACACATTGTCTGATAAACGAATAATCATTATAAATCATGAAGAATATGGATATTATAGAAAAACTTTTAGACGAGAATTACGATTGGGGCGATGAACGTATTGACGAAGATACTTACGACGAACTGTCGGCCGAACTCGTTATCGACTATCTGAAAAAGCATGATCCGGAAATACGTCAGATGTTGGTTTTAAGTTGGAATTTTGACAATCCGAAGAAAGTCATAAAATGGATTGTTGACCAGCCTGATACGGATAAAGGAACCATCTTGATGCTTTATTGGCTTATGTCTCCTGATTTCAGCAAGCAATATGCAAGTCGCGGGGAATGTGAAAGCGAAAATAGCTGGTATCTTGAAGATTATGACATCATCCAAACTATTGAACGGAATTATCTGGCCGGTGTTTACAAAAGCCAACGTTACGCTTTCGACCCTCGGCACGACGTGTATCAAAACGGATACGATTGGACATCCGGCTTAAAACCGGAAAGTTTCAAAGTTCCTATACCGCAGGAAATGTTCATACCTTTGGAAGGCGTCGCATTAGATGCCCCCTCTTGGGAAGAGGGCATTCCTGAAGACTTGCAACCGGCAATGGACCGTTTGTGCGATTTGGTAGATGAATAAAATTGGGTTCCTCATGGTCTAAAATACGTTATCAACAAACTTTTTTCTGATTATGTAAGCGTGGCATTAACGGCAAAAACATGGATAAGCAGACATTGTTTGAATTCTTTTATGCAAAGGCAGAAAAGGCGGTTATGAGGATAGGTAAGCAAAATATTAACGATATTTATGCTATTTCGTTTTGGAAGGACAATCTCGACGACGACCCACGATGCCCCGTCATTACGGTTGGCTACAACACTTTGAGCCAAGTGGAGGCGGAAAAAGAAAACGCCGGTAGTTTAATGGAAGCTAAATGGAATTATGCTTTTTGGTTGCAAAATGAGGTTGCCACTATCGGCGGAGGCGACAAGAATCTTCGTTCGTATTTCAAGGAATCCAACTTGTTCTATACTCTGCGAGAGTATTCGAGGGCTGAAAAAATTGGAAAAGAAAAAATGTTGGATGAACGAGACGGACAAATGCAGTCGGTCTTTATGGATGTTATTGTCGCAGTCGTCCAAGAGCTTCATAAACGTGATGCGATAAAAAAGCATTTAGGCAAAGAAGTTCCAATCATAGTTCACGAATTGGAATATTACGACTTACCAATCAGTTGGACTGTAAGAAGTAATCCTAAGCCTCTGATTGACGAGTTCTTGGAATCTTATGATTATGGTTGTTTATAAAAAGCCGTCAATTTAAGTGCATTTATTGAATATATGGTGAAAAAGGTAATCCATGCTAATAACAGGTCGGTCATAGGCATTTTGTTCGTCTTAATCTTGTTGCTGCCAATGTTTATCTCGACAATTCGTGCTAATGTCTCAGGCGCGGCAGATTCAGTGTATTTCCACATAAAGTTAGACACGTTGGGTGGAATTTCTATGGGACGGGTGCTGAAACTGACGTATGCACTGGCCAATTCCAAGTTCGACACGGCTGTTTATCCTGTTTTCAATGACAGTATCGAACGGATAAGCGGCCCTGAACAGTATAAAGGCAGTAGCTATGCCTTATTGAACGGCGAGGAGAGCAAGAGCAGTGAAACAGGTTTCCACTATCTTATACGTTTCAGTCATAGTGGTGAAATAGAACTCCCGGCGGCATCCGTTACGGTGGAAAACCGGACATATACTACGCCTGAATATCGTGTTACCGTGCGGCCAGCCGAGATAGATATGAACGCATTGGAATGCGACTTAGTGGTCAGGCGGTTGCCTGGCATATTTGTAACATATTGTGCCACATTGACTTGCAACGCCTGCCCTGACCAAAATCCACCTTTGCTGACTATCAACGGGAAAACAGTCAGGCCGAGCAGCAACTCTTATTCAAGTTCCGAAGGCAAGGAAGAATATATTTATAATTATTACTTCTCAAGTGATGGCTACGAAGTGTCATGCAAGGAACTGACTTTCGGCGGAAAGCCCTATCCGCTAAGGCCACAGAAAAGCAAGATGGATGATGTTGGTTCCGATGGGTTCGTTTGATTAGCATATCCGTTTTATTGTGGGCTGGACGAAAAACGGCGTAATATGTCAGTTAGTAATTCAGTTTATTGGCATTGGATTAGTCTATGGCTGTGATGATTGGAATTAACATTATAAAGAGAAAAGTAAATGCCGACAGCTTCGACGGTTGTCTCAAAACCATAATTGATAATAGTTGTCCTTCCATCAATGAAGACATTTATAGAATGTTGTGGATGATAAGCGGATGAATCTTTCCGCAAATTTACGCTTATCCGCCAACCATAAGCAATAACCTTATAAAGCCGTATTCCGTAGCTTGTTCGTAACCGATTGTATTCCAGCGTGTTACAAGAGGCCGTCTTTCGCGTTGCAAAAGGCTGCCTTTTACCGTGCGATACGCGGCCTTTCGTGATGCGAAAGGCCGCCTTTTGCGCTGCGTGCGCATTTTTCCCGCCCTCCGCCCCGTTTTCTCGTCTGTGCCCCATGCCTTGCTGATGCGTTACGGTTGCTTCCTTCCCGTATAATAAAATAATGTGTGCGCCATAGTTTTCGGCGGTTTGATTGTGAACGGTTGTTAAAATTCGGTTGTTTTTGGAAATTTCTTGTATGAAAGTTTGGCGGTTTGGCTGAAAGGCAGTACTTTTGCATCCGCTTTTCAGG
>CALUFA010000020.1 GCA_944319795.1 uncultured Prevotella sp. | reverse complement strand
TTCCGGGCAGGGACCCGGAATCCAGAAAACATCTTCTTTGTATAAGAATGAAGACGCACACTGGATTCCGGGTCCCTGCCCGGAATGACGGTATGCTGCCGACTGCTTAGAAGAGGGTGAAATCATTTTACTGATTGCAGACATTCATAAAACCTTATCGGTATGGAAGACAACATCTTATTTATCGACAACTTATATGATTACGGGATGTGGCGTCAGGCCGGGCGCGTACTGCACGTACTTTGCACGGCCGGCAGCATGAGCTTCGTGTTCCAAGACGTGCGCTACAACATCGCGCCGGCCGACTACGTGATAGTGCCCAACGCCCTGCTTGCGTCGGGATTTTCAGGCTCGGCCGACTTCGCAGCCGTAGCCATGAGCCTGTCTGAAAACTACGTTACATCGATGGCGATACGCAGCAATTACGGTGTCATCGGCCACCTGTCGCTGTTGCAGAATCCGGTGATGAGGCTCTCGGGGCATGACTTCCGTACATGCCTTGAAGGCATGACTCTCCTGCGCTCGCGCCTTAATGATAAGGGGCACATGTTTTTCGAGGATATGATAAGCAGCCTTCTCACCGTGCATATACTCGACCTTTACGACATCCACGCGCGTGGAAACGACATAAAAAAGGTGTCCGAACGCTCGGCCTCGCTACTCCGCCGTTTCATAGGGATGCTCTACCGCGGCGACTTTGTAGCCCGTCGCGACCTCGACTATTACGCCTCGGAGCTTTGCGTCACGCCGCATTACCTCTCCGAGGTGTGCCGCAAGGCGTGCGGAAGGCCGGCTTCGTATTGGATAGACCGCTTTACGCTCAACGCCGTAACGCGCCTGCTCATCCGCAAGGACGTGCCGTTAGCCGCCGTAGCCGAGCGTTTCGGCTTCTCGTCGCTGTCTTATTTCAGCCGTTACGTACAGAAACGGTTGGGCAAGTCGCCGTCGGAATACAGGAAGGACGGGCGGTAACGCCTTTCGCTGCGCAGCCTTCACCAACGCCTTTTACGCCCTTTGCCGCAACGAGTGGATACGTATTGTTTTCCAAAAGGTTACCTTTTGACTTGCAAAAGGTAACCTTTTAGCATGTAAAAGGCCGTCTTTTAGCTTGTAAAAGGCGGCCTTTCGTAAAGCATTGTATATCAATTTATTATGAGAGAGCCATTACCCTGTTGCCGAAATGGCAGATAGTGCTTACATCACTTCTATCTTTTCGCCGTCATACCGCAGGCGCGTTATGCCCATGTCCCTTAGCGCGCGCAGCACGTCTTCTATCGGGATGGTGCGCGGAAGCGAGAAGTGTACGCGCGTGTCGACGTGCTCGCGCGAGCGGAACACTACGCTCTTGTTATACCACGAGCCTATCTCGTTCACCACGTCTTGCAGCCTCGTGTCGTCGAATATGAACACGCCGTGCGTCCATCCGTCGGCAGCCCTCACGTCGGCACTTGCCACGGTTATGCCCCGTTTGCCGCCGAACACGGCCTGCTGGCCGGGCTTCAGTATGGCCGGACGCCTGCCCCCGTCGGCCTCAACGCTTACCCGTCCGCTGTAAAGGGTCACCGTGGGGCTCGTGCCGGGATAGCTCCTTACGTCGAACACGGTGCCGAGCACCTTGGTCGTAAGCCCTTCGGCTTGTACGATGAACGGCTTGCTTTTGTCGGGTTTCACGTTGAAGCGTGCCATTCCGCCCAGTTTCACTTCGCGCGTCGGCGCACCGTCGAAGCTCTCGGGGTATTCAATCTTTGAGCCGGCGGCGAGCAACACGGTCGTTCCGTCGGGCAACATGACCTCCGTCGTGGCGGCAGGCGGAGTGGCCACGGTAGTGGTTCCGCCCTTGGTAGAGCGCGTTACGCCCTGCGGCAGCTTGGCCGCCGTGTACGCTCCGCCGTCGTCGGGCACACCCGAGAGTCCGCCCCAGGGCATGAACACCACCGCCGCCACAACGGCCGCGGCGGCAACCGCCGCGGCTATCATCAGCCTCAGCCGGCGCCGCTTGCGCCCTTCGGCGCGCCGAAGGGCCTCAAACCGCTCCCATGCTGCTTGCGTCTCGTCGGCCGCCGGCATGTCGCCGAGAGCCTCGCCGAGCGTGTACAGCAACTTAAAGTCGTCGTTAGTAAAGTCGGTATTGTCATATTTCGTCTTGTCGTCCATCGTCATTCCTCCTCTCTCCTTACTCGTTCCCTCAGCAGGCGCAGTGCCTTCTGTATGTGCTTTTTCACCGTTTCGGGGCTTATGCCGAGGCGTTCGGCCGCCTGCCTGTATGTGTTGTGCTCGTAGTAACACATCCTTACGATGCTCCTCGTAGGCTCGGTTATCTCCCCGGCTACGGCCTCCACCCTTTGCAGCAGCTGCTCGTGCCCCTCGCCCGGGCCGTCGCCGGCGTTGTCGGCTACGGCCGCCAACCGGTCGAGACTTACGTTGCGCCCCTTCGCCCTCTTTATGTTGTTGATGCAGGCGTTGCGCACGCAGGCGAAGAGCCACGCCCCTTGGCCGTCGCGGTCGATGCCCTTGCGCTTGCGCCAGACCGTCTCCATAACGTCGGCCACTATGTCGCGGGCCTCGTCGCGGTCGCCCGTCATCTGCACGGCCATGCGCACCAAGCGCGGATAATACATAGTGAACATCTGCCTGAATTGTTCTGTTTCCGTTTCGTTAAATGTCATTTTCCTAAAATTTCGGCTCCGCCGGCGTGCGGCTTCGCCCTTACAGCCTGCAAAGTTAGCCTTTATCGGCCAAACCGTTGCATCACAGGCGCTGTTTTTCGGCCTGTCCGGCGCCTTTTCCGCGGTATTTGCTCTTGGTGGCGTTGAACGTGTAGTTCACGCTCAGGGTTATCCGTTGGCTGTCGTTGTAACTGTTAAGGTCATAATAAGTCCTATCGCCGTAAACGATGAACCTGTAATCATTAGTATGGAAAACGTCTTTCACGCCGAGCGCAACCTTAAGCGACTGGTCCTTAAGGAACGATTTCACTATGCGCAAGTTCACCACTCCGTAAGGCTTGTTTATGCCGTAACTCTGCTTGCTATGAAAGCGGTAATAGCCTGTTAGGTTGACGAACCATCCGTGGTTGAACATGAAGTTGTTGTCGAGGCTTACGCCTATCTGCGGCTCGTTCCAGTGTTTCGTTATGCCGAGGCACGACGCGTCGGTGTCATACCAGCTGATCGAGGCCTGCAAATTGGGCATCCACGGGCCTATCTGTGGCATAAGCGACACTGCTCCTCCATAAACATTGGTGTAAGGTATGCTGGCCATTGTCGCAAGCATCACGCCCGGATGCGCCTCTTCGTCATACGGCTTGAAGTACGATGTGTACATGTCGAGCACGTATTCGTACCAAAGGTTGAAGTTAATCCACTTCCATCCGCCGTTAAGGGTGACGCTGTGGTGTTTCTGCGGGACGAGATGCGGGTCGCCCCTATGGTAATGGTATTTGTTCACGTAGTTGGTAGCGCTCGACAGCATGTCGTAAGACGGGCTGTATTTCGTCATCCTGTAAGCCAACGACAGGCTGAAAGGGCCGTTCTGATAATCTACCGACGCCGACGGCATAAGGTCGTTGTAGACGGGGCTTTGGCCGCCCTTGAACTCTCCGGCCTCGTAATACCGCGTGCGCTGGTGCTCGTAGCGCAGGCCCGCCCTGACGTTGAACTTGCCGAACTTGGCGGTGAAGTCGGCGAAGGCCGAGTAGTAAGCCTGCTGCAAGTGGTCGTCGGCGTCTGCCGAAAAGCCGCTCTGCACGAAACGGTCGCGGCGGTCGGTGAAGGTCTCTTCGGTGCCTACGGCGAACGAGGTGTTCTCAAAATCCCTCGATATTACCAACCGCGCAGCGTACAGGTCGTTGTCAACCTTGTTGCCCGACTCGGCGTCTACCGCCCCGTCGTAGGCCGTTTGGCGGCTTGTACGGCTGCTCGACTTGTAATAATCGGCATTGAAGTCGATGCCCCATTTACCGAAAGTGGCCGTATAGTAGGCGTTGAGCGAGTGGTTCCACCGTGGGTGATAATTCACAGTAGACACCGTTGCGGAGCGTTCTATCAGCCCGTCGTCGCGGTAAACCTCGGTCGTTCCCTTGCCCGTTGTCTCAAAAGGGGCAATGTTGCGTGAAGGAGCGTAGCGCATGCCGAACGACTGGCGGTCGTCAATTTCGTAGTTGAAGCCTATGTCGCCGTTGAAATGCGCGCTCTTTTTCCTCGTCGTATTGCTCATCACTGTCCGCCATACCGACTCCGACCACAGGGTTGTGTTGGTAGTGCTCGTGACGTAAGTCTTTTCCTCGTTGAAGTGGGCGCGAGCGAAAACGTCGAGTCCGCCGACGCGGTAGTTCAGCGCTACGCCCTCGTTGGCGTATCCGCAACGGCCCTGCCCGGCGTTGGCGTATAGGCTGCCGCTAAGCCCCTGTCCGCGCTGCCGTATGGTCTTAATGCGTATGACGGCGCCTACGGTGGAGGCGTAGCGCGCCCCGGGGTTCATCACTATTTCGGCCGATAGTATCTCGTCGGCCTGGAGCCGCTGCAGTTCGCCGGCGTCGCGCACCGTCTTACCGTTGATAAGGATGAGCGCCGAGCCGCGCCCTATGACGTTGAACGAGCCTCCGCCGCCGCTGACGAACGGCAGATGGCTTATCATCTCGTCGGCGGTGCCCATCAAGGCGAGGGGCGAACCGGCCACGTTGGCCAGTATGTTGCCGCCCCGTCGCTCAATCATGGGCCTCTTGTTGTCGACCACCACCTCTTTCAGCAGGCGCGAGTCGGCCTTGAGGGTGACGCGGTTGTCGCGGCGGCAGTCAACGGTGGCAGTCTCGTAACCGACGAACGACACCTTGAGCAGGCACGGTTCCTGTGGCATGGCGGGTAGGACGAACGTGCCGTCGTCGGCCGTGGCGCAGCCGGTTACGTACCTGTTGCCGGCCTTGGTGAGCAGCATCACCGTGGCGAAGGCCAACGGACTGCCCTTAGCGTCGGTAACACGGCCCGTCACCCTTACCGTCCTTGCCTTGTCGGCGTTGTACTGCACGACGAAGTAAATGTCCCTCTCGACGAACGAGAACGGCTTGCCGTCGAGCACGGCGGCTATCGCCTCGGCCTGCGTCTTGCCCCGTATGGCGGCCGTTACGCGGTAACGCTCGGTTTCGCCGTAGGTGAACAGGATGCTCTTGCCGCCCTGGCGCTCGATTTTCTTCAAAGCCGACGGCAGCGGCTCGTCCGTGAGCGTAAGGCTTACCATACCTTTGCCTTTGTCCGTAGCCGCGCCTGCGGCGACGCATAGCGCCATGAATAGCAGCATGGCGGTCAGTCTCAACGTGTGTGTTCTCATGTTCATAGCTTTTCCTCCTTTGTTTATTCATAATACACACGAAAACCTTTTTCGGGTACGGCAGGGGCCGTTGTTTTATAAGATTTTAACGTTTTATGCCGTCATAGGTTGTCAGCAATTTCATAAAAGGCATCCTTCCTGGCTGTAAAAGGCATCCTTTTGCGCCGTAATATGCCGTCTTTCGGACTGTAAAAGACGGCATATTAGATTGTAAGCAAATGCCGTTGGTTTTATTATCATCCGTTCGGCAGCGCAACATCAGCGTCTGTTTGTGTAAGCACAACCGGCAATAGAGGTTACTGTTTTACACCGCATGCCGAATTATTAGATGCCGTATAATAAAAAATAAACGCCTGCAACCAGCTTAATAATTTCATCCTCGTCTAAGCGGTCGGCAGGTAATTGTCATTCCGGGTCTACGCCCGGAATGACAATTACCTGCCGACCGCTTAGACGAGGATGAAATTATTAAGAACATTACGGGTATTCATTAACGAAAAACGGGCGGACATCACGGCGCAATGCCGGCATGTCCGCCCGTAAGACAGCGCTGTTCCGCCGTTAATGCGGCGGTAAAATGGATGGTTACTTTCCGATGTCGAGCTTCCAGTTGCCCTGTTCGTCCTTAACCATCGGGTAATCGTCTTCCTCGGTTTCGCCGTTGCCGAACACCATCTTAACCTTTACAAGGGCCTTGTCGCCGCTCGGGTCGATTGTCTCAGACAGTACTTCGTATGACTTGAAGCCGCCCTTCTTTTCATAAGCCTTGTCGGCCTTGCCCTGCAACATGCCCGAAAGAGTCTTCTTGGCAGCCTCGGGGTCTTCGCCCTCCTTGGTCTTTATGTACACGTATTCTACGAACTCGTCGTAGTTCTTCTCCTGTAATGCCGCCATTGCCTTGTCGGCCACGCTCTTCGGAGAATTGCCTCCACCGCACGAAGTGATTGCAAACATAGCCGCGATGACGGCCACTAATCCTAACAGTTTCTTCATAATGATAAGTGTTTTGGTTGTTAATAATTTATTTTTAGAATGAAACGATCTTCTCGAACCTTGCGTTGTCGCACAAATCCGACGGCAAAATGCAATGCAGGCGCATGCCCGGCAGCAGTATGTCGTGCCTCTCACGGCCGGCAACCGACAGCCCGGCTTTCTTGTAAACATGCTCTATCAGTTCGCAACAGTACATCTTCGTCGTGTCCGTATCGTCGTAATCATGGTCGAAGAGCACGCCACGCTTATATATGTCGACGGCGTAACGCGCAGCTTCGGCGGCCGTGGCGGAGTCGCCTTTCAGGCGTTTCACTTCGCCGGTCTTCGCGTTCAGCGACAGGAAAAACTTCTCTGGCGTTTCCATCTTAACCCGGTCGGGGTCGCCGTCGAAGTCGGGCTCGCCCGGCACGGCGTGCACGATCATCATCGTTCCGCACGAATCGACCACTATCCCAACATGCGAATAACCGCCCCGCTTGTCGGCCATCAGCAC
The DNA here is from genome assembly GCA_944319795.1 of uncultured Prevotella sp. Classification (GTDB taxonomy): domain Bacteria; phylum Bacteroidota; class Bacteroidia; order Bacteroidales; family Bacteroidaceae; genus Prevotella. The sequence continues at coordinate 34,744 of CALUFA010000020.1, read as the reverse complement.
CGCACGGCTGGTCAAACCATTACCGCGGCGGAACACTAAGTCGCCTGCCTGCAGGCTGCAGCCCTCCGGAAATATGGTCTTAAAACCACTCCTTTCACACGAGACGAAGAGCATTATGACAGCGACTGTTGCGAGAAAGTTTTTCATAATAGTTCATGTTGCTACAAAGATAGGAGAAAATATTGTTTTCACAAAACTTTAACAAACAAATCTTAATTAAATGACGGATTTCCGTTATAAACCCAAACAATAATCAGCCATACTGTTAAAAAAATGCGCTTATAATAAGAAAATCCCCGGAAGCGGTGTCGCGTTCCGGGGATTTTCTTGCCATAAACCGTTACCTGCTCGGGCGAACGGTGTTCATCCTGAGCATCAGAATTCGAGAATCAACGTCTGGCGCGGCTCGAGCTGCACGTCGCTTGACAGTGAAACGGCGTTGCCGGTGAGCACGTCGGTGGCCGTGGTGTTAGAGCCGATTACCTCGGCGTAGCGCTTAACGGCGAGCTTGGAAGCCTTCCTCGTGCCGTTGACTACGGTCATGACGGTCTTTCCGCCGTACTGGCGGGCTATCACGTAAACGCCGTTGTAGGGTATGAACTGTTTCTGCGTGCCCTTTATTACGACGTCGTTGCCCTGGCGCCAATGCAGCAGGCGGCTCAGCCATGTGAACATTGCGTTCTCCGCCTTGGTGCGTCCCTCGGCGGTGAAGGCGTTCTTTGCGTCGCCCGGGAATCCGCCGGGGAAGTCCTTGCGCACGTTGCCGTCGGTCACTTCCTTAGTGCCGTTCATCAGCACTTCCGTGCCGTAGTAGAGCTGCGGAATACGGTTTACGGTCAAAAGAATGGCCAACGCCTGCTTCAAGGCCGTAGAGTCCTTGCCCCTTCCGAGGAAACGGTCGGTGTCGTGGTTCTCGATGAAGGCCATCACGCTCGACGGGTTGGGGTAAAGGTAGTCGTAAGCGAAGTTGTTGTAAATGCGGTTCATACCCGTCACGAAGCCGTCGGTGTCCTCGCGCTTGGCCTGGTTGATCTTGTCGTAGAAGCTGAAGTCCATCACCGTCTTAAGGTTGCTGTTCTTCTTCGCGATCTTAGAGTCCTTCTGCCAGGCTGCGGTGTAAGGTGGTTCAGTCACCCATGTCTCGCCCACTACGTTGAAGTTTGGGTATTCCTCGTTGAGGGTTCTCATCCATTCGGCCATCGCGTCGGCGTCGGCATACGGGTAAGTGTCCATGCGGATGCCGTCGATGCCGACGGTTTCAATCCACCATTCGCTGTTCTGAATCAAGTACTTGATTACGTGGGGATTCCTTTGGTTGAGGTCGGGCATGGTCGGAACGAACCATCCGTCTACCGTTTCCTTGAAGTCTACGTCGCTTGCGTAGGGGTCGACGATAGGCGTCAGCTTGTACGAAGTCTGCAGATACTTGTCGTTCACCTCGGGTTTGGTCTTGTCGGTGCGCGCGTCAAGCCACTCTGGAGTGTTGAGCCAATCCTTCGAAGGCATGTCGGCCACCCACGGATGCTCGAACCCGCAATGGTTGAATATCATGTCCATTACCACTTTAAGGCCATGTGCGTGGGCCTCGTCGCACAACTTACGGTACTCCTCATTGGTGCCGAAGCGCGGGTCAACGCGGTAATAATCGGTCGTGGCATAGCCGTGGTAAGAGCTGCTTACGTCACCGTCGGGCGAATTGTTCTCGAGCACCGGGGTGAACCAAAGCGCCGTAACGCCAAGTTCCTTGAAGTAGTCGAGATGTTGGCGGATGCCCTCAAGGTCGCCGCCGTGGCGCAGGCTGGGCTGCGAGCGGTCGGTCTTGTAGGCATAGAGGCCCTTTATGTCGTTGTTCTTAGGGTCTCCGTCGGCGAAGCGGTCGGGCATAAGCATGTAGAGAACGTCGGCGTTGGTGAAGCCCATACGCTCTTCGCCACGCTTCTCGCGCGCCTTCAGCTGATACTTAACCTTCTTAGTCTGCTTGCCGTTTTTGAAGTTCAGGGTCATCTCTCCGGGCTGCGCTCCTTCGAGGTTGAGGTAAACCAAGAGGTAGTTGGGGCTGTCGAGGCGCACGATGCTGTCTACTTTGACGCCTGCGTAGTCGGTCGTTACGTCGGCAGAGCTTATGCCTTCGCCGTAAACCATGAGTTGTAAAGACGGATTTTTCATCCCGACGAACCAGTTGGTCGGGTCAATGCGGTCAACCTTGACCGCCGCGTTGATTGTCATAACGCTTAAAATAAGGCTTAAAGATAAAAGAAACTTTTTCATTGTTTGTACTTTTTAGGATTAGAGAAGTTAAATAAGTTAGAGAAGTTAAAGCCAAATGCCTTGTTGTTCAAGCATTATAAGACTGTTTGCCTATCATTTTTTACTGCAAGAAGCAAAGCATTCGGCTTTAACTCCCCTAATTTCTTTAACTTCTATAAATTCTTGATTCATTCATGCAAGATTAATGCCGACTGCGCCGGAACGCTGACTTGTGAGCCGCTTACGGTGCCGAGGCCGGCCTCGTTGATCACTCCCTCGCGGCAGACCACGGTGTAATTGCCTGCCGGGATGTCTACGCTGCGCGCTTGTTTGGCGGAGTTCAAGATTACGATGATGTTCTTCCATGAGTCGCCGCCGGCGTTACCCTTAAGGCGGAAGGCTACGAGGCAGTCGCCGCCGGGCAGGAACTCGAGGTGGCGGCGCACGCATCCGGCGTCGCCGAGGCGGAACGCAGGATGGTTCTTACGCAGCGAGATGAGCTTGCTGTAATAGTCGAACACCTGGGGATATTTCGTCAAGTTAGTCCAGTCAAGGCGGTTCACGCTGTCGGGCGAGTTGAAGCTGTTGTGCACGCCTTTCTTGTCGCGCAACATCTCTTCACCCGAAAGGATGAACGGCACGCCCTGCGACGTGAACACGGCGGTCTGCGCCAACAGGTCGAGACGTATCAGCTCGTCCTGCCCGATGCCGGGAACGCTGGTGCGTAGGCGGTCGACAAGGCACATGTCGTCGTGGCAGCTGACGTAGCTTATGGCCTGTGTGGGCTGCGAGGCCCATGCCTCCTTGCTGTAATTCACCTTCGACATGTCTACCTGCGGATGGCTGATTGCGCCGGCGATGCCGAACTTTATGCTCTCCTCACCACCCGGAACGCCGGCTATGAAGGCGCCCTTGCGGTTGTCGTTGAACGGTCCGCGCAAGGCGTCGCGCATCTCGTCGCCGAACGCCGCTATGCCGGGCATTTGCCCGATGTTGGCCTTCACGGCAAGTTTTTCCAACGGATAGGCGCACGTACCGGCGCTCCAACCCTCGCCGTAGATGAACGTTGCGGGAAATTCTCGGTCAAACATGGCGCGTATTTGGTTCATGGTCTCGATGTCATGCACGCCCATCAGGTCTACACGGAAGCCGTCAATATGGTATTCGTCCACCCAGTAGCGCATCGACTGGAGCATGAAGTTGCGCATCGGGGCAAGCTCGCTGGCCGTCTCATTGCCGCAGCCTGAGCCGTCAGACCATGTGCCGTCGGCCTTCTTGCGGTAGAAAATGTCGGGCCAGGTGAGTTGGAAGTTGCTGCCGTCTATGTTGAAAGTGTGGTTGTAAACCACGTCGAGTATCACGCGGATGCCGGCCTTGTGCAGGGCCTGCACCATCTGCTTGAACTCTTTTATACGGACCATAGGCTCGTAAGGGTTCGTAGAATACGAGCCTTCGGGCACGTTGTAGTTCAACGGGTCGTAACCCCAGTTGTACTGTGGGGTGTCAAGTTTCGTCTCGTCAACCGACGCATAGTCGTATGACGGCAGTATGTGCACGGCGTTTACGCCGAGCCGTTTCAGGTGGTCTATGGCCTTCTGCTCGGTCAGGGCGAGGAATTTGCCCTTGTATTTCAGCCCCGACGACGGGTCGATGGAGAAGTCGCGGTGGTGCATCTCGTAGATTACGAGGTCGGTCATGTTGACCTTCTGCGTGATGCGGTCAGAGGCCCAGCCCTCGGGGTCGGTCTCGTCAAGGTCGACGATTGCGCCCCTTTGTCCGTTCACTCCAACAGCCTTGGCGAACACTCCGGGGCATTCGCCGCGGCCGGTGTCGAAAGTATAGAACTTGCCTTTAAGGTCGCCGTCGACCGTGGCCGTGTAAACGCCCGGTGAAGAGAAGGCCATTTCCACCACTTTCAGCGGCTCGCCGCCTTGTCCGTCGGCATATATGCGCAGGGTGACGGCCTTCGCGTCCTTCGGGGCGAACAGCCTGAAGGTGGTCTTTTCAGGCGAATATTTCACCTCGTCGATGAAACTCAACGCTGCAGGACTTATTTTCCCGTCAGACGCCTGCGACGTTACGCCGGTTTTCGCCGCAACGCCTTGCGCCACGGCTTCCTGCGCGGCTGCAAGCGATAGCAAGCCTGCAAGCAACAGGTTTGTAATTTTCATAAAGGTCATTATTTTTCGGTTACGTAATATATTGGTTCCCAACGTTTTGCAAAAGGCCGTCTTTTGGCCTACAAAAGACGGCCTTTCGAGAGGTAAAAAGCGGTCTTTTACAAAGCGAAAGACCGCCTTTCACAGATTATTGCGCTATGAGCGACACGGCGAATCCGCCTCCGGGAGCCTCTGTCAGCTTAAGCGTGTCGCCCTTCTTCACGGTTTTCTTAGTTATGGTGTACGCCTTGGGGTTCTTCTCGTAGTGGGCGTCCTTGGCGTCGGCGTATATCGTGCACTCGTACTTCTTGCCCTTGTCGAGGAAGTCGAGCTTGACAACTGACTTATGCCCGTTCTCGTCGCACTTGCCGCCGATGAACCAGTTGTCGGTTCCCTTTGCCTTGCGCGCCACGGTGATATAGTCGCCCGGCTCGGCCTCGAGATACTTCGAGTCGTCCCAGTCTACGGCTACGTCCTTGATGAACTGGAACGCGTCCTTGTACTTCTCGTAGTTCTCGGGCAGGTCGGCGGCCATCTGCAGCGGACTGTACATCGTGCAGTAAAGGGCCAGCTGGCCTACGAGCGTGGTGCGCACGTAAGAAGAGTTCTGGCTCCACGTCGAGAGTTGCGTCTCAAGGATGCCCGGAGTGTAGTCCATCGGGCCGCCCTGCAGGCGTGTGAACGGCAGCACTACGGTGTGGAAAGGCTTGCTTCCGCCGAACGCCTCGTATTCAGTGCCGCGGGCGCTTTCGTTGCCTATGAGGTTGGGATACGTGCGGCAGAGTCCGGTCGGGCGCACTGCCTCGTGGGCGTTGACCATGATGTGGTGCTTGGCTGCCTCCTTCACGGCGTAGAGATAGTGGTTGTTCATCGTCTGGCTGTAATGGTGTTCGCCGCGCGGGATCATGTCGCCTACGTATCCGCTCTTAACGGCGTCGTAACCATACTTTTTCATCATCTTGTACGCCTTGTCCATCCAGCGCTCGTAGTTCATCACCGACGCCGAGGTCTCGTGGTGCATCATGAGCTTCACGCCCTTTGAGTGAGCATACTCGTTGAGCATCTTTATGTCGAAGTCGGGATAGGGAGTGAGGAAGTCGAACACGTCGAACTTGGAATGGCCGATCCAGTCTTCCCAACCTTCGTTCCATCCTTCTACAAGCACTTGGTCGAGGCCGTTGGCGGCGGCGAAGTCGATGTATTTCTTCACGTTCTCGTTGTTTGCCCCGTGGATGCCGTTTGGCGTACACTTGGAATAGTCGGTCTGGCCGAGGCGCACCGACGGATAGTCATTGGTATAAGCCCAACTGTTGCGGCCTACGATAAGCTCCCACCACACTCCGCAGTACTTAACGGGGTGGATCCAGCTTACGTCGTCAAGCGCGCAAGGCTCGTTAAGGTTGAGAATCAGGTTAGAAGCGAGCATGTCGCGTGCGTCGTCGCTTACGATGATCGTGCGCCACGGCGTGTTGAACGGAGTCTGTATGTAACCCTTCATGCCGGTTGCGTCGGGCGTAAGCCACGACTCGAAGGTCATCGTCTTGTCGTCAAGGTTGAGGTGCATCGTGGCGTAGTTCACGCACGCAGCCTCGTGTATGTTGATGTAAAGGCCGTCGTCGGTCTTCATCTGGAGCGACGTCTGCACGCCGGTAGGCGAGAAGGTGGTCTGCGACGAGTTGGGAGTTATCGCCCCGCTCATCAGTCCGCGTATCTCCGAAAGCCTCGACTCGGTGTAGTCGTACTCCTGCGTATCGTAGTCGCCGGGTATCCACCACGCCTTGTGGTCGCCGGCCATCGCAAACTGGGTGTGCTCCTCCTTGATGATGAAATAGTTGAGTTCGTTTTGCTGTGGGAACTCGTAGCGCAGGCCCATGCCGTCGTCGTACACTCGGAAACGTATCACTATGTTGCGCTTCGTGGCCGGTTGGTTAAGCGTGACGGCCATCTCATTGTAGTGGTTGCGTATCGTGGCGGTCTCTCCCCAGACGGGTTTCCACGTCTCGTCGAACGACGACGTGTCGGTCTTCACAATCGTAAAACCGTCCATCAGGTCGGTCTCCTCCATGCCCTTGCTTGCGTGCTTGTCCTTCGCAAGTTCCAGTCCTAAGTGGCTCGGTTTCACTACGGCCTTGCCCTTGTAAGTCAGTTCGTAGGTAGGTCTTCCGTTGTCGAGCGAGAAATTCAGCACGACGTTGCCGTCAGGCGATTTCACTGCCTGCGCCAACGCCATGAGCGGTGTCAGCAACAGGGCCAATAATACTTTAACTTTTCGCATAGTTGTAAGGTTTATATTAAATTTTCATGAACTTTCCTTCCAAGGGGTTGAGGAGCGATACAGGTAAGGAGTTAAGACAATAGCACTCTATGTCTTAATGGGATTTTCAGCAACGGCGCTACTGTCTTAACCCCGTCTACCCGATTCTGCAACCGTTAGTAAGCCTATCTTCTTCCGCCTTCCTTGATAAGGTCAACGACGTTCTGGTTGAAGTCGTGCCTTCCAATCAGGTCTTCCAAGTCGACATGCATGCGGTAGCGCCAATAATGGCGCGAATTCGAAGGCACGTTGATGCGCTCGGCGTTGGCGTCCGGCAGCCGCAAGTTCTCGTCAATTGCCAGCCAGTCTTGCAGGGCGAGTATGCAAAGCATCGACGGGCAGAGCAGGTGGCGCGAGATTATGTCGCGTGCGAGCCAACCGGGCAGCGGATGCGGGGCGGCTCCGTATTTCTGCAAAACGTTGTTGTAATAGTCTTGGGTGCGGCGTTCGTCCTCGTCCCACCACTGCCGAAGCGTCGGCGTGTCGTGGCTCGATATAGTGCATACGGAGCGGTAAGGATTGCGCGAAAGCACGCCGAAGCGCACGTTCGGGTCTTTCGGCATCGACTGAAGCTCAAGGCTAAGCATCTTCAGCTCGTTCATAACCCACGAAACACAGTCGGGCACCATGCCCAAATCCTCGGCGCATACTAGCATGCGTGTAGCCTCGACTATCTTGGGCAGCTTACCCATCGCCTCGCGGTACCAGAACTGGTTGTTCCTGCGGTAGTAATAATCGTTGTAAATCTTGTTGAACACGTACTTGTCGCTGTCGTAAAGCGACTCGTAAACGAAGTCGAACTGGACGGAAATTCTCGGGTGGAACTTGTTCTTATCCCTATGGTCGCGCACGAAGAGCACGTCGCTTATCAGCGCGTAAAGCCCGTCGCGCAAGTCGGTGTCGGCCTTGTCGGTCTTTCCGGCGAAGGCGGCCTCTACCTTGCGCTGCGTATCGTAAGCAGCCTTCATGCGGTAACGGCCGTCGTGCGAAGGCTCAAGATACGTTTCGCGCACCATGCGCGCACGCTCTCCGAACATGCGTTCGAGCACCCAGTCGGTGATGAACGGCTCGGTAAACAGTTCCTCCTGGAAGTGCAGCCCGTAAGCCTCTATCTCCTCGCGCGTCATGCCCAACGCCGGCGAGAACTGGCCGAGCAGGCCGTGTACCGACTCGATTGGTATTTCCCAAATGCGGAAGAAACCGAGTACGTGGTCTATGCGGTAAGCGTCGAAGAATTTCGCCATGTTGACGAAACGGCGCACCCACCATACGCATCCGTCTTTCATCATCTCGTCCCAATTGTACGTCGGCAGTCCCCAATTCTGCCCGTTCACCGAGAAATCGTCGGGCGGGGCGCCGGCTTGGCCGTTAAGGTTGAAATAGCGCGGCTCCTGCCAAACGTCGCTTCCGTGGCGGTCTACGCCTATGGGTATGTCGCCCTTCAATACCACTCCTTTCGAGCGGGCGTATTCGTGGGCTTCGGCCATTTGCTTGTTCAGTATGAACTGCACGTAATAATAGAAAGCAACGTCGCCGAAAGCGGCTGAATGCGGATCGGACAACGCCTTGCGTTCGGCCTCGTCGAAGTGGTTGTGGTCGGGCCATGTGGCGAAGTCGGCCGTGCCGTACTTCTCCCTGAAATGACAATATTGGGCGTAGGGAACGAGCCAGTGTGACGTTTCTTCAAAGAAAGTCTTAAACTCAGTCGATGCCAATACCTTCGCGCATTCCTGCCGGTAGATGATTTCAAGATAATCGGTCTTTGCCTTGTTCACGCGCTCATAATCCACTTGGGGCAGGGCGTTCAGCTCTTGGCGCAGGGCCTCGAACCTCTCGCGCTCGGCCTCGTCTTCTATCCGGGGCAGCTGGTTAAGGTCGGCGTACTGCGGATGCAGGGCGAAAATGCTGATGCTGCTATACGGATAAGAGTCCGTCCAAGTATGGGTCGTAGTGGTGTCGTTTATCGGCAGCAGCTGCAATACGCGCTGCTGGGTAAGCGCAATCCAGTCGATCATCTTCTTCAGGTCGCCGAAGTCGCCAACGCCGAAGCTCGTCTTAGAGCGCAGCGAGAACACGGGCACCTGAGTTCCGGCACACCTTACATTATATATAGGGAAGAGGGCCTCGTCGAGTTCGTAAACAATGACGTCGCCCTCCTTCATGCCCGGCAGCTCAACGCGGCGGTTGTAACGGTCTTCCCATATTACGTCGGCACGGTCGAACACGTCTACGGCGACGAACTTGAAATAGAAGATGTTGCTTGCCAGCTTGGTTACGTCTACGTCTACTATCCACTCGTTGTAGTTGTGCTCCACCATCGGCACGGCCTTGAACACGTCCCATGCGCCGAGCGCATCGTCGTTGCCTACTATCATCAGCCTCTGGTTGCCCGACAGCTGCGGGGCGCGCACCTTCAGGCGCACCGTAACGGGATAGTCGCTCAAGGCTACGGGCGACGACTTGCGGCGGCGGATGCAGTCGGTGAACGCCGAACTGTAAAGGTATGAATCATCGGGCATGTCGATCCAATGGTCGTACACTGTGATGCTGTCGCCGCGCACGGCGCTGATTTCAAGGCGGTGGGGCTCAGTCTGCCATTCGCGCCTTACCACGTTGTCCTCGCCGCGCACTACGCTGTAATAATAATCGATATACGTGCCCTTACGCAAGTCGAGCTTTAGGCTGCAAGTCCACTCGCGTCCGTCAACGGTCTTCATTCTGTAAGGGATGGCCGTCTTCACGCCGTCCTTGCATCCGGATATAAGGTTCAACACGAGTTCTTCGCCGAAACTCGTACTGTAAATTACGCTTAAAAGTATGTTCATAGGTATCAGGTCTTATTAATTACGGTTCAAAGGTACGAATAAATAAAATACGTGTATGTCATTTTTTTTCCTAAAAATAAATTTGGGAGCGCAAACGTTTACATGATATTTTTGATTTATTAATCCCAAATCGGTCGTTAGACTTCAGTCTGATTATGGTTTATGCCGTGTAGATTGCTTTCCTTTTAGACGAAGGCGTAGCGGACTACGCCGAGACGGGGCGGAAAGCAAGATGCCGGCGGAAACGCATAAGCTGACGAAGAGTAAGTAAAATACGCCATATTTCGGTTCTTTACGGTCTAATGGCCGATTTGGGTTAATCATGGCCGCCAAACCATGCTCACCCCCATTGGGCTTACCGCCACGCTTACGTCCTTGTCCCAGCCGGTTATCTTGTCGGCAATCCAATAGCCGGCGTATGTTGACAGCACGCCGATGGCCGCCCCGGCGGCCACGTCGCCCCAATGGTGGCGGTTGCGCGCCACGCGGTCGATGGCCGTGCCGGCGGCTACGGCGTAACCGGCAACGCTAATCCAAGGACTGACATGGCGGAACTCCTTGTCCAATATCGCCGCGCCGCAAAATGCCACCGACGCGTGCCCCGAGGGAAACGAGCGGCGGTCGGTGCCGTCGGGGCGCGTCGACTTGATTGAATACTTAAGGCCGTAGGTAACGGCCACGTCGATGGCAAACGACGCCGCCGTGTTCACCACCAACCGCTTCCACGAGCTTTGGCTCTCCACCCCGGCAGCCTTCAATACGAACACCGACGCCGCCGGCACAAGGCGCAGATAGTCGTCGATACCGTCGCCGTGGTAAGGCTCATACTGCTGGGCAGCGCATCTTGCCGACATTGTGACGGCAAGTAAAACTACTAATAATTTTCTCAACATGATATTTGATTTTGTGATATTACAGCCGGCGAAACGCCGGACGATATTTCTCAAAGGCAAAGATAACGCAAACGAGTGGAATTAGAGCTTGCTCTTAAATTTCCGAGTGCAGCTTATCTTATGCAAAGATAACGCAAACGAGCGGAATGAAAGTTTACTTTCAAATTCCCGAGTGCGGCTTATCTTATGCAAAAGTAATAAAAATCCAAAGCGGATAAACCTTTGATCACTAAAATATAATATAAATGTCTGCAATCAACTTAAATTCCAACTTTCCCCTTCTAAACATGCTCCTTCTTCTAAGAAGTCTGTGGCATACCGTCATTCCGGGCTTAGACCCGGAATCCAGGAAACACTTGTCTATAAAAAAACGAGGCTGCATACACTGGATTCCGGGTCTAAGCCCGGAATGACGGTATGCCACAGACTTCTTAGAAGAGGAAGCATGTTTGAAAGGAAGCATGTTTGAAAGGAAGCATGTTTGAAAGGAAAGCATGTTTGAAAGAAAGCATGTTTGAAAGGAAGCATGTTTGAAAGGAAGCATGTTTGAAAGGAAGCATGTTTGAAAGAAAAGCATGTTTGAAAGAAAAGCATGTTTGAAAAAGTGGGAATGTGTTTTTGAAGCGCAATCAACAGGCGTTACAATATCTTGACATACCATTCCCAACAACGGATGTCCGTCAGTGTTTATGAAGAAACCACATACAAAACGGATGCTATTTTAATGTCACAATGTCACAAAGCGGTTGAAACGGTTGAATGCCAACATGTTACGGCGTGACATTAACATGCATGGCACATTCACCACCGTCACATGCGGCCGCATGTGACGGTGGTGAATGTGGAAACGGGATTAATGTCACAGCGCAACCGCATGAGCACCAATGCCTTACACGGCCTTGTGACATTGTGACATTATTTTTTTACCAATAAAAAACATGAATATCCGCAACCACATAAAAACATACATTATGCGTCCGCGTTGTAAAAGGTTGCCTTTCGTCTTGCAAAAGGCAACCTTTTAAGGGACAATCGGCAACCTTTTACAACGCAACGGGCAACAAGGCACGAAAAAACCGCCTGCGCGGAGGGTCGCCCCTGCCATGCAAGCGGTTTTAACATTAAAGTAAAGCGCTAAGGCTTATTCGACAGCTATGAAAACAAACTGTCCGGTAATGTCGTTCAGGTAAACGTCGTAAGTGCCGTCCGGAACGGTGATGTTGGCGCCGCCCTTAGCGCCTACGCCGTAATTTACGGTTGCAACGTCAACTCCGGCGCCCCAGTCCATTACGTCCCAGCTTGCCTCGGCGCGGAACTTCACGCCGCCGGCAGTGAACGTAACTGCTGCGGCATACCAGTTGTGGGGAGCAATCTCGGTCATGGCAACGTCGCCGCCCCAGCCGTTGAAGTCGCCGATAAGTCCTATCGTCGTATAAGCCTTCGGGTTCTGGTCGCCAAGGCGCGTCCATGTGTACGTCATGTTTTCCATGTCGATAGTCACCGTGTAATACTCGCCTACCGTGGGAACTTTCACGTTTTGTGCGCCGTCGCCGTTGGTTAATATCTTGCCCGTCTCCGAGCCGTCTTCGGCCTCGGCGCCGTAAGCAGTGCCCCAATCGCCGACAACAGTCCAGAACTTGAAGTTACCACTGTTGACCCACTGCGTGGTGTACGATTGTACTGTTGCGCTCTCGGGGTAGAATATGCTGCTCTTATCCGTGCTCGACCATGCATTGGGACAGCCGAAATCACCTACCAAGTAATACGTCACGGGGGTCTCGTTCACGTATGTGGCCAGCACGCTCGGCAGCTGGGCTACGTCCGAATAAGAGTAAGCCGTAGTGCCTTCGACGCATGCCTGCACGCGCAGGTAAACTGGCATGGCCGCTTCGGGGGCGGCTCCGTCGTTGGCGGCCTTATACATGTCTACCACAGCCGTGTTAAGTTCAGAGCCCACGATGCCTATCGTAGGATTGGCAACGGTGCTCGAGTAAGACTGCGACGCGGTGAGCGTAGTGTACGAGCCTTCGGCGAAGGCGTTGTCCAAGCAGGCCTGTACGCGGTACGTCAAGACAGCCTTGTAGCCGTAGTCGGGCGCAGCCGAGGTCATCTTTATGGTGTCGGTGTTTATCAGGTCATACGTCGTGGTTGAGGCGTCGGCCGGGGCCGTCAGCGTAAACGTCTCGCCCGCCTGCGGCTGACGCAGCGTAGGATTGTCGTCGGTGTCGGTCTCGCACGAGGCCATGAACGGGAGCACGGCCAGCAGGCATGCCGGAACCAACATGTTTTTAATTATATTTTTCATAATCTTCTTTCCTTTTTATAGATTACTTTTATTCCATTAATAACCGTAATTCTGGCTAAGGTTGCCGTTGTTCATCAAGTCGTCGTAAGGAATAGGATAAACGTTGAAGTGGGCGTCTATGCTCGTGCCGTTGGCTTCGCCGCCCTTCCAGTCCCACAGGTACTTACCGCCGGTGAAGCAGCCGAAGCGCACGAGGTCGCTGCGGCGGCGTCCCTCCATGAAGAACTCGCGGCACCACTCGTCGCGCAGGTTCTCCTCGGTAACGTCGGCCACCCTGAACGGCGTGGCGTTGGCGCGGCCGCGCAGCTCGTTGATGTCGGCCAAAACGGTGTTGGCGTCCTTACCGAGGCGCCAGTTGGCCTCGGCGCGTATGAGGTAGATCTCGGCGTAGCGGAACAGGGGGATGTCGGTGTCGGGCCAAGAAACGTTCTGCCCGGCCGTGTTGTCGCTCCTCATGTTGGTCCATTTAACCAACGACAGGCCGTTCTTGAAGTCGCTCACCTTGTCGGTAGAGATAGTGCGCACGCCGTCGGCGCATCCGCTGTAAAGCAGGGCGCGGTCGTCGCCTGCTGCAGCTATGAGGTCGGCCACGGTAGTGCCGTACTTCTCGTCGAGGCTTGCGGCGGTAGCCTGGTCGGTTGATGTCTCGGCATCTTCAGCCACGAGGGGCACGTTGTCAAGGTTCGGGAAGAACTTCTCGGTCATCGCCTTGCGTGCGAAGAGGCACGTCCACGACTCCTTCATGCCGTAGCTGGGCATTGCGGCCGAGCGCGCTCCGGCGATGAGCATCAGCGAGCCTGAATATTGGCGCGTACGCAGTCCGTCCTGGCGTATCGGGAAGATTATCTCCTTCATGGCTTCGGCGTTCTGGTCGTTGTCGGCCATGAAGAGCTGGGCGTAGCCCGAGTTGCCGTTCTTCGGAACGCGCGACAGGTCGTAAGCGCCGCTCTGCTCTATGAGGTTGCAGTAGTTTACGGCCTTTTCATACTCCTTATTGGCATCAACCTCGCTGCTGTAAACGGCGCTGTTGAGCGCTAAGCGGGCGTGGAGCAGGTAGACTGCGCCGAGGTCGGCGCGGCCGAAGTTCTCACTGTTGTTGAATGCGCCTACGCCTGCGCCGGTCTTGGTCATCTCGGCCTCTATTTCGGTTAGCTCGTTGTCGAGCCATGCGTACATCTGTTCGCCGCTGTACTCTACGGGCAGCTCGGTGATGTTGAAGTCAACCTTGAACGGAGCCTTGCCGAAAAGGTCGAGCAGATACCAGTAGTGGAGGGCGCGCAGGAAGCGCACCTCGGCGCGGTACTGGCGGTTCTCGTCGTTGTCGGCCACCTGCGACAGGTAGCTGTTGAACAGTGTGATATCATACGTCAGACGGGTGTAAGCCCACTGCACGCGCACGCTGCTCGAGTTCCAGCCTATCATCGTTATCTGCGGAATGTCGTTGTCGGTCTGCCAAGCCCACATGCACTCGTCGGTGGGCAGCTCCTGCAGGTTGAACGTTGTGCGGTAGAAGCCCGACTCGCCCTCGTCGAGGCTGAGGTCGCCGTTGCCCGTGCCGCCCCTTTGGCCGGTAAGGCCGAGCACTCCGTAGCACTTGGCCAACAAGCCCATTGCGTCAGGATTAGGCGACGATTGCGGATCGATCGAACTGATGTCCAAATCGTTGACACAGCCGGTCATTCCAAGCGTGAGCACGGCTGCCGCTATTGTCTTTACAAATATATTTTTCATCGTTATGTCCTTTTTTATTATTTACATTAGTAGCTTTGACACGAAAAGCATCAGAAGTTGAGGTTCAGTCCAAGCTGGAAGCTCAACGGGCGCGGATACGGGTTGCTGTCGATACCGCTCGAAACTTCCGGGTCGAGACCCTTGTACTTGGTTATGATGAACGGGTTCTGCACGGTGAAGTAAACACGGCCCGAGAACATGTCGCGCGTGCCCACCTTCAGCAATGACGGGAACGAGTAGCCGAGCGTGATGTTCTGGCACTTCAGGTAAGAACCGTTGCGCACGAAGTAGTCGCTCAGGAAATACTGCGACTCGCCGGTTCCGTCGAAACCGAGGTCGACAGCGGCCTGCGTGGTGTTGCTGTACGCACTGTTAGACCAAATAGCGCCGAGAGCGGCCTTTTTGGACAAGAAGTCGTAGTAAACGTAGTTGCCGAGAGAAGAACGCAGGGCGAAGCTCAAGTCCCAATTCTTGTAGAGGAACTTCATCGTAAGGCCCATGTAAACGTCGGCTGCAGGGCTGTGGTAGTAGTAACGGTCGTCATCATTGATTATACCGTCGCCGTTGCGGTCGACGAACACGCCTTCGAGCGGTTTGCCGTTATCGTCGTAAACCTGCTGGTAAACCCAGAACGAGTTGGCCGGCTGGCCTACGGTGTGTGCCTGTACCTGTGTACCTGTACCGCTTGAAATCGAATTACCGGTCTTGATATTATAACCATCGTCGCCGCCGATAAGTTCGGTTATCTCGTTGTGGTTCCAAGAGATGTTGTACTGGATGTCCCAAGTGAAGTCCTTGGTTACGATAGGCTTCGCGCCGACAGAGAACTCAACGCCGTAGTTCTTCAGCAAACCGATGTTCTGTGCCATGGTCATGCCGAAGTTCATGAGCACCGGCAGGGTTACTTCCTGGATAAGGTCGGTGGTCTCACGGTAGTAAGCGTCGATGTTGGCCGTGATGCGGTTGTTGAGGAACGCAAGGTCAAAACCGGCATTCCATGTGGTAGTAGTCTCCCAAGTAAGGTCGGGGTTGTACTTGTCAGGGCGCAACGTAGTGTAATAAGTGTCGCCGAAAGGATACTGGCCGTAAGAGTCGCCCGAGGTATAAAGCGGCGTGTAGAGGAAGTCGGAGCCGATGTCTTGCTGACCGGTCTGTCCCCAACCGAGGCGGAGCTTGAACTCGTTCCACCACTTAAGGTTCTTCATGAACTTCTCGTCGTTGATGCGCCATGCCAAGGCGACAGAGGGGAAGTAGCCCCACTTCTTGCCCTTAGCGAAGCGCGACGAACCGTCGGCACGCAGCGTTGCGGTGAGCATGTAGCGGTCTAAGAGGGTGTAGTTTACGCGGCCGAAGTAAGATACGAGTGAGTTGTGGGTGGCCCACTTCTGCTCGCTCCTGAGCGTTTCGTTGTACTTTGCGCCAACGGTGCCGTCCTCGTTCACTGCGGCGGGATCCCAACCCCAGCCCCAGTTCCAGCCTGTGCGGTGGTAGTGGGACTCCTCGGCGCCTACCATTACGTCGATGTTGTGAGCGCCGAACGTGTGCTGGTATTGCGCGTATGCGTTGGCCGTGATGCTGTACTTATAGTAACGGGTCGTGCCGTCCCATCCGTAATAGTTGTTGTTGTAAGAGTAAGGCGAAGTCTTGTCATACTGGCGGCTGGCCGTGTACTGGCCGCCGTAGCTGGCGTGGATGTGCAGATCCTCGAATCCGTGGATCTTGTAGTCCATCTCGATGTTGCCCGTAAAGTCGTTTGAATAGGCCATGAACGACTTCTGGTTGAGCAAGGCCACGGGGTTCTGCGGCGTGTTGGTGTTGGTGGTACGGTTCCAGGTCTTGTCGCTGAAGTCGCTTGCGCCTTGAAGATATTGGTAGTATCCGCCGGTGAAGCGTGAGTCGGAAGAGTACTTCGGCAAGTAGATGTACTGCGTCGGGTCCATTGCGAGAGCGCCGCCGATGGCGCCGCCTGAGTCTACATAGCTGTCTTTCTCGTTGGTGAACTTAGCCGTAACGTTGAACGTAAGGTGGTCGTCGAGGAAAGTCGGCGCGAGGTTGACCGACGTGTTGAAACGGCGCATGTAAGAGTTCAAGATGATACCGTTGTCGCTCTGGTAGCCCAACGACACGCGGTAAGGCATGTTCTTGAGTCCGCCCGATACCGACACGTTGTGCGTCGTGCTGAGCGACGTGCGGAAGATGGCGTCCTGCCAGTCGGTGTTGGCCGTGCCGAGCGGTGCGGGAAGCGCGTCGCCGTACCTGCTCTTCATGAGGGCGCGGTATTCGTCGCCGGTGAGCACGTCGTAGCGTTTCTGCGTGGTTGAGAGCGTAACGTCGCCGTTGTAAGAAACGGCCGGAGCCATGCCCTTGCGTCCCTTCTTCGTGGTGATGATGATGACGCCGTTAGAAGCTCGCGAACCGTAGATGGCCGTGGCCGAAGCGTCCTTGAGGACGGTGAACGTCTCGATGTCGTTCGGGTTGATCATGGCCATCACATTACTTACGCCGGTAGCCGTGTTGTTGTCAATGGTAAGACCGTCGACAACGAGCAACGGGTCGTTGCTTGCGTTAAGAGACGAACCGCCGCGGATACGTATCTGCGCTCCTGCGCCAGGCGAACCGCCTGCGGTGATAACATCCACACCGGCAACCTTGCCCACGAGCATGTCGGAGGCGCTGCTGGTGATACCCTTACTCATCTCGTCGGGCTTGATTGCCGTAACAGATCCTGTAAGGTCTTCTTTCTTTGCGCGGCCGTAACCGATCACGACCACGTCTTGCAGCAACTGGGCGTCGTCCTGGAGGGTGACCACCATGTTGGCAGATGCGGGCATCTCCACCGTTTGGTAACCGATGTAAGACACCGAGATCTTTGTTCCGGGAGCGGCCTTGATGGTGAAATTACCGTCAAAGTCGGTAATAACTCCGCCTTCCTGCCCTACGATGCGGACAGTGGCGCCGATCACCGGTTCGCCGGAAGCATCCTTCACTACGCCTTTGACTTCACTTTGAGCAAAGGCTCCCACTGATAGGAACAGCCCCAACAACAGGGACATGATCCTAAAAAGAGGTCTTGATTTTACCTGCTTCATCATTTTAAACTTTTAAAGTTAACATTAATACAAACATATTTCCAATAAATTGTTCATCTCTTTATCAAAATTCATGGCTCTAAGGTCAGTTTTCACAATTGCAAAATTAATTACGATTTGTCATTGTAGGCATTGATTTTAACGAAAAAATACATTCCCGTATGCGCAAACGGTTGCACAACGAAAACCTTAAATAGTATAAGGTGTAACCGTTAATATATGTCGACTATACGTAATTTTGCGACGTAAATCAAACAAAACGGAATGTCAAACAGCGCGCCCATAACGATGAAAGACATTGCCAAGGCATTCAATGTGTCCGTGGCAACGGTGTCGCGCGCGCTGAAAGGCAACCCGAGAATAAGCGAAGACACACGCAACAAGATAATAGCATACGCCCGTGAGCACAACTTCAGCCCGAACCTGATGGCCGAGTCGCTGCGCAGCAACAAGACGATGAAGATAATCGGCGTGATAATACCCCAGTTCACACACTTTTACTTCTCGTCGGTGCTGAGCGGAATAGAAGACGAAGCGCTCAAGCACGGCTACCGGCTGCTCGTTGCGCAAAGCGGGGAAGATTACGCACGAGAGGTTGAAACGTGCCGTTCGTTCTACGAGAACAAGGTCTGCGGAATAATCGTTTCACAAGCGAAAAGCACACGGGAATACGGCCACTTCCAAAAACTTATCGACATGGGGCTGCCGCTTGTCTTTTTCGACAGGATCTGCACAGGCATCAACTCGAGCCGCGTTACCGTCGACGACTACATGGGAGCGTTCGCAGCCGTTGAATACATGATCAGCACAGGCTGCCGCAACATCGCCTTCTACGGCTCTTCCATGAAACTCGAGATCTCAAAGAACCGTTACAACGGGTGGCACGACGCCCTGCGCAAACACGGGCTCGACCCTGAAAGCTGCGTGAAGATGGAATGCGACAACCGCGACGATGCCGAGCGCCTGACTCCCGACGTGCTGCGCATGGACAACCGGCCCGACGCTTTCTTCGCAATAAACGACGACACGGCGATAGGCATAATGTACACGGCCAAGCGCATGGGGCTGCGCGTTCCGGAAGACATATCCGTATGCGGTTTCACCAACGGCCAACGCGCCGTGGCATGCGACCCCATGCTCACCACGGTTGAGCAGAACGGGTACAAGGTAGGCCAGCAGGCTGCCGACATCCTAATAAACAAAGTTGAGGGGCGGATACCCGTCGACAAGGTTGAGAAACGGGTTATAAGAACCAAACTCATAGTAAGAGGCACAACGAAGATAATGCATGACGATTTATAATGCATAATTCATAATGCATAATTCATAATCAGGACTGCGCCGTACATTATAACGGCAACGCCGAGGAATTATGAAACGAAGCACGGCGAAAACCAATTATGAATTATGCATTGTGAATTGTGCATTGTGAATTATGAATTGTGCATTGTGAATTGTGCATTGTGAATTATGCATTGTGAATTATGCATTGTGAATTATGAATCAACTTAAACCTTAAACATAAAAAATGAATACCGGATT
This sequence comes from uncultured Prevotella sp., assembly GCA_944319795.1. Taxonomy (GTDB): domain Bacteria; phylum Bacteroidota; class Bacteroidia; order Bacteroidales; family Bacteroidaceae; genus Prevotella. The sequence goes on along the minus strand of CALUFA010000020.1, from coordinate 15,639 downwards.
AAAAAACAAACCTGACCTGAGTTTTGCCAAACTCTGGAACTTGAGCTTCGGCTTTTTCGGCGTGCAGATAGCCTACGCCCTGCAAAGCGCCAACATCAGCCGTATCTTCGCCACGCTCGGCGCCGACCCGCACGACCTTAGTTACTTCTGGATTCTGCCCCCGCTGATGGGCATCATCGTGCAACCGCTTGTCGGAACGTTCAGCGACAAGACATGGTGCCGCTTCGGGCGGCGCATCCCATACCTGTTCATCGGGGCGTTGGTGGCCGTGTTGGTGATGTGCCTGCTGCCCAACGCAGGCTCGTTCGGCATGGCCGTGTCTACGGCAATGGTGTTCGGCCTTATAGCCTTGATGTTCCTCGACACCAGCATCAACATGGCCATGCAACCGTTCAAGATGCTCGTAGGCGACATGGTGAACGAGAAACAGAAAGCCCTCGCCTACTCAATCCAAAGTTTCCTATGCAACGCCGGCTCGCTCGTCGGTTACGTTTTCCCGTTCTTCTTCACGTTCATCGGCATCAGCAACATAGCGCCCAAGGGTGTAATACCCGACTCGGTGATTTACTCTTTCTACATCGGCGCGGCGATACTGATACTCTGCGTAATTTACACTTCCGTAAAAGTAAAGGAGATGCCGCCGAAAGAATATGCCGAATACCACGGCCTGTCGAAACCTCTTAACGAGGAGAAGGTAAATTGGTTCAAGCTGCTGCGCGACGCCCCGTCGGCATTCTGGACGGTCGGCCTCGTCCAGTTCTTCTGCTGGGCGGCTTTCCTCTATATGTGGAACTATACCAACGGGGCGATAGCCGAAACCTGCTGGCAGACGACCGACCCCGCTTCTGAAGGGTTCCAGGCGGCAGGCAACTGGGTGGGCATACTCTTCGCCGTGCAAGCCATCGGCAGCGTATGCTGGGCGGTGGTGCTCCCGAGGTTCGGCAACCGCAAGGCCGCTTACTCGTTAAGCCTCGTCCTCGGAGCCGTAGGCTTCCTCATGGTGCCCTACATCCACGACCAATACGTACTGTTCATACCCTACCTGCTCATCGGTTGCGCATGGGCGGCGATGTTGGCCATGCCGTTCACCATCGTAACCAACGCCCTTAACGGCAGCCACATGGGCACGTACCTCGGCCTGTTCAACGGCACGATATGCATTCCGCAAATCATAGCCGCGGCTCTCGGCGGCGCCGTGCTCAGCCTCGTCGGCAGCGCACAGAGCAGTATGATGACCGTTTCGGGCGTACTGCTCATAGCCGGCGCGGCCAGCGTTTTCATCATAAAGGAGACCATCGGGGAAAAACAATAAACTCAACACCCGTACTTTAAACGTTAAAAGGCAGCCTTTCGCACATTGAAAGGCTGCCTTTTGCAACAGCGTTGGTTATCAAGCAATTAGCATGAGCGTGGAATCAGCTTTCAGGGTCACTCCACACGTATCGGCAGCGAGGCGTCGGGCAGTCCGTCGGCGCTGACCGTCAGCGTGGCCGTGCCTTTGCTTTCGCCTTCTACCACAACTACGAGCTGGCCGTTGAAGAGCGGCATGCGGCATGAGTCGAACGTAACGAGCGACGTCGCGTCGCCGTTGCACGCGGCGCGGAACTTGCCCGCCCCGCCAACGTTGAAAGTCAGTTCGTTGTCGGCCGTAGGGCACGGCGTGCCGTCCTTGTCGACCACCGTCACCGTGACGAACGAGAGGTCGCGTCCTTGGGCGGATATTTCCGTCCGGTCGGCGGTAAGCACTATGCGCGCCGGTTCGCCGGCAGTCTTCAGCGTCAGCGTGTCGGCGGCGTTGCCCTTCTTGTCGTATGCCACGACGGTAAGCTCTCCGGGCTGGTACGTTACGTCGTTCCAACGCAGGCGGAAGCGGTCGAGGCGCGAAGCCTTGTCGTGTTTCCTTCGGCCCTGGCTCTTGCCGTTGACGAACAGCTCGGCTTCTGGATACGACGTGTAACAGTACACGGGGGTAACCTCGCCCTCGCGTCCGGGCCACGTCCAGTGGGGCAACAAGTGGAGCGTAGGCTCGTCCTTGCGCCAGTGGCTGCGGTAGAGCCAGTAGCGGTCCTTGGGCAGTCCGGCCAAATCGCATATCCCGAAATAGCTCGAGCGCGAAGGCCAATACTCGTCGTATGGCGTCGGTTCGCCGAGATAATCGAACCCTGTCCACACAAACTCGCCGATAACCCACTTGCGGTCTTCCTGCATGCGCCAGTCATCGTCGGGCAAGTTGCTCCACGAGCAATACTCCGTGTCGTAGCTCGAGCACTGCCCGTCGTCGTAAGTCAGGCCGTAACCCACCTTTACGGGAAACTTGTAAACGCCGCGCGAGCTGACGGTCGAGGCCGTCTCGCTGCCCAACAGGAAGCCCTGCGGCAGCTGCTTGATGTTGCCGTCGTACTTGTGCACGCGGTAGTTGAAGCCCGGCACGTCCATCACCTGTGCGAAGCCCGACTTCAGCGCGTCGTCGGCCTTGTCCATGCCTTGGGTCACGGGGCGCGTAGGGTCGAGCCTGTGGCATACGTCTTGCAGCCGTCGGGCTATCTCGCGGCCCTCGTCGCTCCATTGTTCGGGTATCTCGTTGCCGATGCTCCACATTATAATGGACGGGTGGTTGCGGTGGTTGAGCACTAAGTTGGCAATGTCCCGTTCGGCCCAGTCGTTGAAGAAGCGCGCGTATCCGTTCTTGCATTTAGGGTAAATCCACATGTCGAAGCTCTCGGCCATCACCATCATGCCCATAGAGTCGCACACTTCCATCTGCATGGTCGAAGGCATGTTGTGGGCCGTGCGTATGGCGTCGCAGCCCATTTCCTTCATTATTCGTATCTGGCGGACGAGCGCGGCCTTGTTCTCGGCCGCCCCGAGGGGGCCTAAGTCGTGGTGCAGGCATACGCCCTTTATCTTCCGGCTTACGCCGTTAAGGCGGAAACCGTGCTTGGCCGAAACGTCGACGGTGCGTATGCCGACGCGCCTTTCTACGGCGTCGACCGGCCTGCCGCCTACCAGCACGGTGGTTGTTAGCGTATATAAATAAGGTGATTCGGGCGACCAAAGGCTCGGATTGCCGACCTCGCCCGTTACCGTAGCGCGCCCGTCGGCCACGCCTATCGGCTGCGTGGCTTCGTAAACGGCGGCGCCTCCGGCGTCTTCCAGCGTGAACTTCACCGCCACTCCGTCGGCGCCGTCGTATCCGTCGACCTTGGCCGACAGGCTTACCTTGGCCTTCTTCGAGCTGATTTCATCCGTGCGGAACCAGCATCCCCAGTCGTCGATCCTCGTCTTCGGCGTTACTATCAGCCTGACGGGGCGGTACAGTCCGCCGCCCGGATACCAACGGCTGCTCTCCTCCATGTTGTTCAAGTCTACCTCGACTACGTTCTTACCCGGCTTGACGAACGGCGTGGCGTCAACGCGGAAGGCGTTGTAACCGTAAGCCCAGCGGCCTGCCTCGCGGCCGTTCACCCTTACTACGGGCTCGCTCATCGCGCCGTCGAAGCGCAGCTCAACGTGGCCGTAGCCTTCGGGCAGAGTGACGGTGGTACGGTAATGCCCCTCGCCTATCCACGGCAGGGCGCCCGAGCGGCCCGACTTTTCGGTCTTTTCGGTTTCCCCGTTCTGCTCTATCGCAACAAACTGCAGGTCGTGCTTCTTGTCGAACGGCCCGTTTATGGCCCAATCGTGGGGCACGCTTACCTGCTGCCAAGTCAGCCTGTCGCGCGAGAACAGCCAGTCGTCGGCCAACGTCGTCTCCGTTCTTTCCTGCGCGTCGCACAACGTTGCACACGAAAGCAGCAACATAAAAAGTGTTTTCTTCATATCAATTTGTTTTTTTACGGTAAAAGGGGACACAATATCCTATTCCTAAAGTTTTCATGAAACAGTATTCGATTACAAAGTTACGAAATCCACGGATATGATGCAATTATTCCGTAAAAATTTTTATGCATGGCCGCAATCAGTTTAAATACATACTTAATTTTATAAGAAGTCTGTGGCATTCTGTCATTCCGGGCCGGGACCCGGAATCCAGGGAACATACTTTCGTCAACAACTTGGTTGCATACACTGGATTCCGGGTCCAGGCCCGGAATGACAAAATGCCACCGACTTCTTATGGGTTAAAATGGATTCCTTTTATTTTTAGAATGATTCCATTCTCTTATGCCACAGACTTCTTATAAAATTAAGTATGTATTTGGACTGATTGCGGCTATTCATTAACGTTTTCACATAGTGCGCCGGCCGGCTTGCGTCAACGGCAAACGGCACGATTTCCACTGCGGTTTAAAGCCATCAGGGGCACGGATGCGCCGCGCCTGCTAACGCGCTGACGGTCAGGGCGTTAGCAAAAGGCCGTCTTTTACGCCGCAAAAGACGGCCTTTTACGGCCTGAAAGGTTACCTTTTACAACGCAAAAGGCAACCTCTTGCAAAGCCGTACCGGCATGGCCTGTTTTACGAAAAGGAACAGGTTGAAACCAAATTTTCACATTAATTTATTGTAAAACGAAATAAAAGATGTACATTTGCCGAAAAATTAGCTGTTTTCCTGATGAAGTTTATTGACAAGATAAGGCGCGTGTCCGCCGCAATGCTTACGCCGTTCAAAGACTATGGGGCGTTCGCCGTGTTCATGTTCGTGCTGGGCATGGTGGCCGTTTACGCCGTCGTACCGGCCAAGCGCGGCTACCACGCCTACGGCCTGGCCCCCGAAGAGCTGTTCGTCGACGTGTGCCTGCTGTGCCTGCTGCTGTGGGCGCTGCCGCGCAAGGTCGGCCTTTGGCTTAAGCGCGCCATGTACGTGGCGGCATACTTGGTGGTGTTCGTCGACGTGTATTGCTTCGTTAAGTTCGACACGACGATAACGCCGACGATGCTGCTGCTCGTCGGCGAGACCAACAGCGACGAGGCGTCAGAGTTCTTAGAGTCGTACCTGTCGTTCGGGATAGTGTTCAGCCGCGTCGGGCGCGTGCTCCTCGTAATGCTCGCCCATATAGCGTGGGCCGTGGTATATAAGCAGACAAGCAGACAAGCAGACAAGCAGACAAGCGGACAAGCGGACAAGCAGGCAAGCGGACAAGCAGACAAGCAAACAAGCGGACAAGCGGACGAACTGACGGGAAAACTAACTTATCCTAAACTTATCAACAAGGCATATCTCCTTGTCTGCTCGTCTGCCCGTCGCTTGTCAGCCATAAGACCGTGGGCGGCCTTGGCGCTGCTCGCCGTATTCGTTTACTGCGCCGTCGAGGGCTATCCCAACAAGAAGGCTTACGCAAGGCTTATGTCATACGACAACATAGGCGACGTTGAGCACGAGCTTACGCGCAAGGACTGCGCCGTAATGTTCCACCCGTTGTACCGCCTTGCGTTCAGCATTTACGCCAACGAGCTGACCGCCAAGCAGGTGAAGAAGCTCGTTGCGAACATCGACAAGGCCAGGGTGGACAGCTGCTCGTTCCGCAGCAAGAACGTGGTGCTCATCATAGGCGAGAGTTTCAACCGCCACCACGCCAGCCTCTACGGCTACGGCATGCCCACCACTCCGCGCCAGGAGGCAAGGGCGAGGAGGGGCGGATTAGTGCCGTTCAGCGACGTCGTAGCGCCGTGGAACCTTACGAGCTTCGTCTTCAAGTACCTATTCTCGCTCTACGCCGTCGGCGACAAGGGCGAATGGTGCGACTATCCGCTGTTTCCCGAGCTGTTCCGCAAGGCCGGCTACCACGTCACATTCATCACCAACCAGTTCCTGCCGCAGGCTAAGGAGGCCGTCTACGACTTCAGCGGAGGCTTCTTCCTCAACAATCCCGAGCTTAGCCGCGCCATGTTCGACACGCGCAACAAGAGCCTTTACCGCTTCGACGGCAACCTGTTGGGCGTCTACGACAAGCTGAAGGCGGAGAACAAGGAGCACAACCTGATAATATTCCACCTTAAGGGGCAGCACGTAGACTACCGCACGCGCTTCCCGCGCGACCGCCGCCACTTCAACCCCGACGACTACGAGCGCCCCGACCTCAAGCAGAAGGAGCTGCGCATACTGGCCGACTATGACAACGCCATACTCTACAACGACTCTGTGGTAGACCAGATCATCCGCCGGTTCGAGGACGAGGAGGCCGTCGTAGTCTACGTGCCCGACCACGGCGAGGAGTGTTACGGCGAGGGAGTCCACTTCTACGGCCGCATGCATTCAACCGAGATTACGGCCAGGCTGGCGCGCGAGGAGTTCGACATTCCCTTCTGGATATGGTGCTCGCACGACTTCATGGTAAACCATCCCGACGTTTACGGCGACATACGCAAGGCGCGCGACCGGCGTTACATGACCGACGCGCTGCCCCACCTGCTGCTTTACCTCGGCGGAATAAGCTCGCCCCACTACCGCGACGACCTCAACATACTCAGTCCGGAGTACGACGAGGCGCGCCCGAGGATACTGAAGAACACTACGGATTACGACAAACTGGAGTTTGAAGAACCGGAGCAACGGGAGTTATAAATAAGGAAACAATGGAAAAATCATTACTGTCGCTTGCCGAGTCGAAAGCCCTGCGCGGCATAGCCATACTCGGCATAATGCTGCACAACTACTGCCATTTCCTCGGCTTCGCCGTCAAGGAAAACGAATATACGTTCAACGTAGACAAGCCCAACATGCTGCTCGACCGGCTGATGGCGGCCGACCAGAACCTGTTCGTCCACATTCTGTCGTTCTTCGGGCACTACGGCGTGCCGGTGTTCCTCTTCATCAGCGGCTTCGGCCTCGTTGCCAAGTACGAGCGGAAGACGGAGGAAAGGGTGCGCGCGCTGCCCTTCACGGCCTACCATTACCTCAAGCTGCTGCGCCTGATGTTCCTCGGATATGTGGCGTTCGCCGTCGTCAGCTACCTGCATCCACACGGATACCACGGCTACACCTTCGGGCGCGTGGCGGCACAGCTGCTGATGTACATCAACATCCTGCCCGACCCCGACCACATAATCAAGCCGGGGCCATACTGGTTCTTCGGCCTCATGCTGCAGCTTTACATCGTTTACCGCCTCCTGATATACCGGCGCAAGTCGGCCTGCGTAGTCGCCCTCATCGCCGTATGCTGGTTGGCGCAGGCCGTATTCACGCCGGCCGCCGACCCGGGCGGCGAGATTCTCAACCGCATACGCTACAACTTCATAGGCGGAATGCTGCCCTTCGGTGCCGGAGTGCTCTACGCACGCTACGGCCGCAGCCTGCCCCAATGGGCTTACGCCGGCATTGCGGTAGTGTCGGCCGTTGTGGTTCTCGCCGGCAGCTTCAACTTCCAGGCATGGCTGTGGGTGCCGCTGTTCATCGTTACGGGCGCCGTAGCGACGGTGAAACTAATCCCTGAAAAGGCCCTCGCGCCGTGCGTTTGGTTCGGAGCAATATCGTCGGCCCTCTTCGTCGTCCACCCGATAACGCGCGAGATAATAATAAAGATGTCTTACCGCGGACATGTCTACACGGGAATCATCGTCTACGTCGTTGCCTCGATACTGCTCGCATGGCTCTTCAAGTTGGCTTTCCGCTACATTCCGAAACCAAGACTGCGCCTATGAAACGACCTATCCAGCTTGCAGACATAAGCCGCTACCGCGGCGAACTGATGGGACTGGCGATGCTCTTCGTCATGTTCTTCCACGTATGGATGCCCAAGGGCAACGTAATGTACGGCCTCGTGCGCTGCGGCAACGTCGGAGTCGACATGTTCCTCTTCCTCAGCGGCATCGGCCTTTGGTACTCGTGGACTAAGGATCCGTCGCCGAAGCGATTCTTCAGAAAGCGCTATCTCAGGGTGTATCCGGCGTGGGTAGTCATAGCCTGCCTGTTTTACATCCCCAATTACCTCAACACTCCGGGCGGCGGATACAGCCCCGACCTGCCCAACCTGATAGCGAACATCCTCGTAGGATGGAGCTTCTGGCGCGTAGACGACTTGACATTTTGGTTCATCCCGGCCATAATGATGCTCTATACGTTCGCCCCAGCCTACATGAACCTTATCATCCGCCACCCTTCCTACCGGTGGTTGGCCGCCGTGGCGATGGTCTTGGCCGTCATGGTGCAGTATTATCCGCCGGTGCATCAGGCCGTAGGCCACCTCGAAATATTCTTCAGCCGCATCCCGATTTTCCTAATCGGGGTGAACTGCGGAGCGTGGGTCAAGGAGAAACGGCCGGTGGAGGGCCAGGCGGTATGGCTCGTCCTGATAACCTTCATCTTAAGCCTGATGATGTGCGTTGAGTTCGAAGAGTCGTGGCGCGGCCGCTTCCCGTTGTTCCTGGAGCGCATGGTGTACATTCCGCTTACGGTCTCGGGCATCCTGCTCTTCACAGAACTGTTCCACCATACGCCGCGGCCCGTGCTGCGCGCGCTGGCCTTCGTAGGCACGATAAGCCTCGAACTGTACCTTATACACATACAATTCGTGCTGAAATACATAACGCCTTACAAGCTCGGCTACTGCCTTACGGCGCTCGCGATGATAGCCGCGTCGCTCGTGTTGGCGTGGATTCTGCACAAGATTATCGGAAAAACGACGTCATACTTTAAAGTAGGAATGACCGGAAAGTGAGGAAATGGGAATATGAAAAGCCGCATGAAGCATACGGCTTTAACTTCTTTAAATTCTCTAACTTCTTTAAATACAGAAACAGATGAGCAGCATACTGAAACTGATACGCCCCCAACAGTGGCTTAAGAACGTGTTCGTAATGATACCGATGTTCTTCGGCGGCAGCCTGTTAGACCCAGGCGACATACGCGCTTCGGTGCTGACGTTCCTGGCTTACAGCTTCATAGCCTCGTCGGTTTACTGTTTCAACGACATAAACGACGTAGAGGCAGACCGCCGCCACCCCGTGAAGTGCAAGCGCCCGCTGGCCTCGGGTGCGCTGACGATGGGCGCGGCGTGGGGCCTGATGGCGCTGACACTCGTCCTTGCGGCGGCATTCACGGCCATGCTCGGCGGCAAAGAGCATATATTAAAGGTGGGCGGAGTGTTGCTGTTTTACTACATAATGAACCTCTGCTACTGCGCCAAGCTGAAGCAATACGCCATCGTCGACGTGTGCGTAGTGGCGTTCGGCTTCGTGCTGAGGGTGCTCGCCGGCGGCTTCGCCACCGACATCGTGCCGAGCAAGTGGTTGGTGTTGATGACGTTCCTGCTTACGCTTTTCCTCTCGTTCGCCAAGCGTAGGGACGACGTCCTGCGGATGAACGAGACGGGCGAGCCGCCCCGCAAGAACACGATACGCTACAACCTGACGTTCATCAACCAGGCAATCACCGTGTCGGCGTCGGTCACTTTGGTGTGCTACATCATGTACACGGTGTCGCCGGAGGTTGTCGCGCGCTTCGGCTCGGACATGCTTTACCTCACTTCGGTGTTCGTACTGCTGGGCCTGTTGAGGTACATGCAGATTACAGTGGTCGACAAGAAGAGCGGCGACCCTACGAAGATGGTGCTGCGCGACAGGTTCACCCAGCTTGTCATTGCGGCCTGGGCGTTGACGTTCTTGGTGATAATTTACTTGTAAAACGCTTTGGGCTGCGCGCCCGGAAAGCCTAAAACACGATGAAGGAATGATTGACATGACCCAATATCCGTTAGGAAAGATTTACGCGTTCGATTTCGACGGCACGCTGACCCGCCGCGACACGCTGATCGAGTTCATACGTTTCGCCAAGGGCGACAAGGCTTTCGCGCTGTGCTTCCTGCGCTACTTGCCCTTGCTCGTGCTGATGAAAGCCGGGCTTTACCCCAACTGGAAGGCCAAGCAAAAAGTATTTTCGCACTGCTTCAAGGGTATGAAGACTGACGACTTCAACGCCTTATGCGCCAACTTCGCCGACAAGAAAGCCGGGCTGATGCGCCCGAAAGGAATGAAGAAACTGCGCGACGTGGCGGCCGAAGGCGGCAAGGCGGTCATAGTAAGCGCAAGCGTGAACAACTGGGTGGAGCCGTTTTTCGCCGGCATGCCCGACGTTTACGTCATCGGGACGATGGTGGAGGCTCGCAACGGAGTGCTGACCGGGCGTTTCCTCACCAAGAACTGCTACGGCGAGGAGAAGGTGAAACGCCTGCTGCAGCTATTCCCCGAGCGCACCGAATACTGGCTTACGGCCTACGGAGACAGCCGTGGCGACCTCGAACTGCTCGACTTCGCCAACGAGGCTTACTACAAACCATTCAAGTAATCCATAATGCATCATACATAACTCATTATCGAGTTGTTGAATAATTCATAATAAATAATCAGGGTGATGACGGGCGAAGCCGGTATTGCGGCATAAAACACAGTTCACGGCCAGTCACTGAACTCTCATTAGTCCCATTACTCCCATATTCCCACAAGACATGAAAAAGCTAATACTACTGTTTAAGGTTAAGCGCGAAGAGTGGCAGGCGTCAGCCCTCACGTTAGTCATGCTGCTGGCGTTGCACGCCCTCGTCATAGCAAGCAACTTCGAGCTGTTCACCAAGACGAACGTCGGGCACTGGAACGTGTTCGTCAAGAACTTCACGGTATCGGGCTTCGACCCCATCACTTATTCCGTTGTGACGCATTGGACGACGAACTACAACGTCTACCGCCACCCGCTGCTGGCGTTCATGGTATGGCCGCTGTCGCAGCTCGACGCATGGCTCATGGACGCTACCGGCATGAACCTCGTGCAGTTCATAGTGGCCGTGCCGCTGCTGCTGTGCGCCTTTTACACGTTCATATTCATGTTCCGCATATTCAGGGACATCATACGCCTCGGCCGGTTCGACTCGGCCTTGCTCTCGACGATGCTCTTCTCGATGGCCTACGTCATGGTTTCGGCCGTCGTGCCCGACCATTTCTGCATCTCGATGTTCCTGCTCGTATTCACGATTTACGTCTCGGGCATGAAGATGCAGGCCGGGCGGACGTTCAAGATTTGGCAGACCATCGTACTGTTCTTCGTCACCGCAGGCGTAACGCTGAGCAACGGCATAAAGACCGTCCTCTATTCGCTGTTCACTAACGGGCGCAAGTTCTTCCGCCTAAAATACTTCCTGTTCGCCGTATTGCTGCCCTCGGCGCTGATATGGGGCTTCGCCCGTTGGGAATACCGCACGTTCTCACTGCCCAAGGAGAAGGCCAACAAGGCCGTGGCGGCCAAGAAGAACGCCGAGAACAGGGCTAAGATGTTCAAGGCTTTCCGCGACACGACGGCGCTGACGGACAGCGTGGAGATAAAGAAGGCTTTCGACACGGAGATGAAACGCAGGGCGCACGCAAAGTACCTGAGGGACAGGCAGAAGCCGTGGAACAAGCATACGGGCAAGCCTATGGCCGAGGGCGGATTCATGAAGTGGACTGACGCAACGACGTCGCGCCTGGCGACGGCGGTAGAGAACCTATTCGGCGAGTCGATACAGCTGCACCAAGACTACCTGTTGCAGGACACGCTGCGCAGCCGCCCGGTGATAGTGCCCTACCGTTGGGCCGCCAACTACGTAGTCGAAGCACTGCTCGTAGCGCTCTTCGCTGCCGGAATATGGTGCGGACGGCGGTCGCGCTTCATGTGGATGGCGCTAAGCGGCTTCGCCTTCGACATGGCGATACACCTCGGCCTCGGCTTCGGCATCAACGAAGTGTACATCATGGGCGCCCACTGGCTGTTCGTAATGCCGATAGCCACGGGCTTCCTCGTAAAGGCCGCGGAGGGCAGACGCGCCTCGGCATGGCTGCGCGGGGCGCTCGCCTTGCTGACGGCGTGGCTCTTAGCGTACAACCTTACGCTGTTCGTAGGCTACTTGGCATAAAAAACGAAAGGGCTTCCAAATGAAAATATCCGTGCTCGTTCCCGTATACGGGGTTGAAAAATACATAGCCAGATGCGCCGAGTCGCTGTTCGGCCAAACCTACGGCGACCTTGAATACGTATTCGTCGACGACTGCACGCCCGACAGTTCAATCTGCATATTGCGCTCGGTAATGGAGCGCCACCCAGTACGCAAGACCCAAGTAAAGATAATACGCAACGACGAGAACATGGGCATAGGCGCGGTAAGACAGCGGCTGATAGACGAGAGCACGGGCGACGCCCTGACGTTCGTAGACAGCGACGACTATCTGCCGCCGCGAGCCGTAGAGCTGCTCGCGGCCGAAATGGGGCGCAGCGGCGCCGACATCGTAGACGGCGGATGGCAGCGCGTTACGCGCGAAGGCGCCTCCGCCGTAAACCGCCCTTACCAGGGGCGCGACGAAAAACACTACCTAAGGCTTATGCTCTGCCAGAACATCGTGTCCAACCGCCTGTGGGGCCGGCTCTACCGGCGCCGGCTGTTCACCGACAACGGCATCCGACTCGCGCCGGGCATCGACTACTGCGAAGACTACTCGGTGATAACGCGCCTGATGTTCCACGCCCGCCGCTCGTTCATCGACGACAGCGTATATTACTATTGCGACGACAACGCCGGCTCATACACCCACACCATGTCGCCACGCCACATGCGCTCGTTCGTCATGTCAAACCGCGTAGTGCTCGACTTCTTCACCTCCAACGACCCACAAGGCCGCTACTCGTTCCCCCTGCAGATAGGAATGCTCAACGTGCTGCGCACTGTGCGCCGCAACGGTTACGGCTTCGGCGACGTAGACGGCCTGCTCGGCTACGCCCCCAAGGGACTCGTTTTCCGCATGCTCGCCTCGATGCTGCGCGGAAAATGCCCGCTGCGCATAGCCGAAACGGCATACCTCGCAGTAAGGAAACTGTACACATCAACGACAAAATGAAAAGCCCCGGCGGCACGCCGGGCGCGCAACGAATCGGCAGCCAAGCCGGCACTGCCACGCAAAAGGCAGCCTTTCACGTTCCGAAAGGCAACCTTTCACCGCCTAAAAGGCCACCTTTCACAACGCAAAAGACCGCCGTTTGCAAACATGCTGATTATCAGCACGATGCCCCGGCGAAACGCTTTTATCAGGCTCTTAATCATTTTTAGCCATAAAAAATTGTTTGTTCGGAAAATAAAGCCTACCTTTGCAGCAGAATATTAATGAAATAACATATAGGGGACAAAGTGGGGATTCCGGCATCACGATGGAATGTCGGAATTCTCTTTTTGTCTATCCTGAAAATAACAATTAAAACCTTTATACATTATGGCTTACATGTCACAAGAAGGCTACGACAAGTTAGTAGCCGAACTAAAACATTTGGAAAGCGTCGAGCGCCCCAAGGCTTCAGCCGCCATCGCCGAGGCGAGGGATAAGGGCGACCTGAGCGAAAACTCGGAGTATGACGCCGCGAAAGAGGCACAGGCACATCTTGAAGACAAGATCAACAAGCTGAAGCTGGCCATATCCGAGGCTAAGATAGTAGACACCTCGCGCCTGAGCACCGACTGCGTGCAGATACTCTCGAAGGTGGAAATGACCAACATGGCCAACAAGGCCAAGATGACCTACACCATAGTAAGCGAAAGCGAAGCCAACCTGCGCGAAGGCAAAATATCAATCAAGACCCCGATAGCGCAAGGGCTGCTCAACAAGAAGGTGGGCGACGAAGTGGAAATAAAGATTCCGCGCGGCACCATCAAACTGAGAATAGACAAGATAACGGTGGAATAAATTCTTAAGCAGACAAGCAAACGGGCGACAAGCAGACAAGCGGTATTACCATTTAATCCAAACGCAAGGCAAATGCCCTTGTCTGCTTGTCGCTCGTCTGCTTGTCGACTAAAAATAAAAAGCAATGGACATATTTTCAAAGATAGCAGCCGGCGAAATACCCAGCTACAAGTGCGCCGAGAGCGACAAGTTCTACGCATTCCTCGACATCAACCCGTTGGCCAAAGGCCATACGCTGGTAATCCCGCGCAGGGAGGTTGACTACTTCTTCGACATGGACGACGACGAAATAGCAGAAATAACCGTGTTCGCCAAGCGCGTGGCCGCAGCAATAAAGAAAGCCTTCCCCTGCCGCAAGGTGGGCATGGCAGTGCTCGGACTCGAAGTGGCACACGCACACATCCACCTCGTACCCATGCAGAGCGAGGGCGACATGCTTTTCTCCAACCCCAAGCTGAAACTCTCAAACGAAGAGTTTGAGGAAATAGCAAAGAAAATAAGGGAAAACTTTAAGTGAATTAAGAGTTAAGAATTAAGAGTTAAGAAAATATGCATTAACGTTTTTAAGCAACAAGACATATTTTCTTAACTCTTAATTCTTAACTCTTAACTCTCAAATAAACTCTTCTCCATACTTAACCTGCACCTCGTTGACATATTTCCTTATCAACGCAGAGGAATCCTCTTTCTTACAGATAAGCAGCACGTTGCCCTTTTCTGCAACGATGTAACCGTCAAGGCCGTTGATTATCCCAAGGTGGTCGTCGGGCAACTTAATGATGTTGTTGCGGCTGTCCTCCGCTATCACGCGCGAGCCTATCACGACGTTGTCACCCTCCCCCTTGCTCATGCTCTCGTAAATCGAGTGCCACATGCCGAGATCGGCCCAACCGAAATCGCACTTCATCACGTAAACCTTATCGTTCTTTTCAAGAATGCCGTAGTCGATCGACAAGTTCGGATACGACGGAAAATTCTCCTTTACAAACGCCAACTCAGCCTCAATACTATAAGGCTTGCCCTCGTCCTCCTTGAAATTGCGCAACACAGGCGGGAAAATCTTCTTGAACGTCTCAATCAAATACTGCACGTTGGCAAGGAACAAACCCGTGTTCCAATAAAACTCGCCGCTCTCCATAAACATCCTTGCAAACTCACGGTCAGGCTTCTCCGTGAACGACTTCACCCTGTACACGTCGTCACAATCAGCCTCATCGCCAACCTGTATGTAGCCGTATCCGGGCTCAGGGCGCGTAGGCTTCACGCCCATCGTCAGCAGGCAATCGTTACCGCCGACGAAATCCAGTCCCTCTATTACGTTCCGCTTAAACTCGTCCTCCTTGAATACAGCCTGGTCAGACGGCACCACGACAATCCTCGCCTCGGCATCGACATGCAGAATCCTGTGCGTAGCCCAAGCTAAACTCGGCGCAGTATTCCTGAATATCGGCTCGCACAAGATATTCACTTTCGAAACCTCCGGCAGCTGTTCCTCCACAAGGCCGGCGTAAATCTGGTTGGTGCTTATGTAAATATTCTCTTTCGGAATGAAAGCAGACATCCTGTCGTAAGTCTGCTGCAGCAACGTCCGTCCCGTAGAAAAGAAGTCGAGAAACTGCTTCGGACAGTTCTCCCTGCTGCACGGCCACAGCCTGCGGCCCTTGCCTCCGGCCAGAATCAGGCAAAAGTTATTCTTGTTATCCACCATAGTATTACAGATTTAAATTCACGATACGAAGATACGCATAATTGCCGTCATAGCCAATTATTTTAAGTTTTTTCAATTAAAAATTTGTCAATTCCGAAATTTTCCTTATCTTTGCAACCGCATTTAAGCCCAGATGGCGGAATCGGTAGACGCGCTGGTCTCAAACACCAGTGGGGCAACCCGTGCCGGTTCGACCCCGGCTCTGGGTACTTCAAACCCTTGATAATCAACTGATTATCAAGGGTTTCTCTTTTTATCGGGCGTACTAAAAGTGTACTTCCTGACGAAAAGAAAAAGAAA
>CALUFA010000019.1 GCA_944319795.1 uncultured Prevotella sp. | reverse complement strand
GGCATCCTCTTGCGTCGTAAAAGGCTACCTTTTACCGCATGAAAAGCCACCTTTTACAAGCTAAAAGACCGCCTTTTGCAAAACCGTTGGTTTTCAACGTATTATACAACGCTTTTTTCCGAAAAGACATTTACGCTTGTTGCCCTACGTCGGCAGACCGGTCTTTAAACGCCGGCAGCAGCCGCTTCAGGGCGAAAAGCATGGCCACTACGGCTATGGCACCGCCGACGTAACCCACCGCCGATAAGGAATAATCGTTGATAACCATGCCGCCGACGAACGCTCCGCCGCCTATGCCGATGTTGAAGATAGACGAATATATCGACACGGCTACGGTAGTGGCCTGCGGCGAGTTGCGGATGGTCTCGAACTCAGTGACGAGGTTGAACATCATGAACACCAACCCCCAGGCAACGCAGAAGGCTATGGCCGCGTAAACGTTGAAAGCAAGCGGCCTCATCAGGAACAAAGCCGCCGGCACGCCGGCCACGATGAACGAAAAGAACGCCCTGCGGTGGTTGGCGTAAAACTTAGAGAACAACACGCTGCTGCCCACGCCGGCCATGCCGAAGAGCATCAGCGTAAGCGTGGTAAGGCCGTCGCTCATGCCGGCCACCTGCTTCAAGAACGGCTCGATATAGCTGTATCCGGCGTAATGGGCCGTCACGGCAAGGAATATAAAGACGTAAATGCCCGTCAGCACGGGCGACTTAAGCAGCGCAGGCAGGCTCTTGACTGAGGCGTTCTGGTTGTTGGGCACGGGCGGAAACATCAGCGCCAGCAGGACGAACGCCAACAGGGCGGCCCCGCCCACGCAGCCGAATGTGACGCGCCAGCCGAGATGCAAGCCTATGACACGGCCCATTGGCATGCCCACGATCATGGCTAACGACGTGCCCGTGATTATCATGCCGAGGGCCGCCTCGCGCTTGCCATCGGGCGCGATGTGTACTGCCAGGGGCGACATTATCGACCAAAATATGGCATGCGAGCAGGCCACGCCGAGGCGCGAGGCCATAAGCATGGTGAAATTAGCCGACACGGCCGAAACCGCATGGCTCACTATGAAAAGGGCGATGACGCCCAAGAGGATCTTACGGAAGTCGTACTTGCCCACGGCAAGCATGAGCGGCAGCGACATAACGGCCACGAACCATGCGTAGACGGTTATCAGAAGGCTCGTTTGCGACTCGCCCATGCCGAAGTCGGCTGCGATGTCCGACAGCAAACCTATGGGCACGAACTCGGTAGTGTTGAATATGAACGCCGTAAACGACAGCACGACCAGCAGGAGCCACCGCCGCGAGTCGCCGCCGTCAGTTCCGCCATTTACACGGCGGCCGGCGCGTCCTGCGCCGCCGGCGCCTACGCCTGCGCCGTCAGTCTTTACCTCTTTTGCCATACTTGCCGGCTTTTCCTGAAAACAATCCGACACGGCCGTGCCGTTAATATAGGCAGAACCGTGATTTAAAACCCTATCCATCTATCAAACAAATAATTATCCTAAAATCGGCTGCAAAAGTAAGAATAATCATCCGAAGGCACAATAATTCATGACAATATTTTTTCTTTACCTACGCAAACGGCAGGCCAACGGGCCGCCGGCTGCATACGCATTGGGAACAAAACACAACAAACTGAATATCAACATATTACGCAACAAAACACAAAAGGCATCCTTTCACACTGCAAAAGGCCACCTTTTACCGCCTAAAAGGTTACCTTTTACAAGCTAAAAGACCGCCTTTTGGGAAACCGTAGGTTTTGAGCCCGATACGGCTATGCCAACGGCACGGCGGCAAAGCCGGCGGGTTCAATACGGCATAAGAACAAAAAAGGACTGAAAATAAACGCAGAATGAAAAAAAATACGTAATTTTGCACAAAATTTAAAACGTCAGGCAAATTGATAGAGAAACACATAGTACTTGAAGACATCGACCCCGTTGTGCTGTACGGGGCGGGCAACGCTTACCTACAAATAATAAAAGCACTATACCCGAAGCTGCGCATCGTGGCGAGAGACAACGTAGTGCGCGTGCTGGGCGACGAGGAGCTGATGGCCGACTTCGAGGAAAGCATTGAGAAACTGCGCAAGCATGTGCTGAAATACAACTCTATCAACGAGGAAGACATCATAGACATCATAAAGGGCGGAAAAGCCAAAGAGGACACGACGAAGGGCGTAGTGGTGTACAACATATCGGGCAAGCCGATAAAAAGCCGCAGCGAAAACCAGCAGAGGCTTATCGACGCCTACGACAAGACGGACATGGTGTTCGCCATAGGGCCGGCCGGAACGGGCAAGACTTACCTGAGCATAGCCCTCGCCGTGAAGGCCCTTAAGGAGAAACGGGCGAAGAAGATAATACTGAGCCGCCCCGCCGTGGAGGCCGGCGAGAAGCTCGGCTTCCTGCCGGGCGACATGAAGGATAAGATAGACCCTTACCTACAACCGCTCTACGACGCCCTTGAAGACATGCTGCCGGCCGTAAAGCTGCAGGACATGATGGAGAAGCGCGTAATACAGATAGCCCCTTTGGCGTTCATGCGAGGCCGCACGCTGAGCGACGCCGTAGTAATCCTCGACGAAGCGCAGAACACTACGACGGCGCAGATAAGGATGTTCCTGACAAGAATGGGATGGAACACGAAGATGATTATCACGGGCGACCTGACGCAAGTGGACCTGCCGCACGGCACTAAGAGCGGACTGCGCGAGGCCGTAACAGTGCTGAAGGACGTTGAGGGAATATCCATCGTCAACATGACGGACAAGGACATCGTAAGGCACAAACTCGTTACGCGCATCGTAAAGGCGTTCGCGGAAGCAGACAATTCTTTTCAGCAGACAAGCAGACAAGTGACAAGCAGACAAGTCTTTTCGGCAGACAAGCAGACAAGTGACAAGCAGACAAGTTAATAGCTTATGAGGTACAAGCAGTAAGGCAAATCCCCTTGTCTGCTCGTCTCTGACGGCTTGTCAACTAAAAAATAAATGACAATGAAAGCATTAACAAGCACAGACTTCCATTTTGATGGACAGAAGAGCGTTTACCACGGAAAGGTGCGCGACGTTTACAACATCAACGACGACATCATCGTAATGATTGCGACCGACAGGATTTCGGCCTTCGACGTAGTATTGCCCAAGGGCATACCCTTCAAGGGACAGGTATTGAACCAGATTGCGGCCAAGTTCCTCGACCAGACGACCGACATCTGCCCCAACTGGAAGCTCGCCACGCCCGACCCGATGGTGACCGTCGGACTTAAATGCGAAGGCTTCCGCGTCGAGATGATCATCCGCTCAATACTCACGGGCTCGGCATGGCGCGAGTACAAGAACGGCTGCCGCGAGCTGTGCGGAGTGAAGCTGCCCGACGGAATGCGCGAGAACGAGCGTTTCCCCGAGCCTATCATCACGCCTACCACTAAGGCCGACGAGGGCCACGACATGAACATCTCTAAGGAGGAGATAATCGCTCAGGGCATCGTTAGCAAGGAAGACTACGAGGTAATGGAAGACTATACGCGCAAGATATTCGCACGCGGACAGGAAATTGCCGCCAAGCACGGACTAATCTTGGTCGACACGAAATACGAGTTCGGCAAGCGCGACGGCAAGGTTTACCTCATCGACGAGGTTCACACGCCCGACAGCAGCCGCTACTTCTACGCCGACGGCTACGAGGAGAAGTTCGAGAAAGGCGAGCCGCAGCGCCAGCTTTCAAAGGAATTCGTGCGCCAATGGCTCATCGAGCACGACTTCATGAACCAGCCCGGACAAGTGATGCCAGAGATAACGGACGAATACGCCGAGAGCGTAAGCGAGCGTTACATCGAGCTGTTCGAGCATATCACCGGCGACAAGTTCGACAAGGCCGCCGAGGAAGGCGACATAGCGGCACGCATAGAGAAGAACGTCAGGGAGTATTTGAAAAAGATTTAAGCAGACAAGTGACAAGCAGACAAGTGGCGAGCAGACGAGTGACGAGCAAACAAGGCAAATCTCCTTGTCTGCTTGTCTGCTGACTGCTCGTCTGCTCAATATAAAAAACAATGTCTTACAAGCAGGAACGCATAACCCCATACGGCAACGGGCAGGAAAAGAGCAAGCAGGTGGAGACGATGTTCGACAACATCGCACACTCTTATGACCTGCTCAACCACCGCCTGTCGTTCGGAATAGACTTCCTTTGGCGCAAGACTGCCATCAAACAGCTTATGCCGTACAAGCCGAAAGCCGTATTAGACATAGCCACCGGCACCGGCGACTTCGCCATAATGTCGGCCGAGAGGCTGCGCCCCGAGCGTGTGGTAGGCATTGACATATCAGAAGGAATGATGCGCATAGGCGCCGAAAAGGTGAAGGCGGCAGGACTCGACGGCGTGATTTCGTTCAAGAAAGAAGACTGCGAGCACATGTCTTACGCCGACAACACTTTCGACGCGATAACCACGGCCTTCGGCATAAGGAACTTCCAGAACCTCGACGCGTGCCTTAAGGAGATGTGCCGGGTGCTCAGGAAGGGCGGTCAACTCAGCATACTGGAACTCAGCCGCCCTATGCGCTTCCCCATGAAGCAATTGTTTTGGATATACTCACACACGCTGCTGCCCATCTACGGCAAACTGGTTTCAAGGGACAACGAAGCATATAAATACCTCATATCCACCATCGAGTCTTTTCCGCAAGGCGAAGAGATGGTGGAAATATTCAAGAAAGCCGGATTTTCGGAAGCTAAGTTCAAGCGTCTGACTTTTGGCATCTGCACATGTTATTTCGCTATTAAATAATTCAATAATCATGGACAAATACGGACTTATCGGCTATCCGCTCGGCCATTCGTTCTCAATCAGCTACTTCAACGAGAAGTTCGAGAACGAGAACATCGACGCAGAATACATTAACTTCGAGATTCCGACAATCGACGACCTTGTTGAAGTATTGGCCTCCAACCCTACATTGAGAGGCTTGAACGTAACAATCCCTTATAAGGAAAAGGTCATACGCTTCCTCGACACGGTCAGTCCGGAGGCCCGCGCGATAGGCGCCGTCAACGTGATACGCGTTGAGCACAAAGGCAACGAAATAAAACTGAAAGGCTACAACAGTGATGTCATCGGCTTTACGAAAAGCATCGAACCGATGCTTGAGCCGTGCCACAAGAAAGCCTTGATACTCGGCACGGGCGGAGCGTCGAAGGCCATCAACTACGGACTTAAGTCGTTAGGACTTGAAACGGTGTTCGTAAGCCGCTACGAGCGCCCCGGAACGATACAATACGACAAGATAACTCCCGACGTAATCCATGAGTACAACGTCATTGTGAACTGCACTCCCTGCGGAATGTACCCCCACATCGACGAATGTCCGCAACTGCCCTACGAGGCGATGGACAGCCACAACCTGCTCTACGACCTGCTTTACAACCCCGACCAAACCCTTTTCATGAAGAAAGGGGCGGCGCAAGGCGCAACGGTAAAGAACGGACTGGAAATGCTCCTGCTGCAAGCGTTCGCAAGCTGGGAGTTCTGGAACAGGAATTCGGCAGACAAGTAACAAGACACAAGCAGACAAGCGACAATGCCTAACAGACATGTTGACAAACAGACAAGCGACAAGACAAATCTCCTTGTCTGCTCGTAACTCGTCAACTCGTCACTAAATAAAAGACAATGAACACAAGCAACCGTTATATGATGCGCGGCGTTTCGGCCGCCAAAGAGGATGTTCACAACGCGATAAAGAACATCGACAAGGGAATATTCCCACAGGCCTTCTGCAAGATTATACCCGACATTCTCGGCGGAGACCCTGAGTATTGCAACATCATGCACGCCGACGGAGCCGGCACGAAGTCGTCGTTGGCCTACGCATACTGGAAAGAGACGGGCGACCTGAGCGTTTGGAAAGGCATAGCACAGGACGCACTGATAATGAATACGGACGATCTGCTGTGCGTGGGAGCCGTAGACAACATCCTCGTTTCAAGCACGATAGGGCGCAACAAGATGCTCGTTCCTGGCGAAGTGATTTCCGCTATCATCAACGGCACCGACGAACTGCTCGCCTCTATGCGCGACATGGGCGTCGGAATCTATGCCACCGGCGGCGAGACTGCCGACGTTGGCGACCTCGTAAGGACGATAATCGTCGACTCGACAGTCACCTGCCGTATGAAGAGAAGCGACGTGATAAACAACGCCAACATACGTCCGGGCGACGTAATCGTAGGCTTAGCCTCGTTCGGACAGGCCACTTACGAGAGCAGTTACAACGGAGGCATGGGCAGCAACGGGCTTACCAGCGCGCGCCACGACGTGTTCGCCAAGTACATCGCGGAGAAATATCCAGAGACTTACGACCATGCCGTGCCCGAAGAGCTTGTTTACAGCGGCGGCTACAAACTGACAGACGCAGTTGAAGGCGCGCCCGTCAACGCCGGCCAATTAGTCCTCTCGCCCACCCGTACATACGCCCCGGTAATAAAGAAGATGCTCGACGAGCTGCGTCCGGAAATCCACGGAATGGTGCATTGCACGGGCGGAGCGCAGACGAAAGTGCTCCATTTCGTTGGCGATGACTGCCGAGTGGTGAAAGACAACATGTTCCCCGTACCGCCGTTGTTCAGGATAATCAAGGAGCAGAGCGGCACCGACTGGCAGGAAATGTACAAGGTGTTCAACATGGGGCACCGCATGGAGATATACGTTAAGCCCGAGACGGCCGACAAAGTGATTGAAATAAGCAAGAGCTTCAACATCGACGCGCAAATAATAGGACACATTGAGGAGGGACGGAAGAGCCTTACGATAAAGTCTGAGTTCGGCGAATTTAATTATTAATTAAGTTGACAAGCAGACAAGTGACAAGCAAACAAGTAATCAGTTGACAAGCGACAAGCAGACAAGTGAAAAGGAAATTTTCCTTGCTGCTTATATCTCATAAGCCATCAACTTGCCTACTTGTCACTTGCATGCTTGTCGTTTGTCAACTGATTACTTGTCAACAAAAAATAGGACAATGGCAGACAACAACAGCATATTGGAAAAACTTGAAGGCCTTGAGAGCCGTTACGAGGAAATATCGACGCTGATAACCGACCCGTCGGTCATCGCCGACCAGGAAAGATACGTCCGGCTGACGCGCGAATACAAAGACCTTGACGACATAATGAAGGCGAGAAAGAAATACATAGCATGCCTAAGCTCGATAAAAGAGGCTAAGGACATTCTCGCCAACGAAAGCGACCCCGACCTTAAGGAGATGGCGCGCGAGGAGCTGCAGGCCAACGAAGAGCTTCAGCCGAAACTCGAAGAGGAAATCAAGATGGCGCTCGTGCCGAAAGACCCCGAGGACGCCAAGAACGTGCAAATGGAAATACGAGCCGGCACCGGAGGCGACGAAGCGGCACTGTTCGCCGGCGACTTGTTCCAAATGTACAAGAAATTTTGCGACTCAATGGGCTGGACGCTCTCGGTTACGAGCGTAAGCGAGGGCGCGGTAGGCGGCTACAAGGAGATAGACTTCGCCGTGAGCGGCGATAACGTTTACGGCACGCTGAAATACGAGTCGGGCGTACACCGCGTGCAGCGCGTACCCGCAACAGAGACGCAGGGCCGCATGCACACCAGCGCGGCGACCGTAGCCGTGCTGCCCGAGGCCGACAAGTTCGAGGTGAACATCAACGAAGGCGACATCAAGTGGGATACGTTCCGAAGCTCGGGAGCCGGCGGACAGAACGTCAACAAGGTGGAGTCGGGCGTGCGCCTGCGCTATCCGTGGAAGAACCCCAACACGGGCGAAGTGGAGGAGATACTCATCGAGTGTACCGAAACGCGCGACCAGCCCAAGAACAAGGAGCGCGCGCTGTCGCGCCTGCGCACGTTCATCTACGACCGCGAGCACCAGAAATACATCGACGACATAGCCAGCCGCCGCAAGACGCTCGTATCCACGGGCGACCGCAGCGCAAAGATACGCACCTACAACTTCCAGCAAGGCCGCGTGACCGACCACCGCATCGGTTACACCACGCACGACCTGCAAGGCTTCCTCGGCGGAGACATCAAGGACATGATAGACGCACTGACCGTGGCCGAGAACGCAGAAAGGATGAAAGAAGCGGAACTTTAAATCAAGCAGAAAGTGACAAGCAGACCAGCAGACAAGGAGATGTGCCTTGTCAAACTATAATAAGTAAAGGAAATCTCCTGGTCTGCTGGTCAGCTTGTCACTTGTCTGCTAAAAAATAAAAAGCAATGACCAAACAACAACTCATCGAACAGATTTTCGCAAAGAAGACATTCCTTTGCGTAGGACTTGACACCGACATCAAGAAAATACCCGCGCACCTGCTCGGGAACGACGATCCGATTTTCGATTTCAACAAGGCAATCATCGACGCTACGGCCGATTACTGCGTAGCCTACAAGCCAAACCTCGCATTCTACGAGTGCATGGGCACTAAGGGACTGGCCTCGTTCGAGCGCACGGTGAAATACCTGAAGGAGAATTACCCCGACCACTTCATCATAGCCGACGCAAAGCGCGGCGACATAGGCAACACTTCGGCCATGTACGCACGCACGTTCTTCGAGGAATATGACGTCGACGCGCTGACCGTAGCGCCGTATATGGGCGAAGACAGCGTAACGCCTTTCCTTAAGTACGACGGCAAATGGGTTATCGTGCTGGCGCTTACGAGCAACGCCGGCTCGCACGACTTCCAGCTCACTACCGACCAAGACGGCGAGCACCTGTTCGAGAAAGTGATCCGTAAGTCGCAGGCATGGGGCGGCGACGAAAACATGATGTACGTCGTAGGAGCCACACAGGGCAAGATGTTCCAAGACATACGCATGCTGGCCCCGAAGCATTTCCTGCTCGTGCCCGGCGTAGGCGCACAGGGCGGCAGCCTGCAGGAAGTATGCAGATACGGCATGACGGAAGCCTGCGGACTCATCGTGAACAGCAGCCGCGGCATCATATACGCATCCGCCGGCACCGATTTCGCCGAGGCTGCGGCCGCAAAAGCCAAGGAGCTGCAAGAGGAAATGGCCGTAGAACTTGAACAGGCAACGACGAAAGAGTAAGGCGCAGACATTCCCCAAAGCGATACCGGCAAAACTTGTACAGCAATGCCGGCTGTGTTTTCCTTTATGAAACGAAACACGCCTTTTTGCTTGACAAGTGATTTCAGCCGACGCTTCACAACGGCCTTGTTTGCAAGCAAAAGCCCCGTTGCCGTAAAAAACGCCGGAATTTGCGTGCAAACGTAACCGTCAGACACTCAAATAAATACCGCCGAGTGTTAGAAAACGTGCAATAACAAATAAGGAATAAAACCGTAAAAGGCTACCTTTGGCAGTGTCAAAGGTAGCCTTTTGCGTTGCAATAAGCCGCTTATTAAACGGCAATAAGCGGCATTTTAAATAGAAAAACCATGCTCACACCACTCTATTTTGCAAACCCCGGTTTGCAAAACAGCGAACAAAGACTAATCAGAATACGCCGGCCTAACGGCATGCCGACCTAAAACCGCCGAAAATCCAAACACTTTCCATTTGACATTTTGCAACCCGTCAATCAGTTCCACCTTGCAAACGTACAAATCATCATCGCTGAAAAAACGTCATACGGTTATCTCGATCAGGATGCCTTCAGGGCCTGCCACGCAACTTTCGTAATACCCGTCGTCCGTAATCCGCGGCCCGTCAGCAACGGCATAGCCGTCGGCGGCGAGACGAGCGGTAAGCGCATCGACTGCATCGCGGCTCCCAACGGCGAACGACACATGCGTGAAACCTACGCGCACGGCCGACGGATCGCCGCCGACAGTGCCCGGCCGGCACATCAACTCAAGCCCCGCGCCGCCGCCGGCAAACGAAAGAAAATACGTGCGCAGCCCCGTCCGGGGATTGTGATACATATCGTTCGACAGCGCGTTGAAATAATCCTCGAAGAACTTACACATGCGTTCCAAGTCCTTGCAATAAAGCGCAACATGACCAATCCTCATAATCAACAGTGGTATTTACAATCAGACATTGCCAAAATATTTACATAAAGACAACCGACCGGCAATATATAACAAACTAAAAACACATTATTCAAACGATAAGACATTCCTGCATAACGTCTTATTCCCCTCCGGCATCCTTCTTAAGCCACTCCAAACGACGTTGGTCAGGCAAATGTTTCACCTTAAAACTATCAAACACGACATTGAAGCCATCGCCGTCAGGACAGGCCGCCATCAGCCCCACTTGCACCGGTGTGTTATCCTTCAACCAGGCATTACGCATCATCACATACGTCTTATCGTCAAACGAATAGAATATTTCCACTGCGTCGAGCCTCCTTACGGCCTTTATCCATACATACGGCACGGCTTCGTCGAGCGTTATAACGCTCCAGTCTGACGTATGATGCGTCACTACCGTACTCAGGTTATACTTACCGTCTACGAACTCTACGCCAGCCTTGATGTAATTCTCATGGTCAATGCGAAGCATAAGTCCGGCTTGGTCGAAACGTGTCTTATAATCACCGGCAACCCTGACCTTTACTTCAAACTCGCCGCCGTATGTGGCATAATAGAACGGAGCGTCGTCAACGGTGAATCCATAATGCGAAATACGCCAGTAATCACAATGTGGCGTTACGGACATCAACAACGAATTGTTCTCAATCTTCCACTGTTCCGGCTCGTTGAACCACTGCATTTTCTCAAGCGTCTGCGCTCCCACATGCTGCACGGAGAACAAAGACAACGCAAAAATAATCTTTTTCATACACTCAATTTTATTTAATCCATATTATCTAATTGCACTAAAAATTCATTACCTTTGCAAAGGTAAATGATAAAAAGTATAACGGCAATGGTTATTAATAACCATTTTTAAGGCATGAACATAGTAAAACGGCTCAACAACGAATTCTTACAGCAAGACTTCACAACCGAAGACAGGCTGGCCGCCGCGCTGGAAAGACATAAAGAAATAGCCGAAGGCTATGCCTTGACGGAGAACGCCTTGGCCGTACTCAGCGACATGAGCGCCGACACCAGCTACATATATTATGGCGGATTCGCCGACGAACTCGGAATCAAACGCTCCTCAGGCAGCAACGAAACGCCGTCGATATGGGAAACAATCATATTCAACCGCATCCACCCCGACGACCTTCACAAGAAATACCTGCACGAGTTGCAATTCTTCCACTTCATGAAACGCCTACCCGTAAGCAAACGCCAAACATACTACTATATTGGCGGACTGAGGATGAAAGACGCTTACGGCAACTACCGCCAGGCACTGCACAGGATTTTCTACACCACATATCCAACAGGAAACAGCCTATGGCTGACCCTTTGCCTCTATACGCCTTCGTTCCCAAACACCGCAGCAGACGGTCTGATAATCAATTCAAAGACCGGCCAGGTACAGGCTTTGGACAAGCATACAGTGGTCAAAATATTATCGGACAGGGAGTTACAGGTTCTCAGACTCATCGAAAAAGGGCTTATGAGCAAACAGATAGCCGAAACATTATCAATCAGCATAAACACCGTAAACCGCCACAGGCAGGAAATACGCTGTAAACTCAACGCAAGAAGTGCAATCGAAGCCTGCCGCGTGGCTAAAGACCTCGGCTTATTATAAGATGGAAAGGGTAAACAAAGAAATGGAAGTCGACTACGGAGCGCAATTAATGCAAACCTGACAATGTTTGCTTTATTTAATCTTACGATGCCTCTTCTTGTCACAAAAAGCATTACCTTTGCATTGAGATTTAACGAGGCATGATTAACAACATATTAAACAAGATAAAGGGACATCCGCACTTGGTTGAGGGAACGGCCTACTCTATACTCTTCACGATGGGCGCGTGCCACTTGCTCAACGACATGATACAGTCGGTTATACCGGCCCTTTACCCCCTGTTGAAAGATAAGTTCGGCTTCACGTTCGCCCAGATAGGCGTCATAACGTTTGTGTTCCAAATCACGTCGTCGATATTCCAGCCGTTCATCGGCAACTACGCCGACCGCCATCCGCAGCCTTACTCGCTCGCGTTGGGCATGCTGTTCACTCTCACCGGACTGCTTGCCTTGGCCTTTGCGCCCGGCTTCGTGCCGCTGCTGCTCGCCGTGGCGCTGATAGGTTGCGGCTCGTCGGTGTTCCACCCCGAAGCGTCGCGCGTGGCCCAACTTGCGTCGGGCGGAAAGAAGAGCCTCGCCCAGTCGATATTCCAGGTGGGAGGCAACGGCGGCAGCGCCGTCGGTCCGCTGCTGGCGGCTCTCATCGTGATACCTTACGGCCAGCACGCCGTAGCGTGGTTTGCGCTGGCCGCGCTGCTCGCCTCGCTGCTGCTTACGCGCGTAGGCTACTGGTACGGCATGGTGTTGACGAAAATCAAGGCCGCCCGCGGCAAACGGGCCGCAGGCGTATGCACGCTGCCCAAGCGGACGGTGAACACGGCTTTGGGCATACTCGTACTGATGATATTCTCTAAGTACTTCTTCAACGCCTGCATGACGAGCTACTTTACGTTCTTCCTCATCGACAAGTTCGGCGTCTCCGTGCAAGAGTCGCAATACTGCCTGTTCGCCTATCTCGCCGCCTTCGCCGTCGGAACGCTCGTGGGCGGATTCCTCGGCGACCGCTACGGGCGCAAGTACGTCATACTGTTCTCAATCCTCGGCGCGGCCCCGTTCACGCTCGCCCTACCCTACCTCAACCTCTTCGGCACGATAGTAATGTCGGTGCTTACGGGGCTAATCATAGCCTCGGCGTTCTCGGCCATCGTGGTTTACGCCACCGACCTTAAGCCCGACAAGGTAGGCATGATAGCAGGCGTGTTCTTCGGACTGATGTTCGGCCTGGGCGGCATAGGTTCGGCATTCTTCGGCTGGTTGGCCGACATGACGAGCATCGAGTTCATCTTCAAAGTCAGCACATGGCTGCCGCTATTGGGAATAATCGCAATATGGCTGCCCGACGTAAGGCCGAACAAAGCAAAATGAGAAACAAGATATTCATACAACGCTACCATTCGCCCTGCGGAGAGTTGCTCCTCGGCTCGTTCGGCGGTAAGCTCTGCCTGTGCAACTGGACGGTAGAGAAACATCCCGGAAGGGTCGACCGCAGGCTGCAATCCGGCCTGAAGGCGGATTACGTGGAAGGCACTACGGGCGTAATCGAGGAAGCCGCAAGGCAATTAGACGAGTATTTCAGGCGCGGAAGGAAGTCGTTCGACGTTCCGCTCCTGTTCGTCGGCACCGATTTCCAAAAGAGCGTGTGGCGGCAACTACTCGACATTCCATACGGACAGACCACATCCTACGGCGCAATGGCCGCCAGGCTCGGCATGCCCAAGGCCGTGCGCGCCGTGGCAAACGCCAACGGGGCGAACGCAATATCGATAATCGCGCCGTGCCACAGGGTGATAGGCAGCGACGGATCACTGACCGGATACGGTGGAGGACTTGACGCAAAGACGTATCTTCTGAAGCTCGAAGAATGTCGGCAAGACCTTATTTTACCTTAAAAGTTAGCACTTTCGGCATATTTTCACTACTTTTGCGCCGAAGTTTTAACAATCCGCAAATGAACGACAGCAAAATAATAAACGACCCGATTTTCGGTTTCATCAAGATACCCCACGGCCTGCTGCTCGACATCGTAGAGCATCCGTTGATGCAAAGGCTGACGAGAATAAAGCAACTCGGATTGACGTCGATGGTATATCCGTCGGCTCAGCATACGAGGTTCCAACACTCCATAGGGGCGTTCCACCTGATGAGCGAGGCCATAACGTCGCTTACGCAGAAAGGGATATTCATCTTCGACAGCGAGGAAGAAGCCGTAGAAGCCGCCATCCTGATGCACGACATAGGCCACGGGCCGTTCTCGCATGTGCTCGAACATACGCTGATAAACGGCGTCAGCCACGAAGAGATTTCGCTGCTGATGATGGAACAAATCAACCGCGAGATGAAAGGCGGGCTCAACCTCGCGCTCAAGATATTCAAGAACGAATACCCCAAGAAGTTCCTCCACCAACTGATAAGCAGCCAGCTCGACATGGACAGGCTCGACTACCTGCGCCGCGACAGCTTCTTCACAGGCGTAACGGAAGGCAACATAGGCAGCGCACGGATAATAAAGATGCTCGACGTGGCCGACGACAACCTCGTAGTAAACTCGAAAGGTCTTTATTCAATCGAGAATTACCTGATGTCGCGCAGGCTGATGTACTGGCAAGTATATTTGCACAAAACGACAGTTTCGAGCGAGAAAGTGCTCGTCAACGCACTTCTGCGAGCCAAGCAACTGGCACGCGAGGGCAAGGAAGTGTTCGCTACGCCGTGCCTCAGATACTTCCTGTACAACGATATTGACTCAGAAAGGTTCAAGACCGACGGCGAGGCGCAACGGAATTACGCCCTGCTCGACGACAACGACATCTGGAGCGCTGTAAAAGTATGGATAGGCCACGACGACAAGGTGTTGTCGATCTTGTCAAACGACCTGCTGAACCGCAATCTCTTCAAGGTGGAAATATCAGACATTCCGTTCGACGAAGAAAAGATCGGCGCAATAAAAGCCGCGCTTGCCGACAAGTTCGGCATCGACAAGGAAGCGGCGCGCTACCTAATGAGCGTAGACACGATACAGAAAGACATGTATGACGTAAACGACGACCATATTACGATTTTGTTCAAGGACAACACGTTAAAAGACATTTCGGACGCGTCGGAAGTTATGAACATAGCCTTACTTTCCAAAAAAATTCGCAAATATTACTTATGTTATCAGCGTTTTTGAATAAAATTACTTACCTTTGCAAAAATTGCGCAAAATATTTAATGTAATTACATTGTAATGGAATTTACTGCAAAACAGATAGCAAGTTTTATCGAAGGGAAAATAGAAGGCGACGAGAACGCTAAGATACACACGTTCGCGAAAATAGAAGAAGGAGTGCCCGGAGCAATATCGTTTCTTTCAAACCCGAAATATACACATTATATTTACGACACGAAGTCGAGCATAGTGCTCGTAAACGACGACGTGGAACTTACCCAACCCGTAAGCGCGACACTCATAAGGGTGAAGAACGCCTACGAATGCGTAGCTAAGCTGCTGCAGCTCTACCAATCATACCTTCCAAAGAAAACAGGCGTAAGCCCTATGGCGTTCATATCTGAAAGCGCCAAGATCGGTAAAGACTGCTACATAGGCGCTTTCGCCTACATTGGAGAAAACGCTGAGATCGGAGACAACACCCAAATACATCCGCACGCCGTAATCGAAGACGGCGTGAAGATGGGCGGCGGATGCATAATCTATCCGAACGTAACGATATACCAAGGATGCAAGTTGGGCAACAACGTAACCATACATGCCGGCTCGGTGATAGGCGCCGACGGCTTCGGCTTCGCCCCGAACACCGAGGGGTACGACAAGATACCGCAAATCGGCATCGTAACCATTGAAGACGACGTGGAAATCGGCGCAAACACTTGCGTCGACCGCTCGACTATGGGCACGACGATAATACGCAAGGGAGTGAAACTCGACAACCTCGTACAGATTGCGCACAACGTAGAGGTAGGCGAAAACACGGTTATGTCAGCCCAAGTAGGCGTCGCAGGCAGCACGAAGATAGGCAAGTGGTGCATGTTCGGAGGCCAGGTAGGCATATCCGGACACATAAACATAGGCGACAAGACATTCCTCGGGGCGCAATCGGGCGTGCCGGGAAGCATAAAGGGCGACACAACGCTCATAGGCACCCCGCCGATGGAGCCGAAGGCATACTTCAAGACAATCGCCCTTTCGCGTAAGTTGCCCGAGATATACAAACAGCTGAACGAGCTACAAAAACAAGTGGAAGAATTAAAAAAAGACAAGAAATAATGGAAACGTCTAAACAGAATACCCTAAAAGGCAGCTTCGCCTTATGCGGAAAAGGCCTGCATACGGGATTGAACCTTACAATAACCTTCAATCCTGCAGCGGTAAACACAGGATACAAGATACAACGTATCGACCTTGACGGCCAACCCACAATCGACGCAATTGCCGAGAACGTGGTTGACACACAGCGTGGCACTGTGCTCGGTAAGGGAGACGTCAAAGTGTCGACGGTCGAACATGCGCTTGCCGCACTGTACGCCCTCGGCATCGATAACTGCCTCATACAGGTGAACGGGCCTGAATTCCCGATTCTCGACGGCTCGGCCGCACAATACGTGGAAAAAATCAAGGAGATAGGAATAGAGGAACAGAACGCCCCGAAAGACTTTTACATAATCAGGCAAAAGATTGAGGTGAAAGACGTTGAAAGCGGCTCGTGCATAACAATCCTGCCCGACGACGAATTCAGCATCACCGCAATGTGCTCGTTCGACTCGAAGTTCATAAACAGCCAGTTCGCAACGCTCGACCACATGGAGAACTTCACAACGGAGATTGCGCCGGCACGCACGTTCGTATTCGTAAGGGACATTGAACCGCTGTTACGCGCCAACCTGATAAAAGGCGGCGACATGGACAACGCCATCGTAATATATGAAAGACAGACTACGCAAGAGCGCCTTGACGCGTTGGCAGACTTCCTCAACGTGCCACACCTCGACGCAACCAAACTCGGTTACATCCAACACAAGCCGTTAGTGTGGGAGAACGAGTGCACACGCCACAAACTGCTCGACATAATTGGCGACATGGCGCTGATCGGCAAACCGATAAAAGGCCGCATCATCGCAACGAAACCGGGCCATACGATTAACAACAAGTTCGCACGCCTGATGCGCCGCGAGATTCGCAAGCACGAAATACAAGCACCGATATACAACTGCAACGAGCCACCCATCATGGACGTGAACCGCATCCGCGAGCTTCTGCCCCACCGCTACCCGATGCAGTTGGTAGACAAGGTGATCGCCCTCGGGCCGAGCAGTATTGTAGGAGTCAAGAACGTAACGAGCAACGAACCGTTCTTCACCGGACACTTCCCTCAAGAACCTGTTATGCCGGGCGTCCTCCAAGTGGAAGCAATGGCGCAATGCGGCGGTCTGTTAGTGCTTAACACCGTTGACGAACCTGAACGTTGGTCTACATATTTCATGAAGATTGACAACGTGAAGTTCCGCCAAAAGGTTGTACCGGGTGACACTTTGCTGTTCAAGGTAGACTTGCTCGCGCCTGTGCGCCACGGCGTGTCGTCGATGAAAGGCTATGTGTTCGTCGGCGACAAAATCGTATCCGAAGCTACGTTCACAGCCCAGATTGTAAAGAACAAGTAAGTACTAAATTTTAAGGGCAGACCTCAATCTGCCCTTTTACCTTAATACTATAAAGATATGAACCAGATAAGTCCGCTCGCATACGTGCATCCCGAAGCAAAATTGGGTGACAACAATGTAATCGGCCCGTTTTGCTATATTGACAAAAACACTGTCATCGGAGATAATAACGTATTCCAAAACAGTGTAACGATAAACTATGGCGCACGCATAGGCAACGGGAACGAGATTTTCCCCGGAGCGAGCATCAGTACGAAGCCGCAAGACCTTAAGTTCAAGGGGGAAGACACGATCTGCGAAGTCGGCGACAACAACAGCATACGCGAAAATGTCACAATCTCAAGAGGCACAGCTTCAAAAGGTATGACGAAGGTTGGCTCCAACAACCTCTTGATGGAAAACATGCACATCGCCCACGACTGCGTTGTAGGCAACTACTGTATCATAGGCAACTCAACGAAGTTCGGCGGAGAAGTTACGGTAGACGATCATGCGATAATAAGCGCTGAAGTGCTCTGCCACCAGTTCTGCCACATCGGCGGATACGTAATGATACAAGGCGGCTGCCGCTTCAGCCAAGACATTCCGCCGTTCATTATTGCAGGTAAGGAACCGACAAAGTATTGCGGAATAAACATCGTCGGACTTCGCCGTAGGGGATTCAACAACGAACTTATAAACAACATCCACGAAGCGTACCGCATGCTTTACTCCAAAGGCGTGCTGAAAGAAGGAATCGAAGAAATACGCAAGCATCTGCCTGACAGCGAAGAGATTGAATATATAATCAATTTCGTTGAAAATTCAAAACGAGGAATCATAAGATAATCTTGGAAAATGTTCTTTTAACCAATGAATAAAGGGAAGCCGACATGCTTTATCGCTCGTTGGCTTCCCTTTAATTTAATATCACATCAAGAGCATGAACACCCTCATCGTCATAATCGGGCCTACCGGTGTAGGCAAAACAAAATTATGCCTTGAAATAGCCGAAAGGCTCAACACCGTAATAATCAACGCAGACTCACGCCAGATGTTCCGCGAGATTCCAATAGGCACTGCTGCGCCGACGGAAGAAGAAACCGGCAGGATAAGACACTACTTCGTGGGAAGCCTCAATATCGGTGATTATTACAACGCATCTATGTTCGAAAACGATGTAATAAGCCTGCTCGGCGGTTTGTTCAAAGAAAAAGAACGTGTGATAATGTCCGGTGGAAGCATGATGTACGTCGACGCTGTGTGCAACGGTATTGACGACATACCGACAGTAGACGCCGAGGTGCGCCGCCGAGTCATGGAAGAATACGAAAGG
Organism: uncultured Prevotella sp.; assembly: GCA_944319795.1. GTDB lineage: Bacteria > Bacteroidota > Bacteroidia > Bacteroidales > Bacteroidaceae > Prevotella. The sequence goes on along the minus strand of CALUFA010000019.1, from coordinate 27,198 downwards.
TACGGCCTTGACGCCATGCGCCTTAAACTCAAGACCCTCGATCCCGAGTATTACGCTATCGTAGACAAGCAAAACCCCAAGCGAGTCATCCATGCCGTCGAGATATGCCTTTCTACGGGGAAACCTTATTCGTCGTTCAGGACGAGCACGAAAAAGGAACGCCCGTTCAACATATTGAAAATAGGACTTACTCGCGAACGCGCCGAACTCTACCGGCGCATCGACCAACGCGTTGACCAGATGATGGCCGACGGGCTGCTCGAAGAAGCGAGAACAATGTATCCCCTCAGGCATGTAAACGCCCTTAACACCGTCGGTTACAAGGAACTTTTCGCTTATTTCGACGGGAAATGCACGCTTGACGAAGCGGTTTTCAAGATAAAATGCAACACTCACAAATACTGCCGCAAGCAGCTCACTTGGTTTAAGCGCGACGAAAACATACGTTGGTTTTCGCCCGAGAATGTTGAAGAAATCATAAATTACATAGACAAATTAAATTAGAATACTCTTTTTTCGTTACTTTTGCAACAGAAAACGAAATAGAACATCATGTTTCAGAACTTCAAGAACTCGCGCATTGGCAGAATCTTTTCATTCTGCATACGCAAGATAAAAGCCTTTTGGCATTGGTACAAAGGGCTTTACATCGGTAGCAAGTGGTATAAGAAGACAATTGCCGTCATATTATCGCTCTTCGTGGCGTTCTTCATATACCTCGGCATGGTAGACATCAACTTCCTTTGGCTTTTCGGTAAGTCGCCCGGCTTCTCGCAGATCAAGAAACCTACGACGAGCGAGGCTTCCGAGATATACAGTGCCGACGGCGTAATGATAGGCAAGTATTTCAGCGAGAACCGCACTCCCGTGAAATACGAAGACGTAAACCCTGTATTTTGGAAAGCCTTGATCGACACCGAGGACGAACGTTTCTACAAGCACCGCGGAGTAGACCCGATCGGCCTGTTCGCCGTGGCAAAGGAAATGGCCGTCAGCCACGAGGCACGCGGAGCGTCGACCATCACCCAGCAGCTGGCAAAGAACATGTTCCGCGTTAGGACGCAATACTCGACCGGCCTGTTAGGCTATATCCCCGGCGTACGCATGCTCATAATGAAGAGCAAGGAATGGATTATCGCCACCAAACTCGAAATGCTCTACGACAAGGAAGAGATACTTACAATGTACGCCAATACCGTAGACTTCGGTTCAAACGCATTCGGCATAAAGACTGCATGCAAGACTTACTTCAACACCACGCCGGCCGAGATTACGGCCGAACAGGCTGCCGTACTTGTAGGCATGCTTAAGGCTACGACGTATTACAACCCTATCAGCCATCCCGAAAACAGCCTTGAACGGCGCAACGTCGTACTGCACAACATGATGACGCACAACGACCTCACCAAAGCCGAATACGACTCAATCAGTGCCATTCCCATCAAATTGAGTTACAGCGTTGAGAGCAACTACGACGGCCAAGCCAAGTACTTCCGCGAGGCGATAGCCAACTACTTGAAAGACTGGTGCAAGGAGAACGGATACGACTTGTACAGCAGCGGACTGAAGATATACACGACCATCGACACCCGCATGCAGAAATACGCAGAAGAAGCCGCACGCAAACAAATGCGCCAAGTGCAGCGCAATTTCGACCGCCATTGGGCTGGACAAGACCCGTGGCGCGACGAGAACCACCAAGTAATACCGGGGTTCATCGAGGACATAGCCAAACGCCAACCAGCATATAAGATGCTCGTGCAAAAATTCCCCGACCAGCCAGATTCCGTAACCTACTATCTCAACAAGCCACATAAAGTAAAACTCTTCGACTACGAAAAAGGCACAATCGAGAAAGAGATGAGCACCTTGGACTCAATCCGCTACATGGTGAAGTTCATGCACTGCTCGTTCGTGGCCATGGAACCGCAGACAGGACACGTCAAGGCGTGGGTGGGCGACATCGACTTCGACTCGTGGAAATACGACAAGGTGACGGCAATGCGCCAACCCGGCTCTACGTTCAAGCTATTCGTATATACCGAGGCAATGAACCAAGGACTTACGCCTTGCGACAAACGCCGTGACGAATACATACGCATGGAAGTGTACGACAAGCAGAAGCACGGCATGACCACATGGACGCCGACAAACGCCAATGGGCGCTTCTCGGGCGACTCGATACCATTGAAAGGGGCTTTCGCACGAAGCATAAATTCGGTGGCAGTAAGGCTCGGACAAGAAATGGGCATCAAGAACATCGCAAAGACGGCCCACGACATGGGAATAAAGAGTCCGCTCGACGAGCAACCGTCGCTCGCCCTCGGCTCGTCGGACGTAAACCTACTTGAAATGGTGAACGCTTACTGCACCATAGCCAACGACGGCAAGCACATAGCCCCAGTACTCGTAACGCGTATCGTCGACAAGGACGGACGCGAGGTGTACACAAGCAAGGAGGAAGAAAAACAAGTAATACCTTACAAGAGCGCATTCTTCATGCAGCAACTGCTCATGGGCGGAATGCGCGAACCCGGCGGAACGTCGCAGAGCTTGTGGGGATACGTCAGCAAGGCACAGGACACCGAATTCGGCGGCAAGACCGGAACTTCCAACAACCATTCAGACGCATGGTTCATGTGCGTCAGCCCTAAGATCGTTTGCGGCGCATGGGTGGGCGGCGAATACCGCAGCATACACTTCCGCACCGGAGCGCTCGGGCAAGGCAGCCGCACGGCACTGCCCATCTGCGGCTACTTCCTGCAGTCAGTAATGGGCGACCCGGCATTCGCCAAATACCACGGCAAGTTCAACAAACCGCAAGACGACGACATAACACGCGACATGTACCTCTGCGACAGCTACTACCCGGCTAAGAAGGACACCGCCGCGCTCGACTCGCTGACGCTCGACTCGCTCGCAGCCGACCACGCCAGCCACGCAATGAACGTGCTTGAACAGATGGTGACGGGCAACGCCTTGAACGCTGCGCCAAGCCAACCGCGGCAACAGGAAGAGAAACAACCTGAACAAAAGAAGAAAAACGACAAGCCGCACGAAGAAGTAATAAGATTTGAAGACCTCTAATAAAAGGTGAAAGGGTGAAAAAGTGAAAAGGTGAAAAGAACAAGATAATTATCGGGATTTCCACCTTCTCACCTTTCCACCCTTTCACCTTCTCACTTTTTCATCCTTCCACGATGCTCGACCTCGACAACACAGAGTTCCAACAAGCCCTGCAGATAATACAATATACGCAGCGCTCGCTTTTCCTGACGGGAAAAGCGGGGACGGGCAAGTCTACATTCTTGCGCCACATCTGCGCCACTACTAAGAAAAAGCACGTCGTACTTGCACCTACGGGCATCGCCGCAATCAACGCCGGAGGCACTACGCTGCACAGCTTCTTCAAGCTGCCGTTCCACCCGTTGCTGCCCGACGACTCACGCTACTCTATCCGCAATCTGCGCGGAACGCTGAAATATACGTCGGAAAAATGCAAGATACTGCGTGAAGTCGAGCTGATTATAATAGACGAGATAAGCATGGTGCGCGCAGACATCATCGACTTTATCGACAAGGTATTGCGCGTTTACTCGCGTAACATGCGCCAACCGTTCGGCGGCAAGCAACTATTGCTCGTCGGCGACATTTACCAATTAGAACCCGTCATAAAAGAAGACGAACGGCGGATGCTCCACCCCTACTACCCTACAACGTTTTTCTTCGGCGCACGCATCTGGCACGAAATGAGCCTTGTAAGCATAGAGCTGCACAAAGTTTACAGGCAGACCGACCCCTCGTTCATATCCATACTCGACCACATACGCACGACCGACGCCACCGACGCCGACCTGCGCGCGCTCAACTCACGCGTAGGCCGACCTAACGGAGGCGACGACGGCCGCCTGGCGATAACGCTGTCGACGCGCCGCGACACCGTCGACTACATAAACGAACAGCACTTGGCCGAACTGCCGGGAGAACCGACGACACTCCACGGCGAAGTGAAGGGCGACTTCCCTGAATCGAGCCTGCCGACACCCGTAGAACTCGACGTGAAGCCCGGCGCGCAAATAATATTCATAAAGAACGACATGGACCGCCGCTGGGTGAACGGCACGCTCGGAATAATAGAAGGACTCGACGAAGAACAAGGCGCGCTATACATCATAACCGAAGACGGACAGGAGCACGACGTGCGGCGCGAACGCTGGAGCAACATGCGCTACACGTTCAACGAGAAGGAAAAGAAAATAGAAGAAGAAGAGATCGGCAGCTACATCCAGTTTCCAATACGCCTGGCATGGGCCATCACCGTACACAAGAGCCAAGGGCTGACGTTCAACCGGGTGAACATCGACTTCACCGGCGGAGTGTTCGCCGGCGGCCAGGCATACGTCGCCCTGTCGCGCTGCACGTCGCTCAACGGCATCAGCCTCGCCTCGCCGCTGCGACGGCAAGACGTATTCGTAAGGCAGGAAATAAAACAGTTCGCACGCAACTACAACGACGCAAGGCTGATAAACGGAGCACTGAAGGAATCAGCCGCCGACAAGGAATACCACGACGCTGCGGCCGCATTCGACAAAGGCGACTTCGACACGGCACTCGCAGCATTCTTCCGTGCCATACACCACAGGTACGACATAGAAAAGCCTTCGGCCAAACGCCTGATAAGGCGCAAGCTCGGCATAATAAACACCCTGCGTGAAGAGAACCGGAAACTGCGCGAGGAAAAAGAAAAACAGCAAAAGTTCCTGAAACGTCTCGCCGCCGAATACACCATGCTCGGCAAGGAATGCGAACGCGAGCACATGCCTGAAGCCGCCGCAGCCAACTACCGCAAGGCACTCGAACTATGGCCCGATGCCCCAGAACCTAAGCGACGGTTGGAAAAGATGAAATGAAATGTCGACAAAAGCGATGTGGAACATAGGCCCAAATTCACGTTTTTCTTATACCGAACTTACGTCATTTTATTATTTCTTACGCAGAACCCGTGTTATTACTCATACCTAACTCACACTATCCGCCATAAGCAACCTATATTGAAAACCTTACACGATATAAGTACTAACGGCTGATACTCGAATAATCGGCAATTAATACTGAAGTATTCAACAAAAAGTACCGACGAAAAACAGGCACAAGGCACTACATCATAGCAATTAAAATCACTCGCCTTTCCAGTTTACGCGCTCTTCGTAAGCATCAAACTCCAAGTCAGCCGGCACCCCTACCCTACGCAGCACGTCGCGGACGAAAGACTGTTCGGCAAGCGGCATAGGCGTTTCGCCGCGCCTGCGCTTGAAATACTCGTTGCGGCCGAAACGCTGTATGCACTCACGCATGAAGGCAGCGTATTGGTCTGGATACATACGCTTTTGCATCAGTGTAAAGCCGCGGGCGTAGCGCTCAGGAGCGCTGTTGCGGTAATAAGGGCAACCGGCCGAAGCGGTAACTAACGCAGGATTTACAATCGTGACGAACTCGTCGGAAGTATCTGACATCTTCCAAGCTATCGCACGCAGGCACGTTCCGGCCAAAGGGCAAGCGCCGTCAAGGCAACGGGCGTAACCATACGGTATTTGTTGTTTTTCAATCGGCATTTTCTTGATTCAATAACGGTGGACAATAAACAAGAACGGCGGACAAGGCACATTTACCTTATCCGCCCGCTACTTATAAAATTAAGCCTTTTGTCAAATAAAAAAACTTATCAATATTTCATGATGCCTGCTTGCCTGAAAATCAAGCCGCTACTTCAATCCAGTCGTAGAAGAAACTGCATACGCCGAAGAGCAGCACGCCGGCCGTACAGAGGGCGAGGGCGAGCTTGGTGTTGCCGTCGCTCTTGAACGTAGGCAGCGGAGCATCCGAGTGCTTGATGTACATGGCCTTGACGATAAGCAGATAGTAGTAAAGGCTCACTACGGTGTTCACCAAAGCTATGAATACTACCAAGTATGTAAGCGGAGAACCCTGCTGGGCTGCAGCCATGAACACGAAGAACTTGCTGAACATGCCTGCGAACGGCGGAATGCCGGCGAGCGAGAACAGCGCGAACGTCATGAGCAGCGACAGTTTCGGGTTGGTTGTGTAGAAACCGTTGTAGGCGTCCATGTCGGTAGTGCCGCCGTTGTTTTCCTCAACCACGCTGATTACGGTGAATACGGCAAGGTTGGCAACTACGTAAACGAGCACATAGTAAGACAATGCGGCCACGCCCATAGCGCTGTCGCCGATAACGGCCAACATGATGTAGCCTGCCTGTGAGATTGAACTGAAGGCCATGAAGCGCTTCAGGTCCTTCTGGCGGATTGCGAAAAGGTTGCCGACGGTAATCGTAAGCACAACCAAGACGTAGAGCACTACCGTCCAATACTCGGTCATAGGAGCGAACACCTTCATCAGGATGGCCATAAGCGTGAATGCTGCGGCACCTTTGGAGATGACGCTCAGGTAACCGGTAACGGTTGTCGGGGCGCCCTGGTAAGCGTCGGCCGTCCAGAAATGGAACGGCACGAGGCTTATCTTGAAGCCCAATCCGCTGAAGAAGAACACCATGCCCATGATTGACATCGTGAGATTATTGTGCGCAGAGAGGACTGCCGCAACGTCATCGAAATAAAGAGTGCCGGCGGCACCGTAAATGAACGATATGCCGTAAAGCATTATGCCGCTTGAGAACGTGGCCGTAAGGATGAACTTGGCAGCGCCTTCGGCCGAGTTGTGGCGGTATTTATCCAAAGCTACCAAGCAGGCCATAGGCACCGAAGCCATTTCAAGACCGAGGTAGAACATCAGGAAGTGGCCGGAGCTCATCATCATGTTCATACCCAACAGCGTGGAAATTACAAGCATGTAGAACTCGCCTTCCTTGAAGCTCGTGTCGGTACGGCTGAGCCACTTGCGGCTCTGGATGACCACAATGAGCGTACCGGCAGCAAGGATGGTCTTCATTACGTTTACCGCAGCCGTGGTGACATACATGCCGCCGAATGCCGAAGTAGGCTCTTGGGGTACTGCTGAAACCACGACCTGTACAAGCATCAACAAGCACACCAGCGGATTGAACCACCTACGCTCACCTTTGCGCGACGAAGCGAAGTCGGCAATGAAGACGATTATGAGGATGGCCATCAACGTGGCCTCCGGTATCATGTTTAAAAATTGACTGTAATTCATTGTTCTTATTTTTTAGTTGACAAGTGACAAGTTGACAAGCAACAAGGAGACATGCCTTGTCTGCTGACTGCTCGTCACTTGTCTGCTTTCATCATATTGCCGCAAAAGCTGAAACATTGTTTAAGTGGTCGATGATAGGAACCAAGGCGTCGTCGATAACCTCGCTCGCCCAAAGCGGAGCGATACCGAGACCTGCCACGCAGAAGATGAGGCAGCATACGGCTACGCGCTCGTCCCAAGTTGCATCGGTGAGGGTCTCATAATGCGGATCGGCAACCTTGCCGTACAGAATCTTGCCGACAACGCGCAGGATGTAAACCGCCGTTACGACGATACTCGTACAAGCAATGATTGTGGCCGTGCGGTGGAACACATCGTTGTTGGCGAACGAACCTACGAAGATGGTCATCTCGGCGACGAATCCCGAGAAGCCGGGCAGACCGAGGTTGGCAAGACCGGCAACAACGTAACCGACGCTGAGGAACGGCATTATCTTCATCAAACCGCCCAACTGGCGCACGTCACGCGTATGGGTACGGCCGTAAATCATACCGATAAGGGCGAAGAAGAGGGCCGTCATCAATCCGTGTGAAAGCATCTGGAGGATTGCTCCCGTGCAAGCAGTCTTGGTCATCATGAGAAGGGCGAAGAGAACGAGGCCGCAGTGTGACACCGACGAATAAGCGTTGATGTACTTCAGGTCGGTCTGAACGCATGCCGACAAAGCTCCGTAAACCACTGATATGGTGGTCAGTATGAGGAATATCCATGCCAACTCGTGGGCAGCCTCAGGCAAAAGGAACATTGCTATGCGGAAGCATCCGTAGCCTCCCAACTTCATGAGCACGCCGGCGTGAAGCATCGACACTGCGGTAGGCGCAGAAGCGTGACCGTCAGGACTCCATGTGTGGAACGGGAACAATGCGCCGAGCACGCCGAAACCAACGAACACGAACGGGAAGAACACTTTCTGAAGGTCGACCGGAATGTTGTGCAGTTGGGCGATCTCAAGCACGTTCATCGTGGTTGCACCACTGCCGAAATATATTCCGAGAATACCGAGAATGAGCAATGCCGAACCTCCCATAAGCATGAGGGTCAGCTTCATGGCCGAATATTCCTTGTGGCCGCTGCCCCATACGCCGATAAGAAGGTACATGGGGATAAGCGCAACCTCGTAGAACATGAACATGGTGAACATGTCGATGCTGATGAAGAATCCGTAAACGCCGGTGCTCAACAGCGTAAACCAAAGGAAATACTCCTTAGTGAGGGGCTTAAGCTGCCAAGAAGCGAACGTTCCGGTGAAAACGATGATGCTCGACAAGAGCAACATTACAACCGAAATTCCGTCAACGCCGACTGCGTATTCAATATTCAAAGGCTCGAACCACGGAATGCTGTCAGTGAAAAGCATCTCGTCGGTATTGCCACCGGCACGCATCTGTATGAACGCAACCGTCAGCCAGATAGACAAGAGCAGCAAGCATGAGGCTCCCGTCACCATAACGCCGCGCACCTGGTTGAGGTTTCTTGCCAGCCAAAGGCCGAGCAACATAAGCGCGGGAATTACTACAAATAAACTTAATATACTCATTTTACCGGTTTTCTTTTATAGACAAATACATATCAAGACTAACGCAATCGTTCCGGTAAGGAACCATACCGCATACTGGCGCACGTCGCCGCTCTGCCAACCGCGGATGCTCTCGCCTCCCTCGTTTGCGCCCCAAGCCATGAAGTTCATGGCTCCGTCGACAACATGACGGTCGAACCAAGCCAAAGGACGGCTTACGCAACGGAAGATGATCTTGTGGGTTACGAACATCCAAACCTCGTCAAGATAGAAGCGGCGGTAAGCTGCCTGGTGCAGGCGCGGGAACTTCTTTGCCAACATGTCGGCAACGGGAGTTTCTTCACCTTTATACATATAAGTAGCAAGGGCGATGCCGCAAAGGGCGAGAATCGTACTTGAAGCAGCCACGGCCCAATTCGTGTGAGTACCGAAACCTATACCGTTGGCTGAAACGAACTCGCCGAACTCAAATACGTGCAGCGTTCCGAAGATGCCGACAAGCATAGTTATGGCAGAAAGCACTATAAGAGGTATCGTCATCGTCGACGGAGCCTCGTGAGGCTGATGGGCACCCTCTGCCTTGTGGGTCTCGTAATAGCTCTTGCCCCAGAAAATAGAGTAATACAAACGGAACATGTAGAACGCCGTCATAGCAGCGATGCCGCTCATAATAACTCCCATCACCGGCGAGAAGTTATAGCATGCAACGAGAATCTCATCCTTTGAGCAGAAGCCCGAGAAGAACGGAATACCGGCAATAGCGAGACATGAAATAAGGAATGTCCAATGCGTTATAGGCATGTACTTGCGCAAACCGCCCATGTACATCTTCTCGTTCGAGTGAACGGCGTGGATAATGCATCCTGCGCCGAGGAACAAGCAAGCCTTGAACATAGCGTGGGTGAACAAGTGGTACATGCCGGCCATATAGCCGAGGCCGTTTACGTCGGCATATTCCTCTGTCATGGCAACCTTGCCAAGTTCGGGATCAGGCATGCAAACGCCGAGAGCAACGAGCATGAAGCCTATCTGCGAAATCGTAGAGAAAGCCAAAACTCGCTTAATATCGCTCTGGCAGCAAGCAACGGCGGCTGCATAGAATGCCGTGAAAGCGGCAATGTAAGCAACCCAATGCAACGCGTTAGGAGCAAACTCGACGAACAACGGGAACAGGCTTGCAACGAGATAAACACCTGCGACAACCATCGTTGCGGCGTGGATCAACGCACTGACAGGCGTAGGGCCTTCCATTGCGTCGGGCAACCAAATGTGCAACGGGAACATGGCACTCTTACCGGCACCACCGATGAACATGAGGAACAACGCCGCCGGCATGATCCAACCAGCGTGCTGGAGCGCACCCATCTGTGCCGGAGCCATAGCCGTAAGGTCGTAATTGAACGTTCCGACATAGAAACTGTAGAACAAGATACCTATGAGGAAGAACAAATCGGCGAAACGCGTAACGATGAATGCCTTCTTCGATGCGGCCACAGCTGCATGCAACGGATAATAGAAACCGATAAGCAAGTATGAGCTTACACCTACAAGCTCCCAGAAAAGATACATCTGGAAAATGTTGGTAGCCACAACCAAGCCGAGCATTGACATGGTGAAAAGGCTCAGGAATGCGTAATAACGCTGGAATCCCTTCTCACCGTGCATATATCCGAACGAATAGATATGCACCATAAAGCTGACCGTCGAAATAACGATGAGCATCATGGCCGAAATAGGCGTTATGCGGAAACCTATGTTAAACGTAAGAAGCTCTGAAAACTTCAACCACGTAATGTCGAACACGGTAACCGTAGGATAAAGCCCTGTGGCGACATCCCTTCCCTGGACGAGGAAATACTCGAACGCCGTGTAATAACACAACACAGTCACAATTGCCAACGAACACGTACCTATCAGTCCTGCGACCTTGTGGGACATTTTCATTCCGGCAAGTCCGAGCAGGATGAACGTGAGAGCAGGCAATAAGAGTATTAAAAATACAAAACTATAATCCATAACACACATTAATTTTTCATGTTTTCAATACAGTTCACCTGGTCACTGTGGAAATTGCGGTAAACATTAATAATAATAGCCACGGCCACGGCAGTCTCGGCTGCGCTTACTCCGATGCTGAACAGCGTGAAGAAGAAACCTTCGAACTGTCCGGGGAAGAGCAAGCGGTTGAAAGCAGCGAAGTTAATATCGACGGAGTTAAGTATCAACTCAACCGAAATCAGCATGGCAATCAAGTTACGCCTTGTGACGAAACCGAACACGCCGATGAAAAACAACAGTGCCGAAAGCACAAAGAAATATTCAACTGGTACCATACTATATTACTCCTTTCTCGATATTACGATTCCACCGATGATGCATGCAAGCAGGAACACCGAAATGAACTCGAACGGCAGGACATACTGGTATTTCTCGGAACCCATAAGCGTATTGCCTATTACGTCCATCGGAACCTCTGCGTCCGCCATCTGCATTGACATGTCTATAAACTTATTCTTCAAAAATATTGCAACAACAGTAACCAAGCCGATAAGCGACATCAAGGCACCGAAAGCCACGCGGCTTCCCTTGAAGCGCTCAACGAGACCTTGAAGGGTACGCTTGCTTACAAGTTGGATTGCAAAGATGTAGATCATGGTTATACCTCCGGCGTAAACGCTGATCTGGGCGGCGCCCAAGAACGTATAGTCGAGCAGGAAGTACAAACCGGCAACACCCAAGAGAACGAACAACAGGAAAGTGGCCGCCCTCATAATCCGCTTCGTCATAACGCACATCACGGCCGAGCCGAGGATGACGACAGCAAGAATTAAAAACATTACCATATTAGCCATATTCACGTTCTCCTTATTATTTTATACCTGTATTGAACTTGCCTATTTCCAACGGCGCGCCGCCGTCAGTAAGGTTGGGCAGTGGTGTCTCGAACTTCTGCTTGTCAAGATGCTGCACAAGGCTGCCACGGCTGAACGTAGCGTTCTCGAAGTCGTTGACGAACTTTATCGCGTCATGAGGACATGCGTTTACGCACAACTCGCAGAACATACACTCGCCCAGGTCGTAGATATAGTCCTCGAGGACACGCTTTTTCTTTCCGTCCTCTGTCTCAACCATCTTTGAAACAACCTTTATCGTCCCGTTGGGACAAGCCATCTCGCAAAGTTTGCAGGCGACGCACTTGTTGTTGCCCTCGGCGTCTTGCGGCATGATGAGCCGGCCACGGTGACGCGGCGAAACATGGAGCACGGTCTTTCGGTTCTCAGGATACTGCTCGGTTATTTTCTTCGTGAGATATTCACGGAAGGTGACGCCGAGTCCAGTAGCCAAAGACTTAAGCCCGTCTTTGATTCCGCCGAAATATGATTTATTATTTTCTTCCATTTTAGATTTAAATGACTTCAATCCTTAAATTCATAATATCTCCTAGAAATGCCAACCAAGAGCTACGACTATCGTCATAATCACGAGATTGAGCAGGCTCAACGGCATAAGATACTTCCATTCGAGCTTAAGTATCTGGTCGATACGCAAGCGCGGATAAGTCCACTTAATCCAAAGCAGGATCCAAATGAGGAAGAAAGTCTTAGCCAGGAACCATACGATGCCGGGTATGTAGTCCATCACGGTGTTGAATCCGTCGAGCCCCACGATGTGGAGAGGCATCCAACCGCCGAGGAACACCGTAGCGGCGATTCCGGCTATGATGAACAAGTTAAGATATTCGGCCAAGTAGAAGAAGCCGAAGCCCATACCAGAATACTCGGTGTGGTAACCGGCTGTAAGCTCGCTCTCGGCCTCGGCCAAGTCGAACGGGCCGCGGTTGGCCTCTGCGTTACCGGCAATGAGGAACACCAAGAAAGCTATTATGGCAGGAATGTGCCCCTTGAATATCAGCCATCCGTCGTTCTGAGACTCTACTATGCCCGAAAGACTCATCGTGCCCGTAAGCGCTACGGCCGTAATGAGGCACAGGCAAAGAGACATTTCGTATGAAATCATCTGCACGGCGCCACGCATTGCCGATACAACCGAATACTTGTTGTTCGAGCTCCAGCCGGCAAGGAAGATGCCGACAACGCCGATACTTGAGATCGCCGTGAGGAGGAACACGCCTACGTTAAAGTCGAGAATGCTTGCGCCCTTGTTCCACGGCATGAACGCGAAAGCGCCGACGCTGCCTATTATCACAAGGAACGGGGCGATGACGTAAAGAAGTTTGTCCGCCTTATCTACGGGGAATATCTCCTTGATAAGCATCTTCAGCACGTCGGCGAAGACCTGGAAGATACCCCACTTTCCAACTCGCATCGGGCCGAGACGGCATTGGAAGAAAGCGCAGACCTTACGTTCCATATATATGAGCACGATTGCCAGCATGGCGTAAGCCACCAATATAAGAAGTCCGACAATGACGCACTCAATAAGGATTGACAAGAAGTTGCCCAACCCGAGGGTGTCCCTGAGCAGGCTGTCAAACCACGTTGTTACTATACTAAAATCGAACACTTTTCTTTAAAGTTTAAGTTTATTAATAAGAGGAGTAAAGGAGTAAGGAGTTTAGGAATAAAGTTGTTAAGACAAATGCATTGGCTTTGTCCAGCCTTCTCACCTTCTCACTTTCTCACCTTTTTATTATCTGTCAATATCGGGAATCACATAGTCGAGCGTAGCTCCGATCGAGATAAGGTCGGCTATTTTCTCGCCGCGGCAGATAGTATCCATAGCCGATACGAGAGGCAGACCCATCGGGCGGAACTTCAGTCGGCAAGGATTCTTACCGCCGTCGCTTCTCAGGTAAACGCCTATTTCGCCACGGCTGCCCTCGCAGCTTGTATACCAAGTTCCCTCGGGCACCTTGATGATAGGCTTCTGCTTGATGTAGAACTCACCTTCGGGAATGTTGTCGATAAGCTGCTCGATTATGCGCACGCTTTGGCGCATCTCGTCGAGACGTACCTTATAGCGGTCGAAACAGTCGCCGTTGGTGTACGTAATCTCGTCGAAGTCAACCTTGCCGTACAAGTCGTAAGGATGATTCTTCCTTACGTCGTTATGCCAACCGCACGCACGGCCGGTACCACCGGAACAGCCGTATGATATGGCATCCTCTTTTGACAGCACGCCCACGCCCTTGAAACGGTTCTGCAGGATTACGTTGCCGGTAAAGATGTCGTCGTATTCCTTGAACATCGGCTTAACGTACTCGCAGAGCTTCTTCACGTTCTTAACGAAGTTCGGGTCGATGTCGGCCTGACAGCCACCTATTCTATAATAGTTCTGGATGAGGCGTCCGCCTGTTGTCTCCTCCATGACGTTGAGCACCTGCTCGCGGTCGCGCATACCGTAAATGAAAGCGGTCAAAGCTCCGAGGTCCTGAGCGCAGCAGCCGAAGTAAAGCATGTGCGAGTCGAGACGCTGAAGCTCGTCCATTATCGTGCGTATGTACTTGATGCGGTCAGAGAGTTCAACGCCCATGCCTTCCTCTATTACGGATACGAGGGCGTGGCGGTTCATCATGGCCGACAGGTAGTCGAGACGGTCGGTCAGGGCCAACGTCTGCGGATAAGTATAGCTCTCGCACATCTTCTCGATGCCGCGGTGGATGTATCCGCAATGGGGATATATCTTCCTTACGTACTCGCCGTCGAGTATGGTCTGCAGGCGGAGCACACCGTGGGTGGCCGGGTGCTGCGGGCCTATGTTGATCACGTAATCGTCGTCGGTGAAGAGTTTGCGGCGCGTCTCAACCAGTTTGCCGTCCTCGTCGAGGTTGTATTCAACGGTATAGTCGGGCTCCGGGTCGTCGTCGAGGGTGTATTGGTTGTTCTCGGGACTCATGTCGTAGTCCTTCCTGAACGGATAGCCCTTGAAGTCAGAGCGGAGGTAGAGACGGCGCATGTCCTTGTTGCCGAGGAACTTGATTCCGTAGAAGTCGTAAACCTCGCGCTCCAATATCTCGGCGCCCTTCCACAGGTTGCTTACGGTCGGTATGTAAGCATTGTCCCTGTCGCCGTTTACGGCCTTGACGCTTATGCGCTCGTGCGTGTCGGTGTTCTCAAGGATGTACACCGCGCCGAGGCCTTCTTCGCCGAAGTCCTCGCCTACGATGGTTACGAGGTAGTCAAAATGCTTCTCATTCCTGAGTTTCGCCATCTCGCCGGCGAAATCCTTCAACTCGAATATTTTGTGTTCTAATTTCATCGCTTCCTTATATTAAATGTTAGAGGCGTTTGCCGTATTAAGGGCTTCGGAAGCCTCTTTCAACTGTTCCTCGCTGATGTTGCCGTCAACGATTATGGGCTTCTTCTCCTTGTGGTTCACTCCGCCGAAGAACTTCTCGACCTTAACCTTCCTCTGCAACTGCATCATTCCGTAGAGAATGGCCTCGGGGCGCGGAGGACAGCCGGGGATGTAAACATCCACGGGCACGATTTCGCCGATGCCCTTCACCACATGGTAGCTGCTCTTGAACGGTCCGCCCGATATGGCGCAGCCGCCCACGGCCACCACGTACTTAGGCTCGGCCATCTGGTCGTAAAGGCGCTTGAAGGCCGGGGCCATCTTGTGCGTAATCGTACCGGCGCACATGATGAGGTCGGCCTGGCGCGGAGAGTTACGCGTAACCTCGAAGCCGAAGCGCGCGAAGTCGTAACGGGCGCAGCCTACGGCCATGAACTCGATGCCGCAGCAGCTCGTGGCGAAAGTCAACGACCACAGCGAGTTGCTGCGCCCCCAGTTGATGGCGCTGTCGAGAGAACCCACCACTACATTAACACCACCCTCGTGAAGCTCTTCTACAATCTTCTCGAGAGACTCATTGTCCTTGAATTCCGAGTAAGGAATACTCTTGATAACGGGCTTTCTTACTTCCATTCCAGTGCTCCTTTCCGCCAAGCGTAAGCAAGGCCAAATACTAAGACTAACAAAAAGAATCCGATGCTGACCATTGCCATTACGCCGAACTCCTTAACTACGACGGCCCACGGATAGAGGAACACCGTCTCCACGTCGAACACGAGGAAAAGGATGGCGAAAAGATAATAGCCCACATGTACGGGTATCCATGAAGAACCGTGCGTGGGAATACCACACTCGAACGGCTCTCCCTTCACCTTGTTATACGTACGCGGACCCATCAACTTAGCGATGACAAAAGCAGCCACTACCAAGAAAACAGCCGTTATCAAAACGGTAATTAACAAGATAAAATACATATATATTTTATTTAATAAAACGTAGCACTACAAAACATCTGCAAAGGTACAATTAATTTTGTAAAGATTAAGCAAAAACCCGCAAATTTTATTCCGCCCGACAAGATTTGTCAAAAATTGTGCAAACTACGGATGTACGAAGACCAACAAAAACAAAAACGGCCGGAGGCACACCTTTGATGAATGACTTCATTTTCTTATCCCTTATACTGAAAAAAACGTAACACTTTCAGCAAGAACGCGCAACGATACAAACAAAAATGCGGAAGGCAGTCTTTTGCGCTTCAAAAGACCGCCTTCCGCATTGCAATATGCCGCAAACAAGGAGGCAAAAGGTTACCTTTCAGAATGTAAGAAAAAGGACGGTGGAAAATGGCAAACCGTAAGCCGGGGCCTACCCGACAGCTTTGACCAATTCGTCCATCGGCTGTTTTATTACTTTTACAACCTCGTAGCCTTCAAGCCGGGCGGCCTGCCTTAACTGCTCCTCATAATAAAAAGCAATGCTGCCGACGGCACTTACGGGCAGGTCGGGCCGGCGGTAGAGTCTTACGTTGCGCCTGAAGAACCGCCTGAAATTGTCCACCACCAAGTTTTCTACGCCCTTGTCGGCCAAATGCGCGCGGATGAACGGCGACATGCCGGCAAGGAAGCGGTTGGCCAAAGGCTCGCGGTATACCTTATTTATAATATCGGCCAGCGTAAGCCCGCTCTCGGCAAGAAACTCGTCGCGCAGCCTTTCGGGCAGTCCGCCCTTGAACATGGCGTTGACGAAGAGCCGCCCTAAGACGGCACCGCTGCCCTCGTCGCCGAGTATGTAGCCGAGCGGCGGCACGTTGGCCGTAATGCGGGCGCCATCATACACGCACGAGTTGGCCCCCGTGCCGAGTATGCACGCTATGCCCTCGCCCGAGCCGAAGAGGGCGCGCGCCGCCCCGAGCATGTCTGAGCATACCTCAACCGTGGCGGCGTTGGCGAAGAGCCGCCTGAAAAGGGCTTCAAGCACGGGTATCTTGTCGTCGCGGCATCCTGCGCCGTAAAATTCCACTACGCCGACCTGCGCGGCCAAACCGCCGTCGCGCAAAAGCTCTTCCGCCACAACTCGTTCTATCTCGCCGACGCTTTGCTGGTAAGGGTTTATACCCTGCCCTGCAACTCGACGGACAACACTACGCCCGTCGACGAAGCACCAGTCGGTCTTGGTGCTGCCACTGTCTGCTATAAGTTTCATGTTAATATTAACCATCTATTTTATTAAAACAGCCGATGCCATTATTTGAACGTAAATATACGAAGCAAACAAAGGCTCACCCGAACAGCGCCCTCAGCGCCTCATCAACCTTACGCACGGGAACAAGCTCGATGTTGAACTTCTTGCGCGACAAGCCCTGAAGGTTGTGTTTAGGCACTATAATGTGCGTAAAGCCGAGCTTCTCAGCCTCAGATATGCGCTGCTCTATGCGGCTTACGGGGCGCACTTCGCCGCTAAGGCCCACTTCGCCGGCCATGCACCATCCGCCCTCTATCGCCGTGTCGACGTTGCTCGAAAGCACGGCGGCTATCACGCTGAGGTCCATCGCCATGTCGGTAACGCGCAGTCCGCCGGCAATGTTGAGGAAAACGTCCTTCTGCACCAACTTGAAACCGACGCGTTTTTCCAACACGGCGAGCAGCATGTTCAGCCGGCGCTGGTCGAAGCCGGTGGCGCTGCGCTGCGGCGTTCCGTAGGCCGCGGTCGACACGAGGGCCTGCGTCTCTACGAGAAACGGGCGCACGCCTTCGATTGCCGACGATATAGCCACGCCGCTAAGCCCCTCGTGGTCTTGCGAAAGCAATAGCTCCGAAGGGTTCGACACTTGCCTCAGGCCGTCTCGGCGCATCTCGTAGATGCCTAACTCGGAAGTGCTGCCGAAACGGTTTTTCGTCGAACGGAGTATGCGGTACATGTAATGCTGGTCGCCCTCAAACTGGATTACCGTGTCGACGATGTGCTCGAGTATCTTAGGCCCGGCCAGCGTGCCCTCCTTATTGATATGGCCTATCAGTATTACGGGCACCCCGCTCGACTTGGCGAAGCGCAGCAGGGCCGACGCGCACTCGCGCACTTGGGTGACGCTGCCCGGCGAACTGTCGACGCTCTCGGTGCTTATGGTCTGTATCGAGTCGATTACCACGATGTCGGGATGCGTTTCTTGTATGTTGGCGAAAATGCTCTCAAGCGACGTGTCGCAAAGAATAAGGCAGTTGTCTTCGCCGGCAGGCAAGCTACGGGCTGACGAACAGACATAGGTATCGCCCCTGCCGCCTTCGCTATGTCCGATTACTTGCCCGTCTGCTTGTCCGCTTGTCAGCCCGTTTCCCCAAAAAGGCCCGTCTGCTTGTCTGCTTGTCCGCTTGTCTGCTAAAAAAGGCTCGTCTGCTTGTCTGCTTGTCTGCTTGTCTGCTAAAAAAGGCTCGTCTGCTTGTCTGCTTGTCTGCTTGTCTGCTAAATATATCCTTTCGGCCCTCATCTTAAGTTGGTGGGCGCTTTCCTCTCCGCTTACATATAATAACTTACGGTCGTGCAGGTTGAGTATGGTCTGCAACGTCAGCGTGCTCTTGCCGATACCCGGCTCTCCGCCGAGCAACACTATCGAGCCGGGAACCAACCCACCGCCGAGCACGCGGTTGAGTTCGCCGTCGCGCATGTCGATGCGCGGCTCGTCTTTAGCCGATATGCTGCGGAGCGGAAGCGGCCGCGAGCCTCCCGAGTTGCGCCCCCGCCTCACGGACGAAGCCGCCGACGCAGCCGATGCCTGGCCGGCCGTTTCGGCGGCCACACGTATCTCCTTGAACGTGTTCCACTGGCCGCAATTAGGGCATTTGCCAATCCATTTGGCCGACTCTTGCCCACAATTGGAGCACACGTAAGCTATCTTGTCTTTTGCCATAAACGTAAGTTAAATTTAAAAATGTGGGGACATAAAAAACGGTTTACCATGCCTCATCATACAAAACCGCAACAAACAAAGGCAAACACGTTTTCCTACCGCCTGCCGGCAAATCCCCCTATCCGGATAATTCTGCATTTCTTAATTTTGCATACAAAAATAGTGAGATTTTTTTGAGTTACAAAATAAATCATTAACTTTGCAGCATCATACACAACGGTTAAGACTAATATCGCACATTAATAACAACTCGGAAGGGCGACTCGTGTTTAAAACGCAGGGCTGCCCTTTTTAATAATCTGCGGATACGGGCCTTCCGGTTACAAGGTTCTTGGCTATTGGGTATTTAAGATTTACCTTAAAGCAGTACGCCCGCAAACCTCTTAAATGGTACATCAAACATATATGGGAACCAAGCACTCAATAATAATATTCTTAGCGGCAGTCACCATTGCGGCAGTCGCAGGCTGCGGCCCTTCTTACGACGAGGTAAAAAGGCAGTCGCAGGCCGAATGGCAGCAGCAGCGCAAGGCTGACTCATTGGCATTAAAGGTAGGCGTAATGCCCACGCTCGACTGCCTTCCGATATACGTCGCCAAGGAATGCAACCTGTTCGACACGGCCAAGGCCGACATCAGGCTTAAGCCTTTCAATGCACAAATAGACTGCGACGCAGCCCTTGTAAAAGGCAACATCGAAGGATGCGTTACCGACATAGTGCGCGGACAACACATTATCAAAAAGGGAACGGCTCTCGAATACGTAGCCGCAACCAACGCTTACTGGCAGCTGATAAGCAACAGGACGGCAAGAATAAGGCGCATCAACCAACTGAGCGACAAGATGGTGGCCATGACGCGCTTCTCGGCCACGGCCTTACTTGCCGACTACGCCACCGACAGCGCAAAGCTGAAAGACGAAGAAGTGTTCAAGATACAGATAAACGACGTAGACCTCAGGCTTAAAATGCTATTCGCAAACGAGATGGACGCAATGCTCCTGCCAGAGCCGCAAGCCGCGGTTGCGAGGCTGTATAAGAACCCGGTGTTGATGGACAGCCGTGACAAAGACATGCGTTTCGGCGTCATAGCATTCAGGAAAAAGGCTTTGGAAGACAAGCGCAGGCGGCAACAGCTGAAAGCGTTCGTCGACGGATACAACGCCGCATGCGACTCGATAAACAAAAACGGACTGAAACACTACTCGCAGATAATAAGGAAATATTACCAAATAGAAGACAAGGCTGTAAACGCTTTACCTAAAACAAAGTTCGAACACGCTAAAGCTCCGCGCCAAAAAGACATCGACACCGCCGACAAATGGCTTAAATGACCACCAGACTATGGACAACAACGAGACCAAACAGATAAGCGACATACTGAAATACATCTACGACGGCATGTTAGGGCGCGCCCTGCGCTCGACCCGCTCGTTAGTCGACGCAAACCCACACCTTATATACGACGAGGAGCTTGAGAGCATCGAAAACGATTACAGGCTGATGCTCGACTACATGAAGCGCGGCTTCAACGACCCGCAACGCGGCGCAATATACCAAAACCTCATAGTAAGGCTCTACCGCTTCACCGCCGACCTTAACATGGCTTACCGCAAGCAAAACGTCCAGTTCTTCGCAGAAGCGTCGGGCAAAGCCTCGAGAAAATCATTCAACAACGACAACATCAAGGCCGAACTCGAAGGTTTCGTAACAGACGTGGCCATGCTCAGCCTCGACCCTGAACCTGAACGTACCCGGAAGAGCAACGACATTTACCGCCGGCACAACGACTTCACGCAATCCTTATTCTGCCATATCGTCACTTCAAGGCAATGGGGCGAGCACGACGCAGCGTTCTTTGAAGAACTGCTGCTGTCGCCTGCGGTCGACACGATAGACGCCCAACTGATAATCAGCGCGCTAACATTGGCCACCATGAACAACATGGACGCAAACAAGTTCAGCGTGATGATGAACGTTTACCTTAAGACAACAGACGAACATTTACGGCAGAAAGCTCTCATAGGCTGGGCGTTCGCCCTCTCGTCAGAGGCCGCGAAGGTGTTTCCAAAGCTAAGAGAGTCGGTAAGCGAAGCACTGAACGACAAGAACGTCGTAAACGAACTTGTCGACTTGCAGAAACAAATGGTATTCTGCCTGAACGCCGAACAGGACACGGCGACCATAAGGCGCGACATCATGCCGGAGCTGATGAAGAACAACAACCTAAACATCACGCGTTTCGGCATAACCGAAAAGGAAGACGACCCGATGGCAGACATATTCGACCCGGGCGCTTCGGAAAGGGCGATGGAGAAAATGGAAGAGAGCTTCCAGAAGATGATGAACATGCAGAAAGCCGGCTCCGACATATACTTCGGCGGATTCTCACAGATGAAACGATTCCCGTTCTTCTACAACGTGGCAAACTGGTTTTGCCCGTTCTACCTCGAACACCCCGAAATATCAAGCGCGACGAGCGGACTGAAAGACACTCCCCTACTGGCCAACGTACTCAGCAACGGGCCTTTCTGCGACAGCGACAAGTATTCGTTCACGCTCGCCCTGTCGTCGGTCATCAGCCGCTTGCCGGCCAACATGAAAGAAATGTTCAACTCACAAGAGGCATTGGGCGCAACGATGAGCAAGGAAGAGCAGGAAAGCCCGGCATACATCAGGAGGATGATACTGCAAGACATGTACCGATTCTTCAGGCTGTTCCAGCAGCGCGGACAGTTGCTGAACCCTTTCGAGACGAAAAACTTCGTATTCATAACCAACGATTTGCTCGACTGCAAGGCAATACGCAAAGCGGCGCCCGACCTCTGTTTCTTCATGATCAAGCACAAGAACAAGGAAGCGTTAGGACAAATTCTTGCGAAACATTACGACGACGGCGACACAAAACTCATGCTCGCAAACGGCATTTACGAGCTGAACATGAAGAAAAATCCCGATAACGCAATAACATGCTTAGAGAAACTAAGCGCGCTCGAACCTGAAAACAAGCGTGCGGAGTCGCTGCTTGCACGAGCTTATTACGAGAAAGGAGACTACACCCGTTCGGCCGAATGTTACGGAAAACTATACGAACAAGCCCCGGAAAACAAGGCGATAGCCCTTAATTACTGCGTGGCAATGGCGAAAGCAGAGAAATACGACAACGCCGTCAACCTGCTTTACAAGCTCGACATCGAAACGCCTGACTCAACGCCGGTATTGCGCGTGCTCGCATGGACGCTCATGGGGCTGCGCAAATACGAACAGGCCGGGAAGTATTACAACAGGATTTTAAACAGCGAAGACGTTGAAACGGGCGACTGGCTCAACGCCGGTTATTGCGACTGGCTGTCGGGCGACATTGCCGGCGCAGCCGAGAAGTTCGGCAAATTCATAAATACGAAAGACGGCAACGGCAAGACTTACGACATATCCAAGGAAATGGAGAAAGACAAAGACTTCCTTGCAAGCCACGGCATAAGCAGCACCGACATGCAACTTATGGCCGACCTGTATTTTTTAAGCAGACAAGCAGATTCATTTTAGCAGACAAGCAGACAAGTAACAAGCAGACAAGGAGATTTTTAGCAAACAAGCAGATTTATTTTAGCAGACAAGCAGACAAGTAACAAGCAGACAAGGAGATTTATTTAGCAAACAAGCAGATTTATTTTAGCAGACAAGCAGACAAGTAACAAGCAGACAAGGAGATTTGCATAGTTGATAAAAGGAACAAGACACATATTTTTGTTCCTCCACTGCTAAGGAAATCTCCTTGTCTGCTTGTCACTCGTCTGCTTGTCTGCTAAAGAAATCTCCTTGTCTGCTTGTTACTTGTCTGCTCGTCTGCTAAAATAAATCTGCTTGTCTGCTAAAATAAATCTGCTTGTCTGCTCGCTATTACAAGAACGGGGAAAGCAGATGGGCGAACCATCCGACGAACTTCTTCCACGGCGTGCGCCATTCGTCCCATTTCTCCTCTGTCAGCTTAAACGAGTCGGCCTTGTCGTCGTCGAACATGTCGCTAAGTTCCTTCGTCGTGCACGGGTCGATGATTACGGCATTCTCCTCGTAATCAAAATTCAGGCTCCTGGCGTTGAGGTTGGCGCTTCCTACGGTGCAGAAACGGCCGTCGACCATTATCACCTTTGTATGATGAAACCCGGGTTTATATATCCATACGTCTACGCCGTGCTTCATCAGCTTATGTACGTTATAAAAAACACAGTCGGGCGTCAGCGGGATGTCGCTTTTCTCTGAGACCATAACCTCAACCTTCACACCGCGCTTCACGGCGTTGCGCAGGGCGCGCTTCAGCTTACGGTTGAGCGTAAGGTAAGGGTTCACTAATTTGATGCTGTCCTTTGCGCTGTTGATGGCCTCCGTATAAAACTTCCTGATTATGGCGTTCGTCTTCCTCGGCTCGCGGTTGATGATGCCAACCATCTTGTTGCCGGCCGTACAGCACGCATCTGGTTTCAGGCCGACGAAACGCCCTGCGTCCGGATTACCACGGTAATACTTGGCCCCACCCACGTTCTGCTTAGCCACCTTGTTCCACATCCTGAGGAATATGTCCTGCAAGGTGTTCACCTCGTCGCCCTCGATACGGCAGTGCATGTCGCGCCACTCGCCTACGTCTTCCGTACCCGTAATGTAATAATCGGCCACGTTCATACCACCGGTATAGGCCAACTCGCCGTCGATTACGACGATTTTGCGGTGGTCGCGGTGGAAAACATGGTTTATCCACGGGAAGCGTATCGGGTCGAACTCGTAGATTTCGATGCCCTTGGAGCGTATATCCTTCAGATGCTCCTTCTTCAACGGACGGTTGTTAGAATCGTTGCCGAATCCGTCAAACAAGGCGCGCACCTCTACGCCTTGGGCCGCCTTTTCGGCAAGAAGGCCGAAAAGCAGCGAGGCTATCGAGTCGTTACGGAAATTGAAATATTCAAGATGCACGCTGCTGCGGGCCTGCCGTATCGCCTCGAACATGTCGTCGAACTTCTCCTGTCCGCTCATCAGCAGTACGACGGAATTGTTATGTGAGAAAGTCACGCCCTCTCCGCGCAACTGATTGACAATCAGCGAGTCTGACGTCTGCGCCGATGCGACGGTACACAAAAGCAACGGCAGCAGGGCAAGAAACAATCTTTTAATACCTTTATTACTTATCATTGATCTCCTACTTATACGCGCATGCGCCACGAACCACGGCCCCATGCGCCGTCGGGCAGGCCCTTCAGCGCCACGCCCTGAAAGTCTCCACCCGAACCGAGCTGCAAAGTTATTGATTTTGCATGAAAGCGCCAAACATTTAACACATATTACCGACATGGCGGCGGAACATCCGCACCAAGGCAAAAGGCAGCCTTCAGCAATGCGAAAGGCCACTTATTGCACGATAAAAGGCGGTCTTTTGGAACGCGAAAGACCGCCTTTTACAACCCGTTGGGTATCAACATGTTACACAGGCCATCGGCAAACGTGCCGCCGCAGCCGGCGAGCCGCGCTCCAACGGCGCTCAATCCTCATACTCGGTAGTGTCGTTTATGCCGGCGTCCCTCAGCGCTTCCTTGCGCTCAACGCACGTACCGCACTTGCCGCAGTGGCGTTCGCCGCCCTTATAACAGCTCCAAGTTTCCGAATAGTCGATGCCGAGGCTCTTTCCGCGCAGGGCGATGTCGGTCTTGGTAAGGTTGGTGTAAGGCGCCAGCACCTCGATGCCCGGATACGTGCCGGCCTTGGTCGCCTCGCTCATCGCGCGCACGAACCCGGGCCGGCAGTCGGGATAAATGGCGTGGTCGCCGCCGTGGTTGGCCATCATCACGTACTTCAAGCCCTCGCTCTCGGCTATTCCGGCCGCTATCGAGAGCATTATCCCGTTGCGGAAAGGCACAACGGTAGACTTCATGTTGTCGTCGGAATAATGCCCTTCGGGTATTGCGTCGGCGCCGCTGAGCAGCGAACTCTTGAAATACTCGTGCATGAACCCGAGCCGTATCACCACATGCCTGATGCCGAGCCGCGAGCAGTGCATCCGCGCAAAACCGATTTCACGCTCGTTATGGTTGCTTCCGTAGTCGAACGACACGCCCAACGCTATGCGCTCCTGCATGTCGTACAGCAAGGTGGTGCTGTCCATCCCGCCGCTTATTATTATAACCGAATCCTTCATTGTCTTTACCTTTGTTTTTATTTGCCAGTCAAGTTATTACGGCGTGCAAAGGTAAACATTTTATTTGGAAATGTAAAGCCGACATTGCATAACTATAACAACCATGCCAAAAATCATAAAATTATCGTTAAGACTTTAACTTTTGTCGGCTAAAATCACTATATTTGCAGTGTAAAAACAACAACCGCAGGCAGCACCGCAAATACGCCAGGCACATAAGGCGGCACTGCCGTGCGGGACGGAAAAGCGTGATTACATTTTACACTTCAATAAATTTAAGGTAAACATGAAAATCGATCAATTCAACTTTGCCGGCAAGAAGGCAATCGTGCGCGTCGACTTCAACGTGCCACTGGATGAAAACGGAAACGTAACCGACGACACCCGCATACGCGGCGCGCTCCCCACACTCAAGAAAATACTCGCCGACGGCGGCAGCGTAATCATGATGAGCCACATGGGCAAGCCCAAAGGCAAGGTGAACCCGAAACTCTCCCTCAGCCAGATAGTAAAGAACGTATCAGAGCATCTCGGAGTAGAGGTTAAGTTCGCTCCCGACTGCGCCAACGCAGACAAAGAGGCCGCAGAACTGAAACCGGGCGAGGCACTGCTGCTCGAGAACCTGCGCTTCTACCCCGAAGAGGAAGGCAAGCCCGTAGGCATCGACAAGGAAGACCCGAAATACGACGAGGCCAAGAAGGCCATGAAGGAAAGCCAGAAGGCATTCGCCAAGAAGCTGGCCTCTTACGCAGACTGCTACGTAATGGACGCGTTCGGCACGGCACACCGCAAGCACGCCTCTACGGCCGTAATCGACGAATACTTCGACAAGGACAGCAAGATGCTCGGCTACCTCATGGAGAAGGAAGTAAACGCAGTAGACAACGTGCTGAGCAACATCAAGCGCCCGTTCACGGCCATCATGGGCGGCTCTAAGGTGTCGACAAAGATAGGAATCATCGAGAACCTGCTCGGAAAGGTTGACAACCTCATCCTCTGCGGCGGCATGACTTACACCTTCGCAAAGGCCCAGGGCGGCAAGATCGGTAAGTCTATCTGCGAGGACGACAAGCTCGACATTGCGCTCGACGTGATAAAGAAGGCTAAGGAAAACGGCGTAAACCTCATACTCGGCACCGACTGCATCGCAGCCGACGCATTCGCCAACGACGCCAACACGCAGGTTTGCCCTGCCAACGACATTCCCGACGGATGGGAAGGGCTCGACGCAGGCCCCGAGACGCGCAAGGCATTCGCCGAGGCCATTAAGGGCGCAAAGACAATCCTTTGGAACGGCCCGGCCGGAGTGTTCGAGTTCGACAACTTCATCGGCGGCTCCAAGGCCATAGCCGACGCCATAGCCGAGGCTACCGCCAACGGCGCATTCTCGCTCATCGGCGGCGGCGACTCTGTCGCCTGCATCAACAAGTTCGGCATGGCCGACAAGGTGTCTTACATCTCTACCGGCGGCGGAGCACTGCTCGAGGCAATCGAAGGCAAGGTTCTGCCCGGCGTAGCAGCAATTGAAGCATAATCTTACATAGGCGTACAAACGCCAAATTTTCAACATCATAGTAATTACGAGGCTGCTGTTCCGTGAGGAACGGCAGCCTTAACTTTATAAAGACGAACCGTGAGAACTCGTATTTAGGACGGAAATAAAATATGAATATCCGCAATCTACCCAATCAAACATCCTCTTCCAAGCAGTCGGTTGGTAACTGTCATTCCGGGCGTAGACCCGGAATCCAGTGTATACGGCATCGTTCTTATACAAAGAGGATGTTTTCTGGATTCCGGGTCTACGCCCGGAATGACAAAATGCAACCGACTTCTTAGAAAAATGAAGGCATTAAATTGATTGCGAATATTAATTAAATAAAAGCTCGTTTCACTCGCTTTTATTTTGCACTTCTCTCGATTTGCATTATCTTTCAATAAGACAAGCGGCATCTCGGAAGTGAAAATAAAAACTCGTTTCACTCCTTTTTATTTTGCACTTCTCTCGATTTGCGACACTGTCCAAAATTTTGTGTAAATGGAAACAGGATTCAGTTGTAAGTTTCTTCTTATATCTGGATTCTGTTTTC
>CALUFA010000018.1 GCA_944319795.1 uncultured Prevotella sp. | reverse complement strand
TTGTAGGCGAACCATTCTATAGAGCGTGTCTTGCCGACCTGCCTTGCCCCCTTGACTATCAGTGGCTTCTTGTCCTTCCTGTCTTTCCAGTCCAAAAGGAAAGCGTCAATCTTCCTTCTTAGCAGTTTCTCCATGTGTTCCGTGATTTTTATATGTGCAAAGATAATGCTTTTCACATAATCCGATGACTAAAACGGTGGGTTCTTCACATAATCCACCTCGTTTTTCTGCGAAATTTCACATTATTCCAATTTTTAAGTATGAAAAGCTATTGTGTAGAGATATTAAACAACGTGGAAGATTATGACTCACTCTTGATTCATAAAATGAGACCTCTGCAAAACCTTGCTTGATTTTCGGTCCTGATAGAGCTCAAGCTAAAGAAGAGCCTTAATTAAAAGGCATAAATCCGTGGAAAATGTGGTTTCCCAGGGCTTCTCTTACCCCTGTTTCCCCCTTATCTGATGCGATTGGACACAATAATCCCCGGCGTTCGGTACAAGTTGTAGGCGATAGCCTCCATGATGTGCTGCGCGTGCGTCTTGGCCAGCCCCACATATCTTGCCACCCCGGCCCCGAACCACTTGTGCATCGAACCGTATGTCCTTTCCACGGCATAGCGCACCTTGCTTACGGCCTTGTTCACGGCCCTTTCTCGTTCCGTGAGGCTGCGGTTCTTTTGCGCCTTGTGCATGATGCGGCCTTTCAGCCTCATGGAGGAAAGCGCCTTCATGTTCTCCGACGAGTCGTAGCCCTTGTCCGCCATCACGGTAGTGCCTTGTTCCAAGCCCGCTTTCTCCAACGGCGTTACAAGGTTTTTTAATGTCGCTCTCGTTGGCGGGGTGGTCTCCTCGGCGATGACGAGTCCGTCCTGGTTGACTACGGTGTGCCGTTTGTAGCCGAAGTGGCACTTGCCCGCCTTCTTGACCCAACGGGCCTTCGTGTCAACGCCGTACCAATGCCTTTTGCCGCAGTTTTGCAGAGGTCTCGATATAGGCGTTTCTCTGCTAAAATCCCCTGCATTGTTGGCATATTTACGTGAAAGGAAGATAGACACGGATGTCGCAAGAAAGGAGTGCGTTGAAGTGCGTTACACTTGTAACGGCAAGCGTTATTACGCCATAGGGTTTCGCAATCGGTCGGGCGTTTACGAACTCCGCAACCGCTGGTTCAAGGGTCGCATTGCACCGAAGGACATATCACATATAAAGTCCAATGCCTGCAAGGTGAACGCTACCTGCCTTGTTTTCGAGGGGTTTATGGATTATCTATCTTTCCTGACATTGGGAAAGCGCGGTTGTTTGCCATGCTTTGATGCAATGGAAAGTGATTGCATCGTCCTTAATTCCGTCACGAATATATGCAAGGCGTTGCCTTTGTTGCGGGAATACGACAAGACCGTATGCCTGCTTGACAACGACGCGGCCGGCCGTAATGCGTTTGCCTCGCTTTACAAGGCATTGAACGACAATGCGGAAGATATGTCCTCCTTGTATGAAGGATTTAAGGACCTGAATGATTATTTGAAAGACAGACAAGCGTTTCAGGCCTTTGAACTTTGAAAAATAAAATATTTTTGCTTATGGACGTATAATGTTAGAGATTTTTTAGAATATCCCCAGGAAGGAAATATCTGGCAAATTCATTGTGCGCGGGCTTCTGTTTTAGGAACAAGATTGGATGCACTTCCTGTCCATCTTTGACGAACGGCAGGAATTTTGCTTTCTCGGACAAGTCTTTAATCAACCTTGAGGCATCTTCCCCTCCAGTCCATTTGCACTTTCCGATAAGAATGTGTTTCTTGTCAAAGGATTCGGCCACTACATCCAGTTCGACCATCGTACCTTCTTTGTTGTTCTTTGGAAATATTTTCCCCCACCATCTTGAAGCCATGCCGTATTCTATCCCGTCAATCTCATTGCCGCTGACGAATCGGCGACATAGCTGTTCCCAACATTCG
Organism: uncultured Prevotella sp.; assembly: GCA_944319795.1. Classification (GTDB taxonomy): domain Bacteria; phylum Bacteroidota; class Bacteroidia; order Bacteroidales; family Bacteroidaceae; genus Prevotella. The sequence continues at coordinate 43,948 of CALUFA010000018.1, read as the reverse complement.
CCGGCATATTGGTTGAATTGGGAAACAACAAGGCCCATAACCCTGTCTACGCGTCCTAATTCGAGGATGGAACGGTTGGGCACAACGAAACGGTAATAGAATTGCAGCATATTGTCGTTGATGCGATAAATGCCCTTCTTGCTTTTTTTTCTCGTTCTCGCCGAAAGGGACTTCGCGTCTGACGTATCCCAGTTCACGGAGCTTTCCAAGCGGTTCTGATATTTGGGTGGCTTCTTTCCCGGCGCGTGCCGCAATCTCTGTCATCCTGTTTGCCCCATTGCCGATTATGGAAAGGATGGTGGAAGTCTGAACCGTGTCGCGCAGGTCATCACGGAGCAGCCTTTGTGGCTCTTCGGCCAATATCCCTTTGGTGTCCAATATCAATCTTCTTATAGCCGTGGCCAAATCCGGGTAATCGGCTCTTAGTTCCCAATATCGGGGAATTCCGCCCCAAACGGCATATTCATCCACGGCGGTTGTTTCATCCACTCCTAATGCCTGGCAAATGTATTGGACTGGTATAGGCTCAAGTTTGATTATTTCATCAGCCAGTCCGTATAATGGTTCTCTCCTGTCCAGCACATAGCCTTGCATCAGTTGTTGCGAAGAACCGCAGATAATCAGGTCGAACTTGAGCGTCCTCCCGTTCAACAGCTTCTGGATTACGGAAGGAAGCGTAGCGCAGCTTTTTACCATATATGGGAATTCATCCAAACAGACAACGGTCCGCCGAGGTGTACGTTCGTTAAGTTCCAACAGCAGTGTTTCCCAATCAGGATAAACAACCTTGTCGAAACGCGGTATGATTTCGGATATGGACTTTGCAAACAGCATCCGTTGGTTGGCCTCGTTAGTCTGGTCACTGAGAAAATACACGTCATTTTCCGACAGGATTTCCTTGATGAGCGTGGATTTCCCGATACGTCTTCTTCCGTAAATGACAATAAATTGTGGATGCTGACGTTGAAACGCCCCTTTGATCCGTTCCAATGCGTCCTGCCTGTCTATGAATTTGTCGAATATCATTTGTTTCTTCTTAAGTTATAAACGAGAAAGATTATCTGCGACAAATATAATAATAATCTGCTAAATGGAAAATAAAAGAGCATGATATTTTTGTCATGAAGTTCTCCCGTTATGCGGAATATATCGATTTTTTGCCCCACAGTTAAGTATAAGCAAAAAACACCACAAAAGCTCACGCCTTTACCTTTATTATGTCATCGATGTTGGTAGTGTATTTTCCTGACTCGTGTTCGTGCTTCATGCGCCAGCTGGTGTCCGTGCCCTGCACGGCCACTTTTACCGTATTGTAGCCGTTTTTGCGGTTTATGGCATCGATTGCGGCGGCGAGGCGGGCTTGCTTTGCGCGGTCGATGGTGTCGAAAAGGTCGCCCTGAACTTCGCCGGAAGGGCAGATGTCCCATACTATCACGCCCGCTTTCTTGTAGAAAAACGTGGCGGACGCGTCCCATTGTGAGCGCAATGCGCCGACTGACACCGACACAAGCTCGCGCAGGTCGTTTGTCGGTACGGTGAGGGTTACCGTGCGGTTGATTGCGCTGCACGGCGCGTCGGTGCGGAAACGGCTTGTATAGGCGAACACCGTTACGGCGCGGCAACAGCTGTCCTGCTCCTTCAGCTTGCGCGAGCAGGAAGATGCGAAGTGGGCTACGGCCTCCTCCAATGGGGCTAATTGTGACAAGCCCCGGTCGGGAAAGCTGCGGCTGGTGCAGATGCTCTTCTTCTCCGGAAGTTCCTCGATGTCAATGCAACTCTCGCCTTGCAGTTCGCGCCACGTCCTTACGCCAGTAACGGTAAGCTCGCGGCGCACCCAACCCTCGCTCCTTTGCGTGAAGTCCCATGCCGTGCGCACGCCGTGGTATTCGAGTTTTCCGACCGTCCTGCGGCCGATGCCCCACACGTCGGCCACAGGCAGACCCTTCAACGCCTTCACACGCCTGTCCTCCGTGTCGATAAGGCACACCCCGCCGTAGCCCTTGTAACGCTTGCCGTACTTTGCGGCGACCTTCGCCAAGGTCTTCGTCGGCGCGATGCCGAGCGTCACGGGTATGCCCGTGCCACGGCCGATTGTGCTTACTATCCGCCTGCCATAGCTTCTTAAGGCTTCGCCCTTGCCGAAACCCGACAGGTCGATGAACGCCTCGTCGATGGAGTATTGCGTCAGGGCAGGGGTGAAACCGGCAAGAAGCATCATCACGCGGCGGCTCATGTCGCCGTAAAGAGTGTAGTTCGAGCTGAACACGGCCACCTTGTTGCGTTCGAGAAACGCCTTCACCTTGTAGAACGGCGCGCCCATCTCTATGCCCAAAGCCTTAGCCTCGTTGCTGCGCGCGATGACGCACCCGTCGTTGTTTGACAGCACCACGACGGGCGACGTGCGCAGGGCCGGGTTGAAAACCCTCTCGCACGAGCAATAGAAATTGTTGCAGTCAACAAGGCCGAACATATTTACCTCCTCAGTTGCCGTTTAATGTTATACGTCAGCACGCCCCAGACGATAAAGTGGTTGTCCTCCGTCACCTTGATTGGTGGATAGTCCTCGTTGGCCGGCATGAGCCAAAGGCAGCTGCCGTCCGGCTCCGGCTTAACTTTTTTCAACGTAAACTCGCCGTCGATGAAGGCCACAACGATGTCGCCCTCACGCGGTTCAATCGACTTGTCGATTACGAGCAGGTCGCCGTCGTCTATGCCGCAGCCTTTCATCGAGTCGCCCACGGCGCGGGCGTAGAACGTCGTCGCAGGGTGGCGTACAAGCTCGCGGTTGAGGTCGATGCTCTCGCCCATATAGTCTTGGGCGGGAGAAGGGAAGCCGGCACGTATGCCGCCGTCGGCGAACGTCAGGGCAAGCTCCTTCGAGAGGTCGGCCGAATACATTATGAGTTTCATCCCGCGGCCTCCCTTCTCGCCATCTCGTCCCTTACAGTCTCGGCCTCCGAGGGCAGCAACCGGGGAAGTTTAACCCTTGCGCTGTTCTCCGCTTGGTAAGCCTTCACCTCGTCAACAAGCAGTTGCCAGTCGTAAAGGAACCTTTTGATTAAGCGAGAGCAGAAGGAGCAAAGACTGAAAAGGCTTGCTCCTTCTGCCGAGCGTGAAAAAGGTCGGATGAAATCCAAATCCTCCGAACAGCCGTGGCGGCGGTAAATCTCCTTCGCAGCCTCAAGTATTTCGGGAGCGCACGAGTCGTCGCCCTGGAACACCACGGCCGGTATTTCATTGTATATACAGGTTCTAAGCAGTCTCAACTGGTCTTTCATCTTCGTTTTTGTTTTGTCATTTGTCAGTATAAAGGACAAAGCCTTTTGTTAAAATAAAGCGCAATTTGGCATCCTTTTCATGGACGATTGCAATTGATTGACAATCAAACAGTTACGGACGGCTCTGCAAAGGCCGTCTTTTGCCTTCCGATTTGCCGTGTTTCAGGCGGTAAAAGACGGCATATTGCAGCGTCAAATGCCGCCTTTTGCAAAGCGTGCGTTTTGCCATTGGCTTGCAGGCGACTATTGCGCCAATGCAAAAGTAACCATTTTCATCCGTAATGCTGCGGTTTTGTCTGTGAAAAGAACATTGAAAACTGTTTACCCGTAGCCGACGACGAGACCTACATCAGAACCGTAGCCGAAGAAGTCCAGTGCGTCGCCAACGGCCGATGCCATGTCGGCAAGGCCGCATCCGCGTTCTTCCGTGAAAAGCCCGGAAGTGAGTCCTTCACTCGGATGGTGGTTGTGCTGCACCGTGCGATGTCGAGCATCGTCTTGTAGTCTATCTTTTCCATGTCTTTTTGTTTTTTGTCAGGTTCCGCCCGGCAAGGGGCTTGCCTTTTTCTTGCTGCATGGTGCAGCCGTCATGGCGTACCGTGCGGCAAGGCTTGGCGCGGAAAAATACCGCAGCGGAGCGAGGATGATTTTTCCGCAGGCAACGGGCCGTAAGGTATTCTAAGACTTATGCAAATATATATTGTTAAAAGTTTAGTTAAGAAGGGTTAATGTCGTCGGTGGCCGTTTTGCGCGTTTCCGACATTAACCTTTCATATTGGCAGTGGTCTGCGACATACTCCCTGTTGTTCCTCACGACGGCTAACATCCTCGATACAAGTTTGAACTTGACGGCGTTGAGTACGCATCCGTAATGCTTCCCCTCGGCCATTTTCCTCTCGAAGTAATACCTCAGCTCCGGATTGTACACTACGGCGGACTTGGCCGCCTGCGACAGAACCGCCTTTATGTCTGCGTTGGCGAACTTGGAGACCCTCGTCTTTCCCCTGACGCTCGTTCCGGAGGAGTGCGGGAATGGGGCTATTCCTACATAACATGCGTACTGCCTGGCGTTGTTGAAGGCCTTGAAATTGTCCGTGGAGACAATCACGGCCGTGGCGTTGACCGGGCCGACGCCCTTGATGGAGTTCAGCAGTCCGTAGTTGTGCATCACCTCGGCATCCTGTTCGAGTACGCTTTTCATCTCGGCCTCCACCTCGGCGATGAGTCCCTTAAGTTGCATGATGAGCCTTTTTGCCCGTTCGGTCTGCGGAGTGGGCTTCCGTTCCTTCCTGTCGGTGACGAACGCCTTGTTCATGGCAAGCTGCCTGACCAGCCTCGCCCTTTCCGAGGAAAGCTCCTTGAGTTTGTGTACGGTGGCACAGGAGAGCTTCGAGAAACGCAGCGTGTCACGGTTCTGGTACGTATATCGCGCTATGCGCCATGCGTCCGTCCTGTCGTCCTTGCCGCGCACGCGGCCCATGTCAAGACCGATGCGCAGGGCGTTGAAGCAGCAGTAGTCGACACCTTCCGCCTCGAGGAACACGCGGAGGTCGTAACTGTATATGCCGGTGTCCTCCATGCCAACCACCACGCTCGAGCGGCGCACGTGCATGTCCGACACCGCCCATGAGAGGAACGAGGCGAAACCTTCCTCGTCGTTGAAGAACTTATCGTGCCTGCTTTCGCACGTTTTCACGCCTTTTTCGTTGTAAACAACCGCGTCGAACGTCTTTTTTGACACGTCGATGCCGATAAATACTTTTTTCTTCATATCTTTGTACCGATTGATTTATTGGCGTTGACCACGCGCGGACTCGTCTAAGACCTTTAACAGGCAGCAAATCCTTGCATTCTAATTGGACCCCGTCCGCTTGAAAGGAGGGAAGGTTCGGATACGGCCTTTAGCCCTTTGAGGCTCTGCCTTTTGCCATGTTCACCTCACCTCCTGTGGTTAACGCTTTTTAACTGCAAAGATAACATTTTCATCCCATTTTTACGACTGCAAATCTAAAGGCCTTGCGCCACGCGTGCGCGGACGGCTACCTTTGCCGCAAGGAAAAAAGGGATGCCCCTTGTGTCGGAACATCCCTCTTGTTTGTTGCTTTTTGTCAGTTTCCATTGCTCCTTGTTATAAACGTGTCTCTTGCCTTTCTGCAAGTTCAGTATCAATGCCGAGCAAACGTTCCGCGGCACGTATGGAATTTTGCGTCAGGTGGCGTTGCCACGCCCTGTTGGTCGGCGACCATCGGAAGCCTGACGACTTTAGCCGTTTTCTCGTTTCATCGTCGGGTATATGGTCATACACAATCTGGAGCCTGTCAGCTTCACGGTTCAGGATAAGTTTTCCGCCGCCAAAATGGATTTCCTTGTTCCTGTTCCCGTAGTCCGACTCAATCCTTGAACGTACGGAAATGGCTTTTTCTTCCATTCTGAACAGCCTGTTGCGTTCGGTCACCGCCGGTTTCTCCGATATGTTGTTATACTTGGTTACAAGGCCGACGGCTTTTCTCACCATCTCTACGTCGCCTTTGTTGGCGAGAGTTTCCACCTTGTTTATTATGCTGCCCACGAACAACGGGCGGTTGTAGCCTTTCGCCTTGCCTGTGTCGATGGCGCGTATCACGCCGAGGCTGCTCTCGATGTCCGCTTTCAACGACAACCACATCCTCCGTCGTTTATCGGTTTGCTTGGAACATTCCAATGCCAAGTTCTTTTCCATAGTCGCTTGTTTTTAGATTAGGCATTGGCGGCTTGACGGACCGCCATACTTGTTTCCCGCTTGCATCGCTGACGGTCGCCGCGGCACGGCAAGGCTTGGCGGGGAAAAACACCGCAGCGTAGCGAGGACGGTTTTTCTCCTGCCGACCAAGCCCGTAGGGCGGCCTTGCAAGTGCCGCATGGCGGACGGCTAACTTTGCAAGCGGAAACAGGAATGGCGGTACGGACAAAAAAGAGGTTGTGCAGTTCCGTTTTTATGCACAACCTCCTGTTAAAAGTAAAAGAATATGTCTTGGTATTTTCAGCCTTGCATTGCAAGCCGCATTTTTACATTGTTCATGGCGGCCTTGATGTTCGGGTTAAGCACCCGTGCGTAATGTTGCGTCATCCTTGTCGTCGAATGGCCGAGCATGGCGGCGACATTCTCAAGCGGCACGCTGTTGGCAAGCGCGATGGTCGTTGCGAAGGTGTGGCGGGCGGCGTGGGTTGTCAAGTTCTTGCTTATACCACACAGGTCGGCTATTTCTTTGAGGTAACTGTTCATTCTTTGGTTGCACATCCTTGGCCAAGGCCATGTTGACGATGCGCTTCAGGCATTTCATGTAGCGGATGATGGTGTTGCGGCACAGGCCGGCCTCCGTTTTCAGGAACGTGTCGAAAGACTTTATGAAATCCGTGGTAAGCTCGAAAAACGTTATGTCTTCCTTGCCGTAAAACCTCGGCACGGCGGCTTTCAACTTGTTCAGCACATTGACGTACCTGTTGATGGTTATCGGCGAATAGTCTATGTTTACGACTTTCCTCATGTTTTCAATTTCCTCCTGCATGGTATTCAGTAGGGTGCGCAGCTCCGTGTCCTTGCCGAACACGCGTTTCAATATCAGGCGCGGCGTGATATAAGCCTGTTCAAGCATCAGCTCCTTGTGCTTTTGCAGTGCAAGGGAATGAAGCTCTGTAAGGTGTTCGTTCAGCTCGTTGGCCTCGCGTCCCTTGCCTGTGCTGCGGCCTTTCGCCGCATTCCATTGCTTCAGCGGCACGCTGCGCTGTATGCGTACTTCGTCGTATTGGCCGTTGATTGTGACGCGCATAAGTATTGGCACCTCGCCGTTTTTCAGGAGTTTCGTCTTCAACACGAAAAACAGAATGTTCATAGTTCCTTGTCTCATGACATTGGTTTTAATGGGTTTGACATCCTTTTTTGTCAATCCGGGCTGTTGGTTCATGGTTGAATCGGTGGCTTTTTTGTCGGTGCGCAGTGGAAAACCACCGTCAAAGCCTGCAAGTGTCCACGGCTCAATTCCCATAAACAGACAAGGCTGAAAAAAACGTCCGACGCTTTTTCCGCGTCGTTCCGTTTGTCTCGAACCATCGTCCGGCCAGGTCGGCAAAGTTAACCGGTTTTACCTGGAAGACAACTCTGTAAATACCTGAAAATAAATGAAGTATCGCGCAATCGGTGGTTTTTTTATCGGGACTCTGTAAAAGCCACCGAACCGGCAACCTCTTATTTCATAAAACTGCGGCTTTTTGTGTTTAAGGATACATAAAATCCGCTGAAATAGCCTGTATTTCAGCGGATTTCATGATTTTCAATTGTTTCTTTGTGGTACCACCAGGAATCGAACCGGGGACACAAGGATTTTCAGTCCTTTGCTCTACCAACTGAGCTATGGCACCATCATTTTACTTTTTGCGAGTGCAAAGGTAATGAAAAAATATTTTCAGAAACAATCATTTGCTATGATTTTTTCTTGTGTTTAACTTATTTTTTGATTTTATGCTGTATTTGTCTGCTTTCGTTTGCATATTTTTGTAGTTGTTTGATTGTTGTGAGGTAAATATTATTCCATATAGTCATTCATTCCTTTGGATTGATTGGGGTTAAGTTTGATTTTTGAATAAGGTTGTAGGGGAGGGACGTAGGGAAAGCATGTAACCGCCAGGCTACGTTTTTTTGCGTGTCCTGGCGGTTGCTGATAGTAATTTGTTATAATGTGAATCCATATCCTAAAATCAGAGATATGCAGCTGTTTTTTGCGCCGTCCTCAACATATTTGTAAACGTTGCCTGTAATGGCGATGTTGTAACGTAGGTCGACTGTTAAGTTTTTGTATTGGTATGAAATGCCTGCAGGAATACTGAAGTCGAGTTTGTGGAATACATTAGTCACCGTGGCACTTCCGTCTGAGCCAGGTTCGTTGGGCACGCGTTGGCCGTCAATGACGTGTCCGCTCTCGAAATAATTGTTTGACGTGGCATTGAGCAGATAGCCGAGTTGCACTCCGCATTTGGCTGAGAAGCCGGAATTGCCGATGTTGAACACGGCAAGGATTGGCAAATTAAGATAGTGCATGGTGTATTTCATGTCCTTGAATAGGTTGTAACTGCCGTTTGGGTCGTAAACGTAGCTCTCGTCGTAGCGTGTGCCTTGCATTGAGTAGAGTAGGCCGGCACTGGCTGCGAAGTACGGTGTGAACTGATGTTCAACTTCCGCTCCGGCAACGACCCCGAATTTATATTTGCTCTTCACCGATTCTCCGCTTGCGTCTGTGAATATCTCGTCGCCTGCGAATTTTGACAGGTTTACGCCAAGGCGCGGATAGATTGTCGTCGTGCCAGGGGCAGGTTGGGCCTTTGCGTATGTTGCCGCAAAGGCCAATAGCATTAATGCAGTTAGGAATTTGTTCATTTGTTTAGTTGTTTTTGTTAATATTTCGTGTGTCATTCACTTTTGGATAAAAATAAATTTTTGTTAATATAACGACTGTCAAGGTGGAATATTATCTGATTTTAAATATTTTTGTTGACCTAATGACGTGTAGTGTGATTAAGAAACAACCGTTCCTTACCGTCGTAGATATTGGCGGTAAGGAACGGTTGCGATGTGAATGTTTTGTATTTGATTATTCTTTCAGCGGATTCCAGCCTTGTGCTTTCAGTTCGAATTCGTTGTTGTCGCGTGTTACGAGCATACGGCCTAATTCTTTTTTCGTAATGTGCCCTATAAGTTTTACGCCTTCGAGTTGTTGTATTTTCTCGTGGTCACCTATCGGGACGGTGAAGAGCAGTTCGTAGTCTTCGCCGCCGTTTAGGGCGCATGTTGTGACGTTCATATTAAGCTCTTCGGCCATTACGGCGGTTTGATAGTCGATGGGGATGTTCTTTTCGTACACCCTGCATCCGCATTGGCTTTGTTCGCAGATGTGCATCAGTTCGCTGCTCAGCCCGTCGCTGATGTCCATCATGGCCGTTGGACGTATGCCGAGGCTGCGCAGTTGTTCCAACACATCGCCGCGCGCTTCGGGTTGAAGTTGGCGTTGCAGTAGGTACTCCTTGCCTGCGAAGTCTGGTTGGAAGTGGGCGAGCTGTTCGAGGGCACGCTTGTCGTTCTTCCTGCGCGCTTCGTCTACTTGCTGGTAATATACTGTTTTCTCACGTTCAAGCAATTGCAGCCCCATGTATGCAGCCCCGAGGTCGCCCGATACGCATATCAAGTCGGTGTCTTTTGCACCGTTGCGATATACGATTTCGTCTTTCGGGCATTCGCCGATGCAAGTTATGCTTATGGCCATTCCCGTGTAAGACGATGTCGTGTCGCCGCCTACGATGTCGACCCCCCATTTTTCGCAGGCCATGCGCAATCCGCTGTAAAACTGCTCGAGGTCTTCAACGGTGAAGCGTTTGCTGAGGGCGAGGCTCACCGTCAGTTGCCTCGGAGTGCCGTTCATTGCGAATATGTCGCTGATGTTCACCATCGCAGACTTGTAGCCTAAGTGCTCAAGGTCAATGTAGGTAAGGTCGAAATGTACGCCTTCCATAAGCATGTCGGTCGTTACGAGCACTTCCTTGTCGGGGTAGTGCATCACAGCGCAGTCGTCTCCGACGCCACAGATTGTCGATGCGTTTTTCGGCTTAAGTGTGTCTGTAAGGTGGTGTATCAGTCCGAATTCGCCAAGTTTCGATATGTCGGTCATTGTTTTAATTCATAATGCATAATTCACAATGCGTAATTCACGATTGGTTGTTGTCGTTATTCTCGCTCGTTTTAGCGGCGTATGTCCCAATTAAGAATTATGCATTATGAATTATGAATTTGTTAAGCGTTTCTTTTTATCATTTCCCTCATAATCTCGGTCATGAGCGGTTGCGCCTTGTTTGCGGCTATTTGTACCTCTTCGTGGCTTACTTCTACGGGTTGGTCTTCAAGTCCGAGGTCGGTGATTATGCTTATTCCGAATGTCTTTATTCCGCAATGGTGGGCAACGATCACTTCCGGCACGGTACTCATTCCCACTGCGTCACCGCCCAATCGGTGGTACATCTTGTATTCGGCAGGTGTTTCGAACGTCGGCCCTTGCACTCCTACATATACTCCGTGGACAACGCGAATGCCTTTTTCCTTGGCTATTGCGTCGGCTTCGGCTATCAGCTTGTGGTCGTAAGCCTCGTGCATGTCGGGGAAACGCGGCCCCGTCGGTAGGTTCTTTCCGCGCAAGGGATGCTGTGGGAAGAGGTTGATATGGTCGGTGATAATCATCAGGTCGCCTATCTTAAAGTCCGGGTTCATGCCGCCCGAGGCGTTACTTACGAATAGTGTTTTGATGCCCAGCTCGTACATTACACGTATCGGGAAAGTCACTTCTTTCATCTTATAACCCTCATAGTAGTGGAAGCGGCCTTCCATTGCCATTATGTCAACCCCGCCGAGCTTGCCGAATATCAGTTTGCCGGCGTGCCCTTCAACCGTAGATACAGGGAAGTTGGGTATTTCTTCGTATGGAAATTCGTAACTGTCAGTTATTTCTGAAGCTAATTGTCCTAATCCGGTGCCGAGTATTATCGCCGTTTGCGGACTTGTGGTCATCCTTTGTTTTAGCCAGGATGCTGTTTTTTGAATTTTTTTGTACATATCCTAATATTTTATTATTGAAGTCTTCTTCTTGTCCGAGCATGAACTTCACCCTTATCGGCAGCATGAACAGGTTGCGGCGGACGTCGTCAGACAGTCCTTCCATGCCGGCCAACCTGGCGTTGTCTTTTTCCGTAGTTATTATCATTTTAGGCGAAGGCATGCCGGCGAACGCCGTGTTTATCCGTTCGATGTCTTTCTTTGTGAACTGGTGGTGGTCGGGGAAAGCCAATTGCGTGATGTTCTTTGAGTATTCCCTGAGGTCGTAAACCATTTGCTTGGGCGATGCTATACCCGTGAGCAAAAGTATGTTATCGTTTCCTGAGATGCCGTCCAACGGCCGTTCTCCGTCGCCGAACACGGGGCGGAGGCTGTCGTAATCGAACGACGTAAAGTACAGTTGCTGGTACGGGTAGAGGTCCATCGCCTTGATTATCACCCTGTATTCCATCGGCTTCAGGTCTTTCGGGCATTTTGTTATGATAACGATGTCGGCCCTGGCCTTGCCGCTTTGCGGCTCCCTTAGTCGGCCGGCAGGCAGCAGTTTGTCGTAGATTATCAGTCGGTGGTAGTCTACGAGCAATATGTTTATTCCCGGTTTGACGTACCTGTGCTGGAAGGCGTCGTCGAGAAGTATCACGTCGGTGTCTTTCGTTGCTTCTTCGTTCGTCAGCATGTCGATGCCGTGGCAACGGTTTTTATCTACCGCCACATGGATGTCGGGAAACTTAGTCTTCATTTGGAAAGGCTCGTCGCCTATGTCCTTCATCCGCGTTTCCCCGTCGGCAAGAACGTAGCCTTTGCTCTTGCGCTTGTATCCGCGGCTGAGAACGGCGACTTTGCAATTGCCCTTAAGCAGCCTTATAAGATATTCTACGTGCGGAGTCTTGCCAGAACCGCCAACCGTTATGTTGCCCACGGATATGACGGGAATATCGAAACTGCGACTTTTCAATATGCCGAGTTCGAACAGATGGTTGCGCAGCCTCACCCCGAGGCCGTACAGCCAGCTAAACGGCAGCAGCCATTCGTTTATCTTGATAAAGTCGCCTTCCATGCTTTCTTAAATTAAAAATGAACAATGAACAATGAAAAATCCGGCATGTGCCATAATGTTTCATGAACGTCTATTATTCGTTATCTGAACGATGTTTCATTTTTTATTTATGATTTTTCATTGTTCATTATTCATTGTCCATTTCTAATAATTTATTTTATGTTCGGGTTGAACGGTATCCGTGCCTGTATGGCCGACTGGTTGTTGATGTCTTTCAGGAGCATGAACGGCTCGTAATATTCGCCGAGTGCTTCGCGGGCTTGCGCCTTGATGTATGTTCCGTTTGAAACTTTGTTAAGCAATTGGTCTATCCAGTCGGTCTTACCGGGATAAGCGGCCGTGTGGTATTCCTTAAGTTTGGCTAATTGGGCGGCTTTAGCCACGGCCTTGTCGAGTCCGCCAAGCTCGTCTACGAGTTTTATCTTAAGCGCGTCTTGCCCCAACCACACGCGGCCTTGGGCTATCTTTTCAACTTGCGCTACGGTAATCTTGCGGCCTTGGGCCACGCGTGAGCGGAAGAGGGCGTAGCCGCGGTCGATATAATTGCCGAGATATTTCATCTCCTCCTCGTTAAACGGGCGTGCAGGCGTGCCGAATGCGCTGTGCTTGTTGGTTTTAACCTCGTCGAACTTTACGCCGAGCTTTTGCGTAAGCAGTTCGCTCATGTCCGGGAACATGCCGAATATGCCGATGCTGCCTGTAAGCGTAGTAGGCTCGGCTACAATCCAATTGGCTCCGCTGCTGATGTAATATCCGCCTGAAGCGGCCATTCCTCCCATCGATACGACTACGGGTTTCTTTTTCTTGAGCATTTCTACGTAGTGCCAAATCTGCTCTGATGCGTAGGCGCTGCCGCCTCCGGAATTTATTCGGAGCACTACGGCTTTCACGTCGTCGTCGTCCATCAGTGCTTCCAAGTCTTCACAGACGGTCTTGCCTACGATGTTGTGCCCGTCTGAGAGCATGCTGCTTTCGGCATAGTCTACAATGTTCCCGTAAGCGTAATACACGGCTATTTCTTCGCCCTTGGACTCTTTGCTCTTTACTACTTTCATTTCTGACACGCTTACCGTGTTGATGTCGTCGTCGGCGTCTTTCTTCAACAGCTTGTTGATTTCGGCCTTTATCTGGTCGGTATATACGAGCTTGTCTACCAGCTTGTATTTTACGTAGTCCTTAGGGTCGCTCAGCGTGACGAAGTTGTCGGCGTAAGCGTTGAGCGCGTCGACGCTTATTTTGCGGCTTTCGGCCACGCCTTTGCATACGTTCTGCCAAATGCCGTTGATGTAAGCGGTCACTTGTTCGCGGTTGGCGTCGCTCATCCTGTCTGCCGTGTACATTTCGGGCGCGCTCTTATACGTTCCGACTTTTGCCAACTGCATCTTTACGCCGAACTTGGCCATCAGGTCTTTCAGGAACACCGGTTGCGAGGCGATGCCGTGCCAGTCTATCTGCCCGCTCGGATTGAGCAGCACTTTGTCGGCCACCGACGCTACGTAGTAGCATCCTTGGGTGTAAACGTCGCCGTAGGCTATGATCCATTTGCCGCTTTTCTTAAAGTCGAGCAAGGCATTGCGTATGGCGGCGAGCGAAGCGTAAGAGTCGGCCGTAAGCATGCCTGACTCGATGTAAATGCCTTTTATCTTGTCGTTGTCCTTTGCTTTCTTTATCGCGCCGAGCACGTCGTCGAGCCCTATCGTGCCCACGGCGCTTCCGCCAAGCTCGTCCATGAAGCTGCTTTCCGAGCGTTCGTCGAGCATTCCCGACATGTTGAGCACCATTACGCTGTTATCGCTAACGTCCTTGGCTGAACTGTCAGAGGCTATCATCCCGACTATGCACATCATTCCGATTACTCCGGTCAGCAACGAAAATACTATCAGGCCGACAACCGTGGCCGACATGTACTTGAAAAAGTCTTTCATAAGATATTTGTTTTGATATTTCCGGCAAAGATACTCAATTTATTTTATTTTGTTTGAAAAAACGTGCAAAGTTTTATCCTGTCGTCAAATATTAGTATTTTCGCACTTATGAAAAGAGCTGTTGTCATCGGCGCATCGTCGGGCATAGGGCGCGAGGTGTGCAAGTTGTTGGTTGCCGACGGTTGGCGGTTGGGCATAGCGGCGCGGCGCGAGGACCTGTTGCTGGAGCTTAAGGCGCAAAATCCGGGCATGATAGAGGTTTTGCGGATAGACGTTACGTCGCCTGAAGCTGCCGAGCGCCTGCTGGCCTTGGCCAAGGCGCTCGGCGGCGTTGACCTGTTCGTGTACTGTTCGGGCGTGGGCAAGCAGAACGCCGGGCTCGACCGTGGTGTTGAATTGGCTACGGTCGACGTAAACGTAAAAGGATTCACGGCCATGATAGACACCATGTTTAACTATATGGCCGGGCATAACGGAGGCGACATCGCCGTCATCTCGTCGATAGCGGGCACCAAAGGTCTGGGCGTAGCGCCGTCGTATAGCGCTACGAAGGCTTACCAAAACACTTACATACAGGCGTTGGAGCAACTATCTAACATGCGCCGTCTGGGCATACGTTTTACCGACATACGCCCGGGATTCGTAGATACCGACCTGTTGGCCGGCGGCGGACGCTACCCGATGCTTATGGACAAGACGGCCGTCGCGCGAGAGATGCTTCGCGCGGTTTACTCCCACCGCCATGTGCGTGTTATCGACTGGCGCTACCGTTGGTTGGTGTTTTTTTTGCGGCTTATCCCGAATTGGCTTTGGAGAAATTTAAAAATAAGCAACGGCTGCTAAGCTGCTGTCCTTTGGCCCGTTAAAAAAATAGTGGCATTTGTTCATCATTCTTATCTCTACCGGCTGTAACTTTTTTGCTGTTCCAACGCTTTAAACTTACTATCCTCTTGTTACGGAGAACGACTGTCTGTGGAAAATGAAAATCGGTATGATGCATCCTACCACCATGCCCAACATTACCAAGACCGTCAGCGAGGCGTTGGAGAAAAAGCGTGATACGTATTCCATTGTGTATTCGTCGGGCAGGCGCACTATGTTTATCAGGTCGCGTATGGCCTTGTAGGCGAACATACCCGGCACCATGGGCAGCAGCGACGGGAATGCGAAGCACTCGGCCGGGCAGTGTATGCGCATGGCGAAGGGCACGGCGAGCAGGCCGATGGAGAAACCGGCGATTGTCGATGCCGTTACTTGGTCGAGCATTAGGCCAGTGTTGTGCATTAGGAAATAGCGTATGCCGTGGCCTATGCACGCAAGCAGGGCGCATACAAGGAGGGCCTTGCGCGGCGGGTTGCTCACTAAGGCGAAGCCTGCGCCGGCCACGGCGGCGAACAGTCCGTCGGCGATAGCCGCCTGAACGACGTCGGGACGGGTTACTTTTGTGAACGTAGTAGGGTCGATGCCGAAGATTACTACCGTGGCCGACAGGCCGACGGCTATGCATATTATCAGCAGGCAGGCGTTGGTCAGGCGGGCTATGCCGTCGAGCGCGTGTCCGTCTACAATGTCCATGACGCCGTTTATCAGCGGTACGCCTGGCACGAGATAGAGCATCGACGTGCCTAGCGATATGTCTTCGGTGCCTCCGTGAAAATAAAGGTAGTCGGTAACGCCGATCATCGTGGATACGAAGGCGCAGATTACGAACACCGCCAAGTGGTTCATACCGCGCTTCGTAAGCTGCTGGCGTATGAAGAAGCCTATGAACGTGGCCACCCATACGATGGCCATTGAGACGAGGTTGCCGTCGAACAGGCGGCAGAAGCATGCGTTGGCGAACGATACCAAGAGGAGTACGACCCACGGGTTCTCACGCTTTTCCTTAACTATGACCTTGAACATGCGCCAAAGTTCATTTAACGGCAGCTTATGGTCGAACGCCCTCCACGACAGCGCCGAGAGCTTCATGTTGGCCTTGAAGTTTATCCCCATTGACGGGGTTTTCTTTATGTACGTGTACGAATGGTTGTTCTCTACGTCTAAAAGTGTGATGCTGAGAGTTTTGGGGAATATGAGCAGATTGATGTGATAGCCGAACGAACGGGCCATGCGCACGGTGTTGAGCTGTATGCGCGACGTCTGCGCCCCTATGGCCATCATCGTTGCGGCATATTCGGCGAGGAATATTGCCGTGTCTTTCAGTGTTTCGTGGATGCTGTCATCCTTGACTTGTTGAGCCATTTTGTTGTGTCGTATTTTCTGAATGTTGTAGTAAGTTGCCTGAAAACGGCTGCAAAATTACATGTTTTCCTCAAAAACAAGAAACTTAGGCGGTATTTATTTCTTAGCGTGCGTATTTGTTTTGCCTTATCGTGCCTTGCCGTTCGCGGCCACAACGGCTGCGGACGGCAAGGCAGCGCAAGTTTGGTAAGTTTTTAACGGTATTTACGGCGTGTGATTGGAAAAAACGTTATATTTGCAATTTGAAACCGGCCTGGGGCTTGGCGGCGGTATGCGCAATGGTCTTGGGCGGCCGGAAATGGCACGTAAACATTTTAAATGGTTTATGGCTTTCGGTGTTAAGGCGTTTCGTCGGTAATTGGCGGTTGGGCAAGAGGCCGTCTTTTGGCGTGTAAAAGGATGCCTTTCGTGTTCCCGTTTGCCGTCTTTTGCAGGCTAAAAGGCCGTCTTTTGGAAAACCGCTTGTAATTGTCTGATTGCCAGGATGTTGCGTTAGGACTTTGATTGTGCTGTAAAATGCCTGCCCGGCAGGCTTTAAATAACGTTTTGATATGTGTAGGAAGATATTTTTTATACTGTTTTCGGTCTTGCTGCCATGCGTATGCATGGCGGCCGGCGGCGGCGTGTTCCCCGACGGCGGGCCGATACCTGAGTGGTTTAACGATACGTCGCGCGTTGACGTAGACACGCTTGGAACTAAGTACGTGTTGACCGATTACGGCGTTAAGCGCGACTCGGCGCTGGTTCAGACCGAGGCCATACAGCGCGTGATCGACCTTGCCGCCGAGCGCGGGGGTGGGGTGGTGGTAGTGCCCGAGGGCACTTTCCTCTGCGGTTCGTTGTTCTTCCGCCAAGGCACACACTTGCATTTGCAGGACGGGGCTGTGTTGAAAGGCGTCGACGCGATAAAGCATTATCCGCTCGTTAAGACGCGCATGGAGGGTCAGACGCTGATGTATTTCGCCGCGTTGGTCAACGCCGACGGCTTAGACGGTTTCACCATAACCGGTCACGGCACGATAAACGGCAACGGTTTGCGCTTTTGGGAGGAGTTTTGGATAAGGCGCAGGTTCAACAAGGATTGCACCAACCTTGAGGCTTTGCGCCCGAGGCTTGTCTATTTGTCCAACTGCAGCAACGTGCAGGTGCAGGACGTGAGGCTGATAAACAGCGCCTTCTGGACCAACCACCTGTACCGCTGCCACCACGTAAAGTACATTGGCTGCCACATCTACGCCCCTACCACAGGCGTGAAGGCGCCGAGCAGCGACGCCATAGACATAGACTATTGCCACGACATATTGGTAAGCGGCTGCTACATGAACGTAAACGACGACGCCGTTGTGCTGAAAGGCGGCAAGGGAACCTTTGCCGACAAGGACCCGGACAACGGGCCCAACCGCAACGTCATCGTGCAGCGGTGTGCGTTCGGCACGGTACACGCATGCCTGACGCTCGGCAGCGAGAGCATTTACGACCGCAACATACTGATGCGCGACTGCACGTTCACCGACGCCAACCGTGTGCTTTGGCTGAAGATGCGCCCCGACACGCCGCAGCATTACGAGTATGTAACGGTTGAAAACGTAAGCGGCACATGCGGCAGTTTCCTCGTCATACGCCCGTGGACTCAGTTTTACAAACCTGAGAAGCGTGACGACATGCCGCTGTCGCAGTGTAATAACGTTACGATACGCAACGTGTGCGTAAATTGCAAGAGGTTTTTCGACGTTGGCGCGTCGGACAAATACCGTTTGAAAGATTTCGTTTTCGAGAACTTCGACTATCCCGACGGCGTGCCGCCGATAGACCCTTCCGTGATAGAAAATTGCGTTATAAGATGACGAATGCCGTCTGGGCTTGGATTATTATAATGGTGGAATAGCGGCGGCGATGCTTTTCCGGGTTAGATTATGCGGTCCATTCTTACGTCGTTCCCGTCGGCAGGAACAGCTTCGAGTTTTTGGAAGCCGAAGCATACGCCTATCTTGCATGCGTTGACGGCCTTTGGCAGGAAGCGGTCGTAATACCCCTTGCCGCGCCCGAGGCGGCGGCCCGATTCGTCGAAGGCCATCCCAGGCACTACGGCTACGTCGATAACGGCATAGTCGGTGAACGGTTTTCCCGTCGGTTCCATTATGCCGTAGCTTCCTTCTTGCAAGTCTTCAGGCTTTTCGTATAGGCGTATCTCCATGTTTTCGCCGTCTATGACGCGTGGTAAAAGCACGGTCTTGCCACGTCTTACAAGCTCGTTTACGGCGTCGTGGGTGTCCACTTCGTCGGGAAGCGAGTAATACATAAGTATTGTTCGGGCTTCGGCCACGGCTTTGTCGGCCAGCAATGCCTGCATTATCGGTTGCGACATGGCTTCCATTTCTTGCTGGGCGAATTGCCGTTTCATCTCCCTTACATGCTTGCGTAACGCGCGCTTGT
Source organism: uncultured Prevotella sp. (assembly GCA_944319795.1). Classification (GTDB taxonomy): domain Bacteria; phylum Bacteroidota; class Bacteroidia; order Bacteroidales; family Bacteroidaceae; genus Prevotella. The sequence continues at coordinate 25,384 of CALUFA010000018.1, read as the reverse complement.
CGTCGTTCATGGCTGTATCGAATCAAAAAAAGTAATGTTTTTTTAATTAAGAGTTAAGGGTTAAGAATTAAGAAAAATAGCTTTGCTTTGAGCCGTTAAAGCTATTTTTCTTAATTCTTAACCCTTAACTCTTAATTCTTTTGCTTTTCCGGTTTTTTCGGGAACGCCGCGTTGTTCTCGAAAACGTCTATGGCCGTCTTTATTACGTTGTCGTCGAGGTTGAGGTATTCTATCCAATCCTCTTCGTCCATGATGTTGTAGATAATCCTGCTGTTGATGAACGTCTTCAGCAGATTGTGCGATTTTTTTATCAACAGGTTGCGGCGCTTCAGTCCATGCTTGTCTGCGTAAGTGGCGAATTTGTCCACGGTGTTCTGCCGTTCGAGGTAGTCTGACAGGTCGCGCATGTTGTCAAAGCCGCTAAGTTTCGGACGGTTGTTGTCCGTGTAGACGAAGGCGAACTGTATTATAAGCCCCCTCATTGCGGCCTCCTTGTAGTAGGATGTCATGCCGAGAGTGTCCTCCGGTACGAATATGTCAGGCGTTATTCCGCCCCCTCCGTATACCGTGCGGCCGATGCTTGTATGGTAAGCCGGGCCGGTATGCTTTATGCTGTCTTGCGAGAAGAACTCGCCGTGCTGGTATCTTGCGAGCAGGTCTTCTTCGTAGTCTTGGTTGTCGCCGGCCGTGTAGGGCTTTTGTATGCAGCGTCCTGACGGCGTGTAATACCTTGCCACGGTGAGTCGTATCATCGAACCGTCGGGGAACTCGAGTTGTTTTTGCACGAGGCCCTTGCCGAACGAGCGGCGCCCGATAATCGTCGCGCGGTCGTTGTCTTGCATGGCTCCTGCGAATATCTCCGACGCGGATGCCGACCCCTCGTTGATCAGTACTACAAGGGGGATGTGTTGGTAGCTGCCACGGCCGTCGCTCATGTAGTCCTGGCGCGGCGATTTCCGCCCTTCGGTGTACACTATGAGCTTGTTCTTGGGCAGGAACTCGTTCGCCATCTGCACAGCCGACTGCAAGTAGCCGCCCGTATTGTCGCGAAGGTCGATTATAAGGTTGCTGAATCCTTCCTGCGATAGCTTCGCTAAGGAGATGAGAAGCTCTGGGTAAGTGTTCTCGCCGAAGTTCTTAATCTTTATATAACCGGTGTTCTCGTCGATCATGTATGCGGCGTTGATGCTCTTTTGGGGTATGTCTGCGCGCGTTATCGTGAACGTCCTTACTTTCTTTTCGCCATACCTTATCACGCCTATCTTCACTTTAGTGTCCTTCGGGCCTTTCAGGCGGCGCATGGCTTCGGCGTTGGTTACTACCTTTCCGACGAACGGCTTGCCGTCAACACTTACTATCTTGTCGCCTGCGCGTATGCCTACCTGGTCTGCAGGGCCGTTCTTTATCACTCCTTGTATGTGGATGGTATCCTCGCGGATAACGAACTCTATGCCGACGCCAGAGAACGAACCTTTAAGCTCGTCGTTGTTCTGTTTCATGTCCTTGGCGCTGAAATATACGGAGTGTGGGTCGAGGTCGGCAAGTATTTGGGGGATGGCCATGTCGACAAGCGAGTCGATATTCACCTTGTCTACATACTGGTCGTCGATTATGTGCAGCAGGTTGTTTATCCTGTTGCTGCCCGAGTTGATTATGTTGAGCCTGTTACCGGAGAAATGGTTGGCGTAAAACGTGCCGACAAGTATTCCTACCACAACGCAAACGGCCATCAACAATGGCATCAGCCGGTTAGACTTGTTTGGTTTCATATTCGTCTAAGTTAATGTAAACTACTTCTATATTGGCTTTCTTCAACAGGTTTATGCCGTCTTCCAAACGGTATTTCTCGCCGTAGACGACGCGTTTTATCCCTGACTGGATTATGAGTTTCGAGCATTCTATGCATGGAGACGCCGTGACGTAGAGCGTCGAGCCGTCGCTGTTGTTCGAGCTTCTTGCCAGTTTTGTTATGGCGTTGGCTTCGGCGTGGAGCACGTATGGAAGGGTAACGTTGTTCCCGTCTTCGCATTTGTTTTCGAATCCGCTCGGCGTTCCGTTGTATCCGTCGCTTATGATCATCTTGTCCTTGACGACCAGCGCTCCTACCTTGCGCCGTTCGCAGTAGCTGTTCTCGGCCCAAATGCGGGCCATGCGCAGATAGCGGATGTCGAGCAGTAACTGTTTTTCTTCTATGTCGGTCATGATTTTCCTGTTGCTTGTTAAATGGTTTGGACGCAACGCATTAACGGCGTTGCGTGTTTGTTCCGACGGCTTTATCGTTTCGCCTTTTTTATCTTTTTTATTCCGTTCCGTTTCAGCAGGGCGTCTATCGTGGGCTCGCCGCCCTTGAATCGTCTGTAAAGTGTCATAGGGTGCTCCGTTCCGCCTTTTGATAGTATGTTGTCACGGAAACTTTGCGCTGTCTTCCGGTCGAAAATGCCGTGTTTCTTGAACACGCTGAACGCGTCGGCGTCGAGCACTTCGGCCCACTTGTAGCTGTAATATCCGGCGGCGTAGCCTCCGGCCATGATGTGGCTGAACTGTACCGTCATGCATGTGTCGGGCAGTTGCTCGGTTACCATTGCCTTTTTCCACGCTTTCTTTTCAAACGGAATGATGTCTTCATCGAACTTGTCTTTCTTCGTATAGTAAGCCATGTCGAGCAGGCCGAAACTTACTTGGCGCAGGCATGAGTACGCGGCCATGAAGTTGCGGCTCTTGACGATGCGCCCGATCAGTTCGTCCGGCAATGGTTCGCCTGTCTGGTAATGGAACGCGAAGGTGCGTAGGAAATCTTTTTCGACGGAATAGTTCTCCATGAACTGCGACGGCAGTTCGACGAAATCCCACCAAACGTTTGTGCCCGAGAGGCTCTCAAACCTCGTATTGGCGAACATTCCGTGGAGCGAGTGCCCGAATTCGTGCAGGAATGTCTCCACCTCGCCGAGCGTCAGCAGAGCCGGCTTGTCTTCCGTAGGCTTGGTAAGGTTCATTACCACGCTTACGTGCGGGCGGACGTTCACGCCCTTGCGGTCGATCCATTGGCCTTGGAACTGTGTCATCCATGCGCCGCCCTGCTTGCCTTTGCGAGGGAAGAAGTCGGCGTAGAACACGGCGAGATACGAGCCGTCATTGTCGAACACCTCGTATGCCTTTACGTCCGGGTGGTACACTTGTATGTCCTTGTTTTCCTTGAACGTTATTCCGTACAGCTTGTTGGCCAGGCCGAACACGCCTTTGATTACGTTTGACAGCTCGAAATACGGGCGGAGCATTTCGGAGTCGATGTTGAATTTCTTCAGCTTCAGCTTGTGCGAGTAGTAACTGAAGTCCCAAGGCTCAACCTTGAAGTCCTTGCCCTCGAGCTTTTCCGCCAGTTTCGCGATGTCGCCTATTTCTTTTTCGGCCGTTGGCTTGTAAGCGCCGATAAGGTCGTCGAGCAGTTTGTAGACGTTGCGGGCGTTGCCTGCCATCCTGCGTTTCAGCGCATACTCGGCGTAGGTCTTAAAGCCTAATAGCTGTGCTATCTCGCGTCTAAGGTTGACGAGGCGCTTGCATATTTCGAGGTTGTTCTCGCTGTTGTTGTGGGTGCATACAGTGTTGCGTGCCATGTACATCTGCTTGCGCAGTCCGCGGTCGGCGGCGTATGTCATGAACGGGCTGTAACTCGGGTAGTCGAGCGTGAAAACCCATCCTTCGACGCCTTTCTCCTTGCCCGCCATTGCCGCCGCTTCGCGTGCGGTGTCGGGCAGTCCTTCAAGCTGTTGTCCGTCGGTTATGTGCAGGGTGTAAGCCTTGTTTTCTTTCAGCAGGTTCTGCGAGAACTGCAATGACAGCATTCCTGCCTCCTCGGTCAGCTTGCGCAGCTTCTCCTTGCCCTCGTCGTCGAGCAGCGCTCCGCTGCGGACGAAACCGTCGTAGCAGTTGTCGAGGAGCATCTTCTCTTCCGGAGTGAGTTTGCGGTGGTGCGCATGCACGGCTTTCACGCGCTCGAACAGGCGCTTGTTCAGCCTTACGTCGTTGGCGTGTTTGGTCAGTATGGGTTGTAACTTCTGTGCCAAGGCGTCGAGGTCGTCGTTGGTCTCGGCGCTGAGCATGTTTGAGAAAACCGTCGACACGCGCGACAGCAGGTCGTAGTATCCGTCCTTGTCTTCGTCGACGTTGATTATCGTGTTGTCGAAAGTCGGCTTCTCGGGATTGTTTATCGTCTTTTCGATTTGCTCGTCGTCGCGGCGTATGCCTTCCATGAAGGCTTCCTCGAAATCTTCAAGCCTGATTTTGTCGAATGGTACTGTGTCGTGGAGGGTGTTGTACGGTTCAAAAAAAGGATTCTTTCGTGCTCCTTCAGTCATATTTTCGTTCATACTAACGTTTTATCTTATTGATTATGGGTTGGCGGAAGCCCCGGCTGTATGAAACATGTTCATTTGTCTTTACGGCCGTTGCCCGCCATATCTTATCTTATGCAAAGATAATAATTATATTCGTTGTGTGTAATCGGAACTCCCGATTTTAACTAATATTTACGTGGCAGGCGAGTGGCGGTTTTGTAAAAGGCTGCCTTTCAGCGTGTAAAAGGCCGTGTATTGCGGCGCAAAAGGTTGCCTTTTGCGCCGCAATACACGGCCTTTTGGAGCGTGGTCGGTAAATGGTTGTATCTTAAGCAGTTGTGGGCTTGCGCCTGACTTAGCTTCTTATAATCTTCTCGAGGGCGTAAACGTATATCTCGCCACGCCTCAGTGATATTATGCCTTCGGCGTCCATGGCGTTCAGTTCGCGCGATACGTTCAGGCGGCTTTCGCCTATTTCGTCGCTGAGCCGTTCCATCTTGATGTGTACGATTTTCTCTCCGGCGGGCCGCAGGCAGCGCATTTCGATGAACCTTGCTATCTTGTGGCGTATGTCCTTGGGGCGTGTGCGCCACGGGAAGCGCGTAAGCCGTTGCGACTTGGTGCAGATTATGTTGAGCATGTTCAGCCTGAATATCTCGTATTTGTCGGCAAGTCCGAGGGTGTCCATCTTGCCGAGGCTGATGAAGGTGCAGTCGGTTTTTGTCTTGAACGTGCGCGTGTAGCGTTGCGTCAGCCCGAATATGCGTTCGGGCTGCAGTATCTCGGGCGCCGAGAAAGTCTCGGTTATTGAGTATCCGTGGTCGTCGGCGTAGCCGATGGCGTGTATCGAGCCTTTGATTAGGAAGTACAACTTGTCGCATACGTCGTCTTCGTTTACGACGACCTTGCCTTTTGAATAAAAAAGGTTGCTGAACTTGGTCGAAGCTATCACCTCTTCGAGGTCGTTCTTGCTCATGCCTTGGAATAAAGGCAGTTCGAGTATGCGTTCGTGCAGTTTGATGTTAGGCATGAGTGTCGTTGTTGATTGTAGTGTCGTGGGGGTATCGGCTTATTCCGCTATCTTGTCCCTTAGCGTGGGAGAGTACCATACGGCGTTCTTGCCGTTGCCGTCTGAATAGATGAAATATGCCATAAGTTCCGGATGCCGGTCTAAAACGGCCTTGGCCCTGTCGAGGCCCATCACCATGAAAGCCGTGGCGTAGGCGTCGGCCGAGGCGCAATCGTCCGCCAGCACTGTGGCCGACAGTATGTTGTGCTGTACGGGGTTGCCTGTTTGCGGGTCGATGGTGTGGGCGTATTTCTTACCGTCCTTATAGTAGAAGTTGCGGTAGTTGCCGCTCGTAGCCATGGCCTTGTTGGTTACGTTTAATACGGTTTGCATTTCCTGGTTCGTGCTGAGCGAGTCGTCAACGGGTTTTGTCACGCCGATCTTCCACGGCAACCGCTTGTCGTTGATGCCGCTCGTTACGATTTCGCCGCCGATTTCGACCATGAAGTTTTCAATACCCTTGGCCCGCAGGAAGCCCGCCACGACATCGCAGGCGTATCCTTTCGCAATGGCGCTGCAGTCGAGCATTACGCGCGGGTCTTTCTTGCTCACAGTCCCGTCGGCGAGCGACGCCTTTTCGTATCCGATTAATTGCCTTAGGCTGTCGATGGCGTGGCGCGTTGGCCGCGTGTCGTTCTTGAAACCGAATCCCCATGCGTTGACCAACGGCGCCACCGTTATGTCGAACGCTCCGTCGGTGTCTGCCGATATTTTTTGCGCCAGCGTGAACACGTCGGTGAACATCTTGTCGGCCTTCACGTTTTCGTTGCGGTTTATTTTCGAGATTACCGATTGCTTGTTGAACGGCGACAAAGAGTTGTCAACCCTCATCAACTCGGCTTCGATGCCGTCTTTAAGGCTTTTGTCGTGTTGGTATGTAATGTTGTAGACGGTGCCGAAGATGAAGCCTTTGTCCTTCTGGTAAGGCGTGGAATGCTGTTGCCTTACGATGATTACCGTACCGGCGATCAGGAAAAGAAGGAATGCCGACTGCCAAAGTATTTTCTTGTTCTTCATCATTTTTGTCTTTTTCTTCGTTTGACAAACAGCAAACGGGTGTGCCGTAGTTGGTATTCCGGCCGCAAAGTGTTATAATGATTGTTTGTTAAATGTCGATTGTAATGTTGAACGTGCCGCCGATGTTGCTTCCGTTGGATTTACCGAAGCCCGGAACGTACCACGAATTGCCTAATGCCCCGTCGTCGTATGACAATCTGCTGCGGTACCTGACGCTCCAGCCTAAGTGCACCGGCCCCCACATTTTTGCGTCGACACCGACTACGGCTTCAATCCATTGGTAAGAGCATTTCACGCCTGTCGCCTCGTAAGGTGCAAGTCCGCCCCACACGGGATCGGTCATTCCGGGGTGCGACAAGTCGTATTTGAATGACGTGAACGCATATCTCGCTCCAGCGAACAGCCGGTAGATGTCGTGCTTGTTCTTGAGTAGGTTGAAATCGATGCCTATCTTTGCGTATGGGGCGCTGGTCTTATAGGATATGTTTGTCAGGTCGTTTTCATGGTCGGCCTTGCCGATGCCTAACTCGACTACGGGAAAATATTTGTCTTTCAGGTTGATGCGCAGCGCCGCCTCGTATTGTCCGTAGTCGCCCATCAACATCTGTATCGGCCCGACGAGGTCTGCCGACACGGCAAATCCCCTGAAAAACGGTATCGTGTCGTTCTTTGCCTCGTTGTCGTTTTTGGCGTCTGCCGTCGTAGGAATAAGCAGCAGGAGGCTAATCGCGATGCTTGAAATAAATGTATATATGCTTTTTTGAAGTGTCATAAGTTACATCGGGATTTTTTATTACAACCGAGTCGACGGCGTTGTGGGTAGTGTTTACGGCCGTCAGTGTATGGAAATACAACGGCGAACAGTCGACCGACTCGAAGTGGGGGCGGTTTTCCTTCACAACTGTAACCGTATCATAGGTGATTGCCCCCGTCAGGGTGTCCTTCATTTCGAAAAAGAAAACATCTTGGGGTTGCGCATAGCTTATCGGCAAGGCGAACTCTGTGGTGTTTACGTTGCGGTTGATTAAGACCGAGTCGGCTCCGTCTGTGAGGGCCGTCGTTATCGTAAGCGTGTCGCTTAGCGTGTCTACTTCGCCGCCAGGGGTCATCAGTTGGTATTGGGTATAGACCAAACTGTTCAACGGGCAGTCGACAGACGAGCACGATGCGCTTAATAGCAACAGCGCGAAAAGGTATAACGGCAGACGGAACAACGAAGAATAACGCCTGCGTTGGCTGGTATGTCGCTTTTTGTCTTGTTTCATATTACGTTCCGCCTTGTTCCTGTTGTTAATGAAAATATTTTGTGGTATTTCCTTTTTCATCCGTCCGTTTCCGCTTTATTCGCAATCTTGCGTTGCGCCGTTATTGTTCACTGCATCTTATTTTTCCCGCAATCTGGTAGTCGTTCCTATTAGACGAGTTTCTGCTTACAAGGTCGCCTAAGAATCCGGTGAGGAATAATTGCGTGCCGATAACCATCATCGTCAGCGCGATATAGAAATAAGGAGAGTCGGTAACTAGGCGTTGCGGTATGCCGTGGGCGAGCGAATAGAGCTTGTCGATGCCGATTATTACCGCAGAAACAAAGCCGATGAAGAACATTATCGTGCCTAAGAAACCGAAAACATGCATCGGCTTGCGCCCGAAACTGCTTAGGAACCACAGTGTTATCAGGTCAAGGTAGCCGTTGAAGAACCTGTTAAGGCCGAATTTTGACTTTCCGTATTTGCGTGCCTGGTGGTGTACTACTTTCTCGCCGATTTTACTAAAGCCTGCGTTTTTTGCCAAATACGGGATGTAACGGTGCATTTCGCCGTACACTTCTATGTTCTTCACTACGTCGCGGCGGTATGACTTCAATCCGCAGTTGAAGTCGTGCAGATTCTTTATTCCGCTTATTTTGCGCGCCGTAGCGTTGAAAAGTTTCGTGGGGATGGTCTTTGACAATGGGTCGTAACGCTTCTGTTTGTATCCGGAAACGAGGTCGTAGCCGTCTTCCTTAATCATCCTGTAAAGTTCAGGTATTTCGTCGGGCGAATCCTGTAAATCGGCGTCCATTGTTATAACTACGTCGCCTTCAGCCTCCTTGAATCCGCAATACAGCGCCGGACTCTTGCCGTAGTTGCGGCGGAACTTAATGCCTTTAACGCATTCGTGCTTGTTACCGAGATCTTGAATTACGTCCCATGAACGGTCTGTAGAGCCGTCGTTGATGAAGATGACTTCGTATGTGAAGTTGTTGGCTTTCATTACTCGCTCAATCCAAGCATAGAGTTCGGGCAATGATTCTTCTTCGTTATATAATGGTATGATTACGGAAATGTCCATGTTCTGCTGATTTTAAGAAGTTGGTGGAAATTGTTTAAAACCTCCTTTTATATTTAGACTTAAGCATTACGGCTATCGGCAGGCTGATTACGAACCCTAAAATCACATTTGTTGAAAGGAATTGCAACGCTATGTCGATGGGGCGTAAGGCGGCAATGTTGTCCATTGCCAATTTCATTTCTTCTGGCCTTACGCCGTAAAGGCCGAGCATGCTTTTAAACTCTTGCGTCTGTGTTATCGCTTCGTATTGTGAAAGAAGGAAGCCGTTGTCTATGAATTGGAAATAGATGAACTGGGCGGCAGCCATGAGCAGTGCTGCGTAAAAATATGTAAGCATGCTGTAAAGCAAGGCTCTTCTGAAAGATATGACGCCTTCAAGCACGTTGTCGCGGAACTTACGCAGGCGCAAGGCGGCGAATACTAACGAGAATGTTCCGACAAGTAAGGAGATGAATCCGAACATCGGGTTGTAAAATTCGCCGATGAAGAACGCGAAACTTAGTATCCACAAACCTCCGACGATGGCTCCGTCGATGCGTGCGAAAGCCTTAAGTTGTTCGTATTCTTCGCGTGTTGCCATTTTTCAATTCCCAAATATGATGTTAATGTTATCCGGTGCTGATAAGCTGTGCCGTTTAATTTGCTGCAAAATTACTTATTTTCCACCATATAACATGTCGGCGGTGGCAATTTTTTGTTTTTTTATGGTAATGCCGCCTAAATGCCGCATGTCAATGGTTGCATGCTTGTTTATAGCTTGATTTCAAGTTCTACGGGGCAATGGTCGGAGCCGTATATTTCGTTGTGTATGCTTGCCGATTTTATATTGTCTGAAAGTTTGTCGGAAACGATGAAGTAATCGATGCGCCAACCGGCGTTCTTTTCGCGTGCCTTGAACCTATACGACCACCATGAATAAGCCCCTTCCTTCTCCGGATAAAAGTAACGGAACGTGTCTATAAAACCGGATGAGAGCAACTTGGTGAACTTCTCGCGCTCTTCGTCCGTGAAACCGGCGTTGCGGCGGTTCGTTTTTGGATTCTTCAGGTCTATTTCCTCATGGGCAACGTTCATATCGCCGCAGGCAATGACCGGTTTTACGGCATCCAAACGTAAAAGATATTCACGGAAGGCGTCGTCCCATGTCATGCGGTAGTCGAGCCTTTTCAGTCCGTCTTGTGAATTTGGCGTGTAGACGTTTATAAGGTAGAAGTCGGGCATTTCGAGCGTGATTACGCGCCCTTCGTGGTCGTGCTCGTCAATGCCGAGACCGTAAGACACGCCCAACGGCTCATGCCTTGTGAATATGGCCGTGCCTGAATAGCCTTTTTTTTCGGCGTAATTCCAATAAGATTGGTAACCGTCGAACGCCAAATCAAGTTGTCCGTGCTGCATTTTCGTCTCCTGAAGGCAGAAAAAATCGGCATCGAGTTGCTTGAACGAGTCGCTGAAACCTTTGCCTTCGCAGGCGCGCAGCCCGTTGACATTCCATGAGATGAGTTTCATAATAGTGAGATTAAAACTCACCCCAATCCTCGAATTTGAGGGTTGGGGTGGGCGTATGTTTGTTGTTTGGATTAGAATTTCGCCATTTTGATAGCGTCTATTGCGCACTCGTCGCCTTTGTTGCCGAGCCTGCCACCGCTACGGTCTTTTGCTTGTTGCAGGTCGTTGGTGGTCAACAGGCCGTAGATGACGGGTATTTCACTTTTTGCGTTAAGTTTGGCAATTCCGTATGTAACGCCTTGGCAGATGTAGTCGAAGTGTGGCGTTTCGCCCCGTATCACGCTTCCGAGTATGATAATAGCGTCGTATCCGCCGTTAAGCGTCATCTGGTGGGCGCCGTAGATTAACTCAAAACTGCCGGGAACAGTCTTTACATGAATGTTTTCGGGCAGCGCGCCGTGCTTCTCCAACGTTTTCACGGCACCATCGAGAAGCGCTCCGGTTATTTCAGGATTCCATTCCGCAACGACGATACCGAAGCACATGTTGCTTGCGTCCGGTATTTTCGTCGGGTCATAGTCTGACAGGTTGTGGAGTGATGTGGCCATTATTTTACTGAAACGCGTTCGATATATTTGTCAATCTCGCCGTATATCGGTGAGTTGACATATTTCTTCTTGATGTCCTGGTATATTTTCAGGGCTTCGTCTTTCTTGCCTTGGCTTTCAAGTATTTCACCGGCTTGCAGGAGGAAACTCGGCGAAATGCTGTTGTTTGTCTTGTCGGCGGCTTCGCCGTCGGCCATGCTTGCGGCTTTCTTGAGGCACTCAACGGCCTTGTCGAGCTGCTTTACGTGTGCGTAGGCGTTGCCAAGTGCGGCAGTAGCGGCAGGACTAACCATTTCGTCGTTGGCCGGAGAATATTCTTCAAGATATTTTACGGCGTCGTTCCATTTGTCGAGGTTGGCGTAGCACAATCCGGCATAAAGGTTTGCCAAGTTGCCTGCGTCGGTGCTGCCATAGTCGGAAGCTATGCTCAAGAAACCTTTGTATCCGGTGCTGTCGCCTTTCAGCGCAATCTCGTATTGCTGGTTGGCGAAGTACTCCTGGCCCTTGGCCAAAACCGTGCTGGCTTCTTGCTCCCTCGGACCTGACACGTATGTGTCGTAGCAGAGGAAGCCTCCGATTACGAGGATTACTAAAACAATAACGATAGCGATGGACTTCTTGTGCTTCATGAAGACCGCCTCTTTCTGACTGAGGGCATCTTCCATTGTGCCCTTCTGTTCCTTAAGATTTGCCATTTATGTTTATGATTTTAATTTGCTGATTTATAAAGCGTGGCAAAATTACTGATTTTATCCTGAATATTGAAATTTATCGTCGACTTTTTTTGTTTTTTATTGGCAACCGACTAACTTTGCATTGAAATTTGAGCTACGGAACAGATGTTTTTGAATAAATTGTCGATATTGAATTATAAGAACATAAGCGAGGCCGATCTTGTTTTTTCGCCGAAATTGAATTGTTTCATAGGCCATAACGGCGAAGGCAAGACCAACTTGCTCGACGCAGTTTATTACCTTTCGTTTTGCCGTAGTTCATGTTCCGTTCCCGATTCGCATGTAGTGCGCCACGGATGCGATTTTTTCATGCTCGACGGCCGTTATGTAACCGACGACGGCGACTACGAGAACGTTACATGCGGCATGAAGGCCGGTTCAAAGAAGCATTTCAAGCGTAATAAGAAGGAATATAAGCGGCTCTCGGGCCATATCGGATTCATACCGTTGATATTCGTATCGCCTTCCGACACCGTGCTTGTCGACGGCGGAAGCGAGGAGCGCCGCCGCCTGATGGATGTGGTAGTGTCGCAATATGACGCGACTTACATCGACGCGTTGAACCGTTACAACAAGGCTTTGCAGCAACGTAACTCGTTGTTGAGGGCGGAGGAGGAGCCCGACGCCGACCTTATCGCATTATGGGAGGAGCAGATGGCGGCCGAGGGCGAGACGGTTTACCGCAAGCGCGATGCGTTCGTAGGCGAGCTTGTGCCGCTGTTCCAACGTTTTTACAGGGATATTTCACAAGAGAAGGAGCAGGTTTCGCTGCGCTATGTGTCCCATTGCCAACGCGGACCGCTGCTCGACGTAATACGGCGCGACAGGCATAAGGACCGCGCCGTAGGCTATTCGCTGCACGGCATACACCGCGACGACCTTGAGATGCTTATCGGCGGCTATCCGATAAGGCGCGAGGGCAGCCAGGGGCAGACAAAGACGTTCGTCATATCGTTGAAACTTGCGCAGTTCGAGTTTCTTAAGAACGTAAGGAAAGGCGTGCGCCCGATATTATTGCTCGACGATGTTTTCGACAAGCTCGACGCCGGCCGTGTTGAACAGATTGTGCGGATCGTGGGCGGAGACGGCTTCGGGCAGATATTCCTGACCGACACCAACCGCGAGCATCTCGACCGCATATTGGGCGGAAGCCGGTTGGATTACAAGTTGTTTCATGTAGAAAACGGCGTAATAAGCCGTATGGAGGCGGGCGATGTTCAGGCGTGAGGTTCAGACTTTGGCGGACATCCTGGCCCAATGCCTGAGGCACGACGGCCTTGAGACGCCCTTGCAGCAGCGCCGGCTGATTGATTCGTGGGGCAGGGTGGTCGGCAGTGCCGTTGAAAAGTACACGGGCGAGAAATTCATCAGGAACCAGACCTTGTTCGTTAAAATCCTAAATCCGGCCTTGCGCGCCGACTTGTCGATGATGCGCGAGAGACTCGTTAAGAACCTGAACGTTGAAGCCGGCGCGAACATAATTACTGATATAAAGTTTTTTTAAACTGTTAAGAATTAATTGAGAATTAAGAGTTAAGCATTAAGAGTTAAGAAAGTCACCATTGTTTGTTTACCTACAAGTCATATTTTCTTAATTCTTAACTCTTAACTCTTAATTCTCTTGTCCGAGCTTTCCCTGATTTCTAATTGCATAGGGACTATTTCCTTATATATCTTCTTGTCGCCCTCTATGTTCCTGAGCAGCAGCTCGCACACGCGTTCGCCCGTCAGGTGGGCCTGGTCCATTATCGCCGACAGTTTTGGAGTGACGAATACCGAAGTTTCCGTTTCCGTGAAGCCGATTATGGCAACGTCTTCGGGTATGCGCAAGCCGAGCGTCTTTATCGCGTCGAAGGCGGCGTAAGTTATTATGTCGTTGAACGCGAGTATGGCGTCGGGGCGGTCGTTGCGTTGCAGTATTTTCATCGTAGCCTCCCGTGCGTAGTCGTAGTTGATGCTGCCGTTTACTATTATTGAGCGGTCTATCTCCATGCCCCTTTCGCGCAGTGCTTCAAGATAGCCGTGCTTGCGGCGTTTCACCATGTCGAGGTGGCGCGGGCCGCCGATGAAGGCTATGCGGCGGCTGCCCGTGTCGATGAGGTGCAGCGTGGCCTCTTTTGCCGCCTCGTCGCCGTTTGACACGACGGAAGAGAACATCTCGGGCAGGCATGTGCGAGCGAAGAACACGAGCGGAATGCCCATGTTGTTGATTTTTACGAAATGCGAATAGTCTATCGTGTCTTGCGCGAGGCATGCTATGATGCCTACAACGTACATGTTGACGAAGTTGTCTACGGCCTTTTCCTCCCTTGAATGGTCTTCGTGGCTATTGGCCGCGATTACGGCGTAGCCGGCTTTCGAGGCGTAGTCTTCTATGCCGTCGAGCACAGCTGCGTAGTAATGCGTGACGAGGTTTGGCACAACGACGCCTATCACTTTTTGCGTTTTCCGCTTCAGGCTTTGCGCGAAGGGGTTCGGCCTGTAATTCAGCTTTTTTGCCAAAGCCTGTATCTTCGTCCTCATCTCTTCGCCTACTTCATGGCTGTCCCTCAGCGCCCGTGACACGGTCGCTATGCTGACGCCCAACTGTTCGGCCATTTCCTTCAGTGATGTTCTGCGTTGTCCCATAGGGTTATTTAAACTGGATGGGTTTGTTCCCGGCTAAACCTGTATGGCAGGCGCAGCCCTGCCGGGTACGTCTTGCCGTAACGTTGTCCGCTTGGAATGTTTTATGCAAAGGTAATAAAATCGGCAAAATACGCAAACGTTTACGTAATATTTTATGCTGTTTTATCATGTAATGTGCACTTTTGGTACGGTGCCGGCGGCGTATGCCGTGCAATCATGTTTCCGTCAGTAAACCCAAAAGCCGTGTTTGGCGTTCCAAAAGGCAACCTTTTACAAGCTGAAAGGCTGCATATTGGAACGTAAAACACGGCTTGAAACATCCGCAAAACTCGGAAGAATAAAATTCGTTATATCCAAATTTTTCCTCTAAGGAAAAAAATTAATGAATGATTATTTCATCCCTGATTTACCTTCACAATGTCACATCCGACCTATACGTCTGTGTATCAATGAATTACGCCGTGACAATAAGACAAACCGAACCGTCACCACTGTCACGCAATCCGCATGTGTGATAGTGGTGACGGTGGCGATATTTTAATGTCACAACCTAACAGAATGAAAATCAACCCATTACGCCACGTCGTGACATTGTGACATTAAAAACGTGAAATATCTAAATGTCATAATAATACGCGAGTTCGGGATAACATCAGTTCGGTATACGAAAAAGGAAATCATCCTAAACCGTAAAAAGTACGTGAGTTCGGTATAAGAAAATGAAATCATTCTAAAGCGTAAGAAGTCTGTGGCATTCCGTCATTCCGGGCCGAGACCCGGAATCCAGGAAATACATTTTCGTCAACAACTTGGCTGCATACACTGGATTCCGGGTCCCGGCCCGGAATGACGGAATGCCATAGACTTCTTAGAAGAGGATGAAATCATTGGAGTATTGCGGATATTCATGATACTTTTTGTGAAATAATTCTCATACCGAACTTACATAATGTAATGAGTAAAGCGCAGTTTTTCAGATATTTGCAGACACTTTGCGGAATGCTCTTCGTCTGGGGCGCATTAGGGAGTGCTTACATGGGCAGAAGCTCGTCGCCTTCGAGGTCGCACGAGGTGAAACCCATTTCGGCCGCTTGCGCCTTGTTGAAGGCGAAGTATGTTGCGCGGCCTTCTACGCATGCCTCTCCTTTGGAGTTTTCTATGCTTACGTCTATCGTTACGAGGTTGCGGCGTTGCTCGGCTATGCGTCCGCGCACGGTGATTTGCGGGTCGGTGGTCATTACGGGTTTCTTGTATTTCAGTTCGAGTTTGGTGGTCATGCCGCTGGTTTGCAGCTTCCTGAACACTACCCAACCGGCCGTCTCGTCGGCGATGGTGGCCAGTATTCCGCCGTGCATCGTGTCCACCCATCCCTGGTAATGCGTCTTGGGGTTCCAAAAGCTGACGATGTCGTCGCCGTCTTCGTAAAATTCCATGTGTATTCCGATCGGGTTGTCGGGGCTGCAGCCGAAACAGTCGTAGCCTTCTTTCTGCATCCACGGGTTCTTTATTTTTCTCATAAGCCTTTAATTTGGTTTTATTTTAGGTTGAAAAAACGGATAATGGAAATCCATGATTGCTATTGTCGTTATCAATAATGTACAAAGCTAATCATAAATTTCCATTATCCGTACTTGTTTCCCGTTTTTTTATGCGATTTTCGTTAGTCGGCCGTTAGAATGTAACCCTGACCATTATGCGCACGCCGTTTTTCGTGGCCGTAGGCAGGTTGTTGTAGTTCAGGCGGTGTATGAACTGTACGTGGATCAGTTTGAATATGTTGTGGATGCCGGCCACGAGTTCTATGTACGGGCGTTTAGGGTCCATAATGTACGAGCCTTCGGGGAATTGCATCAGCAACGGGTCGCCGGCGTTGCGCGCGAGGGTAGGGTTGTTCTTGTCGGTAAGCGTGCCCCACAGGCATTTTATGCCGAGCCATTCGCGCCATTTGAGTTTTTTCAGCAGCGGTATTCGGTTGAACAGCTTACCGTTCAGGTCCCACGACAGGTCGAGGCTGGCGTAGCGGTCGTTGAGGAATTCCATGTTATTGATGAGGCTGAAAGTGCCGTCCTCGACGATGTACGACAGGTTTGCGGCCGGCATTATCAGCAACGGGAACGGCACTTTGTTCCATTGCACTCCTCCCCTTACCGTTACGTCTACTTTTCCCCAGCTGTTCAGCCAGAAGCGTTTGTAGACACTCGCTTCGGTGAAGTTGTAGTCGTAGTCGCCGCCGAGCACGCCCTTTACGCCGACCGTATGGCTGAGCGTGAACACTGGCGGATCGAAGTTTACGCGCAATCGGCGTTGCTTGGTGTTGACGTAAGTCTCTCCGGGTGCGTATCTCAGTTGCAGCGATGCTTCGGTAGTCCTGATTTTGCCGTGCGTTACGGCCGGTTGGGCGGGGTCGTATTCAGCCAACGGCGTGAAGAACAGCGAGCCGCAAGCCTCGTTTTCCTCGGTTTTCAGTTTAGCGGTGGTCTTGAATCCCCATTCCGTTTCATACTCGAAAGCCAGTTCCTGGCGGTTGTAGAACATCATCTTGTCTACTTCCGTCCATTTGAACGCGGTGAACACGTTGTCCTTGTCGGTCGGCATGAATTTGTCCGACGGCGAGCAGACGTCGTATGTAGAGGTCAGGGTAAGCGTGCGCTTGGGGAACTCCCACGGCATGTATTCTTTCTTGTTGAACGAATAAGTCAGCTGTCCCTTGTAGTAGTCTTTACGGCTGTCCCATCCCCTTGCGTAATATCCCGATATGAAGAAACGGGGGAACAGGTTGGCCGTGGTCTGCGCGCTGAGCCTGGTGCGCACGCCGTCGATGAAGTTGGTGCTTATCATCGTGTTTATAGGCCCTATGTCGACGTAGCTTTTCTTGCTTGTTTCGACAAAGTTCTCGATGACCGCCTTCAGTCCGAACAGTATGTATTTGAATCCGCGTATGTTGGAAAGGTTCTTGATGAAGGTTTCCATCGAATTCTCACTTTTTGTCAGATGTACGCCCCGGTTCTCGTTCCAAAAGGCTTCGTCTTTCATTTTCGAGTCTGGTTCGTACACAATTTTGGTCTTGCCCTTGAACAGTTTATCGGGTATTTCGTCGAAGGCGTAGTCGGACATTCTCGTCGTCCTTATTACGATGAACTTCGTAAGGAATTTGACGACAGACATTTCCACGATCATGTCGTCGGTAGTCAGCGCCCATTCGCCGTTTGGCAGCTTGGTGTATTCCTGTTCGATGCTCAGGTTGTCGGTGAAGTTCACGTCGGTCTTTTTCGGCAACGACAGTTTGCATTTCTTTACGTGCAGCGTGGAGTCGGTGAGTATCCACAGCTCGCCGCTGAATCCGAAGTCTTGCTGGTTGTTGGGTAGGAATTGCAGATGGTAACACTCGTCGCGGTCTACACGCACGGTGTCTACGATATAGAACCTGTAAAAGGCTACGGCGTCTTTTCCTATCGGACTTGTGAAAGGATATTGCAGCAGCCTGATTTGGTCGTCGTAAATGTCAACGTCGGTGAAAACGTCTTTTAAGACCGTGTTCAGTATGTCGCCGGTTTCTATCAGGTCGCCTACGCCGGTGGTGTTTTGTCCCAATACTATCGTTTTCTCGTTCTTAGGGTCTTTGCGGTAAAGGTTTTGCGTAACGGTCTCGTCTACCGACAATGGCAGAATCAGCTTGTTGTTGTACGGGCACATCTCGATCTGGTTCAGCAGCCACTGTTTTTTCTTTGTTTTTTCTTTTTCGAGTGTTGCCGGGTTTATGTCGTTTATCGCAAAAGTAAGTTTCTGGTATTTGTTGAACTGGTAGTGGTCGTGGTTGGCTAAGTCAGTGCGCTTCTTTGCGGCTATAACCCTTTTCATCAGTTCTACGGCGGGGTTGTTCTTACGGCTGTATTTCCCCCGCTTGGCTTTTATAGTAACCTCTTGCAAGTGTTTCGTCTCCGCTTTCAGCGTGATGCGCATTTCCGGCGGAGTGTTAGGCCCGATGAGTATGCTTAATGTCTTGTAACCCACTGCGCTGAACGTAAGGTATTCACCGTTGCGCCTCTCTATGGCGAAATGGCCTGTGCGGTCGCATGCAATCGAGGTCTCATCGTTTTTATATTGCACTCCGGTATGAGGGATGGTGTCGCCGCTTTCCTCGTCGACCACTATTCCTTTTATTATTTGCGCCGGCACTGTTTGTGTAAGCGTTAAAAGCAACAATATAAAAAGTTTTCTCATATTCTGGATTCGGTATGTCGTGTAATTTCTCGTTAATCTAATCCAATTTGCAGCAAGTCACTAATATTTGTTATCGTGGCGTCTGGCAGGCTTTCGTCATAATCTTCTTCTGTCCAGCCTTCGCCTTTCATCCATACCGCCTTGCATCCCGCTTCTTTTGCCGGTGCTATGTCCTTGTCGTAACTGTCGCCTACGACTATTGTTTCTTCAGGCTTTATGCCGAGGGCTTTCACGCCGAGTGTGAATATGCGGTAGTCGGGTTTGCGTATGCCGACGGCGGCGGATTCGATAACGCTTTTGAATAATCCGTCGAGATGGAATTCTTTCAATACGGTGTTGATGTTTCCGTAGAAATTGCTAACGAGCACCATCGGATATTTCTCGTTAATGGTTGAGAGTACGTTGCGGCTGCGTGAAGTTTCAGCCTTTACCCTTTCGTATAAGTCTGAGAGTAAGTCCTGGCGCAATTCCGTTATGGCAGCGTTGTCGATATGTAAGTGCCCTTCGGTCTTGATGTAGCCTAATTCCAACTCCAGTTTGACGTCGAGCGTTTTGTGGAATGTGTAGTCGGGCTTTATTATATGGTTGCTTCCAAGGGCGCGCTCGGCGAATACGTAAGCGTCGCGGAATTGTTGTTCGGTTACGGCTACGCCATGTCGGCAATACGCGTCCCATATTACTTTTCCCCAATGGCGGCCGGCTGTGTCGAGTGTGCCGCCATAGTCGAAGATGTAACCTTTCGTCATACTGCGTCCTCCTTCAGTATCTTTTCTGTTATTTCATCACACAGGTTCTCGTGCTTTTTGTGCATGTAAACGTAAATAATGTTGAACACGATTATTTCAACCATCATGTAAACCCACGGACATCCGGCAATGCTCGTGACGTAAAGGCATATCGCGCGCATGTTGAAGGTTAGGATGTTGGTGTATTTCATCAACGGGCGGCTGCCTGCAAGGAACTGGTTGCGCAGCTCTTCGGGCATTTGCGCTACGTCGCCATATTTTTTGTTGATGGCATTCATCATTTTTTGGAACGAGCGTGAACGCCGTTCTTGGCTTTTACAGTAATTGGCGTAGTTGAAATAGAACATCTTCGCTATCAACGGACTGCCTTTAGGCAAGTTCTCGAAAATAGCGCGTTGGCTGGCGTATGTGTCGAGTTCGCTTCCTTCTTTGCCTTTGAGGAACAACAAGTGAATCTGTCTGTAATAGTCGGCCAAAGAACTTTGCGGTGAATGGCAGAGCACCCCCGCTATAAAAGCCAGCACCCAAATCCACAATCCCCAGTAAACGTCGGTGCCGGGCATTGTCTGGTAAGTCATTCTTACGCATAGGGCGAAATATATGCAGAAAAACCAGATGTCACCGGCGAATCCGTCGAGCACACGGCCGACGAGTGTCTTCTTGTTAGCAAGGCGGGCAAGCTGTCCGTCGGCCGAATCGCAGAAATTGGCAAGCATAAGCAGGGCTATGCCGAGCATGTTGTGGTAGATGTCTGTATGTGCGAACATCCACGCTGCGCCAATTCCGAATATGATCGACACTGCCGTTATCGCCGTAGGGTGTATGCCGAGACGTTTGCCGGCTAATGCCATGACTAATCCTACGGGACGGTTGAAGTGCATGTCGAGCCACTCTTCGGTGTCCTTTGATTTTATTGAAGCGTTGAGTAATTCTTTGAATTTTGCCATTTTCAGTATTCTTATGATGCAGCCACATTTATTCCTTGTTTCCTGTGGCATCAGTATTACAATATGTTTCAACCTTTTGCGTGATAGCATTTGCTGCTTCGTCGCGGCATCTGGTGAAACTCGGCCAGTCGTTGAAGTCGATTATAGCGTATGTTCCGTCATGACGGACTATACAGTCGCCGCCGTAAACATCTACTCCAACCAATGCGGCTAAGCGTTCGGCGTCGTTCCGCAGCTTGTTTATGTTGAAGTTATAGTGTTGCGGTTTGCCGTTAAGCCTTTCGTCGCCGAATTTTGAGTAATTGCCGTCATCGGCGTAGAAGGTCTTGAAAAAGCCTGTTCCGCATACGCCGTAAAATTTTACCACATCGCCATTTACATGGGCTGTAACAACGACATCGGTTATACCTCTTTCTTTAAACAACTGCATTGCGTTGTCTCTTTCGGAGTCGTTGGCGGTAAAAACAACGTCTTTCGGACTTTGCGCGGCTTCGTCTCCGCGTTTCAGCCAATAGCCGTATTCGCCCGTAAGCGGTGCTGCCGGCAGTCCGTTGTCCCTCATCAATTTGTCAATAGTGCTTCTGCGGCAGGATCTTATACCATTGGTCGGGTTTATCACAATACCGCCTTCTGCCTCTTTTTTATTTAAAACGATTAGTGCTTCATCGCTTCGGGCCATTGTCAGGTATATGTCGGCTACGTCGTTTGCGGATAATTCGTATTCTGATACGCCTGCGACGTTGAATCCTTTCTTCTCCAACAAATCTCCTACGGCATCGATAATGGCGCGGTCGTTTTTGACGGAGTTGGGCGAGAAACGTTCAGCCCGATACACTTTTAGCACCTTTTTCATCTTTCTTGGTGTAAAAAATGTTCAGCTTTTATAATGTCTGATGCATGGTCTATATCGAATGTCTTTCCAATGTCGGACGCTTTAAGGCGCATGCCGTTGCGTAACAATGCCCGTTGGAAATTTCGCATCCTGCTTTCTCCGTTTGCCATGCAATCTTTTAGTATGTTTATCGTTTGTGGCGTAAGTCCGTAAATACCAGCTGAAACGTATTTACACTCTTTATTGTCATCGAGAAAGGCCGTTATGTTCATGTCGTCGTCTGTTGACACGTAAAGCGGTTTTTCGTCGTCTATAAATCTTGTTACGGCCATTACCCCGTCGGCGGAATGTTCTTTTATTATAGTATTAAAATATTTGACGTAGGTGTTGAATGCATGTTCGTTGAATACCGTATCGACCGTAGTAAGGCAGAATCCGTTGTTCTCCAATTTGTCGCTTATGGCGAAAAAACTATGCATCGAGCTTGGCGTGTCAACCCCTACGTATTCAAGCGGTACATGTTTTCCGCCGATGCCGTTGCGTTTGATATTTTCCAAATGTTCGGCCACGTCGGTCATGCTTTTGCGGTATGCCACTATTATGCTGTCCGCATCGTTTTCGGCGAACACCCGTATAAGTTTGTCTATCAGCCTTTCACCGTTTATCCTGACCAGCGGCTTAGGCATTTTTATCCCTTCTTGGCTGAGCCGTGAGCCTTCGCCTGCTGCTATTATCGCATATTTCATTGTGGAAATTCAATCTTTTTGGCTGACAAAATTAGATATTATCACCGACAAAAGAAAACTTTTTATGCTAATTTTAGTTTTTTCATTGGAGTTTAAAGACAATCGGAACATTATAAAAGAGAAAACGGCAAAAGCGCAACGTGGCCGTGTTGTGCGCTTTGGCCGTTATATGGTGGTGAGTTCCAAATGTTGTTTTTGGGTAAAAGTGGTTAAATATCTGTTCGTCTGATGTTTGGGTGGATTGCTCAATCTCCATATTATGGGTTGATGTCAATCGTTCCGCTGCCTGCTATGTGCTGGCTTACCGAACCTACATGGCCGTCTATGTCAATGTCGCCTGAACCGGCAATGGAAAGTTCTGCCCGGTCAATGTTTGCGTTGGAAAGGTCAATGTCGCCGCTTCCAGCTATTTTGGCTGTAAGTTCCTTCGTCTCGATGTGGTCTATTCCGATGTCGCCGCTTCCGGCAATATTACTTTCGCACTTGTCGCATTGTAGGCTGCGTAGCTCAATATCTCCAGATCCCGAAATGCTCATTCCCATGTTTTTTGTCTTGATTTCGCTTTCTGCCTTGAAGTCGCCTGAGCCGTTTATGCTAATTCCGCTGATATTCGGGGTCGTGATGTAAACGTCAACATCGAAACCGTTATTGCCGCCAAAGCCCTTATTGCGTTTTTTCGATATTGTAAGCGTGCGCCCGTCACACTTTAGTTTTACCTGATCGATGTCGCTCTTGTCGCCTTTGAGTTGTACTGAAGTATTGCCGCCTTGTATGTAGAAAACGTCGAAACTTCCGTATGTTTCTATTTTCTCAAAGCCTTTTCTTGCGGCTTCCTCTGTCGTAATGGTGTTGTCTTGCTTCGTGTCGTATAGGTTGATTCCTCTTTTTTCGCTTCCGCATGCCGTCAGTACGCATGCCGTTGCGATAGCTGCTGTTGTGATTTTGATGTTCATGATAAGATAATTTTATGGTTCTTTTATAGATAAGACGATCAAAGGTGAGGAAAAGTTTCAGGCACGCTTGATTTTTTTATTATTGGACGTTAAAGAATTTAGAGAATATATAGAAGTTAAAGCCGACAGTTTTGCTAAATCACAACGATGCTATCGGCTTTAACTTCTATATATTCTCTAAATTCTTTAACTTCCTTATTATTATTGCCTGTCGTCGAGGAATTTCCTTGCGGCGCGCAGTTGGTGGCGCATTATGCTCAAGAACTCCTGGCTTTCCTGTAATATGTTGAGGTAAAGCAGCGACACTTTCAGGTTGGCGCTGTTGTCGCGGTACATGATGTCGATAACCCGTTTGCGCATTATAGAAAGCTCATCCTTGCATTCGTCGGCAATGTTGAGCGTTTCTTGGTACAAGTCGTATTGGTTGGTCGAAATCATTTGTTCCGTATGGTTCATCAGCTCGTTTATCTTGCGGCGTGTGCCTTCAAACTCGTCGATATACTCTTTGGGCAGAGGGTTGAAGTTGTTGTCGACGTGTTCCTTTACCGGTTCGAGCATACGCTTCAGGCAGTACATGAACTGCTGGTTCGAGTTTGCGCCGAGGTGGAACCATGTGTTGCGCTCGATTGCTATCGGCGCTGGTATGCGGCGCATTGCCAAAAGCTCCTTGCGGCGGAACTTCTTCAGTTGCGACTGTTCTTCTTTCAGTGCGCTTCCGCAAATGCGCAGCTCCTTGCGGTTCTCGTTGCTGATGCCGTCGATAATGCGGTTGAATTGTTCGAGGGCGAAGCGGGTTACAAAACTTTGCGTGCGCGCAACGTGCTTCGAGAGCAGGTCCCAGACGATTTCCTTGTCGCGGGTGCGCATCATCAGCCTGAACACGTCGTCTTTCTTCTCTTCCTTCTGCTTCTTTGCGAACTGGCGGTTGCTGCGCCACAACAGGTAGATGTCGAGGGCCATGAAGGCTATCATTACTACGATTCCGCCGAAATGCATCATCGCGCAGACTATTGCGCATGTGGCGAAGGCTACGCCGGCGGTGACGAACCATCCGCCGATGACCGATATTACGCCCGTAACGCGGAACACGGCGCTCTCGCGGCTCCAGGCGCGGTCGGCCAAAGAACTACCCATAGCGACCATGAACGTTACGTATGTAGTAGAGAGCGGCAGCTTGTAATTCGTACCGAAAATGATAAGCATTGCGGCGAGCACGAGGTTCACGGCCGCGCGCACTTCGTCGAAAGCCGCTCCGTCGGCCAATATGGCCTCTTCCTTGTTAAATCTGTTATCAATCCATTTCTGCAGGCGCTTGGGCATAATCTTGGCGATAGTCTCGCCCATGTCTTGCGTGGCGCGTACAACGCTGCGTGCTACGCGCGATGAACCGAACATCTCGTCGCCTTCGTCCTGACGGCTGAGGTCGACGCTTGTCTTCACGACGTTCTGTGCCTTCTTCGATGTGGTCATCGCGATGATCATTATGATGCCGGCGAGTACGAGGTAGAGCAGCGGACTCTTAGCCGACGACATAAGCGACGTCATCATGAACGTGTCGAAGTTGCCGTTGCCGTTGGCGAGGAAATCCTGCATGGAGTCGAGTCCGGCAAGTGGCACGCCGATGAAGTTTACAAGGTCGTTACCGGCGAAAGCCATTGCCAATGCGAACGTACCGGCGAGCACGATAATTTTAAACACGTTGACACGCATCAGGTGGAGCACTTCCGAGATTACGGTCGTAACGATGAAAGCAATCACGATCAGCATGTTTGTGTTGGCGTTAATCCACGCGCGGATGTTTTCGTGGATGTAAGGTGAGTCGCCGAGTCCCTTGATAAGTATGAAGTATGCGAGGGCGGTAAATGCTATTCCGCCGAATATTGCGATTGTGTAGCGTAGGTGCCTCTTATAATTAAAGGTGAAGATTATTCGTGAAATCCATTGAACTATCACTCCGAAGAAGAACGCTATTGCCACCGACACGAATATGGCGATGATTACGCTCAAAGCCTTGTCACTGTTTAACAAGTCGTAAATCGTAAGCGACGGGTCGGCGTGCATTTTTAACATGGCGAGCACGAACGTACCTCCTAAAAGTTCGAATACGAGCGAAACGGTGGTTGAGGTCGGCATACCGAGCGTATTGAATACGTCAAGTATGATGACGTCTGTCACCATCACGGCGAGGAATATCGTCATAACCTCCTCAAACGAATAGTTTTCAGGGCGCATTATGCCGTGGCGTGCTACGTCCATCATTCCGGCGCTCATAACGGCTCCTAACAATATGCCCACAGACGCGACGAAGAGCACCGTGCGGAACTTGGCCACCTTAGCGCCGATGGCCGAGTTTAGAAAGTTTACGGCGTCGTTGCTTACGCCTACGAATAAGTCGAACACCGCTAATACAAGCAGGAACGCGACTATCAAAAAATAAATCTCTGTCATAAAAACGTTCTTGTTTAAACTGTTTTAATTTTGCTGCAAAGGTAGAAAACATATATTACAATTACCTTAAACAGATATTTCATTTGTGTTACAATTGTTTTTGTTGGGTTTTACGGTTATGGGGTTGTAAGGTTTTACGGTTATGGGGTTTTACGGTTATGGGGTTTTACGGTTATGGGGTTATGAGGTTGTGCGGTTGTGTGGTTTTACGGTTATGTGGTTATGTGGTTATGGGGAGGGTGGGATATATAAATAATAAGGTAAATGAATCATTCAAGATGTAAGAAGTCTGTGGCATTTTGTCATTCCGGGCCGAGACCCGGAATC
>CALUFA010000017.1 GCA_944319795.1 uncultured Prevotella sp. | reverse complement strand
TACCAGGACAAGACCACGGGCAAGATGCAGCTCTGCTTCCTTACGAACAACGACATAACGGGCGGCAACAGCGGCTCGCCGATGTTCAACGGCAAGGGAGAGCTCATCGGACTGGCCTTCGACGGCAACTGGGACAGCCTCTCGAGCGACATCTACTTCGAGAAGAACCTCGCCCGCTGCATCGGCGTAGACATACGCTACGTGCTCTACATGATGGACAAGTGGGGCCACGCCGACCGCCTCTTGAAGGAAATCAACGCCAAGTAAGCGGTTTTGGACAGCCTTGTAAATGCAGCGAGCCGTTGCCGGAATCCCGACAACGGCTCGCTTTCTTCACGTTAGTATGTTATGAAAATTTGTAAGAATCGAAGCTTCACAGCTTCATGGAATTGTTTTATTAAACACTGTTTTATAGAGAAAGCATAGAAAATTTTCATTATTTTGCCACTTTGGCCGTAGCCTGCGCGCTCTTCAGCGTGTCAACCTTTGCAGTATCGCCGAGCGCCACCGACGGGCCTTCCTGGGTCTTTTCGTAGACCGCTACGCCGGCTTCCTGCCTGCCGCCGCCCTTGAAAGCCACTTGCGCGGCGTTGCCTAATGTGAGGAATATGGCCACTACGGCTGCGGCCTTGAACAGCGGCACGAACTTCTGCGCCAGGCTTACCTTGCGCGCCCTTACGGGCTCTGGCTCGTCGACGAGGGCCGTCATCTTTGCGTCGAACTCGGCGCCGAGCACGTCGTCCGTGGCCTCCGACTGTTCGTAGACGAACAGGTCTTTGTATTTCATGAGGCCCGCCGGAACGTCCTTTTGGCTGAAGAACGTGCGCAGGATTTGCTCCTCTTCGAGCGAAGTCTCGCAGTTCCAGTAGCGTTCCAGTAGCTGTTCGATGTATTTATAGTCCATATCTGTCGATTTCGTTATACTTTTGTTTCACCGCCTGGCGTGCTCGGAAGATGTTCACCTTTACCTGTTCCTCGCTTATTTCCATCGCCTTGGCTATCTCCTTGTAGCTTTTGCCCTCGAAGTCGCGCAGCTGCAGGCAGCTCCTTTGCTTCTCGGGCAGGGCGTTTACGATGCGCCTTACCTGTTCGACCCTGTCCTTTTGCGCCGCCCGTTCGTAGGGGTCGCGCCCGGTGTCGGCCGATTCGGTCTCGTCGTCGCTTATCGGGCGGTTGTCGCCGCCGGCCTTTTTCATCTTGTCCAACGAGAGGTTGCGGCATACGGTCAGGCTGTAAGCCTCAATCGAGTCGATGTCTTGCCAGTCGTCGCGCCTGTTCCAGACTTTTATCAGCGTGTCTTGCACTATGTCCTCGGCGTCTTCGCGGCTGAGGGTTATTCTCAAGGCCAAGCGGTAGAGAACGTTTTTTAGCGGCAACACGTCGTTGCGAAAACTGATATTTTTCATCTGCTCTCTATTTGAATGACGATTCAACGGAAGGAAAGTTACAGCAAACTCCCGGTTTTTCCTTGTTTTAACAGTTTTTATCAGAATGGGGCTTATTTGTCTTATTAGGCTGATTTGCCTTGTTGGGCTTGTCAGCCTGGCGGCCCTCTGCCGCGCCTCTCGTAATCGGCTGGCAGTCAGCGGCTTTGCAATATGCCGTCTTTCGGCTTGTAAAAGGTGGCCTTTCGCGAGGTAAAAGGCGGCATATCGCAAGGCGGAAGGCAGCCTTTTGCCCGGCGCCCTTCCGGCGAAGGCTGTCGGTATGGCTTAGCCGGCGCAGCCGATAGGCTTGTTTGCTTGCCGTTTCAGGGCACTATCATCGTGCCGTGGCGCCCGTCGATGGCCGTCGCGAGGGTGATGTTCACGCGGCTGACGCCTGCCGATATGGCGTTGAAGGCGTTCTCGAGCTTGGGCAGCATGCCGCCGGCCACTGTGCCGTCGGCGGCGAGCCGCTCGAAGTCGGCGCGCGTTATTACTGGTATCACGCTGTCGTCGTCGGCCGGGTCGGCCAGCACTCCCTTCTTCTCGAAGCTGTAAACGAGCGTCACGTCGTAGCGCCCGGCCAGCGCCTTCGCCGTCTCGGCGGCTATCGTGTCGGCGTTGGTGTTGAGCATGTTGCCCCGTCCGTCGTGCGTAAGTGGCGCCATTACGGGCGTTATGCCGGCTTCTACGAGCCGTGCGAGCATGCCTCCGTCTACGCGCTCTACGTCGCCCACGAAGCCGTAGTCTACGTCGCTTACGGGCCGTTTGCGCGAGAGTATCACCCCGCCGTCGGCCCCGGTCAGCCCTATTGCGTTTACGCCGCGGGCCTGCAGGCGCGCCACGATGTTCTTGTTCACTAATCCGCCGTAGACCATCGTCACCACTTCGAGCGTGTCGCGGTCGGTTATGCGCCGCCCGTTTACCATGCGGCTCTCTATGCCGAGGCGTTGGGCTACGGCCGTCGCGCTGCGGCCGCCGCCGTGTACGAGCACCTTGCGCCCGTCGATAGCCGCGAAGCCGGCCAGCAGGCGGTCGAGCCCGGCCTCGTCTTCAACCACGGCACCGCCTACTTTAACTATTGTAAGGGGAAGTTTCATTGAGCTTTTGTCTTATTATTGAAAAGGAGTTAAGACAGGCGCTTTGTGGGCGTTTGCGGCGTATTGGCCCGATTAGGCCCCGTTGGCCCGATGCGCCGCTGTTGGGTATTAGCCTAATCAGCCTAACCGGCCCAATGCGCCGACGCCGGGCTTTTGCGCCCCTGTCTTAACTCCTGTGTATACCGTTGCCTGTCGTTTACTCAAGGTAAGTGTATCCGTAGAGGCCCGAGCGGTAGTTGGAGAGGAACTCCTTGCCCTCTTCCAACGATATCTTGCCCTGCTTGACGCTCTTGGCCACCCACACTTCGAGCTGGCGAACGAGCTTCTTCGGGTTGTACTGCACGTACTCGAGCACTTCCTCGACGGTCTCGCCGTCGAATATCTGGTCGATGTGGTACTTGCCGTCCTTCACCGTTATGTGCGCCGCGTTGGTGTCGCCGAAGAGGTTGTGCATGTCGCCCAGTATCTCCTGGTATGCCCCTACGAGGAACACGCCGAGGTAGTAAGGCTCGTTCTTGCGCAGCGCATGCACGGGCAGGATGTTAGATATGTTGCGGCTCGTAACGAAGTTGGCTATCTTTCCGTCGCTGTCGCACGTTATGTCCTGCAGCGTAGCGCTGCGCGTGGGGCGCTCGTTGAGGCGCTGCAGCGGCACGATGGGGAATATCTGGTCTATCGCCCAGGCGTCGGGCAGCGACTGGAACAGCGAGAAGTTGCAGAAGTATTTGTCGGCCAGCAGCTTGTCGAGGCCCTTCAGTTCCTCGGGCGTATGCTTCAACGACTTGGCCAGCGAGTTTATCTCGCGGCACACGCTCCAGTACATCCGCTCTATCTCGGCGCGCGTCTTGAGGTCAACCAAGCCGTGCTCGAACAGGTCGAGCGCGTCCTCGCGTATCTGCTCGGCGTCGTGCCAGTCCTCCAACATCGTGCGCGGGTTGAGGTTGTCCCAGATGTCGTAGAGGTCTTTCACTAACTTGTGCGAGCTTTCCGTAGGCTCGTACTCCTCGCCCATCTCGGGCAGCGACGCCGTCTCAAGCACGTCGATTACCAATACCGAGTGGTGGGCCGAGAGCGAACGGCCGCTCTCCGTGATAAGGTTGGGATGCGGCACGCCGTAGCGGTCGGCCGCCTCAACGAAGGCGTAAATGCAGTCGTTGACGTATTCCTGGATCGAGTAGTTCACCGAACTCTCGCTGTTTGGCGAGCGCGTGCCGTCGTAGTCGACGCCAAGACCGCCTCCGCAGTCAACGAAGTCGACGTTGTAGCCCATCTTCCTGAGCTGTATGTAGAACTGCGAAGCCTCCTTCAGCGCCGTCTGTATGCGGCGTATCTTGGTTATCTGGCTGCCGATGTGGAAGTGGATGAGCCGCAGGCAGTCCTGCATGCCCTTCTTCTCGAGGATCTCGAGCGCCGTTAGCAGCTCTGAGCTCGTCAGCCCGAACTTGCTCGCGTCGCCGCCGCTCTCCTCCCATTTGCCGCTGCCCGACGAGGCCAGCTTTATCCTTATGCCGAGGTTGGGCCTTACGCCGAGCTTCTTGGCGGCGCGGCTTATTATGTCGATCTCGTTGAGTTTCTCTACCACTATGAATATCCTCTTGCCCATCTTCTGCGCCAGCAAGGCCAGCTCTATGTAGCTCTGGTCCTTGTATCCGTTGCAGATTATGAGCGAGTCGCTCTGGCACTGCACCGCTATTACGGCGTGCAGCTCGGGCTTCGAGCCGGCCTCGAGGCCGAGGTTGAACTTGCGCCCGTGGCTGATTATCTCTTCGACGACGGGCTGCATCTGGTTCACCTTGATGGGATAGATTATGAAGTTCTCGCCCTTGAACCCGTATTCGTCCGACGCTTTCTTGAAACAGCTCCACGTCTTCTCGATCCTGTTGTCGAGAATGTCGGGGAAACGCAGCAGCACCGGCGGCGTGACGTCCCTCAGGGCGAGTTCGTCGAGCACGTCGTGCAGGTCTATCTGCACGTTGTCCTTGCACGGAGTGACGTAAACGTCGCCCTTCTCGTTGATGCCAAAGTAGGATGTTCCCCACCCACTGATGTTGTAAAGCTCGTTAGAGTCTTCGATAGTCCATTTCTTCATCTCGGCCTTTTGTCTGTTTTATTGTTAATCTTTTTGTCAATCGGCAATCGTAAAATGAGAATTATGATTACCCCTATTTGTCAGGGAATCACGGCTGATCAGCAATGGTAATCATAATTCTCATTCCTCAATTCACAATCCTAAATTAGGAAGTAGTTATAATTCTTAGCTCTTAATTCTTAACTCTTGATTATAATGAAAGCATCTCCCTGAGCCTCGCCACCGACGTCCGTATCTTCTCGTAGTTGTCGAGCAGGTTCACGTCGAGCACGTATTTCGCCTTCATGTAGTATTGTTCGCGCTGCGCCAGCTGGCCGGCGATGAAGCCGCGCAGCTCCTCTTGGCTCTTGCCTTCGAGCAAGGGGCGCTTCACCTTGCCCATTTTCAGGTGGGCGCAGAGCACGTCGGGCCCGGCCTTCAGGTAGACCGTGTCGCCCTGGGCGTTCATGTATTCCATGTTGTCGAAGAAGCAGGGAGTGCCTCCTCCGCTGCTTATTATCACGTCTTCAAACTCCGCCGCCTCGTGCAGAAGGTTGTGCTCCACCTGCCTGAAGCCGTCTTCGCCGCGCTCGGCGAACAGTTGCGGCACCGTCTTATGCATCCTCGCCTCGATATACCAGTCGAGGTCGTAGAACTGCATTCCCGTCTCCTTGGCGAGCGCGCGGCCTACGGTTGTCTTGCCGGCGCCCATGTATCCGATGATGATAATGCGCCTCATCGATTATTTTTTCTTTGAGTTGTTTATCACGTCCATGCACTCTTCGAGGGTGAGTTCTGCCGCACGGTCGTGCATGTTCTTGGGCAGGCGGTAGTTCTTGCCGTCGTATGCCAAGTAGGGGCCGTAGCGTCCGTTCATCACTTCGAGCTTGGGCTCGTCGTCGAAGGTCTTTATATGCCGCTGTGTCTCCTGCTGGCGTTTCTTTTGTATCAGTTCGACGGCGGTGTCGAGGGTTACGGTCAGGGGGTTCTCCGTCTTTGGGAGAGAGACGTATTTCTTGTCGTGCATTACGTAAGGGCCGAAGCGTCCGGCCCCGATAACGACGGGCTTGCCCTCGAAGTCGCCTACGGTGCGCGGCAGGCGGAACAGCTCCAACGCCTCGTCGAGCGTTATAGTCTCCATTCCCTTGTCTGTGGGCAGCTGGGCGAAGCGGGGTTTCTCCTTGTCCTCGGCCTTGCCTATCTGCACCACGGGGCCGAACCTGCCTATCTTGACGAACACCGGCTTGCCCGTGCCCGGCTCCTTGCCGAGCTCGCGTTCGCCTGCCTTGTGCTCTTCGCGCGTGTTCATCGTCTTTTCCACGGTGGGCTCGAACTTCTTGTAGAAGCTCTCTATCATGTCCGTCCATTGCGCCTTTCCCTCGGCAATGGTGTCGAACTGCTGCTCCACTTTGGCCGTGAAGTTGTAGTCCATGATGGCCGGGAAGTATTTCATCAGGAAGTCGTTCACCACTATTCCGATGTCCGTGGGCAGCAGTTTGCCCTTTTCGCTGCCGGCCATTTCCGATTTCGTGCGGTTGGTTATGCCGTTGGTGTCGAGTATGTCGATCGAGTAGAAGCGCTCTTCGCCCTTCTTGTCGCCCTTCTGCACGTACTCGCGCTGCTGTATGGTGCTTATCGTCGGGGCGTAGGTCGACGGGCGGCCTATGCCCAACTCCTCGAGTTTGCGCACGAGGCTGGCCTCGGTGTAGCGCACGGGGCCTTGGCTGAAGCGCTGCGTCGCCACGATTTCGTTTCGCTTGAGGGGCAGCCCTTCGGCCATGGGCGGCAGCGTGTGCGACGTGTCCTCCTGGCCGTCGGCCTCGTCGTCGGACGATTCGCGGTAGACTTTCAGGAATCCGTCGAACTTCACCACCTCGCCGTTTGCGACGAACTGTTCGTCAGCGTTGCTCATGCTTATCGTCACCGAGGTCTTCTCTATCAGGGCGTCGGCCATCTGGCTTGCCGCCGTGCGCTTCCAGATAAGGTCGTAGAGGCGCTTCTCCTGCTGCGTGCCTTCGATTGAAGTGGCGTCCATGTAAGTGGGGCGTATGGCCTCGTGGGCCTCTTGCGCGCCCTTTGAGTGGGTGTGGTACTGGCGCGGCTTGCTGTACTTTTCGCCCCAGAGCTTGGCTATCTCGGCCTTGCTCGAGTTGATGCAGAGCGACGACAGGTTGACCGAGTCGGTACGCATGTAGGTTATCCGTCCGTTCTCGTAAAGGTGTTGGGCCACCATCATGGTCTGCGACACGGTGAAGCCGAGCTTGCGCGCGGCCTCCTGTTGCAGCGTCGACGTGGTGAACGGGGGCGCGGGAGTGCGCTTCATGGGTTTCTTTACGACGTTGGCAACGGTGAAATCGGCCGTTTTGCACTTGTCGAGGAATGCCAAAACCTCGTCGCGCGTGGTGAAACGCTTGTCTAATTCGGCCCTTACTTCCACGGTGAACGTGTCGGTTACGTCGGGCGATACGCCTTCGATGGGTACGTCGAACACGGCGTTAATCCTGTAATACGGCTCGCTCTTGAACGCCTGGATCTCCCTTTCGCGCTCTACGATGAGCCTTACGGCCACGCTCTGCACGCGCCCGGCGGAGAGCGCCGGCTTGACCTTGCGCCACAATACGGGCGAGAGCTTGAAGCCTACCAAGCGGTCGAGCACGCGCCGGGCCTGCTGGGCGTTCACCAAGTTCATGTCCAAGTGGCGCGGATGCTGTATGGCGTCGAGTATCGCCGGCTTGGTTATTTCGTGGAAAACTATGCGGTTCGTATTCTCCTCGTCAAGCCCGAGCACCTCGCATAGGTGCCAAGATATGGCCTCTCCCTCGCGGTCTTCATCGGAGGCGAGCCATACTTTTTCCGAGTTCTTGGCGTTGCTTTTCAGTTCGGATACGAGCTTTTTCTTCTCTTCGGGTATCTCGTAGTCGGGCGTGAACGTGTCGGTGTCTATGCTGAGTTCCTTCTTCTTGAGGTCACGTATGTGGCCGTAACTGGACATCACCTTGTAGTCTTTGCCCAGAAACTTCTCGATCGTCTTTGCCTTGGCAGGACTCTCGACGATTACCAGATTCTTTTGCATTGCGTTGTCTACGTTTTCGTTTAGGGCGCAAAAGTAAACAAAACTTTTCCATGTACCTTATATAATGTGTGAATTTTTCGTTTTTTAAGAAATTTTTAACCCAAATCGGTCATTAGGCTTTGGTCTGATTATGCGTTAATGTCGGGCCGAAGAGTATGCGAAACAAGCATCTCTTCAGGTATTACGGTCTAATGACCGGTTTGGGTTTAAACTCCAATCCGCTGCTGAAAGGCCGTCTTTTGCATTGTAAAAGGTTGCTTATTGCAACGCAAAAGGCCGCCTTTTAGAGTCTAAAAGGCGGCCTTTTGCAATATGTTGGGTGCCAGCGTGTTACGCCGCAGGCGGCGTGGCGTGCGGTCATCGTGCGGCCGTGGCCGGCGGCGCGGCCTGTCCGTAGAGGCTCAGGGCGAGCTCTTCGGCGGTCATGCGGCGGTAGGTGCAGTATAGCGTAACGGCCGTTCCGCCGCCGGGGGCATGCTGCCTGCGCAGTATGCGCATCCCGCCGCCGTCGAGCGTAAGTATCTTGAAGCCCGCCATTCCCTCCGCTTCGATGAAGAATCCGTTGGCGCGGTAGGCGTAGGCGGCCGTCTTCTTAACTGGCGCTGACGAGCCTGGCGCTGCCGTGAGCATTGTGATCGAGTCGGCCGTGATGTAATAGTCTGCCGCCGCAGGCTGCGTTCCGCCGCCGTAAAAAACGCCGGCCGCGTAGCGTCCGCTAAGCTCTACGGCGTGCGCCCCGGTGCATTTCCACCCTTGCCCTACGGCTAATGCCCTGAAGTCGTCGGCCGTAAGGCGTTGCTGCTCGGGCAGCCTGGGGTGCTCTTCGTCCAACGAGTCGATATTGTACGGGTGGTTTTCCTTAAGCGAAGCAAGCTCAGAGGGCTGCATGGCGCGGTAGACGGCGTAGACGTAGACGGCTTCGCCTTCGGCCGAAGTGGCCTCTCGGCGCACTATGCGCAGCTCGTTTTCCGTAGCGGAGAGCACTCGGAATACCTCCGTCCCGTCGGACATGAGGCGGTTGGTCGCCTCGTCGAACGCGTACTTGGCGCTCCGGTATCCGCTTATCGGGTAGGCGTCGACGTACATGTACGTGGTAACCGTGTCGCCGGCGAACGAGTATTGCCCGGGCGCTCCGCCCATCAGGTCGGCCCAGTAGTCGTGGCGCGAGTACTTGCCGTTGCTCCGCAGCTCGTGCGACTCGACGTATTGCCAGCCCTTGCCGTCGACGATGCGCGCGAACTCGGCCGCCGTCATGCGGCACACTTGCGGCAACATGCCCTCTTCGTCGTCGTCGCACGACGTGAATGCCGGCGCCGCCAGCGCCAACACGAGCAATAAGTAAAGGTTTATGTTCTTCATGACCGTCGGTTTAAAGTACCCGACGGCAAATATAACGAATTTTCGGATATGTCGTAGGAAAAACGGGAATAATCAACGAAAAAACGGCCGTTTTATGTAAAACACGCATTAATGAAACGTGAGTTCGATATAAGGATTATTCCACAAAAAGTACCATTATTGTATTGGATTTAAGAAGTCTGTGGCATTCTGTCATTCCGGGCCGGGACCCGGAATCCAGTGTATGCAACTAAATTGTTGACGAAAGTGTTTTTCCTGGATTCCGGGTCCCGGCCCGGAATGACAGAATGCCACAGACTTCTTACGCTTTAGAATGATTTCATTTCCTAATTTCTTATACCGAACTCACGTTAATGAAATGGTTAAGGGCTTGGAAAACCGTACTTTCCAAACCCTTAACTCTTAACTCTTAGCCCTTAATTCTTAACTCTTAGCCCTTAATTCTTAACTCTTAACCCTTAATTCTTAACTCTTAACCCTTAATTCTTAACTCTTAAAAACTCCTTCAGAAGCTCCTCAGCCACGCCTTCAGCTCCAGTTGCATCTCGTTGTGGTACTTGAAACTGTCGCGGTTGCCCCATCCGTGGCCGCCCGTGGGGTAGACGTGGAGCGTGGCCGGCACGTCGTGGCGGTATAGTTCTATGTAATAGTTCACGCCGTTGGCCGGCAGCACGGTGGCGTCGTCGTCGCTCAGGGCTATGAAGGCGCGCGGCGTTACGCGCGTTACCTGCAGGTCGTTGCTGTATTCCGTCTGGCGTTTCTTCTTGGGTTTCTCTCCGAGGAAGTTGTCGTGCGAGCCCTTATGCGTGATGTCGGGCATCATCGTTATCACCGGATAGAATAGTATCTGGAAGTCGGGCAGGGCGTCGCCCGTGGCGTGCGTGGCTACGGTCGAGGCCAAGTGGCCGCCGGCCGACGAGCCCATTATGCCCACGTCGCCGGGGTTTATGTTCCACGCCTGCGCGTTGCGGCGCACCAACTTCATTGCTTCCTCGGCGTCGCTCACGGGCACTTCGTGCTCGCCGTGGGGCATCCGGTATTTCAATACTATGGCGGCTATGCCCATGTTGTTGAAGAACGGCGCCCAGTCGTGCCCCTCGTGGTTCATCGCCAAGTGCTGGTAGCCGCCT
Source organism: uncultured Prevotella sp. (assembly GCA_944319795.1). GTDB lineage: Bacteria > Bacteroidota > Bacteroidia > Bacteroidales > Bacteroidaceae > Prevotella. The sequence continues at coordinate 40,402 of CALUFA010000017.1, read as the reverse complement.
CCGGGGCATATCACTACGGCGCGGCCCGTGGCCTCTTCCTTCTTGGGCAGGTACACCCATACCTTCGCCGAGTCGGCCGCGTCGCCGTTGGAGTTGGGCGCTCCCTGCGGCCAAAGGTTGGTTTCAAACTTCTGTTGCGCCGCCGCCGGCAGGCATAGCGCCATGAGCGCTGCGGCGATAATGGTTCTTCTTAAGTTCATTTCGTATCAATATTTGGCTTTATACACACATTCTGCAAATATAACGAAAAACTTTGAGAATAAAGAATCGTATAAAATTAATTAAGAATTAAGAGTTAAGAGTTAAGAAAATATGACTTCGTGGATTAATAAAATATGATTTTTTGCATTATCTTTGTCGCAAACAAAGCAATGGAGCTTATGCCGACAAGGCATATTTTCTTAATTCTTAATTCTTAACTCTTAATTCTCCATAAGTATGGATAGCATTGAAAAGTACAAGTATTGCCCCGTGTGCGGCAGCGCTCATTTCGTAAAGAACTCGCAGAAGAGCCTTCGCTGCTCGGGCTGCGGTTTCGAGTTGTTCATGAATCCGGCCGCGGCCGTGGTGGCGTTCATCACCAACTGCAAGGGCGAGCTGCTCGTAGAGCGGCGCAAGTTGGAGCCGGCCAAGGGCACGCTCGACCTGCCCGGGGGCTTCGCCGACGTTTTAGAGACGGCCGAGGAGGCCGTGGCGCGCGAGGTGATGGAGGAAACCGGGCTTAAGGTTACCGCCGCGCGCTACCTGTTCAGCCTGCCCAACGTGTACCGTTACTCCGACCTCGACGTGCACACGCTCGACATGTTCTTCGCCTGCACGGTTGAGGACGACTCGGCGCTGAGCGCCGGCGACGACGCCGCCGACTGCCTGTGGGTGGCCCCGGGCGACATACATACCGAGCAGTTCGGCCTACGTTCGGTAAGGCAGGGCCTGCTTATGTATCTCGCAACGCGGTAAGCGCCGCCCGGCGGCGAGCATTTGCCGTGGCGGCCGGCTACTTCTTGGCGAACTTCAGCGAGCCGGGTATCTTCTGCCACTTGCCCCTTACGGCGAACTTCAGCGTGCTGCCGCCCTTCTTCTTATAAGAATACGAGCCGTCGGGGTTGAGCTTCAGCTCGGCCTTGAAGTCCTCGCTGCCGTAGTCGTTCACCACCTCTATCTCGGCCGTGCGCTCGTCGATGATTGTCGACGAGATGATAATCCACGTAGTGCGGCCCTGCCTCGAGCCGAAGTATCCGTCGACCTGGCCTAGCACGTCTTGGCCGGGCACGGTTACGTCCTTGTCGTGCAAGTCCATCGTGATGTAGATCTTATATTCGTCGTTGCTGATCGTTACGTCGAAAGGGCGCGCCTCCTGCGCCGTTGCCATTAGCGGCGCGAAGGCCGCGAAAAGTAAGAATAATGCCTTTTTCATAATCATTTGTTATTTAGTTGCAAATATAATCCCTTTGGACTGAACTGCGTCGGTTTTGCGTGCAAAGTTTTCTTAAATTAACGTCAGTTCGGTATAAGAAGAAAATGAATGTCCGCATTTTGCCAAACTACATACTCTTCATTCTATAAGTCTGTTGGTGATTGTCATTCCGGGCTGAGACCCGGAATCCAGAAATCACCAATTCATAACAACCGGAGTGTATAAACTGGATTCCGGGTCCCGGCCCGGAATGACGGTATGCAACAGACTTCTTAGAATAGGATGTAGTGTATTGGGCAAATGCGGATATTCATATTTCATTATACCGAACTGACGTTAAATTATGAAAGGCATCCTTTTGCGTTGTAAAAGGATGCCTTTCGGCGTGTAAAAGGATGCCTTTTACAAGGCAAAAGGCGGCCTTTTGCAAAACGGCCCGTGGCCGGCCGCCGGACAAGTGGTTGCCGGCGCTTCCATGTTGCGTTATTTTTATAGTCGTTTGTTTATTTTACTTAATATTGCGTTTTGCGCCCCGTTGGGTCTTGGTTGTGTCAAAAATGTGTCAAAACGGCAATTAATATAACTTTTTTAAAGAAAAATACGGATTTTATTTGTTTATTTAAATTTTATCCGTATATTTGCAATCACATTGATATTCGTCGCAGGGCAAAACCTCGGCGGTAAGATGTTAAACCCTTGCAAGGTTGTTATTTAATATTAACTAAAAAGATTTTACAATGAAGAAGTTTACGTTATTTGCCCTCGCGGCAGCTTTCGCGATGACAGTGTCGGCACAAAGGGTTGTGCAGCCGCAGACGAGTTTGCAAAAGGCTTTTGCCGAAAACCAAACCGAGGCCAAGCCGGCTGACATGCTGCGCATGGCCAAGGCCGGCAAGCCCTTGACCGCAAAGAAGGTCAATCCGTTCAACAATCCGGCCAAGAACTCGATGACCCGCGCCGGCGAAGACTTCGAGGTAATAACCGAAGCGCCCGAAGGCAGGCTCGAAACCTACTCGCTCAGCGGTTTGGCTTATTACTCGTTTTTGGGTTATGTGATGGGCGTGAGCCACGTAGGAACGCTCGGCCAGATCGTCTACGGCGACGACAACTCGGTTTATTTCAAGAACCCCTTCTCGCAGTTCGCCACCAACTCTTACCTTAAGGGAACGCTCGAGGGCGACCAGATCACCGTGACGCTGCCGCAACCTATTTACCAAGAGGATTACTACGGCGAGATTTACAACTACCAGGCAGAGCGCCTCGTCTACGTTGAAGAGGCTGAGGGCGGTTGGTATTACCGCGACGAGAGCAGCTCGGAGATTAAGTTCACACTCCGCAACGACTCCGTTTTCTGGGCTGAAGACACTACGGGCAACGTCATGCTCGGCCTTTGCGACGACACGGGCGAGTGGATGGGCTACGGCGACTACAACATGGTTTACGGCAAAGTGACCGACCAGGTTGTCGAAGCGCCTGCCGACCTCGCCACAGAGGAATGGGTCGTATCGGCCAACGGCGACGGATACTTCGTCAACGTGGGCTTCAGCGGTAGCGACGTTTACATCGGCGGACTCTACGAAAGCATGCCCGATGCGTGGATAAAGGGTACGGTAGAGGGCGACAAGGTAGTATTCCCGAGCGGACAGTACCTCGGCCCCGACGAGTCGATGAACTGCCACACCTACTTCATAACCAGCGGAAGCGAGATGGTTTACGACGAGGTTTACCAGGAATGGTACGCCGACATGTACATGACCGACAAGATAGAGCTTAGCTACGACGCGGCCGCCAAGACCATGATAGCCGACTCGAAGAACGACTCTACGATGGTGATCAACTCAGGTAAGGAGCGCGTTTACTACATACAGTGCCTCGACGCGCCCGAGTTCAAGTACCAAGCGCCTATCGAAGGGGCTGCCAAGCCGCAGACGCCTGAGTTCTATTCGTTCTCGCCATACGATGACATTAACGGCTACGGATACATGGACATAATCATTCCTAAGTTCGACGTAGAGGGCAGGCTGCTCGATACTAATAAGATGCATTACAACATCTTCATCGACGACGAACTGTTCACGTTCTATCCCGACGAGTATATTGCGCTCACGGAAGAGATCACCGACGTTCCCTACAACTTCGACGACGGTTACGACATCTACGATTACGGTATCGAGAAGATGATCTACTTCTACACCACCGGCTTCGAGAAGATCGGCGTCCGCTCTACTTACACAGCCGACAACGGCGAGTCGGCAGACTCTGACATAGCTTGGTACTACGTAAACGGCGACCCGACCGGCATCAACGCCGCCACTGCTGCCGGCAAGAACGTGAAGAGCGTAGTTTACACCGACCTCTCCGGACGCAGGACCACGCAGCCCGTCAAGGGCCTCTACATCAAGACCGAGGTTTACGACGACGGCACGCAGAAGAGCGTCAAGGTAATCAACCGCAGGTAATCAGCCGCGGCCGCAGGCATAACGGGTAAACGGAGACGCCCCGAGCGGCCCTCCGTTTACTACTTTACACCTACGGATTACAGTTTAATCCGGCGCGGGCCGGGCATAAGGCTACGGTAATAACGGCAGCCGCAGGGCGCAAGTCGTGAGCGCGCTTATGCCCGGCCCCCGTGTTTTCAAACATCAAAAACCATTTCATCATGAATATAACAAGACTGTTGTTCACCGCCGTAATGGCGGCGGTGACGGCCATCCCCGTATCCGCCCAGAACTCGCTGTCGTTCAGTTACAACACGGGTTCGAGCGAATTGGCCAAGTGGGGAACGCTGAAGAAGGAGAACTACGACGTAGCCATACGCATCGACGACGCCAACCTCGTGGGCAAACAGATAAAGAGCGTTACCGTTCCGTTCGATTCGGCCGACGACCTTAGCGGCTTCAAGGTGTGGCTCTCCAAGGAGCTTACGCTCGAGACGGTGGACGGAGTGAAGCAGAACGCGCCCGACATAGCGTCGGTCGACGCCGTGGTTGAGAGCAACTTGCTCATCGCAACCTTCGCCGAGCCTTACACGATACCCGAGGGCGGGCTTTACGTAGGCTACTCGTTCACGGTCGACAAGCTGACCGACATGACGTCTTATCCCGTCGTAGTGTCGCCCGAGAGCAATCCTAACGGACTTTTCCTGCACACCTCGCGCACTTACAGGAGCTGGGAGCCGAAGTCTGAGTCGTTCGGAGCCGTGTCGGCGATGACGGTGATGATAAGCGGCGACTTCTACGAGAACTCGGTGGGCATAGCCGCCTTCAGCGAGCAGTACGCAGAGGCCGGAAAGGCCGGCGAGGCTACGCTGACGCTCGTACAGAACGGCTCTTCAATGGTAAACTCGATCGACTATACGTATGAGGTGGCCGGACTTACGGGCGAGGGACATTACGATTTCACCGAGTCGATACCCGCCCAGTACTCTAAGAAGCAGGACATTACGCTGCCCGTGCCGGCCGTTGCCGAGGTGGGCGGATACCCGTTGACCTACACCATAACCAAGGTGAACGGCGTTGACAACGTGAACGCCGCAGCGTCGGCCACCGCCACGCTCAACGTTATGCCGTTCGTTCCGGTACACCGTCCGCTGTTGGAGGAGTACACGGGCATGTGGTGCGGCTACTGTCCGCGCGGATTCGTCGGCCTCGAGCTTATGAACGAGAAGTATCCCGACCTGTTCGTAGGCGTGTCTTACCACAACGGCGACATCCTCGAGATAATGAGTTCGACTGAGTTCCCGAGCGACGTGCCCGGATTCCCCGACGCTTGGCTCGACCGCGTGCATGAGACCGACGCTTACCACGGCGACGATTATTCGGGCTACGGCTTCGCCTTAGACGACGTTTACCTCGCGCGCTCGGCCGAGATAGCGCCCGCCTCGGTAGACGTTACGGCCGAATGGGCCGACGATGCGCAGCAGACAATCAACGTTACGGGTACGGTTACTTTCATAAAGGACGTTACGGGCGTTGATTACAGGCTGGCTTACATCCTCGTTGCCGACGGACTCCACGGCGAGGGCGTAGACTGGGGACAGTCCAACTACTTCAGCGGTAATACCGATTATGCCGAAAGCGAGGGCATGGACGTGTTCGTGAACGGCGGCTCTACGGTGTACGGCTTGTATTATAACGACGTTGCCGTGCTGACGTCAGACATCAAGGGCATAGCCGGCAGCCTGCCGTCAGACTTCAAGACGGCCGCTCCCGAGACTTGCACGTACCAGTTCAACGTGGCCGACGCGGTTAATACCTCGGGCGAGAACATCATCCAAGACAAGTCTAAGCTGCGCGTCGTGGCCGTGCTCGTCGACGCCGCTACGGGCGAGGTGCTCAACTCTAACAAGTGCAACGTAGGCGGCCAGGGCGGCACGGGCATCGCGGCCACCCTCAGCCAGAAGGGCGAGATAGAGTCGGTTGAATACTTCGACGCTTCGGGCCGCAGGGTTTCTTCACCCTCCAACGGCTTGTACATCAAGTCGGTTAAGTATTCCGACGGCAGTGTGCGTACTTCTAAGGTTGTGCTGAAATAATTATAGTGTATTGTGTGTGTGAGCGGGCGGATTCCTTCGGGGCCGCCCGTTTTTTCGTGCCCGTAGGCCGGCGGTTTTCCGAAAGACGGCTTTTTGCGTTGTAAAAGGCCGTCTTTCACCGTGTAAAAGGCTGCCTTTTGCAGCGCAAAAGGCAGCCTTTCGGAACGCTCCTTGCAACTTGCTGCCTCTCAGGCGTTTATGCCGGTTGGCGTAATGGCATGGCAAAAAGGGTTATAAAAGGCATAAGAGGTCGGCAGCATACCGTCATTCCGGGCTGGACCCGGAATCCAGTGTATGCAACCAAGTTGTTGACGAAAGTGTGTTTACTGGATTCCGGGTCTCTGCCCGGAATGACGGTATGCTGCCGACTGTGTGAAGATTTGTTATGAGGGTTTACGCTTTGTGTGACAGTTTTTACGTCGAACAGATGTGTTTCTTTACGCCCCCGGCTCCACTTTGCAACCTGGTTGCATCCGTTTTGCCGTAACTTTGCGCTTGTAAAATGGAACTTTAAACGGAAAAGCAAATGGAAGAAAGGAGTTTTCTTAAGCCGGCCGTGTCGCTCGCCATGCTTGTTGCGGGCATCGTCATGGCCGCCGTCGATGCCGAATGGTTTTCCTCCGACACCGTAAGACTTGCGTGGTACGTCGCAGCCTACCTGCCCGTAGGGCTCGGCGTGATGAAAGAGGCGTGGGAGTGCGCCTCGAAGGGCGACGTGTTCAGCGAGTTCATGCTTATGAGCGTGGCCTCGATAGGCGCGTTCGTAATAGGCGAATATCCCGAGGCCGTGGCCGTAATGCTGTTTTACTGCATCGGCGAGACGTTGCAGGACATGGCCGTAGACCGCGCGCGCGACAACATAAGGAGCCTCATGGAGTTCCGCCCCGACCACGCTTCGGTGGTGGTAGGCGGTACCGTGGTGGTTAAAGACCCTGCCGACGTGCGCCCTGGCGACGTCGTCGAGGTGAAGCCGGGCGAGCGCGTGCCGCTCGACGGCGAGCTGATAAGCGGCGACGCGGCCTTCAACACGGCCGCCCTGACGGGCGAGAGCGTGCCACGCACGATAGAGAGGGGCAGTGAGGTGTTGGCCGGAATGATTGCCGCCGACAGCGTTGTGCGCCTGCGCGTCGTGCGCCCGGCCGACCAGAGCGCCGTTGCGCGCATACTGCAGATGGTTGAGGACGCCTCTGAGCGCAAGGCCCCGGCCGAGCTGTTCATCCGCAAGTTCGCCCGTGTCTACACGCCCGTGGTCATCGCCCTTGCCGCGCTTACGGTGGTGGTGCCCTGGCTGTGGTCGATAGCCGGCACGGGGTTCGCCTACGATTTCGGCACATGGTTCTACCGTGCGCTCATCTTCCTCGTAATATCGTGCCCCTGCGCCCTCGTCATCAGCATTCCGCTGAGCTATTTCGGAGGCATCGGCGCGGCGTCGAAACGTGGCATACTCTTCAAGGGCGGCAACTATCTTGACGCCGTAACGAAGGTCGACACCGTAGTGTTTGACAAGACGGGAACGCTCACCCGGGGCGAGTTCGCCGTGGTGCGCGTAGACGGAAGCAATCCCGGCGCGCTCGTCGACACCGTGGCCGCCATAGAGCGAGGCAGCAACCACCCCATAGCCCGGGCCGTAGCAGCCGCGGCTAAGGACAAGACTATCGTTGCCGACGACGTTAAAGACGTGCCCGGCTACGGCCTTACGGCCACCGTAGGGGGCCGCCGCTGGGCCGTGGGCACGCTGAAGCTGATGGAGCGCGAGGGCGTTGGTTACCCGAAAGAAATAGCCTCGGCGGCCGAGACTATCGTGGCCTGCGCCTGCGACGGGCGCTATGAGGGCTGCCTCTTCCTTGCCGACACGCTTAAGGACGACGCCGCCCGGGCCGTCGAAAAGTTGCATGCCGTGGGCGTAAGCAGCGTAGAGATACTCTCTGGCGACAAGCAGGCGTTGGTAGACAAGGTGGCCGCCGGGCTGAAAGTAGACAGGGGCTGCGGCGACCTTCTGCCCGAAGGCAAGGTAGGGCGGATAGAGGAAATAAGGCGCTCGGGGCGCAACGTGGCCTTCGTAGGCGACGGAATCAACGACGCCCCGGTGCTCGCCCTCAGCGACGTGGGCATAGCTATGGGCGCGCTCGGCTCCGACATGGCCGTAGAGACTGCCGACGTAGTGATACAGACCGACCAGCCCTCTAAGGTGGCTGACGCCATACGCATAGGCCGGCGCACGCGCCGCATAGTCAGCCAGAACATAGTTTTCGCCATAGGCGTTAAGGTGCTCGTCATGCTTCTCGGCCTTGCCGGCATGGCAAACCTTTGGGCCGCCGTGTTCGCCGACGTGGGCGTGGCCCTTCTCGCGGTGATGAACGCCACGAGGGTGTTCTTCGATAACAAGTAAATTTTTGAAGGAGTAAGGAGAATTTTTGAAGGAGTAAAGGAGTAAGGGAGTAGAGGAGTAAGTAGATATCCAAAGTAGTAGAAGGAGTAAGGAGTAGAGGAGTAAGTAGGTATGCTTTGCGGTGATTGGCCCGTATTTGGCCCATTGGCCTGATTTGTCTGATAAAGCCCGACGAGACTGCCGTGAATCAGGCATGGCATATCTACTTACTCCTCTACTCCTTACTCCTTTACTCCTTCAAAGAACACTCCTTTACTACAAATAACGGCCTCTTTTCTTGGCTCTTAGGCCGATTATCCTTATTTTTGCAAGCGTATGGCCGATGATAAGTTTTACGTTGACAAGCTGGTGCACCGCGGTATAAAGCCTACCGCCACGCGGCTGCTCATCCTGCGCGAGATGTTCAGGGGCGACGAGACGGTGTCGCTTCCGCAGCTCGAAAGGCTGCTTCCCACGGTCGACAAGAGCACTATTTCGCGCACGCTTTCAGTGTTCCTGATGAACAAGCTGATACATGCCGTCGACGACGGGAGCGGCTCATTGAAGTACAACGTCTGCTCGGACGACTGCGACTGCGGCGTAGACGACGAGCATACGCACTTCTATTGCGAGCGCTGCCACCGCACATTCTGCCTCAAGCGCATACATGTGCCAGTGGTAGAGCTGCCCGACGGCTTCCGCCTTAGCAGCATAAACTACGTCGTGAAAGGGCTTTGCCCCGAGTGCGCGGCTAAGGAAGACGCCCGGCGCAGGGGCTGACGGTTGTCCGTATTTTATAAGAACAGCAGGCTCTCGTTGCCCATGTTGAAGAGCAAGTCGAGTATGCTGAGGTTCGGTTGGAAACCGTGCTTGCGCTCGTATACCTGGTAATAGCGCCTCGGGGCGAACGATGCGTCTTCCCGTGGGTGCTTCGGGCGTATGGCTTCGCGGTAGTCGTCGATGCCGTTTTGCGCCGCCTCGTCGGCCGTAATGTAACCGGTCGTAGTCCCGACGTTCGGCTCAAGGCCGATAAGTTCGCACATCTTGGCGCATATCTCGGCGTTGAAGTCGTAAAGGAAAGTCCACTTACGCTCGAAAAAAAGGCGTATGTCGTCGGCGTAGAACTCGAAAAACGGCGACTCGCCGTAGGCGCTCGCAAGGGCGTTCCAGTGCAGGTGGCGCCAGTTGCCGTGGTCGCTTATCCTCACGTCTTTTATCAGGCACTTCGCCGTTGCCGTTCCGTCGGCGCCTGGCATGGCCGCATCGGCGCGCTCAACGGGCACCGTCAGCGCTTGGAGTCCGTTCGTCGTGGCTATCACGCAGCGGTTCCTGTAAGTCTGTTTTATGAAGTTTTCGCAAGCCTCCACTTGCACCTTGTCATACCTGAAGAGCTTCTGATACCATTGTATCGGGCCGAAATAAGCGGTTGAAAGCAGGGCTTGTGACATTTCCTGATGTTTGTTTTTATTGTGTTTGAGATTATTCGGCGCCGTCGTCGTCAACGTCTTGCGCCGCCGTCGTTGCCGTTCCTTATTATGAGCAGCCGCCTGTCGGGGCGCAGTCGGCGGAATGCCGGCCTGTCGCCGTCGACCGAATACAGCAGCATCACCACCTTTCCGATGATGTAAGTCTCGGGAACGAGCCCGAAATACCTTGAGTCGCTGCCGTCGTCAGGCCGCCCCGAGCTGAACCAGTAGTAGTCGTTGGCGAGCACGGCGCACCGTGTCAGCCTGCCGTCAACGTACAGTTTGCCGTCGCTGACGACGGCCTTGCGCCCCTCGAACATGTTGTAAAGATAGCTGAACAGAGGCGCGTTGGCGGCCGTTACGCGGCAAGGCGCGCCCTTGCCGGGCACTGTCAGCTCCGCTCCGCCTATCCTTACGGTGTCGCCGGGCACGCCGGTGCAGTAGTAGGCGAGTGCCTCCTTGGCTGATACCGAGTGCTGCCTGCCGACCGGGCAGTTGAATACGGCGAGGTCGCCGTGTGTTATCTGCGAGCCGAACCACCGCGCGTACTTGAACAGTCCGCCTCCTCCTGTGCGCAGGCCATAGCTCCACCTGTTCACCAATACACGGTCGCCGTCGACGAAGCACGGTTCCAGGGCTGAGCCGCGGACGGTATATACGGTGAACACCAGCGCACGGAAAGTCAACATCAGCAAGATTGTGACTACCAACGCCATCACAAACTTGAGCGCATTGTTCATGTTTTTTCCAATTAAGAATTAAGAGTTAAGAATTAAGAAAACCTTGTTTTTCCGTCCAAATGGAAGACTGTCGCCCGTCCTTATGGCCTTGCGCCGCCTTCAGTGCGATTTTTCTTAACTCTTAACTCTTAATTCTTAACTTTTAACTTTAAACTCTCTTAACTCGTCATTTTATGTTGTCCACCATCTTGAACAGCCTGTTCCAGCGTATGCCCGAGAATCCGTGGCGGTCGGGGTCGCTGCTCCACCAGATGAAGATGGGCTTGCCTACGATGTGGTCTTCGGGCACGAAGCCCCAGTAACGGCTGTCGGCCGAGTTGTGGCGGTTGTCGCCCATCATCCAGTAATAGTCCATCTTGAACGTGTACCGGTCGGTCTGCTTGCCGTTGATGTATATCTTGCCGCCGCGGACTTGCAGGTCGTTTTCCTCGTAGACGCGTATTGGGCGCTCGTAGACGGCTATGTTGTGCATGTCGAGCCTGACGGTTTCGCCCTTCTTGGGAATCCATACGGGGCCGTAGTTGTCGCGCGTCCAGCCCGTGTTGGCGTTCAGGGGATAGATGTCTCCGGTAATGGTGTCGGTGTTGAGGGTGATGTCCTCTACTATGTCGCGCCGCGCGCTGAGCTCCGCCACGGCGCGTTTTGTTAGCGGCATGTATCCGTTTTGGTTGAGGCTTGTAAGGTCTTCCATGCTTATGCCGAGCTCTTTCATCATGTCGTCGGGTATGGGCTGGAGTAGCTTTACGTGGTAGGTGTACTGCACATTGTCGGGTTCCTTGTTGGGTTTGCCGTCGAGATACACTATGCGGTCTTTTATCTGGAGTGTCTGTCCGGGCAGTCCTACGCAGCGTTTAACGTAGTTTTCGCGTCTGTCTACGGGCCTTGTCATTATCCGCCCGTAGGTGGCTGAGTTGTCGAGTATGTAGTTACGGCCGGTGTTGTAGACGAAGTTGTACCAGTCGTACTGCTCTTGCGGCGTCATGCTGGCGAAGTCGGGGCGCTGTTGTACCAGCTGGCTGCCGAACGAGTAGCACATCTGGTAGTAGTCGGCGGCTTGGTATTCCTCGTTGCTTACGAGCGTGTCGCCGGCCGGGTAGTTGAACACTACGATGTCGTTCGCCTCGATGTCGCCCAAGCCTTTAACTCGGCGGTAGTCCCATTGGGGCCATTCTATGTACGACTTGCAGCCGAACACGGGCAGCGTGTGCTGCGTCAGCGGCATGGTCAGCGGCGTTTCGGGTATGCGTGGGCCGTAGCTTACCTTGCTTACGAAGAGGTAGTCGCCCGTAAGGAGCGACTTCTCGAGCGACGACGAGGGTATTACGTAGTTCTGGAAGAAGAACAGGTTGATGAAGTAGACGGCCACAAGGGCGAACACTATGGCGTCGACCCACGACATGACGAAGCGCACTGGCGGCTCTGAGTTCTTCCACCATTGCCACCGTATCTTCTTGGTTATGTAGACGTCGAAGATGAACGGGACGACGACGAGCCCCCACCAGCTTTTCACCCAAAGCAGGAAGGCGAGGTAAAGGGCCGTCACGACGGCGAACTTCGTCCACTGTTTCTTCATGTTTAGTTGTTGTCTTTCCTTGTTTTCCATATCATCTTAACGAAAGCCGGGCGTGCGCCGGTCAGAACTTGAACATGTCGCTGATGGTCAGCAGTCCGCTGTGGTTTTTGGCGTATTCGGCTGCGAGCACGGCGCCGAGGGCGAAGCCCTTGCGCGAGTGGGCGTCGTGGGTTATCGTGATGCAGTCGGCCTCAGAGTCGTATTTCACCGTGTGTATGCCCGGCACTTCGCCGCGGCGTATGCTGTTGATGGCTATCTCGTCGTCGGCGCACTGGTCGGTGCCGGTCAGCGAGCCGTCGGGGGCGAGCAGCGTGCCCTTTACCCACTTGTCCTTACGCCCTATGTTGTCGATTATCTCCTCGGCCAGCGTTATGGCCGTTCCGCTCGGGGCGTCGAGCTTGTGTACGTGGTGCGTCTCCTCCATGCTGACCGAATACTGGGGGAAACCGGCCATTATCTTGGCCAAGTAGCGGTTTACGGCCGAGAATATGGCCACGCCCACGCTGAAGTTGGACGCCCAGAAGAGCGTCTTGCCCTCGTCTTGGCACATGCGGCGCACGTCGTCGCCGTGGTCTTTCATCCAGCCCGTAGAGCCTGAAACCACTTTTACGCCCTTGGCGAAAGCCTTTAGGTAGTTGCCGTAGGCGGCCGTGGGGTTGGTGAACTCTATTGCCACGTCGGCCGAGGCGAACGCCTCCGAGTCGAAGTCTTGTTGGTTGTCGGTGTCGATAATGCTAACGATGTCGTGGCCACGGCTTATGGCTATCTGTTCGATCATCTTGCCCATCTTGCCGTAACCTATGATTGCTATTTTCATCTTTAATTATAATTATAATTGTTTGCAAAGATAATGCAAGCGGGGGGAAGGCAGACTTGTCCGCAAATTCCCGAGCGCAGATTATCTTCTGCAAAGATAATGTAAGTCGGGCGAAATGCAAAATAAAAACGGGAGAAACGAATTTTATTAATATTAAATAAGGTTAGTTCGGTACTGGAAAAAGAGAATGAATTTATTCTAAAGTGTAAGAAGTCTGTCGCATTTTGTCGTTCCGGACCGAGACCCGGAATCCAGTAAACACCCTTTTGCGAATAAATTGGCTGCATATACTGGATTCCGGGTCTCGGCCCGGAATGACAAAATGCAACAGACTCATTAAATTCAATACGACAACGATACTTTTATCGGATGTGCCTTTATGTCGGGCTTGCGTAAAATAGTGGCGATGCATGTTATAGATGCGGCTGGTTAGGGCGATGGGTCGAGGGCGCTTACCAGGGGGTCAGGCCCATCAGCCATATAGGCCGGCGGCGTTTTACCCTCTTGGTTTTTTTGCCCCGGCTAACTGCTTGGTAATCAAGGCGCTGCCAATATGCCGCCTTTCGGCTTGCAAAAGACGGCATATTGGGCTGCGAAAGACGGCATATCAGGCCGTAAAAGGCCACCTTTTGGAAAGCGCCCGGATACGGGCGTGAGCGTGGGCTGTTTGCGAAAAACGCATGTTTTTCGCCCCGATGCTGCCGGATACGCCGTAAAAGCGTTACCTTTGCACCGGCGCGCGGGCGGTAGGCCGCCGCGCGCGGAACAACGAAAAGACATAAGGCATGGATTATATTTTCAAGACACGGATGATGGTGCGCGACTACGAGTGCGACATCGAGGGCATCGTCAACAACGCAAACTACCTGCATTACGCCGAGCATACGCGCCACCTGTTCCTGCAACAGCGCGGACTGAGCTTCGCCGAGATGCACCGCCGCGGCACCGACGCCGTGGTGGCGAGGATGAACCTGCAGTTTAAGACGCCGCTGAGGTGCGACGACGAGTTCATATCGTGCATCAACCTTAAGAAGGAAGGGCTGCGCTACGTGTTCTACCAAGACATCTACCGCGCGTCGGACAACAAGCTCTGCTTCAAGGGAGTGATCGACCTTGTGTGCCTCGTCGACGGCAAGCTGGCCCACAGCCGTGAGTACGACGAAGCCTTCGGCTTTGCGGTTAAAAAGTAAAATGTAAAAATTAAACGGCGATGCAGTCGGTTACAGTCATTCGAGTGACGGACAACCGTCGGAACGGGAATGGTTTTTCATTCTTCATTTTTCATTTTTCACTTAATTGAAAAGCATGGAACAGGAAGTCGTCAACCTACTGACGCTGGCCGCGGCGCTGCACTTCAGCCCCGAAGCCGCCGTGCAGCTCTACCGCAAGGCGGGCAGCGCCACGGCCGTGATTGACAACCGCCGCAACATAGGCGACATGCTTCACGGCCTTAGGCGGAATGTTGCCGCAGCCCTTGCCGACGTAGACGGGGCGCGCCGCAAGGCCGAGGCCGAGATTGAGTACGCAGCGCGCACGGGCGTAAGGATACTGCCCCTCGGCGCCGACGGCTATCCGCAGAGGCTTGCCGACTGCGCCGACGCGCCGCTGGCGCTCTTCTTCCGCGGCACGGCCGACCTCAACGGCCGCCGCGTAGTAAGCATGGTGGGCACTCGCCGCTGCACGGCCTACGGCCAGGATTGCGCGCGCTCGTTCGTCAGGCGGCTCAGTGAGCTGTGCCCCGACGCGCTCGTCGTTAGCGGACTGGCTTACGGCATAGACATCTGCGCCCACCGCGAGGCTCTGGCCTCGGGGCTCGACACCGTGGCCGTACTCGCCCACGGGCTCGACAACCTCTATCCGCCGCGCCACCGCGACACGGCCGACGAGATGACACGGCACGGCGGACTGATGACCGAATACTTCACCCACACCAACGCCGACAAGCTGAACTTCCTGAGACGCAACCGCATAGTGGCCGGCGTGGCCGACGCAACGGTCGTAGTGGAGAGCGCCCACCACGGCGGCGCACTCGTCACCGCACGCCTCGCCCAAGGCTACGGCCGCGACGTGTTCGCCTTCCCCGGGCGCATGGGCGACGAATACTCGGAGGGCTGCAACAACCTGATACGCGACAACAAGGCAGCCCTCGTAACCTCGGCCTACGACCTCGTGCGAGCCATGGGCTGGGCCGACGACGCGCGCATGGCCGAGGCCCGGCGGAAGGGAATAGAGCGCACGCTCTTCCCCGAACTGACGGAAGACGAGCAGGCCGTGGCCGACATGCTCGGAAAAGACAACGACCTGCAAATCAACACGCTCGCCGCGCGCACGGCGATACCCGTAGGCGCGCTCTCGGCAGTAATGTTCTCGCTCGAGATGAAGGGCGTGGTTAAGCTGACGGCGGGCGGAGTTTACCATCTGATTAAAAACTGAAAAAGACATGAACATTGGCAACATACAATTCGGCGGGCGCCCGCTCTTCCTCGCCCCGATGGAAGACGTGACCGACATAGGTTTCCGCCGGCTGTGCAAACGCTACGGGGCGGCGATGGTCTACACCGAGTTCGTCAGCGCCGAGGCGCTTGTACGCTCGGTCAAGAGCACCGTAAG
The DNA here is from genome assembly GCA_944319795.1 of uncultured Prevotella sp. Taxonomy (GTDB): domain Bacteria; phylum Bacteroidota; class Bacteroidia; order Bacteroidales; family Bacteroidaceae; genus Prevotella. Next base: position 24,880 of record CALUFA010000017.1, on the reverse strand, counting down.
CAAGCTCGCGATAAGCGACGACGAGCGCCCCGTGGGTATACAGATATACGGCCGCGACGCTGAGTCGATGGCCGAGGCGGCAAGGATAGTTGAGCAAGCCGGGCCCGACCTGATCGACCTTAACTTCGGCTGCCCCGTCAAGAAGGTGGCCGGCAAGGGCGCCGGGGCCGGCATGCTGCGCGACATTCCGCTGATGCTGAAGATAACGCGGGCCGTGGTCGACGCCGTGAAAGTGCCAGTAACGGTGAAGACGCGCTTGGGTTGGGACAGCCAGAACCTTATAATAGAAGACCTTGCCGAGCAGCTGCAGGACTGCGGCATACAGGCCCTTACCATACACGGGCGCACCCGGGCGCAGATGTACACGGGCGAGGCCGACTGGACCCTGATAGGCCGCGTAAAGCAAAACCCGCGCATACGCATACCGATAATAGGCAACGGCGACATAACTTCGCCTGAAGAGGCGCGGCTGGCGTTCGAGCGCTACGGCGTGGACGCGGTGATGATAGGCCGCGCCACGTTCGGAAGGCCGTGGATATTCAAGGAGATGCGCGACTGGCTCGACGGCCGGCCGGCCGACCCTTCGCTCGACTTCAACCGCAAGCTCGACATCCTCGAAGAGCAATTGCGCATCAACGTGGAGCGCATCGACGAGTACCGCGGCATACTGCACACGCGCCGCCACCTTGCCGCAACGCCCATATTCAAGGGCATTCCCAACTTCCGGCAGACGCGCATAGCCATGCTTCGCGCCGAGACGGTAAGCGAACTTATGGGAATCTTAGAGGAATGCAGGGCATTATTGAGTTAAGAATTAAGAGTTAAGAATTAAGAAAAATACCTTTGTTGCTAAGCGTCAGAGCATATTTTCTTAATTCTTAACTCTTAATTCTTAATTCAAATAAAGCATATTTTCTTAATTCTTAATTCTTAACTCTTAATTCTCTCGACTCTTAACTCTTAATTAACACATGTTGTTGGATTACCAATCACGCACACGGTTGCTCGTCGGCGACGAAGCCGCCGGGCGGCTTAGTGAAATTAAAGTGATAGTGTTCGGCGTGGGCGGCGTTGGCAGCTGGTGCGTCGAGGGCCTTGTACGCTCGGGCGTAAGGCGCATAACCATAATCGACCCCGACCTTGTATGCCCCTCGAACGTAAACCGCCAGCTCATGGCTACGGCCGAAACCATAGGCCAAGTGAAGGTCGACGCGCTAAAGGAACATCTCTTGACGATAAGCCCCGGGGCCGAAATCGACGCGCGCCACGAGGCTTTCAACGCCGCCACGGCGGCCGGTTTCGGCATCGGGGGGTATGATTACGTAATCGACGCGATCGACAGTCTGCAAGACAAGATGCTGCTCATCCGCACGGCGTGCGACGCCGGCGTGAGGCTGTTCTCGTCGATGGGAGCGGCCCGCAAGCTCGACCCTGCGCGCGTGAAGGTGGCCGAGTTTTGGAAAGTTTACGGCTGTCCGCTCGCCCGCTCGCTGCGCCAGGGCTTCAAGCGGTCGGGACTTATGCCGTCGAGACGGTTCAAGTGCGTGTTCAGCGACGAACTGCTTGACAACGCCGGCACGCCCGGCGAGCCGCGCGCAAACGGCTCGATGGTGCACATTACGGCCGTGTTCGGCTTTACTTTGGCCGGACTCGTGATAGAAGACGTAGTAAGACATGACATAACTGAACCTTAACATCACCCCGTCGGCGTAGTAACTTTGGGCGGAACGGCTATGGTTACAGTTTCAAACGACGGCCTTCCAGCCTGCAACCGACGGCCTTTCGCCTTGCAAAAGGCAGCGTTTTGCGTCATAAAAGGCTGCCTTTTGCAAACCTGCCGGAAGCATACTGAAACCGTAAGCAAAAGCCTTCGGAAAACAACAAACCGTAAGCATGCCGGCAACGGGGCGGCTCTGATAATTCAGCAAACGGATAAAATCATTTTTAAACTTATGGCAACAAACGGTTACAAGACAAAAGACTTCGGCGTGCCCGTTAAGCGGTACTGCCAGACATTGAGGTTGAAAGACGACGCGGAGCTTATCCGCAAGTATCGTGAGGCTCACGACCGTGAGCACTTCTGGGACGAGATTAAGCAGGGGATAAAGTCTGTCGGCATACTCGAAATGGAGATTTACATCCTCGACAACACGCTTTTCATGATTGTCGACGCGCCCCTCGACTTCGACTGGGACACGGCAATGGCGCGCCTCGCGACGCTGCCGCGCCAGCAGGAATGGGAAGACTACGTGGCCTCCTTCCAAGACTGCGCCGCCGGCGCGTCGTCTGGCGAGAAGTGGAGGATGATGGAACGCATGTTCCACCTTTACGAATGAAAGCCGGAACACTGGCAAACGGGAAAACTGAAAAACGCCAGTTCGGCATAAGAAGAATGTAATCATTCTAAAAACAAATGGCACAATCCTAAATTTCAAGAAGTCTGTGGCATACAGTCATTCCAGGCCGGGACCCGGAATCCAGTATAAAAAACGCTTTATTCTCAAAAGGATGTTTCCTGGATTCCGGGTCCCGGCCCGGAATGACGGAATGCCACAGACTTCTTACGGTTTTGAATGGATTCCTTTTCATATACTGAACTGACGTTAAAAAAAGGCTTGGGAATGCGCTTTACGCGCTCCCAAGCCTTTTCTTTTACCTGTTGTTTACGGTCAGTTCTTCACCTTCAGTATCCTCGGGCACAGCCCGTTGCCGCTTACGCGGAGCAGGATGACGCCCTTGGGCATGCCGCCGAGGCGCGTGCCAGTAGAGCGGACGGTCCTTGTAGAGAGCAGTTTGCCGTCGGTTGTATATACCGCTAAGGTGCAGCCGATGGCGTTTTCGCTTACGTTGAGCGTGGCGGTGGCCGCGTCGTAGCTTATCTCCGGCCTTGCGGTCACGGCGGCCGTGATGCCCGAAGTGAAGTCGTCGTCAAGCTCTTCGCCCATCAGCGAGTTGAGGTAAACCTCGAGTGCGGTGTATCCTGCGCCGTTCACCATGTTGCGGTCGGCGGCGTCGGCCGGGTCAAGTCCGTGCTTGCGTTCCCATTCGTCGGGCATGCCGTCGCCGTCGGTGTCGGCCGGAGCGGCCACGGGCGTGTGCTCAAGGCTGAGTCCCTCGGCGTCGTTTACCGAGTCGATGATGCCTCGCTTGCCCGTCTTCGAGCCCTTGTACTTAGGCTCTCCGGTGGTGACGTCGTTGATGATGCGCTGCTCTATGGCGTCGCGGTTTACCGTTCCGGCCTCGGCCAGCACCGTTGCGTAAGCCTCTTCAGCCGTCTGCACGTCGGTGAGCATGTACTCCAATGGGTCGTATTCGCCGATGTTGCCCATTGCGGCGCTGTACTTGTAGTACGGCGTTTCGGTCACGATGCGCTCGTCTACGCGTATTTCGTCAAGGCTGTAACGCTCGGCGTTGATGGCCGTCCAGTTGTCGGCGGTGGCCTCGTCGCGTCCTTCCATTACGTTGCCTGCGGCGTACCACTTGGCCGGGCCCCACGACTTGGCGCCCGAGCGTGCGTAGCTCGACTGGAAGAAGTAAGAGTTTGAGGGCGACTCGGGCCCCGGTTTGTAGTAGTTGTTCATGAAGTTGCACTCGTGGGCGGAGTTAAGGCCGTTGTATTCTATTATCTCGGCGGTGTTCTCTCCGCCGTAAACAGAGTTGCGGCGGCCCCAGTTGAAGTTCACGTTGTTTATGTATTCCATGAACACGACGTAGTCTTCGCCCCTCGCGCCGTTGAAGCGCGGGCTGCGCGAATCGTTGCCGGCGAGCAGGTTGTGGTGGTAAGTTGCCGGCGAGCCGCCCCACTGCGAGCCGTAGCCGCGCGCCCCTTTGGCGTGGCCCGCGTCGTTAAGTCCTTCGTGTACGATGCTGTACTGCACGGTCAGGAAGTGGCTGTCGGCCGTGTTCATGTTCTCCTCCATCGACCAGCCGAACGAGCAGTGGTCGAATATGTAGTTGGCGCAGTTCTCCGTTCCGCAGGCTTGGTCCTGCTGTCCGTCGCCCGAGCGGAAGCGCACGTTGCGCACGATGAAGTTCTGCGAGTTGCCGAAGTTCACCTTGTTTCCTACTATGCTGATGCCGTCGCCGGGCGCTGTCTGGCCGGCGAGGGTCCAGTCTGAGCGGCCTACCCTCATCTGGCTGTTGAGGCGTATCTCGCCGTTCACGGCGAAGACGATTGTTATCGGTTCGTCGGGATACTGCGAGAATGCCCAGCGCAGCGTGCCTTCCGAGTTGTCGTCGGCGAGCGAGGTTACGGTTACCACTTGTCCGCCGCGTCCGCCGGTGGTGTACTTGCCGAAGCCTTCGGCCGTGGGGAATGCCAGCGTTGTTTCGCGCACGGTAGCCGCGTTGCTCGTAACGCCGTGGCGCGATACGGCCTTTACCGTGTATGTAGAGTTGTCGCCGGGCTCAATCGAGTATTCGGGCTCGGCCGTGAAGGCGGCGAACTTGCCGTCCTTATATACCAAGTAGCCTACGGCCATGTCGTCGCTTGTCCAGGTGAAGCCGGTCTCCGAGATTGTAAAGTTAGCCGGGGCGGCCGCTCCGCGCAGTATGCGCTCGTAGTCGAAGGGCACGTCAGACGCAGCCTTGAACAGGAAGTCGGCCGTCATGTAGGCATCGACCTCGGCGTCTGAAGCCTGGCGCGAGAAGGCCGCGCGGCGGCTCGTATCCACGGGTTTGCCGTCGGTGCCTACGCTCTTGTACTCGTAGTAGGAGGCAAGGCTGCCGCGTCCGTCCCAGTCGGCCCAGCCTTCGGGGCGTATGTGGCTGCCGAGCGTGCAGTTGATGAACATCGTGCCGCAGCGCTCGCCCCACGGGCGGCCGAGGTAATAGGAGGCGTCGGCCACGCCGTCGGCGGCCGTAACGTTGCACCGGTTGAAGAAGAGTCCGCCGTAGAACGGGCTTGCGCTAAGCTCGGGATACATGACGTCGGTCATCGTCAGGCCGGCCTCGGCGGCGGCAGTGATGTACTGTCCGCCCGGCAGGCAGCGTATCTCGCAGTCCTCGAACCACTCTAAGCCGCTGTCGTAGATGAAGTCGGTAGCGCCCTCGATGGTGCAGTCGGTGAAGTATCCGCGCGCGCCGACGTTGGCCTTGTATGTGTCTTGGAAGCCCGAGAGCAGGCAGTTGTTGAACAGGTGGGCGTCGCCGGCCGTGTATAGGGCCTCGGCCTGGCCTACGTTGCCGCTGGTGTTGCGTATGGTGAGGTTCTCGGCGTAGAAGCGGTCGGTGAAGACGTTGAGCGCCGTGCAGTCTAAGTAAGAGTTGTGCTCGTTGCCGCTGCCGCGCGAAACGTCGGACGTCAGTATCGTCGTTGCGCGGTCTTCGCCTACGAGGCTGATGTATTTGTCCTTGTTGCCCTTGGTGCCTGCGTAGATGTTCTCGGCGTATTCGCCCGGGCGGATGTAGATGATGCCGCGCGCGCCGGGGCTCACGGCGTCGATGGCGTCTTGTATCTTGGTGTGGTCGCCCGTGCCGTCTTGCGCCACAACCTTGATTTCCACGGGCGCGTCGGCGTCGGGCGCGTCGTCGGCTCCGCCGTCGCCGAAGCCGTCGAGGTCAGACAGTTCGCCCACGTCGCTTACGGGGTTGTCCTTGGCATACTGCGCCTGCTCGGCGGTGATCTCCGAGCCGAAGATTTGTATCTTGTGCAGGCGCGTGGTCTGGCACTGGGTGTAGGGCGATGGCGAAATGCCGTCGTAGACGCGCCAGCGCAGCGAAACGTCAGAGGCGTCGATTACGTTTTCCATGAAGTAACCTTGGTCGCTGAAGGTTGTATAGCCGTTCTTGTGCTGGTCGGAAGGCATCGTTACAAGTTCCTGCCACGGTCCGTCGCCGACTTTATACTCGGCTATTATGCCGCGTCCCCACGACGTTGACGACCATGACCACTGCACGCGGTCAACGTAGGGCAGATGGTCGATTTCCACCCAACCGTGGGCGGAGACGGGGGCGTTGGTCTCGGGGTCGCGCTCGAAGAACGAGTTGCGGCACAGCTGCACGAAGCCGGCCTCGCCGTAGACGGGGGTTCCGGTTTCGCTGCGGCGGATGTTGTCTTCGAGATACTTGGTGTGCCCGGGTACCGTCCAGTCGTTTGGATAGTCAGTGCCGGCTCCTGTGGCTCCTTCGCCAACGTAGTATTGGCGTGCGAAAGCCGAAGTGACCCCGGCATAGCCGTTGAACGAAGTCTTGTTGGCGAACGTGCAATGGTGGAAAAGTACGGGGTAGGTTATGTCGGATGATCCGTTTGAGGGCACGTCGGCTACGGTGTTGACGTATCCGCCGTTGTCGTCGGCCGTCATTTCAGGGCAGTCCATGCCCGTCTCGCCCTGCCATGTCTGACCGGGCCACATCTCGTCGCTGAAGTTGATGTCGATAACCTTCGGGTAGGTTGACGAGTTGCTCCACTCCGCCACCACGCAGTCGGGGTCGAGGCTTCCTTCGATTTTCGCCTCCGCATGGAAGCCGAGGGCCAACATGGGCAGCAGTGCGAGCGCCTTTAGGGTAATGGGTTTCATAGTAATTGTTTGTTTTTTTATGTATTATTGATCTTTTTCGTAGGGTATGGTCAATAGACGTTAGTTAAGCAATTGCCGTCATGTGTCAAGATATTCTGTAGGGGTCAATACCGGTAGCGATGATTGTGTGAAATCTTTTTTGTTGCGGGTTATTATTATTTCAGCCCCGGCTTCAAGGGCGGAATTGAATTGTAATGCGTCCTCAAAATCTTTAAATGGCGAGTACAACGCTTTTGTAACGGTATCCGCCCCAATGCTTGTTATCGTACATAGCGTTGCGAACTTACGCATTTTATCAATGACTATTCCAACAGGATTGTAACGTGATAAGATGTAACTTGCCGTTGCATACGATAGGGACGACACCATTAGCTCTATTTCTTTCCTGTCGGCACGGCTTGCAATTAACGCTGCGGGTTGGTAGAAAGTTTCCCTTTCGCCGAGGAAATCAATTAGCACGTTTGTGTCAATGAAAACTTTTTTCATGAATATTTTTCCTTAAAGTGTTCGTCGCGTATTGCTTTTATGTCCAAGTTGTCAGGCAGTTTGATGCCTGTTTTCATGCTGTCTACGAAAGGCGTGGTCGTTTCCTTAGCGCGTGCCGTTTCGTTTTGGCGCATTATTTTCCTTACAGCTTTTGTCAGCTTTTCCAATAAAACGGAATTGTTGTCGTCTATTTCGGAGATTGTCGACAACAAGGAACGTTTCAATTCTATTGTTTCCATACCATTGTTTTTTAAAACAAAGATAATGTAAATAAGGCGTAATACAAAATAATAAAGTCTTAATGTGAACTTTGTTTTTGTTAAAACAGCATCCTATGTCGTCATATCTTTGCTTTTATTCTCTTAATTGATTGTAACCCACTGATAACCAAAGGCTTCGCAAAAGGCCGCCTTTTGCCTTGCAAAAGGCGGCCTTTTATTGCCTGAAAGGTTGTCTTTTATCATGTAAAAGGTAGCCTTATGGGTTACCGTCGTAAGCCGGATAGGTTATTTCACTACGAACTTCTTGCCGTTCATGATGTAGAGGCCCTTGCCGAGGTTGGCCTTCTCTTTGCCTACGTAGCGGCCGTCGACGGTGTAGATCTTGCCGTCTGCCGGGGTTGCCACTGTGCTTGTTACAATGTTCTCGATGCCGGTAGTGCCGTAGTTGGCGTCTGAATACGGGGTGAACGCCAGTCCGTAGAAGTCAGCGTTGGCACCCTCGTCAGAGCAGAATATCCAATATGCGTGTCCTGCGCGCACGTTGACGGTCACCGTGTGTGCGATTGGGTCGTACATGCCGTCCTCGCCCTCGTCGAAGAATGCGCTGTTGGCGGAGATGTATGCTCCTACGCCGTCTTGCGCACTCGTATCCCATACGTACATGGTTGCGTTGCTGTTCTTGCCTCGGCAGTAAGTGTAGCTTATCTTACCGTTCTTTTTCGGAGTAAGCGTCAGTATTGCGTAGGGCTGCTTCATAGTGGCGTAAAGTCCGTCGAGCGTGTATTGGGGAGCGTTGCTTTCGCGTCCGAGCGACGAACCCATCTGCAGGTTGATGCTGTAGTCTTTCACTTGGCACGTCGTGGCTACGTTGGCGGCGCGGTTGAGCTGAAGGTTAATGTCGTCGTTGTCAACGAGCACATGGTTCTCGGGCATTACGTATCCGTACTGGTAGTCGCCCCAAAGAGCCTCCCAGCCGTTGGCCTGCGCCTCTTCCACCGTCGGGATTTTCATCTCCGTAGCGCCCGTGGCCTTGGTTACGTAGTTATCGCTCGAGTAGGGCACGAACGTGAGTCCGTAGAAGTCAGCGTTGGCACCCTCGTCAGAGCAGAATATCCAATATGCGTGTCCTGCGCGCACGTTGACGGTCACCGTGTGTGCGATTGGGTCGTACATGCCGTCCTCGCCCTCGTCGAAGAATGCGCTGTTGGCGGAGATGTATGCTCCTACGCCGTCTTGCGCGCTCGTGTCCCATACGTACATGGTTGCGTTGCTGTTCTTGCCTCGGCAGTAAGTGTAGCTTATCTTGCCGTTCATCTTCGGCGTAAGCGTCAGGATAGCGTAGGGCTGCTTCATGGTTGCGTAAAGTCCGTCGAGCGTGTATTGGGCAGCGTTGCTTTCGCGCCCGAGCGACGAACCCATCTGCAGGTTGATGCTGTAGTCTTTCACTTGGCAAGTGGTTGCCACGTTGGCGGCGCGGTTCAGGTTGATCGTTACCTCCTCGTTGTCAACGAGCACGTAGTTCTCGGGCATTACGTATCCGTACTGGTAGTCGCCCCAAAGAGCCTCCCAGCCGTTGGCCTGTGCCTCTTCCACAGTTGGGATGGGCATTTTAGTGTCGGCGTTCACGCCGGCTACCGATGCTGTCAAGATTGCAGCCGTGAAGAAAAGTTTTTTCATAATCTTTCTGTTTTTAGTTTGTAATGTTAGCGCCGGCGCCGCCCAGTGCGGTTGCGCCTGTTGCGGCGCCGGCTTTGTCGTCGTTAAATAATTGTCTCTAAAGTGTGGTAGATTGTCTTAATTTATCGCTTTCTTACCTTCCCGCTTTTCTTTAGTAGCCCTTAGTTGGCGTGGTGCCGTAGCCGTTGTCGCCGTAGCCGTCGGCGTTCTCTATCTGCTGGAGGAAGTCGTAAGAGATAGGACGGTAAGTGTGGACACTCTCGTTGAAGTATTGCGCTGCGCGCGAGTTGTACTTCTTCAGGCGCTCGCCGAGCTTGTTGTGGCGCTTAAGCAACGCCCAGCGTGTGAACTCGCCGGCCATCTCGCGTGCGTACTCGTCGAGGATGTCGTCCTCCGTCGGGTTGTCAAGGGCGGGAGCCGAGGTGCCTTGGCGTGCGGCGCGGTCGCGCAGCGGCTTCAGGTACTTGGCTGCTCCGGCGGCGTCTCCGAGCTTCTGGCATGCCTCTGCTGCGATGAGGTAAACCTCGGCGGTGCGCATAACCATCATGTCGCCCGTCTTACGCTGCAGGTTGTCTGTCCAAGAGCCGTTGTAACACCAGTTGAACTTGATGAGCGAAGGATACAGCATGTAAGAGTTTGTGCCGTCGAACTGGCCCTCCTTGTACTGGTCTCCGTCGAACAAATCGTCGATGTTGACGGTGAAGTAGATGCTTTGCTTCTTCTCGTCGGCCGTCTTGTAATCCTTCGAGAGCACGATGCAGAATCGGTCGTCGTCAACTGCCACGGGATAATCTATGACGTAAGGGTTCTTCACGTCGGTTATCAGGTTGGCTGTGTTGCCGCTGTGGTCGCCCTTGGCCCATACGCCCGTGGGGTAATACTGGTTGATGCTTATGCTCGTCTCAGCGACGCTGATGTCGAGGTAGGGATAGATCATCTTGCCGAGGAACTGCTCTCCAATGCCGTACTTCTTTTGTACCGGCGGAGTGATGGTAACTGTACATCTACTATACGGGCCCACCCAGCCTGCATCGTTCATTGAGAATAGGCCGAAGGCTGTCATGAACGTGTTCTCGTAACGCTTGTCCCATGATGCGTCGAATACGTCGATTGCGTACTTGGTAGGCGCAAATGAGTTTGTGTTTACACGGCCGAGGTAGTAGTTCTGGTTGTCGGCCTTAGTGTAAATCTCGGGACATTTGTACGGGTTGCACATCGTGTACATGAACAGGTTGTTGTTGTAGTTCACATAGTTGTATGATGCGCTGTTGGCGTCGCGTCCTGATACGATGAACAGGGCCTCCTTGTTGTTGCGGTTGTTGGCCTGCGCCCACAAGTCGGCCACGTCGTCATAGAGGTAGACGTTCAGGCTTTCCTTGTTCTCGATGATGTACTCGGCCGTCTCGCGCGCCTTCTGCCAGTAGCTTACGCCGTCCTCGGTCAGACCCTCGCCGGCGCCCTGTGCGTAGGCGCGGGCCAATAGGCCGTAGGCCGTCTTCTTGGTTACGCGGGCGTAGTTGCCTTGGTACGGCTGCACGTCAAGGTCGGCGGCGGCTTCCTTCAAGTCGGTGGTTATCGACGTGTAGAACTCTTCCACCGTGTTACGTTCGGGCGTGGTGTTGATTACGCCGAGGCTGATGTCCTCTTGGCTCAGCGTCACCGGGCCGTAGTAAGTTACGAGCAGCAGGTTATAGAATGCGCGCAGCGTCTTCGCCTCTGCCACGAGTATCTTCTTCGCCTCTTCGCTTCCGCCTTGTGCTTTGTCGGCGTTGTTGATTACGGCGTTGCACGACGCTATGCACGAATATGCCTGCTTGAACAGCTTGTTTACGGCGTTAGTGTTGGTGGTAAGCCCCTCGTAGTAGATAAGTTGGCGTGCGTAGTCCTTGTTCCCACCGGGAGTCAGCCACAGGTCGGTGCCGCCTTCGGCCACCGACAGGAAGTCGTAGACCGAGTAAAGCTGCTCGGCCAGCGGCGAATAGCAGTATGTCTCAAGTCCTTCCCATGCATCGAAGTTCTCGATGTTGGCGTCGCCGCCGGACGGGTTGAACTCGTCAAGCTCGCATGATGCGAGGCTCAACGTGCCGGCAAGCAGCGCCGACATGTATAATATTTTTCTTGTTTTCATATATTTTTCGGTTTTACGGTTGTTGGGTTGTAAGGTTTTGCGGTAAGACGTTTTGTCTTCCACCTTTTACCTTTTCACTTTTTTACCTTTATTAGAATGTCAGGTTCACGCCGAATACGAACTGCTTGGTGAGCGGGTAGTCGAGACTTCCGTTCATCTCGGGGTCGTAGTTCTTCAGCAGGCCGCTCTTCTGTATTACGAGCGGGTTGGTGATCGTGGTGTAGACGCGCAGGTTCTCGATGCCTATCTTCTTACCCCACTTCTGCGGAAGGGTGTAGCCGAGGGTGATGTTCTTTATCTTGAAGAACGAGCCGTCGACGTAGCTCAGGGCGTAGTAGCCCGTGTATTGCGTGATGTCCTTGTTGGAGTTGAGCGCCGGGAAGTAGTGGTTCTGGTCGCCGGTCTCCTTCGTCCAGAAGTCGAAGTACGTCGGGAAGTTGCTGTTTACGGTCGGGTTGTAGTCGGCGAGCATGTCGTACTTGATGGTCTGTCCCCAACGCCAGTAGAGGTAGATGCTGAGGTCGAAGTTCTTGTATGTGAACGTGTTCTTGAAGCCCATCGTCCAGTCGGGGTTGCGGTGGCCGAGCACTTGGTAGTCGTCGCCGCTTATCACGTACTGGTTGTCGGCTGTGTAGGTGTTCTTAACCATGTTGCCGTTCTCGTCCTCGACCCATTTCTCGTAAACGCCTTCGCTGACGTGGATCATTCCGGGGACGTCGATCTTAAGGTCGCCAGGCTCAGCTTGGAACACTGCTGCGTCGGCGGCTTCTGACGTTTTCCATACTCCGTCGAGTTTGTAGTGGTACCATGAGTTGACGGGTTCGCCCTTCATGAGCACGAGACCGTTGTCGCCGTTCGATATATACTCGGCGTCGTCGTAGGCGAGGCGCGTGATTTCCTCCTTGTTCCAAGTGAACGTGAGGTTCGAGGTCCAGGTGAAGTCCTTGGTGACGATGTTGCGTGTGTTGAGCTGCAGCTCGAGTCCCGAGGTCTTGGTCTCGGCGAGGTTCATGTTGGTATTGTAGTATGTTTCAGAGTTGTAGCCTCCGTTTGTGATGGGAAGGGCGCGCGACCAGATGATGTCCTCGGTCTTGGTGTAGTACCAGTCGAGGGCGAGGTCGATGCGTCCGCCGAAGAAGCTGGCGTCAAGACCGATGTTGGTGTTCTTAGACTTTTCCCAGCCGAGCATTGCGTTGGCTACGTTTTGGCTGAACTTGTACGACGGGAGCTGTGTCAGTCCGAGCGTGTAGTAGCTTTGCTCGAGCAGCGAAACGCTTGAGTACTCGGCTATCGAGGCGGTACCGGTGATACCCCATCCGCCGCGTATCTTAAGGTTGTCGAGCCATGAGCGAGTGCCTTCCATGAATTTCTCTTCGGAGATTCGCCATCCGAGTGAGAATGCGGGGAACGTGTCCCACTGGTTTTCCTTGGCCAGGCGCGATGATCCGTCGTGGCGTACTGATGCCGACGCGAGGTACTTGCCCTTGTAAGAGTAGTTGATACGGCCTACGAGCCCCATGCCCTTGGACATGAGGTAGCTTGACTGCACCTGCTGGTTCTGGCCGGCGTCGAGCTTGTGCCAGAGGTAGGTGTTTGTCGAGAAGTTGTTGGCGTAGGCGTAGGTGTACTCCTGGCGGTTGTGGTTCCACGAGGTGACGCCTGTGATGGTGAACTCGTGGTCGTCGTTGATGTCGAAGTTGTAGGTGAGGATGTTCTCCCACTTGTAGTTGGTAGTATTGGTCTGTTCGACTTGTGCGTTGACGCTGGCGTTGGTGCCCGTGGTGCCGGCTCCGTTGTCGTTGTAGTACCTCCACGAGCCGATGCCGTTGAAGCGGTTGCGCTTGTTGAAGACGAGCGAGGCGTTGAGGCGGCTCTCCCAGGTGAATCCCTTGAACGGGGTGACGCGGATGTACGGGTTGACGTATATGCGCGTAATCTGGTCGTTGTCGCGGTAGTTGCTCTTGGTGTTGAGCAACAGGTTGTAGTTGCCCGTGCCTTCAACCGTTTCTATCGTGCGGTTGCCCTCGTCGTCGTATAGGCGTCCGATGGGGTTTTGGCGCAGTCCGCGGTCGAGGTGCGCGTATGCGCGGTTGCGGTAGACGTAGCTGCCCTGCATGTTCACTCCGGTAGAAAGCCATTTGTTGACTTGGTGGTCTACGCGGATGTTGGTCGAGTAAACCTTGTAGTCGTCGTTCTCATACTGTCCTTGCTCGTCGGTGAAGTTGAGCGACATGTAGGCCTTGGTCTTTTCCGTTCCTCCGCTGACCGATACCGAGTAGTTCTGGATGATGCCGGTCTTGAGCAGTTCGTCGCCCCAATTTATCGACTCGCCGCGCTGGTAGGCTTCCCAAAGGCTCGTGGCTCCGAGCACGCTTTGGTCGTCGATGTAGGCTCCGGCCTCCTGTTGTGCCAGTTTCTTGAGGTTGAAGAAGCCTTCGGCGTCGTACACTTCGGGCACTTCAGACCAGCCGTTGACTCCGACGTATGCGTTGAAGTTCACCTTGGCCTTGCCCTCCTTGCCGCTCTTGGTGGTCACGATGATTACGCCGTTGGCGCCGGCCGAACCGTAGACGGCGGTCGACGAGGCGTCCTTAAGCACTTCTATCGACTCGATGTCGTTGGCGTTGAGCGTCGAGAGGTTGCCGGGCATGCCGTCGATGATGACCGTCGGGTCGCCCTTGGCCGTGAACGAGCGCGTACCGCGCAGCTGCATGGTTACTTCGGCTCCGGCCTGTCCGCTGGCCTTGGTGATGTCGAGACCGGCTACTTTGCCTTGCAGGGCTTCAACTACGTTGGATACGGGTTGCAGCTGCAGGTCTTCGCTCTTCACCGAAGATACGGCTCCGGTGAGGTCGCGGCGCTTCATCGTACCGTAACCTATCACCACAACGTCCTCGAGGCTTGCCACGTCGGGTTGCATCGTCACGTTCAGTGCGGAAGAGCCTGCGCGCACGGTGGCGGTCTTATAGCCCACGTAGCTCAGCTCCAATTCGTCGCCGGGCTTGGCGGCTATTTGGAAGTTGCCGTCGAGGTCGGTCACCGAGGCGGCCTTGCCGCCTTTCACTTTCACTGTTACGCCGATCATGGGCTCGCCCGTCTCGTCGACTACGTGGCCTTTCACGGTCTGTCCCTGCTGTACTGCCTGGGCCGGAATGCCGGCTGCGGTGCCGCCGGCCGCCGACGCATAGGCCGGCATGCAGAGCAATGCCGACAATCCTAATGCGACGGACGCCTTGGTGAGGGTCCGCGTTGTGGGTAATGTTCGTTGTTTTTCCATATTTATAACTTTCATTGGTTAGATTTTTTACATGGCATCGGTGAAGATTCGTATCGGGCAGGGCGTAGGGTTGCGCAGGCGCACGCTGCGCCTGCGTGGTGTCCCCTTTCCTGTGTTCGTATTTTCTTTCAGCTAATCGGTTAGTAGTCCGGTCCGTCGGCCCGGCCTTCGGTTTCGGTCATGATTTTTGACTGGTTCGCCGCAATGCCTTTTTTTACACCTTAATATATATAAGGGGCGCATTGCTTGGATTTCAGCGGTAAAGTTCTCTCTGTTTTCAAAATATGTTACAAATGTAAGCCTTTTTTGTTTCATGTGCAATAGTGCGGACGGATTATATTTTGTTTTATCAAAAATCAAAGTTCTTTTCTCAAAAAGCGTGTACGCCGTGTTTGCTTCTTCCGCATTTCCAAGTAGTTCCGTGCCGGCTGCCGGTTTCGCGCCGGCTTCGGCTGTGCGTGCGTTATTCGGGTTTGCCGCCGCGGCGGCGTTTCGGCGGCTGTCTTGGGGCCGTAGGGCGGTGCCGGTCGGGCCGGTTTCGTGCGGTTGCGTAACGTGCTGGTAGCCAGCGTGTTGTAAAAGGCCGTCTTTTGCGTTGTAAAAGGCGGTCTTTTGGAGTGTAAAAGGCTGCCTTTCGGAGCGTAAAAGGTTGCCTTTTGCGTTGCGGAAGGCTGCCTTCGGCGAATCTTCGGCCGTTTTATACGAAATTTGTTACATTTCTTATAAAAAACGGGCAAATATTTGCGTGTCTGCGATTTTATTGTTAATTTTGCAGCGTTCAGTGGAATGAGGGGCTTTCGAGTGAAGCTCCTCATTTTATTTTAATTACCCGTTTATGATAGACAAAAACGTAGTTAGAAGTTTAGTTGAAGAGTGGCTGAAGGACAAGGAGTATTTTTTGGTTGACGTCGAGATCAGCCCCGATGACAAGATTGTCGTTGAGATCGACCACGCCGACGGCGTTTGGATTGAGGACTGCGTGCAGCTGAGCCGCTACATAGAGGACCATCTGAGCCGCGACGAGGAGGACTACGAGCTTGAAGTGGGCAGCGCCGGGCTTGGGCAGCCGTTCAAGGTTGAGCAGCAGTATGTGAACTACATCGGCAAGGACGTCGAGGTGCTCGACGCCTCGGGCAAGAAGCACCGCGGAGTGCTCAAGAGCGTAGCCGGCCGCGACTTCACCATAACCGTAAAGGAGAAGGTGAAGAAGGAGGGGGCGAAGCGCCCCGTGGTCGAGGACGTGGACAAGACGTTCGGCATGGACGACGTGAAATATACGAAATACCTTATCAGCTTCAAGTAAAGGCGAAAAGGTGAAAGGGTGAAAAGGTGGGAAAGTAATTATAAGGTGGGAAGATGGGAAAGTGAGAAGGCGGAAAGGTGGGCCTCAAGGCATACCTGCTTTACTCCTCTACTCCTTACTCCTTTGCTCCTAATACCTTCTCCTTACTCCTCTACTCCTTACTCCTTTACTCCTATAAAAAGAAAATAAATAAAACGATATATAATGGCAATGAAGAAAAATGGTGAAGACACCGTAAGCATGATCGAGACCTTTAAGGAATTTAAGGATACGAAGAACATCGACCGCACCACGCTGATGAGCGTGTTGGAGGAGAGCTTCCGCAACGTCATAGCGAAGATTTTCGGCAGCGACGAGAACTTCGACGTAATCGTGAACCCCGACAAGGGCGACTTCGAGATTTACCGCAACCGCATCGTCGTGGCCGACGGCGAGGTTAAGGACGAGAACAAGGAAATATCGCTTACCGACGCGCTGAAGATAGAACCCGACTACGAGGTGGGCGAGGAAGTCAGCGAGAAGGTGGACTTCAGCAAGTTCGGCCGCCGCGCCATACTCAACCTGCGCCAGACCTTAGCCTCGAAGATACTCGAGCTCGAGCACGACAGCCTTTACAATAAGTACAAGGACCGCGTCGGCCAGGTGATCAGCGCCGAGGTCTACCAGGTGTGGAAGCGCGAGGTACTGCTCGTCGACGACGAGAACAACGAGCTCATCCTGCCCAAGTCAGAGCAGATACCCCACGACGTCTACCGCAAGGGCGAGACCGTGCGCGCCGTCATCAAAGAGGTGAACAACGAGAACAACAACCCGAAAATAATCCTCTCGCGCACCAGCAACATGTTCCTCGAGCGCCTGCTTGAGGCCGAGGTGCCCGAGATTGCCGACGGACTCATCACCATACGCTGCATAGCCCGCATGCCGGGCGAGCGCGCCAAGATAGCCGTAGAGAGCTACGACGACCGCATCGACCCCGTAGGAGCGTGCGTCGGAGTGAAGGGCAGCCGCGTGCACGGCATCGTGCGCGAGCTCTGCAACGAGAACATCGACGTGGTGAACTACACGTCCAACATCAAGCTCTTCATACAGCGCGCCCTCAGTCCGGCCAAGATATCGAGCATAAACGTAGACGAGGAGAACAAGAAAGCCGAGGTTTACCTCCGCCCCGAGGAAGTTTCGCTCGCCATAGGCCGCGGCGGTATGAACATCAAGCTGGCCAGCATGCTCACCGGTTACACCATCGACGTGTTCCGCGAGCTTGACGAGAACGAGGTTGACGAGGACATCTACCTTGACGAGTTCTCCGACGAAATCGACCAGTGGATAATCGACGCCATCAAGGGCATCGGCCTCGACACGGCCAAGGCCGTGCTCAACGCCCCGCGCGAGATGCTCGTAGAGAAGGCCGACCTCGAGGAGGAGACCGTCGACAACGTGCTGAAAGTGCTGAGGTCGGAGTTTGAATAAAAGTAAAAAAGTAAAAAGGTAAAAAGGTAAAAAAGTAAAATGACTGACAGGTAGTGATGACATGGGGGAAATAAAGTAACAAGGGCATACATGAACGCAATGTTTTACTTTTTTACCTTTTTACTTTTTTACTTTTAATTAAAAAGAGTATGAGTATCAGATTAAATAAAGCAATTCGTGAATTGAACATAGGACTTCAAACGGCAGTTGAATTCCTGAAGAAGAGAAGTGACTTAGGCGAGGTGAGGGATGACTTGAGCTTCAAGCTCAGCGACGGCCAGTACAACGCCCTTAAGGAAGAGTTCAAGTCTGACAAGGAGGTTAGGAACCAGGCTGAGAAGCTGTTGCAGAAGCACCCGAAGGAGAAGAAACGCCAGGCCGAAAGGAAGGAACAGAAGGCCGGGGGCGCGCCGAAGACGACGCAACCACAGAAATACACCGTCCTCGGTAAGATCGACCTTGACAGCTTAGGCAAGAAACCGGCCGCCAAGGCGGCCAAGCCCGAAAGTGCCGCCGCCGAGGCTTCTGCCGTAAGCCAGACGCCGGCGGCCGGCAAGGATGCCGTAGCCGATGAGGCAGCAAAGGCGGTGCAGGCCGCCGTCAAGACGGAGGCACAGGCCGCAGCGGCATCGGTTAAGCCCGTGGCCGGCGCGCAGCCGAAGCAGGAGAGCGCTCCCGCGCAGCCTGCCGAAACGGCTAAGCCCGAGCCCGAAGGCAGTCAGCCCGAGGACAAGGCGCAGCCCGTTGAACCTAAGGCGCAGCCCGTTGGGGCAAAGGATAATCACGCGGTTGAGGCGAAAGACGGCGGAGCGGAGCCCGTGGCCGCCGCCGATGAGAGCAGGATATTCACCCTTAAGAGCGAGAAGAAGCTCGCCCCGAAGGTGAACGTGCTTGGAAAAATCGACCTCGACTCGCTCAACCAAAGCACCCGTCCGAAGAAAAAATCGAAGGAGGAGCGCCGCAAGGAGCGCGAGGAGAAAGCCGCCCAGGCGCATGGCGACGGCGCAAAGAAGAAGCGTTCGCGCATAACCAAGGAGCGCGTCAACATCGACCAGGCCGTAAAGCAGGGCGGAAACGCGCCGGCAGACAAGGCCGCCGACAAAGGCTCGGCCAAGAAGAAGAACCGCAAGCGCGGGCATAAGCCGCTCGAGGTGAACGAGGAAGACGTTGCACGCCAGGTAAAGGAGACGCTCGCCCGACTGACCAGCAAGGGCCAGAACAAGAAGGCCGCCAAGTACCGCCGTGAGAAGCGCGACGCCGTTCAGGAGCACTTGAAGGAGCAGCGCGCCGAGGCCAAGGCCGAGAGCAAGGTGCTGAAGCTGACCGAGTTCGTAACGGTGAGCGAGCTGGCAAGCATGATGAACGTGTCGGTAAACCAGGTGATAGGCACCTGCATGAGCGTAGGCATCATGGTATCGATAAACCAACGCCTCGACGCCGAGACCATAAACCTCGTTGCCGACGAGTTCGGCTTCAAGACGGAGTACGTCAGCGCCGAAGTGTCTGAGGCCATAACAGAGGAGGCCGACGACGAGAACGACCTCGTGCCGCGCGCCCCGATCGTTACCGTGATGGGCCACGTAGACCACGGTAAGACGTCGCTGCTCGACTACATCCGCAAGTCTAACGTCATAGCCGGCGAGGCCGGAGGCATCACCCAGCACATAGGCGCATACAACGTTACGCTGGCCGACGGCCGCAAGATAACCTTCCTCGACACCCCGGGACACGAGGCGTTCACCGCAATGCGCGCCCGCGGAGCGCAGGTTACCGACATCGCGATAATCATCATCGCCGCCGACGACAGCGTGATGCCCACCACGCGCGAGGCCATAGCCCACGCCCAGGCAGCCAACGTGCCAATGGTGTTCGCCATAAACAAGATAGACAAGCCCGGGGCCAACCCCGACAAGATACGCGAAGACTTGGCAAACATGAACCTGCTCGTAGAAGAGTGGGGCGGCAAGTACCAGTGCCAGGAAATCAGCGCAAAGAAAGGCTTGGGCGTAGACGAGCTTCTTGAGAAAGTATTGCTCGAGGCCGAGATGCTCGACCTCAAGGCAAACCCCAACCGCAAGGCCACGGGCAGCATCATAGAGTCGTCGCTCGACAAGGGCCGCGGCTACGTGTCGACGGTGCTCGTAAGCAACGGTACGCTCAACGTCGGCGACATCGTGATAGCCGGAACGCACTACGGTAAGATAAAAGCCATGTTCAACGAGCGCAACCAGCGCATCGAACACGCCGGCCCGGCCGACCCGGCCATCATCCTCGGACTAAACGGCGCGCCCACGGCGGGCGACTCGTTCCACATACTCGAGACCGAGCAGGAGGCCCGTGAGATAGCCAACAAGCGCCTGCAGCTGCAGCGCGAGCAGGGCCTGCGCACGCAGAAGCGACTCACGCTGAGCGACATCAGCCACCGCATAGCCCTCGGCTCGTTCAAGGAACTCAACATAGTAGTCAAGGGCGACACCGACGGAAGTATCGAGGCCCTGAGCGACTCGTTCATCAAGCTCTCTACCGAGAAGATAAAGGTCAACGTAATCTACAAGGCCGTAGGCCAGATCTCGGAGAGCGACGTGTCGCTGGCCGACGCGTCAGACGCCATCATCGTGGGCTTCCAGGTGCGCCCCTCGGCCGCGGCCCGCAAGCTGGCCGAGCAGGAAGGCGTGGAGATAAACACCTACTCGGTGATCTACGACGCGATAGAAGACGTCAAGTCGGCCATGGAAGGCATGCTCGACAAGGTTGTCAAGGAGGTTGTCACCGGCCAGGTTGAGGTGCGCGAGGTCTACCACATATCGAAAGTCGGCACCGTGGCCGGAGCCTACGTCAGCGAGGGCAAGGTGCACCGCACGGACAAGGCGCGCGTCGTGCGCGACGGCATCGTAGTCCATACGGGCGAGATCAACGCCCTGAAGCGCTTCAAGGACGACGTGAAGGAGGTGGGCGTCAACTTCGAGTGCGGTATCAGCCTCGTCAACTTCAACGACATCCAGGTAGGCGACATCCTCGAGACGTTCACCGAGATCGAGGTGAAG
Source organism: uncultured Prevotella sp. (assembly GCA_944319795.1). GTDB lineage: Bacteria > Bacteroidota > Bacteroidia > Bacteroidales > Bacteroidaceae > Prevotella. The sequence continues at coordinate 4,759 of CALUFA010000017.1, read as the reverse complement.
CAGAAGCTCTGACACTCTGCATCCAGGCAAACTGCGGCCACGGTTGCAACTGCCTGGTTGCCAGTATGATATGGAACCAATTACAAAAGGCCGTGTTTTGCGTCGCAAAACACGGCCTTTTACGTTGCGAAAGGTGGCCTTTTACGACGCAAAACACGGCATATTGCGGCGCAATGTTTGGCCCGTTCGTTTAAAATAGTTATTTTTGCAGTAGCAAAAACAGTAAGCGTTATGATTTCTTATACGTGCAGGCGTACCGTCGTGGCGGTTGTGTGCGTGCTTTTTTGCGCCCTCAGCGCCCTCCCGGCCGACTACGGCAAGTACACCGGACTGATAAACAAGGTGGCCAAGCTGCCGTCGGAAAGCATCGTGAGGATGGGCGACGCCAGTCTTGAGAAGGGCCGTGGCGAGGAGGCTATGGTGCTTTACATGGTGGTGTGCGAGCGCGCCGACGACGTGATGCCCGAGCGCGAGCGCCGCGTATGCTCGTCGGCCTACCTCAAGGCCGGCGACATATATTACGGCAGGGGCGACTATACGCGCGCTCTCGAGTTCTACGTCAGCGGCCTAAAGGTGTGCGAGGGCGGGTCGGATAAATACGGCATAGCCCGTTTTTACAAGAACATCGGCAACGTATATTGCCAGTTCCAGGACTACGAGAAGGGGGCCGACTACTTCAAGACGGGCTACGAGCACTGCAAGGCCGACCGCGACGTCGACACTGAGCGCAAGCTGCTCACCAACCTTACGGCCATTTACATATACCTCGGCAAGGCGGCCGAGGCGCGCAAGTACCAGCGCGAGTCGGTAAGGCTAAAGGACGACGGCGACAAGGTGAACCGCTTCATCGTCGACTTCAACGGCGGACTGATAACCGCGGCCGAGGGCCGTTACGGCGACGCCGTCGCCGTGTTCCACCGCCTTGCGGCCTATGCCGTGGCCTCTAAGCTGCCTCCGCAGTACGAATGCTACGCCTACCAGGAGCTTTACAAGGCGTTCCGCAAGGCCGGCATGCCCGACTCTACACTGTTCTACCTGTCGAAATGCGAGCATACGGCCAAGGTCCACGGCATGAGCCACATGTTCGTCGAGGTGCTTAAGGACGCCTCCGAGATATACGAGGGTATGGGCCGCCGCGCCGAGTCGCTCGAGTATAAGGACATGTTCCTCGCCATGAGCGACTCGATATTCAACCTGCGCAAGTTCGACGCGGTTAAGAACGTGCAGTTCCAGTACGAGATGGAGAAGACCGACAAGGAAATATCGGGCCTGCGCCTGCAGCAGGAGCGCAGCCGCCAGACCATCGTCTACCAGCGCACGGCTATGGCGTTCGGCTTCGCGGCGATGCTCGTCGTTACGGCGTTCCTCGTCATCCTCTACCGCCAGAACCGTAAGCTAAACAGCAGCTACGCCGGCCTTTACGCCCTTAACCGCGACTTCATAAGCCGCCACGAGGCCATGAACAAGCGCCACGCCGACGACGTGGAGCGCATAGCGCGCCTCGAGGCCGAGGCCGAAGAGCTGCGCCGCACGCCCGGCCAGGCCGCCGACGGCGGCGCGAAGGAGGAGCGCAAGTACAAGTCGAGCAACCTTAACGACGAGCAGCAGCAGGCGCTGGCCGAGGCCATAGCCGGCGTAATGGAGAACAGCGAGGAGTTTTGCTCCGACGATTTCTCGCTCGACCGCCTCGCCACGCTCGTAGGCTCTAACAGTAAGTACGTGTCGCAGGTGATCAACGGCACCTACCACAAGAACTTCAGCAACTACGTAAACGAATACCGTGTGCGCTTGGCCTGCAAGCGGCTGGCCGACGACGGCGCCTACGCCAACCTTACGGTGAAGGCCGTAGGCGAAAGCGTGGGATACAAGTCGCACGCCACCTTCGTCAACATTTTCAAGAAAACCACCGGTCTTACGCCGTCGCTCTACCAGAAAATGGCAAGGAGCAATTCGTGAAATGAATGTCCGCAATCAGCCCGAATGCGTGCGCCCTCTTCTATGAATGCATACATCTATTTCTAAAAATGTGTGCATCCTCTTTTAAGAATACATATATCCTCTTTTAAGCAGTCGGCAGCATATTGTCATTCCGGGCTTAGACCCGGAATCCAGTGTATGCATCCTCGTTATTATAAATGGCTGTTTTCTGGATTCCGGGTCTAAGCCCGGAATGACAATATGCTGCCGACTGCTTAAAAGAGAATATATGTATTTTTTGAAGAGGGCGCATGTATTCTTAAAAGAGGACGTATGTATTTAGGTTGATTGCAGGCATTCATTTAATTAATCCAGGCTCTTTCCGCCCTGCGCCCGGCCTGTAACGGCCTGCCGTTGGAAGCTGTTGCGCCTCTTACGGCAGGCTTTTTTATGCTTTTTCCGCCTTTTAAGGCCGTTTTATGGTATAAATTCAAGAATCCAAACCCTTCTGATTTGCAATTTGTAGCATATTCATTTACTTTTGCAACAGATTCTTTTTTACCTGCACGGGGCGGCCTTACGGTCCGCCGTAGTGCTTAAAACCAAAATGCATTAACCTTTAAATACGAAAGCGTATGGACTTAAGAACATTACTTTTCGCTGCCGGCACATGCTTCTGCATGGGCGCAACGGCACAGGTAACCAATGGATTCGCACTGTCGATGGACACCAAGTTAGAGCCGAAACTCCACAAGGTGGAGGTGAACGGACTGATGAAGAACCCGGCGAAGTTTACCGCCCGCGACCGAGCAGCCGTAGGAACGGTGGCCGTCCGCCCGGCGGCCAAGGCTCCGGCTTACGCCCCGCGCGAGGCCGAAGGCAAGGAGCGGCTCGACAGCATAGTGCAGACCAACCCCGACGGGTCGAACTCGGCGTTGCAGTATTTCGCCTACAACGAGGCCGGAAAGGAGATACACCGCGAGGTTGGCTACTGGAACGCGTCGACGAACACATGGGACGAGCCTCAGGAAGTGTACGACTACGAGTGGAACGACGAGGGGCTGATCGTCAGCCAGCAGGGACTTGCCTACGGCACGGGCGTTCGTTACGAGTACAAGTATAACGACCAGGGCCTCGGCATAGAGCAAGTGAACTACCAACTCGGCACCGACGGCGGCTGGGATCCGGTGTCAAAGGGCGAGTACGACTATGACGAGCTGGGCAACATGGTGGAAGAGACCACCTATACGTGGAACGGCTCGCAGTGGGTTCCCTATGCTCACAACCTCGCATCGTGGGACGCCAAGAAGCGCCAGACCAGCTATACCGGATACGTTTGGGACGGAGCGCAGTGGGTAGGCTCTGAAAGATACGACTACGTTTGGTTCGACGGCCCGATCGATCCGAACATGGAAGGGGTGGAAGGCATTGAAACCGACCGCATGACGTACAAGGGCAACTTCACATGGGTTGACGGACAGTGGCGCCAGTACTACTTCTTTACGAACGAAATACGCGAGGACGGCTACCTCATAGGCCAGTCGGAACACTACTACAACCGTCAGTCGGGCAAGTGGTGCGGCGGCGACAATTGGGACGGATTCCTCGGATTTACGAGGACTTGGAAAGGCCGTACCACTTACAACGACCGCAACCATGCAGTGCTTAGCGAGACGTGGTACTGCATGCCTGACAGTACTGGATGGCAGTTGATTGGCGCAAGCCCCACCACATGGGAGTATGACGAGGAAGGCAACCGCGTAGGTCTTTTCAAGTTGATAACTTACAATTATGATGAAGAAGGCAACTTATTGGGCGAGAGCTTCACGCAGCAGACCCATTACGGTTACAACGCCGACAACAAAAAGACTTGGGTGAAGGAGCAACTCGTAGCCGAGGACGGCACGGAGAGCACCCTTTTCGAGGAGAAATATACTTACGACGATGCCAACAGGCCGCTTAAGACGCTGATATGGGACTGGGTTGACGGCGAGCGCACGCAGACCTCGTATACCGAATATATATATGACGCCGACGGAAACTTGATAGAGAGCATCAGCAAGAACGGCGAATCTACCGGCGGAGGCATCGTGCCGATAGGCGTTAAGGCGCACCGCAGCCCGGCCATCGACCCCGAGGACGAGGAAGGATGGGTTAATTCGGCCCTTTGGACTTACGAGTATAAGAACGGCACCCTCGTCGACAAGCGCGGCTACCGTTGGATGAACGAGGAGTGGACTACGAACACCGGACAGGTGGTCGACTACGACTTCGACGTGCCTTCTGCCGACGCATACTTCCCCGAAGGCTGGCAGGACCCGTACAAGATTAACTGGATTGAGGACCTTTACGCCGACGGCAGCAACGGCTGGATGGTGATGAGGCGCGACTATTTCTATTCTGAGCACACCGCGACGGCCATCGCCGGCGTTGCATCCGACGGCGATACTGACGTGAACGTAAGCTACACGGCCGACAGGATCAACATATCCGCACCTGGCGAGGTAAGCGTAAGCATCTACGGAGTAGACGGAACGTGCGTAAGGACGTCGGCCGAGAAGTCGGTTTACGTAGGCGACATGCCGGCCGGAATATACGTTGTGACGGTAAACGGACATGCCACCAAGATAGTGAAGAACTAATCTATACCACATAATTACCTCTTACTGTTTTTGATTTTGGGCCGTCTCCGCTGGTGCGGGGGCGGCCTGTTTTTATCCAAAATCGGTCATTAGGCCGTAAATAAACGTCAGTTCGGTATAATGAAAAGGGATCCATTCTAAACCGTAAGAAGTCTGTGGCATACCGTCATTCCGGGCTTAGACCCGGAATCCAGTATAAA
>CALUFA010000016.1 GCA_944319795.1 uncultured Prevotella sp. | reverse complement strand
TAAGAAGTCTGTGGCATTCTGTCATTCCGGGCCGGGACCCGGAATCCAGTGTATGCAACCAAGTTGTTGACGAAAGTGTGTTTCCTGGATTCCGGGTCTAAGCCCGGAATTGAAAATCGCCGTTAAGGCAATGACAGAATGCCACCGACTTCTTACACTTTAGAATGCCACCGACTTCTTACATTTTAGAATGATTTCATTTTTCTTATACCGAACTGACGTTATAAATTCTTTATTATTCCGGCACACAACAAAAGTGATTATGTTATGAGACAAGACACGATAAGCCTCACCGCAGGGGCTAAGTACAGCAATTACCCGTTCTACGGCTGGATGCCCAAGCCGCTCGGCATCATCCTGCTGATACTGCTTTTCATACCTATACTGACCGTGGGCGGCGTCTACACCGCCAACAGCGGCGAGATGACGAGCGGACTGGGCATACAGTCGGAGCACATACAGTTCGTCGGATTCGCAACGTCGATAGGCATGGCGGCCTTCGGCCCGTTCTTTTACCAGTTGGTATGCATACGCCGCGAGAAGATAATGTGCGTCACGGGGTTCTCGCTGATGTACCTTCTCAGCTACGTGTGCGCCGTCACCGACAGCATATTCGTCATGGCCTTGTGCAGCATAGTGATGGGATTCCTGCGCATGGAGCTTATGATGGTCAACCTGTTCACCCTCATCCGCTACGCCTTCGGCATGGAGGCCGTGCGCAACATAACGCCCGGCAACGAGCCCGGCGACGCTGAGGGATGGGACCGCTTGGACGCCGAGAAGGGCAGGAGCATGCCCGTAATCTACCTGTTCTTCATGATATTGGGGCAGCTCGGCACGTCGCTCACGGCGTGGCTGGCCTACGAATACCAGTGGCAGGACGTGTATTACTACATGATGGGGATGACGCTCGTCGCAATATTCATCGTGCTCGTCACGATGCCTTACCACAGCTACGCCAACCGCCGCTTCCCGATAACGCTGCGCAAGGCAGGCAACGTGGCCGTGTTCTGCGCCATGATGACGTGCGGTGTCTACGTGCTCGTCTACGGCAAGACGCTCGACTGGTTCGCCGACCCCTCGATAGTGCGCTCTACGGTGCTTACCGTGGTGTTCGCGGCGGCGTTCGCCTACATGGAGTGGGACAACCGCTCGCCTTACTTCCGCATGGATGTGTTCCGCCTGCGCACTATAAACGTAGGCATGGCGCTTTTCCTGCTGCTCATGGTTTTCAACACAAGCTCGATGTTCGTAAGCGTCTTCACCGGCGTAGGCATGGAGATAGACAACTGGCAGAACGCCTCTTTGGGCAACTGGAGCATGCTGGGATACCTCGTAGGGGCGGTGGTGGCGATAGTCCTCGGGTCGCGCGGCGTAAGTCTGAAATACCTCTTCGGCATAGGCTTCGCGCTCATCGGGGCGGCCGCCTTGTTCATGTACTTCGAGGTGCAGACGGCCGGACTGTACGAGCGGATGAAGTATCCGGTCATAATCCGCTCGGCAGGCATGATGCTGGTTTACTCGCTCGCCGCCGTCTACGCCAACCAGCGCATGCCCTTCAAGTACCTGTCTACGTGGATATGCGTCATGCTCAGCGTGCGCATGGTTGTCGGCCCGGCCGTAGGCTCGGCGCTTTACTCCAACCTGTTGCAGCACCGCCAGCAGCACTACGTCACGATGTTCGCGCAAGACGTTGACCGGGTCGACGCGCAGTCGGCCGCCGCCTACGACCAGACGGCCTACGGCATGCGCCTCCAGGGGCGCAGCGCGGCCGAGGCCGAGACCACGGCCGCCATGTCGGCAAAGGGCAAGGTGCAGGTGCAGGCCACGCTGTCGGCCGTGAAGGAAATGGCCGGATGGACGTTCTACGGCTGCATGGCTACGATGCTCTTCGTGCTCATTTATCCATATAAGAAGAGGAAATTATCCGCTTGGCCGGGCTAAGGGCCTGCCAAGTCGGATAATTTTACTAACTTAGCGGCGTAAAAACATTCAGCGTTATGGAAGAGTCATTCGACGGCACGGCGGCCGGCAGGCTGGCCGCATTGCAGGAAAGCATAATAGGGAGGGCCGACGTGTGCTCGTCGGGGGGAGTAGTAGGGGTGCTGCCCGGCCGCATGGCCGAGGGTTTCCAGTGCTTCGGCATCGGATTGGTGGTATGCCACCGGGGCGGCTTCGACTTCACCCTGTCGGGCCGCGGACACTCGGCCCGGGGCGGGCAGACCGTGTTCATACCCGACGGGGCGTTCTTCAGCGTCGACCGCCAGTCGCCCGACCTGCTCGTGAGCATCATCATATACAAGACCGAACCCATACGCTACGTGCTCGGAACGATGGTGCAGTCGGTCAGGCTTTATTCAATCATGTCGCCCGAAAAGCACTGCGTGTGGAGCACCGGCGACGAAGACGGGCTGGCGCGCTACGTCGCGCTAATCGGCCCGGGGCAGCCGCGGCCCGACGACTTCTTCGCCGTGAACGAGCGCAAGCTGCTCCTGCTGTCGCTCACTTACAGGCTCTGCGCTCTGTTCGGCAGGCGCTTCCTCGGCGGCGGCTCGCCCGACGCGCGCCGCACGGAGACATTCCTCAAGCTCGTAAGGCTGATCGACCGCCACTACATGGCCGAGCGCGGCGTGGCGTTCTACGCCGACAAGCTGTTCCTCACGCCCAAATACCTGTCCGAACTGTCAAAGTCGGTGTGCGGATACACCGTGCAGGAACTCGTATTCAAGGCCATAACGCGCCGCGCCATGGCGCTGCTCGACAGCACGAACAAGACCGTAGCCGAGATAGCCGACGAGTTCAACTTCCCCAATCCGTCGAGCTTCGGCACGTTTTTCAGGAAACAGACGGGCATGTCGCCGCAACGATACCGCAACAGAACGTAACACATTGATATTCAAAAACGTCAGTCTGGCATAAGGATTATTCCACAAAAAGTACCGTTGTGTATTGGATTTAAGAAGTCTGTGGCATTCTGTCATTCCGGGCTTAGACCCGGAATCCAGGAAACACACTTTCGTCAACAACTTGGTTGCATACACTGGATTCCGGGTCTAAGCCCGGAATGACAGAATGCCACAGACTTCTTACGCTTTAGAATGATTCCATTTCCTAATTTCTTATACCGAACTCACGTATTCAAAAGATTACGAACAACACTGCAAAAGATGGCCTTTTACAGGCTGAAAGACGGCAAACGGCCCTGCGAAAGCTAACCTTTCGCAGGGCCGTTTGCGGCATTTGGATTACCGGGCTTATCCGGCCCGACGGGCCAATGGGACTAACCAGCCCGATAAGCAAAATCGGCCCGCCGGGCCGCCGGCCGCCTACTTATCCTTGACTATCAGCGCGGGGCCGGGCTTGTTGTAGCCGAAGAGCGGCTTGGGCATGTCGTTGTTCTCTACGGTGAAGCCGTCGGTGGCCTCGTCGAAGTAAACGCAGAAGGCGCGCGAGTTTGTTGCGTAGGGCGAATCAGCCGGCAGGCTGATCTTGTTTCCGCTTATCAGCGAGCCGGGCTGGTTGGACAGCGTGTATATGCCGCCTGCGTCGTAGAGTATCCGGGCGTAGTCGCGCACGTTGTTGTTTACAATCCTGTTGTTGCGCATGCAGCTCTCCTTGGCCGTCCACCCCCAGCCTACGCAGATGCCCGAGTAGTTTACGCCGGCCACTTCGTTACGCTCTATGAGAATGTCCGACACGTATCCGGCGCTCACGGCGGCGCATCCCCAGTCTTCGTTGGTGGCGTCGCTTATCGTGCAACGGCTTATAGTAATGTTGCGGCAGACGTCGGAGGGTATGGCGGGGACGTAGGGTATGTGCGTCTCGAAGCCTCCCTCGCCGAACGAGCCGGCCATTACGGCCGTGCCGCCGACGTCGCTGAACGTGCAGGCGGTTATCTCCGACGAGCTTACGGCATAGCGGAAGTCAAGCGCCGTAGCCCCTACGTGGCTGAAGCGGCAGCCGGTGAAGGCCACGCCTGTGGCGAACTGCGCCGCAATGGCCGCCTCGGGGCGCGCTATCCACGCCTGGTTTTCAAGCTCGGCCTTATGGAAAAGGCCCGGCTCGGCCAACTTGTAAGCGTCGATAAGGCGGAATCCGCCCTGCAAAGTGACGTGCCCCTCACGCAAAGGGCGCGTCCACGCGGCGTGCTCGAACGAGAGGTTGGCAAACCTTACGTTGCTTACCATCCGCTCGCGCGTGCCGCCTATCTCGACGAGAGTCTCAAGGGCGGGCACCGTCACCGCCGTTTGGTCGGGCCGACGGCCGTCCTCGGGGTAGTAATATATGCGCCCCGAAGGATAGTCTTGGTACCATTCGCCGGGCCGGTCCAACAGTTCTATGGCGTTGACGAGGGCGAACGACGAGCTGCCGCGCTCGCCGTCGATAACCGGTTGGGGCCACGGGTGGGCGAACTCGAGCCGGCTTTCGGGCTGGTGGAACCACACTTTCGTCGTGCCGTCGCCCATATCCTTCATCGCCCTTACGCGCAGTATGGCTATCGCCCAGCGCTGGTGCACTATCATTTCGAGCTGCCCGGCGCTGCTCAGGTCTACGGCAGGCGTGGGTATGGTGATGCTTTCGTCCTCGGGCGAGAATGCCTTCATGCGCTCCATCGAGTACGGGCCGTCGAACTGCGTGGCGCGCACGGCCTTGCGGCCGTCGGCGTACAGCTGGCGCGCGTAGACTATGCGGCCGTTGGACATAGGGGCTTCGGCCACCCACACCTTGCCCCTCGCCGACGCCGGCAGCCGTGGGTCGTCGGCCGCCAGGCGCCATCCCGTAACGCTTACGCCGCCGCTGATGACGGCCGTTGCGCCCTCGGCGCCGCGTATCGTGGTGGGCGCCGCCGGCGTGCCGCTGTCCTCCGGGCGGATGAATATCGGCTTGTCCAACCTGTAAACGCCGCCGCCGAGGATGATGTCTATGCCTCCTTCGGCCTCGCTTGCGCCCAAGCGGCGCCATTCGCGGGCCTGCCTGAGGGCGGCCTCGACGGTTTTCAGGGGTTCGGTTACGGTGCCTTTGGCAGCGTCGTCGCCGTCGGGCGACACGTAGATGTCGCCGGCCAGCGCAGCCGGTGACGCAAATGCCGATGACAAGAATAAGGTAATGATTTGTTTTTTCATGATTAGCGGTTATTTAAAAGGCGCCCCGGCCTACCGGGCTGATTAGTCTGATCGGCCTTATTGGCCTTATAATCCCAACCAGCCCGGTAAGCCGGGGCTGCATGACGGTTATTTCTTAGGTTTGCGGCGCGCCCATCCCTCCTCGCTGAAGTCGGGCTCTTCGCCTACGAGCTGGATGTCCTTGCCGCCCGATGAGAAGAACTGGCGCCAGTCGTCCTTGCGCCCGCTCTCCTGCGGCAGGGCCTTGTCCTTCTTGCGCTTCTTGTCCTTGCGGCCGCCGTCGGCCGGCTCGTTGCGCTTCTTCTTGTCGAAGGCGCCCGGCTTGTCGGCGCGGCGCGCGCCGCGCTGCGGCTTCGAGTCGCGGTCGGCGTCGTTGCAGCGCACGGGGCGGCCGTGGTACGTAGTGCCGTCGAGGGCCGCCATAACCTTCTCGGCGTCGCGCTCGGGCACCTCGAAGTAAGACATCTTCGACATGAGGTCTATCGCGCCTATCTCCTGCCGTCCTTCGCGCATGTTGCGGTTGACGAACTGCATCAGTTCGCCGGGATAGAAGCCGTCGGCCTTGCCGAGGTTGATGAACAGGCGGCGGTAGCCGGCCTCGGCCTTGTGTGTGCGCTTGCGCTCGTCGCTGCGGCGCTCCTTCTTCTTGTCGCCGCGGCCGGTGGGCTTGCCTATCTCGGGCGCGTCGGCGTAGTAGGCGAGGAAGCGTCCGAACTCGAGGCTTACTATCTTCTTGATGATGTCTTCCTTGTCGATGTACTCGAAATAGCGGTTGATGTCGCCCATGAAGGGTGCTATCTCCTCCTCGTTGACGTCGGTCTTCACTATCTGGTCCATCACCTTGTAGAGCTGCTTCTTGCATATCTCCTCGGCCGAGGGTATGTCGGCCTGTACGAACTCCTTGCCGATGGTCTTCTCTATGGCGCGTATCTTCGACTTCTCCTTGGTGTGCACGATGGAGATCGACGTGCCCTTCTTGCCGGCGCGGCCCGTTCGGCCGCTGCGGTGGGTGTAGCTCTCGATGTCGTCGGGCAGCCCGTAGTTGATTACGTGGGTGAGGTCGTCGACGTCGAGGCCGCGGGCGGCCACGTCGGTGGCCACGAGCAGCTGCGTGAGGTGCTGGCGGAACTTCTGCATCGTAAGGTCGCGCTGCTGCTGTGAGAGGTCGCCGTGCAGCGACTCGGCGTTGTAACCGTCGTGTATGAGCTTGTCGGCTATCTCCTGCGTCTCGCGCTTCGTGCGGCAGAATATTATGGCGAAAATCTTCGGGTAGTAGTCAACTATGCGCTTCAGGGCGAGGTATTTGTCCTTGGCGTTGACCATGTAGTAGATGTGGTTTACGTGTTCGGCGCCCTCGTTGCGGCTGCCCACCACTATCTCCTTGGGGTCGGTAAGGTAGTTGCGGGCTATTTTCTCGATCTCGCGGCTCATCGTAGCCGAGAAGAGCAGCGTGTTGCGGTCTTTCGGCACGCCGGCCAGTATCTCGTCGATGCTCTCCGAGAAGCCCATGTTGAGCATCTCGTCGGCCTCGTCGAGCACTACGTTCTTCACGGCCTCGAGCTTCGCCGCGCCGCGGTTCATCAGGTCGATCAGTCGCCCCGGCGTGGCAACGATTATCTGCGCGCCGTGCTTCAGGGCGCGTATCTGGTTCTCGATGGACGTGCCGCCGTACACGGGCACGATGTTGATGCCGCTGAGGTACTTCGAGAAGTCCTTCAGGTCGTCGGCAATCTGTAAGCATAATTCCCTCGTAGGGCTGAGCACAAGCGCCTGCGTCTGGCGTACTCGCGCGTCGGTGCGCTGCAGCACGGGTATGCCGAATGCGGCCGTCTTGCCCGTTCCGGTCTGCGCGAGCGCGATTACGTCGTTCCTGTTACCCAACAGATAGGGTATCACTTCCTCTTGTACAGGCATGGGTTGCTCGAAGCCCAATTCCTCAATGGCGCGGCGAATCTCTTCGCTGACGCCCAATTCTTCAAATGTCTTCAATCTAAAATAATTATGTGTAAAAAACTGCAGTCTGAGCCAAACGTTCAAGCTCCGTTTGGCTTTCACGCTGCAAAGATAGTGCAAGCCGAGGGAAATGCAAAATAAAAGTGAGAGAAACGAACTTTTATTTTCATTTCAGAGGCGCAGCCTGTCTTATCCAGAGATGGTGCAAGCCGGGGGAATTGGTAAATCGCCGTTAGGCAAATGCAAAATAAATGCGCGAGAATCAAGCATTTATTTTCATTTAACTTAATCATGGGTGGGAGTCACGGTTGCATCATGCGCAGGAACTCGTCGGGCGACATTACGGGCAATTTGGAGGCTGCAAAGTCTTTCTTGTTGCGCGTAATGATGGCGTCTACCTTCTTGCCCGTGGCCGAATAGTACTGCAATGCGTCCTCATAGTCGCCGAAGGCCGAAGCCAGCGCGTCGTCAACCTCCTTTTCGCCGACGGTCGTCACTTTCGACAGCCGCCTAAGGTTGCCGAGCAACAACCGAGTCTGCTCCTTTCCATGTTTACGCAACAGGTATGACGCGGTGGCGTAAGTCAGCGACGAGACGTAGAGCACGAGCTTCTTGTTGTAAGCCAGCGTAAACAGCGTAACCGCGTCGTTGCAGTAAGGCTCGCGCCTGTCGAGCAGGTCGATTACGACGTTCGTGTCTAAGAAAACCTTCTTCATTCGTACTTTTCTTTCAGGTATTCACGATAAGCCTTACGTCCGTTGATGTCGTCGTCGCCGACGGGTTCGCCCGCGCCGAGCAGGCTCATAACGATGTCGGGCACTTCGCCGGCCGTGCGTTTCTCCTTCCTGACGAGCCGTGTAAGATAGTTTTCTATCAGCTCCGAGAGGCTTGTGCCCTGGCGTTCGGCATAAAGGCGCGCGTCGTCTACGATGTGTTTGTTTAATGAAATGTCCGTTGTCTCCATGATTCGTAGTGTTGCTTACCGTTTACAAAGATAGTGCAAGCCGAGCGAAATGCAAAATAAAAGTAAGAGAAACAAACTTTTATTTTCATTTCCGAGGCAGCGATCTTCGATTCCGAGGCGCAGCCTATCTTATCCAAAGATAGTGCAAGCCGAGCGAAATGCAAAATAAAAGTGAGAGAAACGAACTTTTATTTTCATTTCCGAGGCAGCGATCTTCGATTCAGAGGCGCAGCCTGTCTTATCAAAAGATAGTGCAAGCCGGGGGAATTGGTAAATCGCCGTAAGGCAATGACGGTATGCTGCCGACTTCCCAAAGAAAAAGAAGAGGTAGTCTCACTTATAAATGTCTTTAACGGCAGCAACGTATCCATAGCCTACGCCGATGTCAGTCGAGAGGTCGCGCCATTGTGGGTTGTCGTATTCGATGAGTCCTATTTTCCAAGACCTTTTCCAACCTTTCAATTGCTTCTCCCTGCGTATGGCGCTTTGGAATGTCGTAAAGCATTCAAAGTAAACAAGTTGTTTAACGTCGTAGCGGCATGTGAATCCTTCGATAGTCCCCGACTTATGCTCTGCCACGCGCCTTACGAGGTTGTTGGTAACGCCGACGTACAAGGTGCCGTTGCGCCTGCTTGCAAGGATATAAACGTATGCTTTGTATATGTTCATTGTTGTTGCCCCGTATGCTGCAAATATCGTGAATAATTCGTTACATTCCTAATTTTCGGGGCATTTTATTAAAAGAATGACCGTAATTTGCCGAAAAACATACTTTTACTTGCAACATACTTTTACTTGCAAACACGCTTTTATTTGCAACATACTTTTATTTGCAACATACTTTTACTTGCAACATACTTTTACTTGCAAACACGCTTTTATTTGCAACATACACCCTCTTCTAAGCAGTCGGCTGCATACCGTCATTCCGGGCTTAGACCCGGAATCCAGTGTATGCATCCTCGTTCTTCTACAAAGAGTGTGTTTCCTGGATTCCGGGTCTAAGCCCGGAATGACGGTATGCAGCCGACTGCTTAGAAGAGGGTGTATGTATTTAGGCTAATTGCGCACATTCAAAAAAATAAGAAAAAAAGATGGAATAGTTTGGCTAATTACGCACATTCAAAAAAATAAGAAAAAAGATGGAATAGTTTGGCTAATTACGCACATTCAAAATAATAAGAAAAAAAGATGGAATAGTTTGGCTAATTGCGCACATTCAAAAAAAACAAGAAAAAAGATGGAATAGTTTGGCTAATTGCGCACATTCAAAAAAACAAGAAAAAAAGATGGAATAGTTTGGCTAATTACGCACATTCATGATGAATCATGTCCCTGCAAGCGGTGCCCGTTATCTCAGGAGAAAATGCGGCATGCGGCATTTTGCCTTGCGAAAGGCGGCAAAACGCACGGCCGAAGGCGGCCTTCCGCACGGCGAAAGGCGGCATATCGGACGGCACGGCGCAACGCGCTGAAAACCAACACGATAGCGCCGACGGCGTAGGAGCGATGAAAAAACATGGGCCAGGCATAAGAACTGACGGCAAAAAAACATGGGTACGCTATAAAAAACGTGAGTTCGCCATAAAAACAACGGCAAAAAAGGGCCGGCGCCTTGCGTGGCCGGCCCTTGAGCGGTAAGAACCGCTATGCCCGGGGCCGGGCCTTCGGATGCGAAGGCCCGGCCTGCTTGCATGGTTATTAATAATAGATGGGCAATACTTCCGTCTTGTTGCCCGTCAGCTTGTTCTTCGTTACGCTGATCGACACCTTGATGTAAGGAGTGTTCAGGTCCTTGCCCTGCAGTCCGCGGTAAACGTTGTAGCGGATAAGCAGGTCGAGTTCGTCGGTAAGGCCCTTGCCGGTGATGTATGGAGTCTCCTGCTCGGAGATGGTCTTGGTCAGGTCAACGCCGGTCTCGCCGCCGTTTTCAGCCAGCACGCCGCTGAGCGTGAGGTCGTCGCTCCATGCGCCTTCGGTTATCCAGTTGGCCTTCATGTTGTCGTCGAAGAGCTCGACTACCGACTCGGTGCCGTCGTAAGCGTACTTCTCGTTGGCAACCCACATGTAAAGCTCGAAGGTGTAGTCGGTCTGCTCGTCGGTGAAGTCGAGCTTGTCGAGACCGAGCAGGCTTACGCCAAGTCCTTCGTTCTCGGCGATAACGACGCCGTTCTCAGCCCACTGGTAAACCTTCTCGGTAGGAACAATCTCGGGGATGTAGTCGCCGTTCACGCGGATAGCGAAGTCGTCGGCCTCGATGCGCACTGCGCCCGTCTGCTCGAGCATGTTTTGGAGCACGTCTTCAGTGAGGTTGAGCACGAAGTTAGCTCCGGCCGGAACAACGATTCCAGGCTCGGTAGTCTCCTGGCCGCCTTCGCCTTCACCGCCTTGCTCGCCGCCTTCGCCTTCATGGCCGCCTTCGCCTTCTTCACCAGAGCCGCCCTGCTCGCCGCCGCACTCTTTGTCGTTAAGCTCCTCGGCCTCTTTCTTGCTGTGGTACATCCGACCCCACCTGTCCATGAATTTATAATATTCATGGCCATAGTCGCCAACATTATTCCTATACAAATCGAAGAAAAAGGCGTCTGCTGTGCTCAATTTTTCGTAACAATACTGGCAATAAGAGTCAAGTATTACCTTGCCTGAGCCGTTGTCCTTGTACGTGCATGCGTTGTGGCATTTAGCCTTCTCGGGCTCATAGCATCCGCCGCCGGTGCGCGTAAGCGAACCTACGCCGATGCCGGCGCCGTTGGTGAACTCTACCGATCCGCCCGTGCTGACGCCCTAGCCGACAACGGCGGAAGGATTCTCGTTGTCGACGCCTGTGGTTACTCCGTCGAGTTCGTCAGACGAACAAGACACGAGCAGCGCGGGCACTGCCGCCAAGAGGAAAAACAGTTTTTTCATAACTTAACGTGAGTTCGGTATAAGGATTATTCCATAAAAAGTATCGTGTTGTATTGGCTTTAAGAAGTCTGTGGCATTCCGTCATTCCGGGCCGGGACCCGGAATCCAGTGTATGCAACCAAATTGTTGACGAAAGTGTGTTTCTTGGATTCCGGGTCCCGGCCCGGAATGACGGAATGCCACCGACTTCTTACGCTTTAAAATGATTTCATTTTCTTATTTCTTATACCGAACTCACGTTAACTTACTTTTTTTTAATTTGTAAATGGTTAAATTGATTAATAAATTTATCTAATCAGCAGCCCGGCGGCACACGCAAGGCGGCGCGCCGCTCCTTAGGGGGGGTGCGCGTTATGCCGCGGCTGTGGCTGATACGCAAGCCGCAAACATGAGGGGTGGGTCAAAATTAGGAACATCGCTCTCGTAGGGACATAATTCATTATGTCCGCACATAAAGGTATGGCCGTATTTTGACACATCCTCAAAAAGAAAGCCGGGGCTTCGCAGCTGCGGCTTCCAAAATTGTTTTTAGCTATGAGATGCTTAAAAAAGCCTTGTTTATGATGTCTGCCCCGCGGCGCGGCCACGCCGCAGGGCCTCTGTGCGCAGGCCCGCGCCCCTACCCTCGTTCAAGGGAATGGGCGCAAGGCCGCGATAGGATTATTTTGCCTCGTAAGGAATGTGAACCCAAGTACACTCGTTCTCCTTTGATTGCTCGGTCGTCTGATCCTTCTTCTCTACATGAACTGAAACCTTGATGTAAGGAGTGTCGCCATTGAGTCCCTGAAGACCGCGGTAAACGTTGTAGCGCACGAGCAGGCCGGCAGGAGTAGCTTCTTCATAGTTCTCGAAGAAGTTCTTGCCATCTCCGCCATTGGCGTTCCAAATATCTTCAGAAATGTCCATGCCGGTCTCTTCACCTTCGGCAACAGGCCAATTACCAATCTGTTTAGTAATCCACCAAGACTTATCGTCGTCGGTGAACAGCTCGCCGTAACCGCCGGTGCCGTCGTTAAGCAACTTCTTGTTCTCAATCCAAAGGTAGAACTCGAACGTGTAGTCCTTGCAATCTTCGAAGGTGAGCTTCTCAAGGTTCTTAACTGCGACCTTAAGATTCTCCTCGACCATTTCGATCGTCCAATACTGGTACTTGTTGTCCGTAGGAACGATAGTGCCGTCATAAACGCCGTCGCGGCGAACTGCGAAGTCGTCGGCCTTAAGTTTGTATTCGCTGAACGCTTCCAAAACATCATTATACTTGGTAAGGTCGATTACAAAATTCACAGAGCCGTTAGGTTCTGTTACTTCTGCCGCACGGGTACCGTCGCCGTCAAGGTCGCCGACGGCAATCTGCACGCCGTTCTCATAATCTACCGTAGCAACCGAAACGGTAGCCTCGGTCGGTTCGGTAACAGGGTTGCCGCCCTGTAAGTCGGCCTGATCGTCTGACGAACAGGCGACGAGCAGCGCAGAGGCTGCAAAAAGGAAAAATAGTTTTTTCATACGTTTTCTGTTTTTTAAGTTAATGACTAATTGATAGCATCTCTCGCTATTCTATCCAGCCTATCGCCGGCCGTGGTCACTCGGCCGCGCCGTCGTCTTCCTTTTCAGGAGTTACGGCCTCGGCCGGGCCCGCCTGGGCGTCGGCGTCTCTCATGATGTGTATCGACACCTTTACGTAGGGCGTGTCGTCGTGGCCGGCAAGGCCCTTGTACACGTTGTAGCGGGCGGCGTAGCCGGCCGTCTGCCAGCTGGAGCAAAGCTCGGTGATGTCGGTGCCCTGGCCGTCGCCGCTGACCCACTCGGCCTTCTCCTCGGGCGTTATTACGGCCTCGAGGTTGGTAAGGCTGTCTACGCCCCATGCGGTGTCCCTAACCCAGAGGTACACCTCGTAGGTGTATTCGGTGCTGTCGGCCGGCAGTTCGTCGAGCCCGTAGACGGCCACTTTCAGCCCGTCGCGGCCCTCAATGGCGGCGTCGTAGCGCTCTACCCACATGCCCTTGTCGGCCTTGGGATGCTCAACGAGGTTCACGTAAACGTCCTTGCCTATGCGCAGGTTGAAGTCGTCGGCCTCGCAGAGCCACTCCTTCTCTATGCCGAGGTTCTCGGGCAGGCGCACGGCCACGTATTTCGACTTGTCGGCCCGCGTCTCAACGCCGTCGAGCCATCCGGCGCTCATCGACGTATTGTTCTCGAACACGGCGGTCTGGCTTTCCACTACGTTCTCGGCCTCGGGCGGCGCGCCGCCTCCGGGCTCGGTCTTGGTGCCGTCGTCGTCTGACGAGCAGCCTACCGCCAGCACGGCGGCGGCCATCAGCAACCATAGTTTCAGTTTCATACGGTCCTCCTTTCTTTCGTTTTTTGGTTTCGATTAATGGTTTCTGTTTTCGATTACCGGTTTCTGATTCGATTCCGGTTCCTGATTTGATTCCGGTTTCTGATTCGATTCCGGTTTCTGATTCGATTAATGAACATCCGCACCCAACCGAATACACACATCCACTCCTAAGAAGTCTGCAGCATTCCGTCATTCCGGGCCGGGACCCGGAATCCAGAAAACACCCAATTTACTTAGAACGAAGCTGAACCCACTGGATTCCGGGTCCTGGCCCGGAATGACGGAATGCTGCAGACTTCTTAGAAAAGAGTACGTATTTGGCCGATTGGGAATATTCATATTCTTTCCGTTATTCCGTTATTGCTGGCCACACGCCTACGATTGTGTTGGCAGGGGCCTTGTCGTTGCGCTGTACGTGGATTGACACCTTTACGTAAGGCGTGTCGCCGTAGCCGTTCACGTCGTACTCGCCGTCGGCGTTGGTCTGGCGTCCGCTAAGTCCTCGGTAGACGTTGAAGCGCACCTCGAAGCCTGCCGGCGACTTGAGCTGGTCGCGGAGCGTGGCGTAGATGCTGTGGGTTATGTCGCATCCGTAGGGGTCGTCGGCGTACTCGTCCCACGCCGGGTTGACCCATTCCTCGTACATGTCTTGGGTGAAGAGCGGGCCGTAGCCGCCTGTGCCGTCGCCGAGCAGCTTGCTGTTGTTAATCCACATGTAGCACTCGTAGGTGTAGTCAGTGCCTACGTTGAAGTTGTCGATGTTCTCCAACAGGCCGTTGACGGTTACGGTAAGGTGGTTGTCGTCCTCAATCTTGATGCCGTCGAGCGTGGCCGTGTTGCCCTCAACCTTGATTGCGTCTATGTATTCGCCGTTGACGCGGATGGCGAAGTCGTCGGCGCGCAGGGTGTACTCGTCGCTGATAACGTCGTCGGGTATCACGATTACGATGTCGCCGTCACCGCCGGGCGTAGGATCGGGGTCTGTGCCGGGCACGGTGAAGCCGGGGCTGCACTCGCCGCCCGCGCCCATAGTCGCCACGTTGATCATCGACTTGTCAGCAGGCTCTGCGTCGGCCCATATCTCATCGTAGTTCACGTAAAGTGCGGGGTCTACTATGTCTTCCCACTTCACCCGGTTTTCCACGGTCACGGTCTTGGCCGACACGAGGGCCTTAGTGCCCTGCTTGTAGAGGCCGAGCAGCATAGTGTTGCCGAGGCTGAGCTTGTCTACGTTGATAACGCCCTGGTCAGGCAGGAGCACCTGCGTCAATGCGCCTTGCGCACCGGCTGAGATATGGAGCAGCTTAGTCTCGACGTAAGACGCGCAAAGCGTTGCGCCGTTAGTGATATTGATAGACGAGTTCAAGGCGTCGTTAGCCACGAGCTTGCAGTCTGTGTGCACGCATGCGCCTTGGCTTGCCGTTAGCGAATATACGTCGGTAACGCCTTCTACGCAGAGGTAATTCTTGCCTTTCACAACGACTTCGCCCGTCCCGTCCTCGTTCTGTCCCGATACGGTAAGCGTAGGCTCGGCGGTAAGGTTGCCGAGCACATGCACGAGGGCTCCGCCTACTTCTGATGCGACGCGCTTGCAAGTAAGGTCGCCGCCTACGTAGAGCTTGCCGGCAACGTTGATTGCGCAGTCACCGCAGCCCAAACCGCCGTCGGTCATTATCGCCGCACCGGCGTCGATGGTTACTTCGGCTTTCGTCAGATTAACCGTACCGCCGTAATTGAGGATGGCTACGTCGGCCAGCTTCTCCATGTTGAAGTTCACCGTTCCTCCCTCAAGCACGATGATGCGTCCCTGCTTGCTGTCGCTCTTCACGTTCTCTACGTTGAGCGTTCCCCTTACGAAGAGGTCTGTATCCAGGTTGTTCACCACCATGTCCTCGCCGCCTCTGCCTATTTGCATGGTAACGCCGGCTTCGATGACGGCAGGCTTACCTTTCACGTCTCCTATGTTTTTACCATCGAAATAGCTTCCAAACGAAGAAGCGTCGCCAACCTCGGGCTGCTCGGGCATTGTGAGCGTGCACGCCGCGTTGTCGGCCATGTCGAACGTTGCGCCGCGCGTAAGCCAAGCCGTGCGCGTGCCGCCGGGCAGGCCGTTGCCGATGGTCATCGACGTGTTGTTGGTGAAGTTCACCGTACCGCTCGAAGCGGTCGGTCCTCCAGGCTGCGGCAACGTCCCGTCGCCACCCTGGGCCAGTTCGTCAGCCGAGCAGGCGGCCAGCGTGGCCGCAACCGCTACGAAGGCGAACCGGTTCAGCAGTTTTCTCAAATTCTCATTCATGTTCATTTCTTAATCTCCTTTCATTTGCTTAAAGTCAAAGTTTTTTCAGTTTAAACACATTTGCCAATTCTTAGATTCCGGCGCATCATAACTATTCGTCGCGCCAGATGTATTTCTTCTGGTGGCGGCTGTCCTCGCCGATGTCGTCGGTCCAGTAGCCTTTCTCCGACTCGTCGCCGTCAACCAATCCGCGTATTATGTTGCTGCGCTCCACGGCCTCCTTGTAAAGTTCCTCGTAGTCGCGTGTGTAGTCGGCGTTGGGCACTACGTTGGTGTCGAACTTCAGCTTGCATATCCCCCTCGGCTTTATGTTGCCGAAGATGCGTATCGTGTGGTCGACGTAGCCTATGTTCTTTGCGCTCTCGTACTTGAAGAGCAGCCTCACCTTCTTGCCGGGCAGCAGCATCTTTGAGTCGAGCTCGGGCGTTATGCATCCGCAGGAAGTCTGTATGTCGCGGATTATGAGGGGCTGGTCGCCCGTGTTCTCAAGCTCGTATGAGAGGGTGAGCACCTCGCCCGTGAGTATGGGATAATAGTGGCGCACGGAGTCGGCCACGGCTACGGTGGTCATGCCGATATTCTTGCGGCACGAGCCGAGCGAGGCGGCGGCTGTCGCAAGCACTATGGCCGGCAAGGCGAGCCGGGCGAGGCTGAGCGGTTTCAGTATATTTCTTTTTCCCATTTCCCTATGTATTTGTCGGTCGGGCCTCCCGTCTCGCGGTAGTGGCCCATGTCGGGGAAGGCGGAGTATCCGGCCAGTCCCTCGACGTAGCGGCGCGCCGCGGCGGTGTCGGCCTTGGTAGCCAAACGGCCCGGGCGCAGCAGCTCGAGGCGCGTAAGCCACGAGGCGGTTAGCAGGCGGTTGAGCCGCGAGCGCTCGGCGGGGGCGGCGCGCTTGGCGCGGCGGTCGAGCGAGTCGCAGAAGGCTTCGTAAGCCTCGGGGTCGAGCCATGCGTGCACGGCGTCTTGTATCGTGCCGTAGAACGGCAGTGGGCGTGCGCGGTCGACAACGGTGCGCTCCCACGAGCGGTAGGCCGGGGCGAGCAGCGGCGCCGTTACGGGGTAGTAACGGGCGAAGCAGCTGTCGGCGTAGGCCGCCACGTCGATGTCCGGATCGACCAGCATTGCGGCTATGGCCGCCGTCTGCACGTCGTCGAACGAGGCGTAATACGGCGAGCTGCCGTTGTAGAACACTCCGCTTACGCCCAAGGAGCGGAACATCCTGAGCCTCTCCTGCACGAGTGCGAGGCATGGATATGGCGTGAAGTAGTCGTCGTAATTGCGCATGTAGTCCCAAACGTAAACCTTCGACACCACTTTTTTCCACCGTTTTACCAACTCGGCGAAGCGCTTGGCCTGCGGACGGGTGTCGAGCAGGGCGCGCATCGGCACGCCGATTGCGCTTACAAGCACGCCGACGTTGGCCGGCATCTTGGCCTGCGGCGGCTCGGCCGTGGTGTGGTAGGACGACGTGAAGAACTCGCAACGGGGAAACTCCTCAGCCAACCGGCGCAGCATCTTGCTGACGGCCGGCGTGGCCGACGCGGCCGTGTTGCCAGCCTTGAGGCACTCAGGGCACAGGCACACATCCTTGTTGTCGGCCGGCATTATGGCGAAACGCGCGGTTTCACCGCCTTCTGCGCCGCCGTAATCGGCCACGTAAGCCTCTACGGCCGCGTAAAGTTCGGGCGACGAGAAGCACAGCTGGCTGTCGGTGCGCCTGCCGCCGACGAGGGCCTGCGCCCCCTCGGGTATGCCGTCCTTGAACAGCTTCATTATGTTATGGCCCCATAAAGCCCAGTCGTAGTCGACATTGTGGGCCGCCATGATGGGCATGAACTCGGGGTCTGAGTTCGACGGGGTGTATATTCCGCGGTACTCGAAGGCGAAATCTCCCTCGGCGCCGCCCATCGGGACGTAAGCCGGGGGCAGGTCTGACGTTTCCACGACATCGGGCGAGCACGACGAGACGAACTGGTAGACGAGCCACAGCATCTTGCCGGAGTCGCGCGCCGTAAGGGTAAGCCCCGAGCGCGAGCGGCTGACGCGGTAGTCGCAAGGCAGCGACTTGTCGACATGCACCACTACGTCCAAGCATTCGCGTCCGCCTTCGCCGATGACGGCGCGGCGGTCGTCGACGGCGCGGTTGACCAACTGCCCTTCGAGATAGGCCGCCCAGCGCGCGTCGTCCTTGCTGCCCTCGTCGGCAGGCTCAACGCGGAAGCAGGCGTAATCGGCCACGGGACGGCGGTCGGCCGCGCACGAGCTGATGCCGAGCGCCAACACCACCGCGAGCACCAGCAGCGGGTGGAACGACGATATGGAAGCCTTAGAAGTGGACATACAGCGAGAAGTTGATGTTGAACAGGTTCCTGTATTTCGTCGTTATGCCGTCGAGGTATCCTCCGCCGTCGAGCATGGTGCGCGTGTTGAGCTGGCTGTAGAACGTGTGCCAGGTGCCCATAAGCCCGAGCGAGAGCCGTTTGTTGACCATGTACGTGCCGCCGAGGCCCACCATTGTGTTGAGCTTGTCGAACGTGCCGGGCATGGCGTTGTCTATCATGTTGGCCTCGGGCGACGTTCCGACGCTGCTAACGAGCGTGATGTTGGTGCGCCCGTCGTCGCGCGGATAGTATTTCAGCTGAGCCGAGAGGTTGGCGTACAGGTGGCTCGACAACAAGAAGCCGTCGAGCTTGCCGCTGAGCAGGAAGCGGTCCCACGTCTTCGACGCGCCCACTCCGGCGCTGAACAGGTCGGCCTTGTGCTCGTCCCAGCCGTCGAACGCCCATACGCCTTCGGCTTCGGGGTTCTCCTGCTCCCAGCGGAACATTCTCGAGTATGTGTTTATGCGGCGGTAAGAGCCGTGCAGGTCAATCGTCATGTCGTTGTCGAACCAGCGCTCGGCCTTAAGCCCGGCCATCAGCGACGGGAAGTAGCGCGTGGCCGCAGCGGCCGTAACCGATCCGCTCCAATGCGGCGAGAAGCGGTGCTCCCACGAAGCCTGCAGCTGCAGGCCCACTCCGCCCGGCACCTGGTCGGTGGGGTCGTCGCCGGCGGCCGAGCCGTCGCGCCCGGCGTAGTTGAGCCGGCCGGTGAATATGTCGTCTTTCTCCTTGCGCGTATATGACAGCGTGGCCACTGACGTAAGCACGTCGGCGTCGCCGTAGCGCCCGCGCAGGTACTCGGCGCCTATCTCGTTCTTGAACGAACGGCTCTCAAGGCCGGCCAAGTGGCGGTTGAACGCCGCAGCCTCGGCCACTCCCGGCGAGTATTTCATCTGGTAGTAATAGGCCGAGTCGTACTGGCGCATCGACTCGTAGGCCGTTCCCTTGGCGAGATAGAGCGAAGCGTTGTCGCGGTCGAACGCCAGGGCTGTGTCGGCCACGGCTATTGCGGCTTCGGGCTCGTGGTCCTTTATCAGGCCGTAAGCCAGCAGCTCGCTGTTCTCCGAGAACGCGCCGACGATGCCCTGGTTGTGGGGATAATAGTAAAGCCACGGGCGCAGCATGTCGACGGCGCGGCGGTGCTCGCCGCTACGGCTGTAAGTTACGGCCTGCTTGACGATGAAATCGGTTCTTTCAGGATATATCGAGCGCGCCTGAAGCACGTATTTGTCGTAAGCGTCGTAGCGCCCGAGCAGGTCTGACATGCCGATTACGTACTGCAAGCCCTCAAGGTTCGACGGGTTGACGGCCAGCAGGCGCACGCTCTCGTCGTAGGCGCGGAACGAAGCTCCCTCGTCTATGAGGCTCTTTATGTAGGGCACGGCTATCTCCTCGTAGGCCGCCACGTATGAGGCGCGCACCGCTACGTCCATGCTGTCGCGCAAAACGGAGTCGAGCACGGCCAGCGCCGCCGTGGTGTAGCCCTGGTGGTTAAGTATGTCGGCCTTTTTAACGAAGTATTCGGCGTTTTTCAACGAGTCGCCGAGCGCAAGCACATGCATGCGGTCGAGCGCGGCAAGGGCGTCGTCGTACTTCTTCATCTCGAAGTAGCAGGCGTACTCCTTGCTGAGCGCCGAATAGCGTATCTCGGGGTCGTAGCTCTTGCTTGACGCGGCCTTAAGGTAAGGCAGGGCCTCTGAGTAAAGGCCGTCGGAAATGAGGTTGCCGGCCTGGTGCAGGCGGTTTAAGGCCAATTCATCGACGATGTCGGCGTTGGTCGAGTCGACCGAAGCCAGCGTTGAAAGCAGCGAATACGCCTTGCTCGTGTTGCCCATGCGCCTGTAAACGATGTATTCCTTGTAGAGCAGGTCCTTAGTTTCGCCCCGGCGGCGCTTGGCCTCGGCGAGATAGTAGAGCGCGTCCTCGTCGTAACCGCGCGTGAGCGACGTGTTGAGCATGTAGTCGAGGGCCTCTTGGCTCTTCGAGTTTTCGTAAACCTTGCCGTAGAGCACGTATGGGTCGCTCATTCGCGCCTGGTCGGCGGCCTCGCTCAGCAGTCCGTTGTAGAACGAGGCGAGCGTGCTGCTGCGCGTGTAGCGCATTCGGGCCTTGACGTAGGCCATAGCCTCTTGGTAGCGGCCTTCGCCTGCGAGTATCGACGCGCGCTTGACGACGAGGGCCGAACTGCCCGGTATGTCGGACGCTCCGCGGCCCGTAACCTGGAGCGCCTCCTCGGTGTTGCCCTGCTGGAGGAGCATGTTCGACAGGGCGAGGTAATACTCCTCGCGCGGCTCAACGTCGACGAGGTCGTAAAGGGCCTCTATCGTGGCGGCTCCGTTGCCCGACTTGCGGTTGCGCAGGTAACGCTCCTCAAGGCTGGCGGCGTAGTCGCGCTGCACGGTTGAGTCGTTGGGGTAAATCTGGTGCAGGCGCTTCAGCAGGCGGTCGGCCTCGACGTCGTTGCCCTGCAGGCGGAACAAGCCGATCTTCTTGCGCCAAAGGCCCTGCCAATAGGGGTTGATCTCGAGCAGCTCGTTGACGTAGCAGATGGCGCTCGAGTAGTTCTTGGTCTTCTCCTCTACGGCCACGAGCAGCTGCTTGGCGGTTACGTTCTCGGGGTTGTCGCGCACGCATACTATAAGGAAGTAGCGCGCGTTGTCGTAGTCTTCCTTATGGTAATAGTAGCGGCCGTTAAGCTCGTTGAGGTCGTTGGTCTCGGGATAATACTTCAGTCCCTCGTCTACGAAATGCTTGCCTTCCTCCCACTTGCCGCTCTTAAACAGCATGCGGGCGTTCGAGGCGTAGTAGTCGGGCGTGTGCACGTCGTCGCTGAAGAAGTTGTTGTAAGCAAAGGCGCTGGCGACAAACACGAAGAGCACTATCCACATAATGAGGCATCCCTTGTTCTTCATACGTCACCTCCTTTCATCCCTTGCGCCTGCGCAGGGCCGGCTGCGGCCGGGGCCACCTTGGCGTCGGGCGGCGGCGCGCCTGCGCCGGGGGCGGCGTATCCGGTACGGCTCATCTCGCCCCATACGGCGCGCTTGTTGAATATGTAGTTGCAATAACCCTTCAGCGAGAATATCACGGTAAGGGGGTGGTAGAGGAACGGCTCGAGCATGGCGGCGGCCAACACCCAGAGGTAAGACCGCGGGTGGCGGAACGAGCCGCCGAGGGTGTAGTCGTTGAACATCACCACCAACGACAGGATGATGCAGAACGTGTAGAGGCCGAGGAAAATAACGGCGGCCGAGGTCCAGTTGACAACGCCCGTGAACGCCTGGTAGACGAACACGGTGAAGCCGACGAACTCGATTATCGGCGCCAGCAGCTCGAATATGAGCACGTAGGGCAGCGTCACCATGCCCAGCTGCTTGTAGCGGCGGTTGAAGAGGAAGCGCTTGTGGCGCACGAAGGTCTCTATAAGCCCTCGTCCCCAGCGGGTGCGCTGTCGGTAAAGCACGCGGATGTTGGGCGGCACCTCGTTCCAACAGCACACCACGGGCACCTGCACTATGCGGTACTTACGGCCGAAGTCGCAACAGTAGCCCACCATGCGGATTATCATGTCCATGTCCTCGGCGAACGAGTCGCCCGTGTATCCGCCGGCGGCGATGACCACCTTCTTGTCGAAAAGGCCGTAACCTCCCGACACGTTTGGCATGGCATTGATAGACGACCAGCCCATCTTGCCGACGAGGAACGAGCGCATGTACTCCAACGTCTGGAACAGGGCGCACGGCTTGTGGGGCGGACGTGGGTCGGCTATCTGGCCGTTCTCCACCTTACAACCGTTGGAAACGGCCATTATTCCGCTGACGGCTATCACCTCCTCGTCTTGGAGTATGGGGATGATACACTGCGAAATGGCGTCGCGCACAAGGATTCCGTCCACGTCGATGTTCACGAAGTAGGGATACGACGAGGCGTTGAGCCCGGCGTTCACGGCGTCTGCCTTGGTTCCTCCGTTCTCCTTGTCGACGACGATCAGGCGGTGGTATTCGGGGTTGGTCGACTTGAACAGGCGGCGGTAGGGCTTCGTGCGGATGTACTCTACGTAGGCGAAGGGCACCTCTACGAGCTGGAAGTTCTCGATGAGCAGCTCGAGCGTCTTGTCCTTGCTGCCGTCGTTCACGATGATGACCTCGAACTTCGGGTAGTCCTGGCCCAAAAGCGAGTTGACGTTCTCGATGATGGTGCGCTCCTCGTTGTAGGCCGGCGCTATTATCGACACGCCCGGCGTGTAGGGGCTCTTGTCGATTATCTCCTTGGTGTAAAGGCTGAGGTTGCCGCGCTTCTTGCGGAAGATGCCGAGCTCGGCAAGCCACATGAGTATGACGTATGAGACGATCAGTCCCATACTGTAAAAGAACACTACGTAGCCGTAGAAATAGAAAACGATGTCTTTTATCATACTCCGTCGTAATTTATTATGGGGCTTTCGACGTGCTGGAATAGAATCCTGTCGGCGTCGTCGGCCTTTTGTTTCAAACTCTCGAACACGGCCTTGCCCTTAGCGCCCGACATCCACAGGCAGCGCAGCGCCGTGCGGCGCGTGAAGCTGGAAGTGGACGAGTTGTAAGTGTCGCGGAAGAAGGGCACTGACCTGCCTGAACCGATGGCCAGCAGCGCGTTGAGTATCAGGCGGCGGTGGGCCTCGGTCTGCTTGTGGAACACGCGCTGCATCGACTTCTCCGACTCGGCGAAGCGGCGTATGCCCATCGACGTGAACGCCGCGGCGCGGTGGGTGAAGTTGGGCGACTCGAAATACTCCATGACGTAGCGCATCTCCTGGTCGGTGCCCCAGTAGGCAATCTCCTGCAGCATGAAGGCCACGATGCCGGGATTGGCCACCCTCTGGAGTATCGGCACGAAGAGCGGGGCGCGCAGCCCGCCCTCGTCAACCTTGCGGAATATCTCGTGCAGCTCCATCATGTCCCACAGCGAGAAGTGCAGCCCGAGCTTGCTCTCCTCCTCGAAGAACACGTAGGGGTCGTCCTTGCTCGTACACATATAGTACAGGCGCGAAGCCTTGCGCAGCTCGTCGTCCTTGTCGTTCACAAGGCGCGTTATCGTGCTGTTGGGCAGCTGCATGTTCGTAAGGCGCACGGTCTGTATCATCTTCAGCTTCACGGTGCGCTTGCCGTGCATCAGCTGGGCCTCCACGTAGTCGGTGAAGCCCACCATGCGCATGGCGCGCTGTATGTTGGTGAGGTTGGGGTTCTGCGTGTTGGTGAAGCGGCTCGCCTCGATGAACACGTTGGCCCACTGGCGCATCTCCCAGTCCTTCCACTTGCGCTCCTTATAGTCCATGCGGCGCTTTATCTCCTCGGTGGGCAGGTTCTCCACCTCGGCGTAGCACACGCCTTTCAGTTTCTCAAGGTATTTTTCCTTGATTTCATCGAACTTTTTACGGTTGCGCCAGCGTATGTAAACGTCGACGGTCATCGCAACCGTAAGCACCATGAACGCTATGCAGCAGAAGATTATAACGCCGTAAGCCACCCTTACCACCCACGGATAACCGGCGAACAGGTGGACGAACAGGTAATAGTAATAACGGGGGATGTTCCAACCCCAAAGCTGGTAAGCCTGGGTAAGCGGCGAAACCTCGGCACCGCCGTATATTACGGCAGTGTCGTCGGGCACCGTGTCGCCGAAAGCCAATAGAAGGAAGCCGCACGCCACGATGATGAAGAATACAATCCACCCACGCTTCATGTTACTATTCCGAATATTTATATTAAGCCTAATGACTATTCTACATTTTAACGCCGTAAAAACTTACGGTCTGTTACATAAACCGCATGGTTGGAATGCGCAAGGAGCCTATAAGCCCCGGAAACACCTTTGAAAGCACAGCCGCCGACATGGCTCGCTGCTACTTACGGGTTG
The DNA here is from genome assembly GCA_944319795.1 of uncultured Prevotella sp. Lineage (GTDB taxonomy): Bacteria > Bacteroidota > Bacteroidia > Bacteroidales > Bacteroidaceae > Prevotella. Next base: position 31,277 of record CALUFA010000016.1, on the reverse strand, counting down.
TCATCAACATTGCAACGGATAAGAAAATTCCGCTAACTTTTAGTAAGGATTCTGTTCCTATTTATTATTCTCTGCTGCAAAAATAATAACAAATCTAATACTTACCCCCCCCGAAGCGTTAATATTAGTTAAGAAGAAGGATTTTTATCATCCTAAAAATTTACATGAATGATGCAACATCGAAGAAATGGGCGATTTTTGCAAAACAGCTTTCACGCGGCTTTATAAGAAACTGTACGCCAAAAAGTTATAACACACCGTTAAACCCAAATCGGTCGTTAGACTTCAGTCTGATTATGTGTTTATGCCGTGTAGGTTGCTTTCCGTTTCGCCGAAGGCGTAGTGGGCTACGCCGAGACGTGGCGGAAAGCAAGATGCCGGCAGAAACGCATAAGCTGACGAAGAGTAATAAAATACGTCAAAGTTCGGTTCATTACGGTCTAATGACCGATTTGGGTTTAAGCACAACATCCCCCGGCAACTCCACGCCGTAGCCGGCTCGCCGGCGGCCGCCCCCCGACGCCGCGGCGCGCAAAAAACGGATGGCTTGCAATACACGGCCAAACGGCTGCCAAAAGACGGCCTTTCGCGCCGCCGTTTGCCTCCTTTCACACGCTGGAAGGCGGCATATCGCAACCCCTCGGCCGCGAACCCTCCCGCGCCGGGCGCAGGCCGACGCGCGGCCTTACGGCGCACGGCGCGGAGAAAAGCCGGACGCCCATGCAAAAGTAAGCAAAATATCCCGTAAAACAAAGCGTTTACGCATTAAGAAAACGTCAGTTCGGTATAATGGATTATTCCATAAAAAATATCGTGTTATATTGGATTTAACATCAGTTCGGTATAAGAAGAATGTAATCATTCTAAAAACAAATGGCACCATCCTAAACTGTAAGAAGTCTGTGGCATACCGTCATTCCGGGCCGGGACCCGGAATCCAGGAAACACCATTTTGCGAATAAAGCGTTTTTTATACTGGATTCCGGGTCCCGGCCCGGAATGACGGTATGCCACAGACTTCTTACAGTTTAAAGTGGATTCCTTTTCATTATACCGAACCGACTTCTTACACTTTAGAATGATTTCATTTTCTTATTCCTTATGACGAACCCACGTTAGGGAAACGGTGGAACCGGCTTCATACGGGCAAAAACAAACCCCGGCGCACATCATCGCAGGATGCGCGCCGGGGCGACATTATCACTATTAATCAATACCCTGTGCGGTCGAGGCCGTGGTTACTTGACCTCGATACGCTTCAAAGCCTCCTCGGCCTTGCGCTCAACCTTGGGCAGGCTGACGGTGAGCACGCCGTCGTTTACCTTAGCCTCGATCTTCTCTTTGTCGACGTCGTCGGGCAAGAGCAGCGTCTGCTCGTACTTCGAGTAAGAGAACTCGCGGCGCAGGTAGTGGCTCTTCTTGTCCTCGTCCTTCTTCTCGTTCTTGCTCTCCATGCGGATGTGCAGGTTGCCTGAGTTGTCGATGTTCACGTTGAAATCGTCCTTTTTCAGACCGGGAGCAGCCAATTCAACGGTGTATTCCGTATCGCTCTCCTTTACGTTGATGGCCGGTGCCGTGGCGTTCGGCCTTAACATGAAGTCGTTGTCAAAGAAATCGTTGAACACTTCGGGCATCCATGTGTTTCTGTTGAATACTGGTAACATAATCAAATCCTCCTCATTTATTAGTTCTTTGTTTATCCTATCCGGTTCCTCAGGCCCTTGCGGGCATCGGTTCCTTCGATCGCCCCTCGCTTCAGCTCGCGGCTCTCACCCAACATATATGCAACATCCGTGCCGATTACATATTTCGACAAAACGGCATACAAAACCGACAATATGTCAGAAGAGATTAAATATTTTAATCGTTCTAACATATTTTCAATGACAATCCGTCAACTCCGCAACCGCATACGATAAATTCCGACAGCCGCCACAGCGCAGCGTAACGCGCCGGCATCCAGCGCATTGGCACAAAAAAGGCGGAACGCACCGCTGCGTTCCGCCACAATCAAACGTATTACGTACAAAATATCAAGCGCCGTGCTTAGTCGTTCAGCTTCGCCTTGATGAACTCGCGGTTCAGGCGGGCGATGTTGGCGATCGACTCGTTCTTGGGGCATTCGGCCTCGCAGGCACGCGTATTGGTGCAGTTGCCGAAGCCGAGCTCTTCCATCTTCATCACCATAGCCTTGGCGCGCTTGGCTGCCTCGGGGCGTCCCTGTGGCAGAAGGGCGAGCTGGCTTACCTTAGAGCTGACGAAGAGCATTGCCGAACCGTTCTTGCAGGCTGCCACGCATGCGCCGCAACCGATGCATGTAGCGCAGTCCATAGCCTCGTCGGCAGCCTCCTTCGGTATGAGGATGGCGTTGGCGTCCTGGGGCTGCCCGGTGCGCACGCTTACGTATCCGCCGGCCTGTATTATCTTGTCGAAGGCTCCGCGGTCAACCATGCAGTCCTTGATTACGGGGAACGCAGCCGAGCGCCACGGCTCGACGGTGATTACGTCGCCGTCGTTGAAGCGGCGCATGTAGAGCTGGCACGTAGTAGCTCCGGTTGCCGGGCCGTGGGGATGGCCGTTGATGTAGAGCGAGCACATGCCGCAGATGCCCTCGCGGCAGTCGTGGTCGAATACGAACGGCTCCTTGCCGTCCTCGATGAGCTGCTCGTTAAGGATGTCCAACATCTCGAGGAAGGATGTGTCCGTGGGGATGTCCTTCATCTCGAACGTGTCAAAATGACCTTTTGCCGTCGGCCCGTTCTGGCGCCAGACCTTCAGCGTGAAACTTATGTTTCTTTCCATGTTATATACGGTTTTACGGTTTTGTGGTTATGGGGTCTTACGGTTTTTGTGGTTGCGGTGATGCTTCCCGGCTTTGGTTCTTCCTTACGTATATCAGTGATTGGATCATTTTATTCACTGAATTATTCAGGCTGTCAACCAAAACGAAATCCTCATCGGTAATGTAAGAAAAGCGCCTCGACAGCTCCAATTGGGAATCCAGCTCGTTTGAAGAGCCTAACGAGATGTAAAGGAAGTGTACCAACTCGGCATTCGTGCCGCGGCCGTAGCCTTCAGCGATATTCGACGGTATCGACACCGCGCACCTACGCATTTGGCTGACAAGACCGAAAAGCTCTTCTCTCGGGAAAGAAGCGGTAAGCTGGTAGACCTTTTTGGCCAGCTCCATGCTTTCGTTCCAAACCCTGAGGTTCTTATGCGGTCCCATATTCCTTTCGCTCTTTAACAGGCATCATCACCGTATAACCGTATGACCCTATAACCTTATGACCTTAAATTAATTTTTATAGTTACGTGTCTGGACTTTGATTGCTTCATAGTGCAGCGGCTCCTTGATGAGCTCGGGCGCCTTTTCGTCGCTTCCCTGATACTCCCAGCAGCCTACGTAGAAGAAGTTCTCGTCGTCGCGCTTGGCCTCGCCTTCCTCCGTCTGGTACTCCTCGCGGAAGTGGCCGCCGCACGACTCGTTGCGCGACAGGGCGTCGTAAGCTATCAGCTCGCCCATAGTGATGAAGTCGCGCAGGTGGATCGCCTTGTCAAGCTCGGTGTTAAGGCCTTCCTTAGAGCCGGGGATGAAGAGGTTGGTCTCGAACTCCTTGCGTATCTTCTTTATCAGTTCGAGTCCTTCCTTCAGGCCCTCGGCCGTGCGGCCCATGCCTACGTGCTCCCACATTATGTGGCCGAGCTCCTTGTGGATCGAGTCTACCGAGCGCTTGCCCTGTATGCCCATGAGGCGGTCTATCTCCTTCTGCACGCCCTTCTCGGCCTCCTCGAACTCGGGCAGGTCGGTCGAGATGCGGGGCCAGATGGCCTGGTCGGCAAGGTAGTTCTGGATGGTGTAAGGCAGCACGAAGTATCCGTCGGCCAGACCCTGCATGAGGGCCGACGCGCCGAGGCGGTTGGCTCCGTGGTCGGAGAAGTTGCACTCGCCGATTGCGAAGAGTCCTTCGATGCTGGTCATCAGCTCGTAGTCAACCCAGATGCCGCCCATAGTGTAGTGGATTGCGGGGTAGATCATCATCGGGTTGTAGTATTTCACGCCGTTGATCTCGTTGGCCAGCTCGCCCGGGTTTACGTCGGTTATCTCCTCGTACATGTCGAAGAGGTTGCCGTAACGCTGCAGTACGACGTCGATGCCGAGGCGCTCGATGCTCTCGGAGAAGTCGAGGAACACGGCCAGTCCGGTGTTGTTCACGCCGTAGCCCTTGTCGCAGCGCTCCTTAGCGGCGCGCGAAGCCACGTCACGGGGAACGAGGTTGCCGAACGCCGGGTAGCGGCGCTCCAGGTAGTAGTCGCGGTCTTCCTCGGGAATGTCGCTGCCCTTCTTCTCTCCGCGCTGCAGTGCCTTGGCGTCCTCGAGCTTCTTGGGCACCCAGATGCGGCCGTCGTTGCGCAGCGACTCAGACATAAGCGTCAGCTTAGACTGGTTGGTGCCGTGCACGGGGATGCATGTCGGGTGGATCTGCACGTAAGACGGATTGGCGAAGTAGGCTCCCTTGCGGTAGCATGCCATTGCTGCGGTGCAGTTGCAGCCCATTGCGTTGGTGGAGAGGAAGTATGTGTTGCCGTATCCGCCGGTTGCTATTACTACGGCGTTGGCAGAGAAGCGCTCGAGCTTTCCGGTCACGAGGTTCTTGGCGATGATGCCGCGCGCGCGTCCGTCGACGATTACCACGTCTTCCATTTCATAGCGCGTGTAGAGCTTTACGCGGCCGGTGTGCACCTGGCGGCTGAGCGCCGAGTAGGCTCCGAGCAGCAGCTGCTGGCCGGTCTGTCCCTTTGCGTAGAACGTACGCGACACCTGCGCGCCGCCGAACGAGCGGTTGGCGAGCATGCCGCCGTACTCGCGTGCGAAGGGAACGCCCTGGGCCACGCACTGGTCGATGATGTTGTTAGACACTTCGGCCAGTCGGTAGACGTTGGCCTCGCGTGCGCGGTAGTCGCCGCCCTTAACCGTGTCGTAGAACAGGCGGTAAACCGAGTCGCCGTCGTTCTGGTAGTTCTTGGCGGCGTTGATACCTCCCTGCGCTGCGATAGAGTGCGCGCGGCGCGGAGAGTCTTGTATGCAGAAGTTCAGGACGTTGAAGCCCATCTCGCCGAGAGAGGCGGCGGCAGAGGCTCCGGCCAGTCCGGTGCCCACTACGATTACGTCCAACTTCAGTTTGTTCTTAGGGTTTACCAAGCGCTGGTGAGCCTTGTAGTTGGTCCATTTCTCAGCTATCGGTCCCTCTGGTATCTTGGAATTTATTTGCTTTGCCATAACAATTATGAATTATGCATTATTAATTATGAATTAGAATTACCACATGCTCGGAGCGATTCCGAAGGCGAAGGCCAGCACTACCACGAGGAAGCCCAGCATGAGCAGCGTGGTGTAGATCTGCCCTATCAGCTTCCAGCGGTTGAACCATACCTTGCCGCTCCAGCCGAGGGTCTGCATTGCGCTCCAGAATCCGTGTGAGAGGTGGAACCAGATGGCCACGAGCCAGATGATGTAGAGCACTACGTAAACCGGGCACGAGAACGTGTCGAGGATGTAGGCGAAGCCGTCTGACGGCAGGTGAGGCACGGCGATGTGCGTCAGCTCGGCGAACATCATGTTGTACCAGAAGTTGAACAGGTGGAGCAGCAGGCCGAGGAGCACGATGATGCCCAGTACGAGCATGTTCTGCGAAGCCCACTCCACCTTGCCCGGACGTGCAGTTACGGCGTAACGCTCGTCGCCGCGGGCGCGGCGGTTCTGCATGGTGAGGAGGAACGCGTAGACGATGTGGATGACGGCCAATGCCGCAAGAGCCAGCGTCGCTACGAGCGCGTACCAGTTAGCCCCGAGGAACTCACAAACGGCGTTGTAAGCCTCGCCCGAGATGAGAGCCACTAAGTTCATTGACATGTGGAATGTCAAGAACAGGACAAGCGCGACGCCGGTTACGGACATCACGACTTTCCTTCCGATAGATGAATTACATAACCACATAAATGATTGAAGTTTTAAAGTATTAAATTAATTTATTGATAATGTCCATTCACACGGATTACCTCGCCCCGCCATACTTTATAATAGGTATGGCGGTGCCTGTTGAGGATGCAAATATACTCTATTTTGGCGATAAATCAAAGTATTTGCTTAAAATTTCGATTTTAATTCTTACTTTTGCGCAGTCGGCGCTCGCGCCGACAGTCAACAAGCAGACCAGTAGACAAGCAGACAAGGAGATTTCTTCAGCAGGCAAGTGACCAGCAGACAAGGAGATTTCTTTAGCAGACAAGTGACAAGCAGACAAGCAAACAAGGAGATTTGCTTTGAATAGGTCGGCAATGTAAAATGCAACAAGAAAAAACATTATTTAAGTATGATAATAAATGTATCACCATTAAGCGATAAAGACAAATCTCCTTGTCTGCTTGTCTGCTTGTCACTTGTCTGCTTGTCTGCTTGTCACTTGTCTGCTTGTCACTTGTCTGCTGAACAACTCGTCTGCTCGTAACTTGTCAACTGAATGATATGATTCTACACTACGACGTTATCGTTATCGGAGGCGGCCACGCCGGATGCGAGGCGGCAGCGGCAGCGGCCCGCATGGGCGCGCGCACCTGCCTCGTAACAATGGACATGAACAAGATAGCCCAGATGAGCTGCAACCCGGCCGTCGGCGGAATAGCCAAGGGGCAGATTGTAAGGGAAATCGACGCGCTCGGCGGACATACGGCACTGGTCACCGACGCCACGGCCATACAGTTCCGCATGCTCAACCGCTCGAAAGGGCCGGCCGTGTGGAGCCCACGCGCGCAGTGCGACCGCGGCAAGTTCATCTGGCAGTGGCGCGCCGTGCTCGACCGTACCGACGGCCTCGACATCTGGCAGGACCAGGCCGAAGAGCTGCTCGTCGAGCACGGCGAGGCCGTAGGCGTAACCACCGTGTGGGGCGTGGAGCTCAGGGCGAAGAGCGTAGTGCTCACCGCCGGCACCTTCCTCAACGGACTGCTGCACATCGGGCGGCGCCAACTGCCGGGCGGACGCATAGCCGAGCCGGCCGTGGGACGGCTGACGGAGAGCATCACGCGCCACGGCATCACCGCCGGACGGATGAAGACCGGCACGCCCGTGCGCATCGACCGACGCTCGGTGCACTTCGAGGACATGGAGCGGCAGGACGGCGAGAACGACTTCCACTCGTTCAGCTTCATGTCCCCTGCCCGACCGCTCAGGCAGCTGCCCTGCTGGACTTGCTACACCAACCCCGACGTACACGCCGCGCTGATGGGCGGAATAGCCGACTCGCCGCTGTACAACGGACAGATACAGAGCATCGGCCCGCGCTACTGCCCGTCGATAGAAACCAAGCTCGTAACCTTTCCCGACAAGCAGCAGCACCCCCTCTTCCTCGAGCCCGAGGGCGAGGACACCAACGAGATGTACCTCAACGGATTCTCGTCGTCGATGCCGATGGACGTGCAGATAGCCGCCCTGAGGCGCATACCGGCGCTGCGCGACGCCAAGGTTTACCGCCCGGGCTACGCCATTGAATACGACTTCTTCGACCCGACGCAGCTGCGCCACTCGTTAGAGTCGAAGATAGTGCCCGGCCTTTTCCTCGCCGGACAGGTGAACGGCACTACCGGATACGAAGAGGCGGCCGGCCAGGGGCTCGTGGCCGGGGTCAACGCCGCGCTGCGCTGCACGGGCGGCGCGCCGTTCACGATGCGCCGCGACGAGTCGTATATCGGCGTGCTGATTGACGACCTCGTAACCAAAGGCGTAGACGAGCCTTACCGCATGTTCACCAGCCGCGCCGAATACAGGATTCTGTTGCGCCAGGACGACGCCGACGCACGCCTCACCGAGCGCGCCTACCACATTGGCCTCGCCACGCGCGAACGCTACGACCACTGGCTCTCGAAAAAAGAGGCCGTAGAGCATTTGACCCATTTCTGCGAGACTACGCACGTAAAACCGCACGACATAAACCCGGCGCTCGAAGCGCTCGGCACCACTCCGCTGCGCGAGGGTTGCAAGATAGCCGACCTCATAGCAAGGCCGCAGCTGACGATGAAGAATCTTGCCGAAATACTGCCCGAACTGCGCCAAGCGTTGGAATCGCTGCCTAACCGCAAGGAGGAGATAACAGAGGCCGCTGAAATCAAGATGAAATACAAGGGCTACATAGAGCGTGAACGGCTCGTGGCGGAAAAGATGCACCGATTGGAGAACATAAAAATACGCGGACACTTCCGCTACTCGGAGATGCAACAGCTATCGACCGAGGCACGGCAAAAGCTCGAAAAAATCGACCCCGAAACCCTCGCCCAAGCCAGCCGCATACCGGGCGTGTCGCCGAGCGACATCAACATCATGTTAGTGCTCATGAAACGCTGAAGCCCGACAATGTTTCACGTGAAACAAATCGACGATTTTTTGTTCATCAAAACCGTTGGAAACGCCTGTAATATAGCGACATACGGAAACGGCCCACAAACTTGCTCGAATGCGGAAATCATCAAGTTTCACGATGAAAGGGAGCACACCTGAGAGTGTCCGCCGGCAACTTCGGGCACAACCGGCAAGCGCAGGCCAAGCCCCTGCCGAAGGGCTTCGCAATGCGCCCCACCCTGCCGTCGGGCAAGGCTGAACCAGAGGCTTTGCAAAAGGCCGCCAATCATCCTCTGAAAGGCATCCTTTCATCACGCGAAAGGCATCCTTTCACGAGGCAAAAGGCAAGGTGTTGAAAAGGTGAAAAGGTGAAAAGGTGAGAAAGTGGAAAAAGTGGGAAAGTGAGAAAGTGAGAAAGTGGGAAAAATGGGAAAAGGGAGACAGCCAACTGCGCATCGGGTTCATTGCCTAATCTGGCCCATCGGTCTAACCAGGCCAATCAAGCCAATAAGCCGAACCCACCATATCAACCCAATAATATAATAAGGAAACATATAATTATAATATCAATAAATCCAAGAAAAAAGAAAATGAACAACAAGACACTGCTGGACAATCTGAGGTGTATCCCGGATTTCCCGAAGAAAGGTATCAACTTCAGGGACGTTACAACCCTGTTCGACAATCCCGACTGCCTGCAAATAATGGAGGACGAACTCTACGACCTCTACAAGGACAAGGGCATCACTAAAATCGTAGGCATCGAGAGCCGCGGCTTCATCATGTCGTCGGCCTTGGCCATAAAGCTCCACGCCGGCGTGGTGCTTTGCCGCAAACCGGGCAAGCTGCCGGGCGAAACAATCCAGGAGAGCTACGCCAAAGAGTACGGCACCGACACAATCGAGATACACAAGGACTCGATTAAGAGCGACGACGTCGTTCTGCTGCACGACGACCTCTTAGCAACCGGCGGCACGATGAAGGCAGCCTACAACCTCGTAAAGAAGTTCAACCCGAAGAAAATCTACGTAAACTTCATCATCGAACTTACGCGCGAGGGACTGCACGGCCGCGACAACTTCGACAAGGAAACCGAAGTTACGACGCTGCTGAAAGTGTAGTTTTCAGCAGACAAGTTTTCAGCAGACAAGTGACGAGCAGACAAGCAGACGAGTGACAAGCAGACAAGTTTACAGCAGACAAGTTTACAGCAGACAAGTTTACAGCAGACGAGTGAAAAGCAGACGAACAATCAGCAAACAAGGCAAATCTCCTTGTCTGCTTGTCTGCTCGTCACTTGTCTGCTTGTTACCCGTCTGCTTGCCTGCCAACTAAAGTTTCACGTGAAACATTATTCTTGAAAACCCTTTTATACAAAGCACTTACGCCTTATGACTAAAGAAGAAAACGAGAAGAGGTTGGAGCGCCTGAAGGCAATAGTGAGCAACATGCCCACGAAGCCGGGCAGCTACCAGTACTACGACGAGGGCGGCACGATAATCTACGTGGGCAAGGCGAAGAACCTTAAGGCCCGCGTGTCGTCGTATTTCCACAAGGAGGTAGACCGCTTCAAGACGAAAGTGCTCGTAAGCAAGATACACGACATTACGTACACGGTGGTCAACACCGAGGAGGACGCGCTGCTATTGGAGAACAGTCTTATCAAGAAATACCAGCCGCGCTACAACATCCTGCTGAAGGACGGCAAGACGTATCCCTCGATCTGCGTGACCAACGAATACTTTCCGCGCATATTCAAGACGCGCACCATAAACAAGAAATGGGGCACCTTCTACGGCCCTTACAGCCACATCGGGTCGATGTACGCCGTGCTCGACGTCATCAAGAAGCTCTACCGGCCGCGCACTTGCCGCTTTCCCATAACAAAAGAGGGCATCGAACAGGGCAAATACAAGCCTTGCTTGGAGTACCACATACATAACTGCGGCGCGCCGTGCGTGGCCAAACAGAGCTACGAGGACTACCAGGAATGCATCGCCCAGGCGCGCGAGATACTGAAGGGGAACACGCGCGAGCTGCAACGCACGCTCTACGCGCGGATGATGAAGTTGGCCGACGAGATGCGGTTCGAGGAAGCCGAGGCGCTGAAACAGCGCTACGTGGCTCTCGACGGCTTCTGCGCGAAGAGCGAAGTGGTGAGCCATTCGATTACCGACGTCGACGTTTTCAGCATAACGGACGACGAAAACACGGCCTTCGTGAACTACATGCACGTAACCAACGGCTCGATAAACCAGGCGCAGACGTTCGAAATGAAGAAGAAATTAGGCGAGACGGCCGAGGAGATACTCCAGTTGGCCATAGTGCAGATACGCGAACGCATGGGCAGCCGGTCGAAGGAGATCATCGTGCCCTTCTCTATCGGCGTGGGAATCGAGGGCGCAACGCTCACCGTGCCGCAGCGCGGCGACAAGCGCAAGCTGCTCGAACTGTCGGAAATGAACGGCAAGCAGTACCGCTTCGACCGCCTGAAACAGGCCGAGAAGCTGAACCCCGAGCAGAAATCGGTGCGCCTGATGAAGGAGATTCAGGACGCGCTGAAGCTGCCGAAGATGCCTTACCAGATAGAGATGTTCGACAACTCGAACATCTCGGGCACCGACGCCGTGGCCGCGTGCGTGGTGTTCAAGAAGATGAAACCGAGCAAAAAGGACTACCGCAAGTACATAATTAAGACCGTAACGGGGCCCGACGACTATGCTTCGATGCAGGAGGTGGTGCGACGAAGGTACTCGCGCATGGTCGAGGAGGGCCAGCCCCTGCCCGACCTTATCATAACCGACGGCGGACAGGGGCAGATGAGCGTGGTGCGCGAGGTTGTAGAGGGAGAGCTCGGGCTCGACATACCCATAGCCGGACTGGCCAAGGACGACCGCCACCGCACCAACGAACTGCTTTACGGCCTGCCGCCCGTCGTCGTAGGGATGAAGACCGACAGCGAACTGTTCCGCCTGCTTACGCACATGCAGGACGAGGTGCACCGCTTCGCCATAACGTTCCACCGCGACAAGCGTTCGAAGCACGCGCTGCACTCCGAGCTTGACGACATACGCGGCATAGGCCCCAAGACGAAGGACGCGCTGCTGAAAGCGTTCAAGTCGGTGAAGCGCATCAAGGAGGCCGACATCGACGCGCTAAAAGCCGCCTTAGGACAGGCTAAGGCAAAGATAGTGTTCGAGCATTTCCACGGAAACGTTGATTTATGAGCTTTTAACCCGAAATATTTGTCGGTTAAGGAAACGAATATTACCTTTACAAGAAAAAAGAGAAATGAAGACTGTCATACAGCGTGTCAGCCGTGCGTCGGTAAGCATCGGCGGAGAGGTGAAATCAGAGATTGGCAAGGGCTACATGATACTGTTGGGCGTGGCCGATGGCGACACGTCGGAAGACGTAGACTGGTTGGTGAAGAAGACGGCCGCGCTGCGCGTGTTCGACGACGAAGAAGGCGTGATGAACCTGCCCGTAACTGCCGTTGGCGGCGAGATATTGGTCGTAAGCCAGTTTACGCTGCTCGCGTCGTACAAGAAAGGCAACCGCCCTTCGTGGATACACGCCGCGCGCCACGAGGTTTCGATACCGCTCTACGAGGAGTTTTGCTCCAAGCTGCACGACGCTACCGGACTTAAAGTGCTGACGGGCGAGTTCGGGGCGGACATGCAGGTGGAGCTGGTAAACGACGGCCCGGTGACCATTTGCATGGACACACGGCACAAGGAGTGAAAAGAGTTAAGAATTAAGAGTTAAGAATTAAGAGTAAAGAAGATTGGGCTAATTAGGCTGATTAGCCCAATAAAAAATAATAAGGAGCAATGAATGACGAGATAACCATCAAGCAGGCGCAACTTATTGTAGACCAATGGATTAAGCAATACGGCGTGCGCTATTTCAGCGAACTTACCAACATGGCGTGCCTCACTGAGGAGGTGGGCGAGCTTGCGCGCGTAATGGCGCGCAAGTACGGCGACCAGAGCTTCAAAAAGGGCGAACCGCAAGACCCGGCCGACGAGATGGCCGATGTGCTGTGGGTGCTGCTCTGCCTTGCCAACCAGACGGGCGTTGACCTGACCGAGGCGCTGAAACGCAACCTTGAAAAGAAGACGCGGCGCGACGCCACACGGCATATCGCGAATGAAAAATTAAAAAACAACAATTAAACAACTTGGATATATGACTACGGAAAACTACAAGAAAGCCTGCAACTGCGGGCACGAGCACAAGCATGAGACGGAGTTCCCGAAGATGAGCAAATATGACGAGGCTCTCGCAAAATACCAGACCGACATTGACGACGCTGCCGTGCGCGACGCCGTAAGGCAGCTGATAGCCGAGAAGGTGCACGAGAACGACACGCCTGAGGTGAAGCGGTTCCTCTTCGGCAGCATCGAGCTTACGTCGCTCAAGACCACCGACAGCGACGAGTCGATACTCGCCCTGACGGAAAGGGTGAACCAGTTTGACGCCACCTACCCCGACCTGCCCCACGTAGCTACGATCTGCGTGTATCCCTGCTTTGCGCAGACGGTGGCCGAATCGTTAGAGGTCGACGGCGTTGAGATAGCCTGCGTTTCAGGCAGTTTCCCTTCGTCTCAGGCGCTTATCGAGGTTAAGGTGGCCGAGACTGCGCTGGCCGTGAAAGACGGCGCTACGGAGATAGATATCGTGATGCCCGTGGGCAAGTTCCTCAGCGGCGACTACGAGGGCGTGGCCGACGACATTTCGGAGCTTAAGGAGGCGTGCGGCGAGGCGCCGATGAAGGTGATTTTGGAGACGGGATGCCTCAAGACGGCCGCCAACATAAAGAAGGCTTCGATAATAGCTATGTACGCCGGAGCCGACTACATAAAGACATCTACGGGCAAGCTCGAACCGGCGGCTACGCCCGAGGCGGCATACGTGATGTGCCAGGCCATCAAGGAATACTACGACGAAACGGGCATCCAGATTGGTTTTAAGCCCGCTGGAGGGCTTAACTCGGTGACGGACGCACTTATCTACTACACGATAGTTAAAGAGGTCTTAGGCGAAAAATGGCTGACGAACAAATGGTTCCGCCTCGGCACGAGCCGGCTGGCCAACATGCTGCTCAGCGAGATAACGGGCGAAGAGACGAAATTCTTTTGAAAGGTGATTTAAAGGTAAAAGGGTAAAAAAGTAAAAAGGTAAAAAAAACAGGTTGCATCTTCCCTTGCTTTTTTACCTTTTTACTTTTTTACCCTTTTACCTTTAAATCACCTTTCACTTCGTTCTTTTCACCACGAAGTCTAAGTAAGCCTGCAGGCCGCTGCGTATCGGGCCGTCGGCCACTTCGTTGTTGATGAAGCGCAGGGCGTCGTCGTGCAGCTCCTGCATGCGGCGCTCGGCGTATTCTATGCCGCCGTTGGCCTTGGTGAACTCTACGAGCTGCGATATTTCGCCTTGGTCCACGGTGCCGGCCTTCACCTTGCGCGCTATGGCGAGCATGGCCTCGTCGCCCGTCGAGTTGAGGGCGTAGATGGCCGGCAGGGTGAGCTTGCCCTCGGCCATGTCGTTACCGGTGGGCTTGCCTATTTCGGGCGAGTCGTAATAGTCAAAGATGTCGTCGCGGATTTGGAATATTATGCCGAGCGTCTTGCCGAAGCGCTTGGCCTCGCCCACCCTCTCTTCGGGCACTCCGGCCGATATTGCGCCGATGGCGCAGCAGGCTTCGAAGAGCGCGGCCGTCTTGCGGCTGATTATCTCGTAATACGTCTGTTCGGATATTTCCTCGTCGCCGATAGAGGTAAGCTGGAGTATCTCGCCGTCTGAGAGCGTGCGGCCGAGCTCGGCCAAGTATCTTACTATCAGTTCGTTATGCGTTATCGAGACGTGCAGCAGGGCCGTCGAGAGGATGTAGTCGCCTACGAGCACGGCCACCTTGTTGTCGTACACGGCGTTGACCGAGGCCTGCCCGCGGCGCTCGCGGCTCTCGTCTACCACGTCGTCGTGTACGAGCGAAGCCGTGTGGAGCAGCTCGAGACCTACTGCCGCATGTAGCGTGGCATCGTTCACGTTGCCATAGTTGCGCGCCATGAGCATGATGAGCATCGGCCGCATGCGCTTGCCGGCCCGGTTGCGGATGCGCGCGAAGATCTCTTCCTGCAGCTTGCCTTCGTGCGTGAGCGAGGCGTTGAACAGGCTGATGAACTGCTCCAGTTCGTCCTTAATCGGTTCTTTAATGAGAGATAAGTAATCGGTCATGCTAATAAATTTGATACAAAAGTAATGATTTTCTCCGATTAATGCCAAAAAATAACTAACTTTACACGTAAAAAACTTATAAAACATGGATAAACTATTCCTTTTAGACGCTTACGCCTTGATTTACAGGGCTTATTACGCGTTTATAAAGAACCCGAGGATAAACTCGAAAGGCATGAACACGTCGGCCGTCATGGGTTTCTGCAACACGCTCAACGAGGTGCTGGCCAAGGAGCGCCCGACGTATCTCGGCGTAGCCTTCGACCCCCACGGGCCGACCTTCCGCAGCGAGGCTTACGCCCAATACAAGGCGCAGCGCGAGGAGACGCCCGAGGACATACGCCTCGCCGTACCTATAATAAAAGACATACTGAGGGCCATGCGCATACCCATACTCGAGGCCGAGGGCTTCGAGGCAGACGACGTGATAGGCACCCTTGCGGCGAAAGCCGGCCGCGAGGGCATCAAGACGTACATGCTGACGCCCGACAAGGACTACGGCCAGTTAGTGGGCGGCAACGTGGTGATGTACCGGCCGCGCCACGGCGGAGGATACGAGACGCTCGACGCCGACGGCGTTTGCCGGAAGTACGGCATCGGGTCGACGGCCCAGGTGGTCGACCTGCTCGGCCTTATGGGCGACGCCGCCGACAACATTCCGGGCTGCCCGGGCGTGGGCGAGAAGACGGCCGTCAAGCTGCTGCAGCAGTTCGGCTCGATAGACTCGCTCCTCGAGCGCACCGCCGAGCTGAAGGGCGCGCTGAAGAAGAAGGTCGAGGAGAACAAGGAGCAGATACGTTTCTCGAAGTTTCTCGCAACGATACGCACCGACGTGCCCGTTGAGCTGAACTTGGACGAACTGCGCGTGACCGAACCCGACACCGACGAACTGCGCCGGATATTCCAGGAATTGGAGTTTAAGACGCTCTTGGACAAGTTTCTTAACAGAAGTGAAAACAACAAAATAAAAGCTAATCAACAGCTCGATTTATTTGCGGAAAACCCGACCGAAGAGGCGGACGGCGCGGAAAAATCGATTCTCAGAGCGTTAAACGACACGCCGCATACGTACAAACTCGTTGATAAAGAAGAAGATATGCTGAAAATCCGTGACTTTTTCTTGACAAAGAGTTTTTTAAGTTTAGACACGGAGACGACTTCCACCTCGGCAATCGACGCCGAATTGGTCGGCCTGAGCTTCTCGGTCGGGGAATTTGAGGCGTTTTACGTGCCCGTTCCGGCCGAACGTGAAGAGGCGCAAAAGATAGTTAATATTTTCAAACCGGTATATGAAAGCGCCTCGATACTCAAAATCGGGCAAAACATAAAGTACGACCTCGAGGTGCTGGCCAACTACGGCGTGAGGCTCGGGGGCGAAATGTTCGACACGATGATAGCCCATTACCTTCTGCAACCCGAGCTGCGCCACAACATGGACTACATGGCCGAGGCTTACCTCGGATACAAGACGATACACATAGACGAGCTTATCGGGCCGAAGGGCAAGGGCCAGCGGTCGATGAGGGACCTGCGGCCGGAGGAGGTGTACGAGTACGCCGCCGAAGACGCCGACGTAACCCTGCGCCTGAAAAACCTGTTGGAGCCGCGGCTTAAGGACGCCGGCGCGTGGCCGCTGTTCAACGAAGTGGAGATGCCGTTGGTGCAGGTGCTGGCCGACATGGAGATGGGCGGCGTGCGCATCGACACCGGCTCGCTCGGCGAAACGTCGGCGATGCTCACGGCGCGCATGGCCGACATCGAGAGGGAAATATACCAAATGGCCGGCGAGGAGTTCAACATAGCATCGCCGAAGCAGGTGGGCGAGATACTCTTCGGCAAGATGAAGATAGTGGAGAAGCCGAAGAAGACCAAGACGGGGCAGTACGTAACCTCTGAGGAAGTGCTCCAGCAGCTGCGCGGCAAGAGCGAGATAGTAGGCAAGATATTGGAACACAGGGGGTTGAAGAAGCTGCTCGGCACATACGTCGACGCACTGCCCAAGCTCGTAAACCCGCGCACGGGCCACATACACACGTCGTTCAACCAGACGGTTACGGCCACGGGGCGGCTCTCGTCGTCAGACCCCAACCTTCAGAACATACCCGTGCGCGGCGAGGACGGCAAGGAGATACGCCGCGCCTTCGTGCCCGAGGAGGGCTGCCTGTTCTTCTCGGCCGACTACTCGCAGATAGAGCTGCGCGTCATGGCCCACCTAAGCGGCGACGCCAACATGCAGGAAGCCTTCCGCTCGGGCCACGACATACACGCCGCCACGGCCGCCAAGATATACCACGAGGACATCGGCGACGTTACGCGCGACCAGCGCACGCGCGCCAAGCGGGCCAACTTCGGCATCATATACGGCATCACCGTGTTCGGACTGGCCGAGCGCCTCGACATCAGCCGCAAGGAGGCTACGGAGCTGATCGACGGCTACTTCGCCACGTTCCCGCGCGTGGCCGACTACATGGAGCAGGCCAAGCAGACGGCGCGCGAGCACGGCTACGCCGAGACGCTGATGCACCGCCGCCGCTACCTGCCAGACATAGCGTCGCACAACGCAACCGTGCGCGGCTTCGCCGAGCGCAACGCCGTCAACGCACCCATACAGGGCACGGCCGCCGACATAATAAAGATAGCAATGGTGCGCATCCACCGCCGCTTCGCCGACGAGGGCCTGCGCTCGAAAATGATACTCCAGGTGCACGACGAACTCAACTTCAGCGTCTACCCCGACGAGAAGGAACGAGTAGAACAAATCGTTTTGGAAGAAATGCAGAACGCCTACCCCTTGGACGTTCCACTCACCGCCGACTGCGGATGGGGCAAGAACTGGCTCGAGGCGCACTGAGGTTAAGTGAAGAACGAAGAGTGAAGAGTGAAGAATCCAATTGCGGGGAAGTGAAGAACGAAGAGTGAAGAGTGAAGAATCCAATTGCGGGGAAGTGAAGAACGAAGAGTGAAGAGTGAAGAATCCATTACCATTTTCACCCTGTCCGCATTCGGCTCATCAGTCCAATCAGGCCCATCAGCCTCTTAACTCCAATCCCCCCACCCTACCCAATACCGCATATTGCGCTGCAATATGCGGTATTATGCATTATAAACAACGGCCTTTGGCCATGCAAAACGCCGCCCCATCATAAACACCTGCATGCCAACCACTTACCGCTAAACAAAAATTAGCGTAAAAGCTATTGGATTTTTCACTCTTCACTCTTCGTTCTTCACTTAAAATTCGCTATCTTTGCAAATACAAAAACACGGCAACATGAAACAATATCCCATAGGAATACAAGAGTTCGAGAGCCTGATAAGGGACGGCTATTACTACGTCGACAAGACGAAACTGATACACCGGCTCATCACAACAGGCAGATATTACTTCCTCAGCCGCCCGCGCCGCTTCGGCAAGAGCCTGCTAATCAGCACCATACAGGCGTATTTCGAGGGCAAGAGGGAACTGTTCAAGGGCCTGGCAATCGACTCGCTGGCCAAAGACTGGACGCCCCACCCCATACTGCACCTCGACCTCAACACGCAGAAATACGACCGCCCGGGAGACCTTGACGACATACTCAACAAGGCGTTGGAGGCATGGGAAAAGCTATACGGCTGCAACCCGGCCGAGAAAAGCCTCGCAATGCGCTTCGACGGAGTAATACAGCGCGCCCGTGAGAAGACCGGGCAGCGCGTCGTGATACTCGTCGACGAGTACGACAAGCCCATGCTCCAGGCCATCGGCAACGACGGTCTGCAAAACGCCTACCGCGAAACGCTGAAGCCGTTTTACGGCGCGCTGAAGAGCCGCGACGGCGACATACGCTTCGCCATGCTCACGGGCGTGACGAAGTTCGGCAAGGTAAGCGTATTTTCCGACCTCAACAACCTCAACGACATATCAATGTGGGACGCGATGTACGACATCTGCGGCGTAAGCGAAACGGAGCTTGAGACCGACTTCAAGGACGACATCGAAGAGCTGGCCGCGGCCCAAGGCATGACATACGCAGACTGCCTGGCCGAGCTTAAGCGGCAGTACGACGGCTACCGGTTCGAGGAAAACGCACCGGGAGTGTACAACCCATTCAGCCTGCTCAACACGTTTGCCAAGAAGAAGTTCGGCAACTACTGGTTCGAGACGGGCACGCCGACCTATCTCGTCAAGCTGCTCCAGATGCACAACTACGACCTCGAGGAGATGTCGCACGACGTAACGTCCGAAGACGTGCTCAACAGCATCGACCCGGCTTCGACCGACCCCATACCCGTGATATACCAGAGCGGATACCTCACGATTAAGGACTACGACAAGGAGTTCATGTATTACACCCTCGGATTCCCCAACGAGGAGGTGGAGCGCGGCTTCATCAAGTACCTCATGCCATACTACACCACCGTGACGCGCGGCAAGACGGCATTCGAGATAAGCCGCTTCGTGCAGGAGGCGCGCCGCGGCGACTACGACGCATTCCTCACGCGCCTGCGCTCGTTCTACGCCGACATACCCTACGAGATGCAGCGCGACCTTGAGGTGCACTACCAGAACGTGCTGTTCATCGTATTCCGCCTCATGGGCTTCCACGCCGGCGTGGAATACCGCACGTCAAACGGCCGCGTTGACCTCGTAATGAAGACCGACAAGTACGTATACGTAATGGAGTTCAAGCTCGACGGCACAGCCGAGGAGGCCATGCGCCAGATCAACGAGAAGGGCTACGCCGAGCCCTTCAAGGCCGACGGACGGCGGGTGATAAAGCTCGGAATAAACTTCAGCCGGCAGACGAAGACCATCGACAAGTGGATGGCCGAGGAGTAATTCCAACTTGACGGTATCCGGAAATAGTCGCTATATTTGCAAAAACGTAACAAACGCTGGCCACATGACCGACTTCAACGACATGCTTCAAACGCTTCTGCTATCGCCCGAAAACGAAGTTGTAGAATTCAAGGAAGCCAAAAGCTCATTCGACATAAACGAACTCGGCAAATACTTTTCCGCATTGAGCAACGAAGCCAACCTACGCGGAACAGACTTTGCATGGCTCATATTCGGAGTAACCGACAAGACGCGCGAGATAGTGGGCACGTCGTTCAAAAACAGTGAACAATCACTTAACAAGCTGAAAAACGACATGGCACAACACACTACCGGCAACCATATGTTCAGGGAAATAGCAACCGTATGCGTTGAAGGCAAACGTGTACTTATATTCCAAATACCTGCAACGCCGCACAACATTGTTATGTGCTGGAAAAACATTGCATACGGACGCTACGGAGAAAGCCTCAAGCCGCTTGATCAAGGCAAGCAGGACGAGATACGCAACCAGCCGCCCACGCCTGACTGGTCTGCGGAAACCGTACCAAACGCGACACTCGCCGACCTTGACGACATGGCTTTGGCAAAAGCAAGGATAATGTTCAAGAAGGTACACAACAAGATACCGTCTGAGGAAATCGACAGCTGGAGCAACGCAGAATTCCTGCACAACAGCGGAGTAATGACTGAAGGCAAGCTCACGCGCGCCGCCCTGCTGTTGCTTGGGAAACCTGAATCAGCGGTAAAGTTGCGTCCGGCCGTGGCCGAAATAACATGGGCGCTGAATGATGAGAACAAAATAGTGATTGACTATGAACACTTTACCATTCCGTTTATTGTTACCGTTGACAACGTTTTGGCTAAAATACGCAACCTGACTATGAGGGAACTGCCCGGCGGAACGCTGTTTCCTGACACGATGAAGCAATATGACGATTATTCCATACGCGAAGCCCTGCACAACTGCATTGCACATCAAGACTATCGTTTGCAACAGCGCATCAACTTCGTAGAAAACCCCGGATATCTGTATTACGCCAATGGAGGAGACTTTGCACCCGGAACTGTCGAGAACGTGCTTGAAAACATAGGACCGCAACGCTACTACCGCAACCGATGCCTGTGCCGGGCAATGTACAACTACAATATGATCGACACCATAGGACGGGGCATAAAGAAAATGTACACGCTGCAAAGGGAACGCTTTTTTCCGATGCCCGACTACGAGATAGACAACGTTAGAAAAGAAGTCGTAGTGAAAATATATGGCAAGACAATCAATGATAACTACGCAAAACTACTGAAAGACAACCACTCTTTGTCACTGCAAGAATGTATCTGGCTCGACGCAGTGCAAAAACACAAACCCATAACGCCTTTCGCCATAAAGCACCTTAAAGCGAACGGACTGATTGAAGGCAGGTCGCCAAACTATACAATATCACTAAGCGTGGCGCAAATCACCCATCAACTGCCGCATTACAACAAAGTAAAAGGACTCGAAAAAGAACGCCTTTTCCAAATGATAGGGCAGTTTGTAAACAGCTCTGACAAAGGGGCTACGCGAGCCGAGATAATGGAATATGTAGCCTCGGTACTGCCTGCAACTAAAAACGAGGAACAAAAAAGTAAACATCTAAGTAATATTCTGAAGGAAATGAAGAGTAA
Organism: uncultured Prevotella sp.; assembly: GCA_944319795.1. Classification (GTDB taxonomy): domain Bacteria; phylum Bacteroidota; class Bacteroidia; order Bacteroidales; family Bacteroidaceae; genus Prevotella. Next base: position 10,155 of record CALUFA010000016.1, on the reverse strand, counting down.
AAGACTTATAAAATCCAATGGAAAACATTGGTGGCCAATTCAAGCGAAAACGACTGAAAATGACTAAAAAGCGGCTGAAAATGACTAAAAAAATGACTGAAAAGCGGCTGAAAATGACTAAAAACAACTGAAATTTAGTCGTTTTTTAGTCGTTTTATTGACCGTAAACAACAAATATGACTAAACATTAAAAAGGAAAACAGCAATGAGCAACAACTTTGAATGGGCCGAGGGCATGGCGTGCGCCGTGACCGCGGCCGACGCCGAGGGCGTGATAAGGTATATGAACCGCAGGGCGCGCGAGACGTACCGCAAGCACGGCGACCTGATAGGCCGCAGCCTCTTCGACTGCCACGGCGAGCGCGCCGCCGGCATCATACGCCGGCTGCTCAAGGAGGGCGGCACCAACGCATACACCATCGAGAAAGAGGGCGTGAGGAAGATGATCTACCAGACGGCCGTGACCGGCGCCGACGGGCGCGTAACGGGCATCGTAGAGGTGTCGATGGTGATACCGGAGGAACTGCCGCACTATGTGAGAAAATAAGTAGTAAAGGAGAAAAGGAGTAGAGGAGTAAAGTAGATATGCTTTGTTGCTTACTATGAGCAAGACATATCTACTTTACTCCTCTACTCCTTTTCTCCTTTACTACTTATCAAAAAAGAATCAATACAGGCTCTTGCGCCCGGCCAGCGTGTCGTAGTTGTTGTTAAGGTCGGTCCAGTCAACCTTAACCTTGGTGCTGATGCCGTTGATGTACTTCTCGATGTTGGTGTAGCCGTCGCCCGTGCAGTCGCCGTTGGCGTCAGAGGGGTCGTTGGGGTTGAGCCCTGCTGCTATCTCCCAGTCGTCGGGCATGCCGTCGCCGTCGGTGTCAACGCGCGGTTCGCCCTTGTACTCGGGGTATCCGCCCATCTGGCGCGGGTCGGTTATGATGCCGTACTTGTAAGAGTCCTTAGGCAGTCGGCGGTACTTGAAGAGGCCGTCCTCGTTCTTCGAGCGGTCGCGCATGCCCCAGTGGTCGCCGTAGGGGTTGTCCTTGGGCAGCTTGTCTACGTAGTAAGCCTTGCCCGTGCGCACCTCCTCGATGATGCGCTGGTCAACGATGTCGCGGGTGGGGAGCATAGCGCCCACGTTCTCGAGCACGTAGTCGAACGTCTTGTCAGAGGGGAGTATCGTCATGTGGGGCATCTCGAACGGCTCGTTGCTCTTCATGAGGGCCTTCTCGTCGGCGCTTATCTCGCCGTCCTTGTCGGCTATCTGTATGCCGCCGTCCCAGTTGTCCTTAGTCACTCGCTCGTTGCCCTCCATGATGTTGCCCTGCGCGAACACGCGGCCGTACTGGGCGTAGGGGAACAGCTTCTGGCTGCGGCTCTCCGACTTGACGATGCGGTAGCCCACGGGCGAGTCTTTCGGAGTCAAAGGTCCGGGCTTGTAGTAGTTGTTGATGAAGTTGCTCATCGTCGAGAACTCGCCTCCGTCGGCCGTGCGGTGAACCCAGTTGTAGATAACGTTGTTTACGAAGTTGAACACTCCGCCCCACCCTATCGACGGGTTGCGGCCCGTGTTGTCGGCCCAGAGGTTGCGCATGAACGATGTGTTCTCGCCGCCGATGGTAGAGCCGAATGCGTGGTTGTACGTGTCGAGGCCCTTGGCCGAGATTGTGTTCTGTATGGTTACGTTCACGGTAGGCTCCTTGCGCGAGGGCTTGCCGTCGCCCATGTCGAACATGTGGCGGTAGAAGGAGATGTTCTCGTCAAGTCCCCACTCGCACGAGCAGTGGTCTATCATGATGTTGCCCACGGGGTTGCCGCCGAACGAGTCCTCGCGGTACCAAACGTTGGTCGAGCCGCGGCGGAAGCGCATGTGGCGCACGATTACGTCGTGCGTGTTCACCTGGAACGACTGTCCGGCTATGCAAACGCCGTCGCCGGGAGCCGTCTGTCCGGCTATCGTAACGTAGGGAGCGCGCAGGATGATGGGCGTCTCGAGCCAGATTATGCCGCTGACGTTGAACACGATGATGCGCGCGCCGCCCTGCTCGCAGGCCCAGCGGAACGAGCCGGGGCCCGAGTCGTTGAGGTTGGTAACGACGAGCACCTTGCCGCCGCGTCCGCCCTGCGTGTACATGCCGCCGCCCTCGGCGCCCGGGAATGCGGGTATCTTGGCCTGCTTGAGGTCATACGGGCGCCATGCCCAGGGCACGTAGGGACGGCCTTCCATTGCCTCCTTCTTAACGATTGGGAACGCTACCGCCCACGCAGAGTCCGAATGAGCCGTCCAGACCTTCGTCAGCGAGTCGATCTTGGCCTTTCCCTCGGGCGTAAGCTCGGGGTACTGCGCCATTGCAGACTGCGACCCTATGCCCATTGCAAGAGCCACAATTGCCAATGCTTTCTTGTTCATGATTATGCTGATTAAAATTTATAAAGATTACGTTATTTTGCCTATATGACGGATTGAGTGTATAAAAGTAACAACGGTTTAACATTATTTTTTATAGAATTAAATAATTTTGCGCAATATTCATCGGGCTGGCCAGTCTTATCAGGCCAATGGTACTAATCAGGCCGGCAGCCGGCCGCGCAACGGCCTGACGGCCAACATGTTACAAAATGCCGCCTTCCGGCCTGCGGAATACGGCCTTTTGTCGTGCCGGAGACGGCCTCCGGCAAGGCCGAAAACCGCAACATTCAAAAAAACAGTAATGCCGCGAACCCAAATGGCAAAACACCGCTACTTCAACGCAATACGATGGCATAAAAATTTTTGGCCGATTTACCAACCTGACGCGTTATAACAACGCTTTTTTTATTATTTTTGCAACATGGATTTGCCAAAACTAAAATCAGCTATGGACTTTCAGTACCTGAGACAACAAATCAAAACATATAAGGATGACGATTTCATCAACGCCTCAATGAAAATGCAAGAAGCCGTTTTTGCGTTGGACAGAAGCGAAATAATACACCTGATAAACGAGATAAGCGTCATTCCGGAAGACATAGCCCACGACTCTTCCGAGGAAAAACTTTACTCAAAGACATCCGACATTCTCTTCGCAAAAGCATTGGAATGCATGAACCTCGAAGTAGGAGTGCTGCGTGAAAGGGCCGACTCGGCCGACATAATAGCCAGGAGCAAGTATCACGGATATTCGTTAGTGGGCGACGCTAAAGTGTTCAGGCTGAGCAGGACTGCGAAAAACGCCAAAGACTTCAAGGTCGACTCGATGGCAAAATGGCGCGGCGACAACGATTTCTCGGTGCTTGTCTGTCCGTACTTCCAGTATCCCACCAAGACATCACAAATATACAAGGAAGCATTGAACGGCAACGTAATGCTCTTCAGTTGGGAGTGGCTGTACGTAATGCTGAATGAAAACATACGCGAAACTGCCGCAAAAAGCCTGAAAGACGTTTGGAACCAATCGGAAATAATAGGCGCAAACGTCACCGTACCGGAACAGAAAAACTGTTTCCTGACGGAACAAGACAATAACCTACGCGGCATCATCGGTATTACAAAAGAAAAATCCGACTCTTATTTTTCAGACGCCAAGGCGATACTGTGCGGGCGCGGACGCAACGAAATATCTTACTACGAGGACGAAATCGAACGTGTAAGGCAGCTCGGCAGGGACGAAGCCATAGACGAGCTGCTTTCAAGGATGAAATTAGACTCAAAGATACGGACAATCCAAAACTTCATAAAGAAAATCTCAAATGGGCATTGATTGCATAGATAAAATCATCAACGGCAACTGCGTCGACATATTGGCCGACCTGCCCGAAAACTCCATAGACCTGACCGTAACCTCACCGCCTTATGACAACCTGCGCGTCTACAAAGGATATTCATTCCAGTTCGACGAAATCGCCAAGCTGCTTTACAACGTCACGAAACCGGGAGGAATAGTTGTTTGGATCGTCTCCGACGCCACAATCAACGGTTCGGAAACCTGCACGTCGTTCAAACAGGCCCTGAAATTCGTCGAATGCGGATTCAAACTGCACGATACGATGATTTTCCGGAAAACGAATCCCGTCCCCCAAATTTACAGGAAGCGTTACACCAACGTCTTTGAATACATGTTCGTTTTCGCGAAAGGAACGGTAAAGACACACAACCCGATAATGGTCCCATGCGAACATGCAGGGCTTGAGTTGAAGGGGACGACTTATAAGAACTACTCGAAAGGAGAACAGACACGCGGGAAACTCGCCAATCCCGTAAAGGACAAGAAACAGAAGGGAAACGTCTGGGAATACGTCGTCGGCAAAAAAGCCGTTGACCAAGAAGCCAAAGGCCATCCGGCCCCATTCCCGTTCCAATTAGCTTACGACCATATATACTCATGGACAAACGAAGGCGACGTAGTGCTCGACCCGATGTGCGGCTCAGGCACTACGTGCGTGGCCGCATACGAACTTAAAAGAAACTATATCGGAATCGACATAAGCGAGGAGTACTGCGAACTCGCACGGATAAGGCTTGAAAAGCACAAAACCGCCCACGGCTTCTTCAAAAATGCCAATCCCGACCTACAAGACAGGCATCTCGCATTCATTAGCAATAAAACCATACAAAACCAGCTTCCGACAATCTCGAAATAAGGCCGGCAGCACATTGGGAAACGTCCCGGAAAAGCAAAATAAAAAGTCTTGTTTCACACGCTTTTATTTTGCTTTTCTCGCAACTTGCATTACCTTTGCACCTTGAACAAGGAATATAAACGTTTATACAAGAATAAGACATGTCATTAAAATGTGGTATTGTGGGGTTGCCCAACGTGGGCAAGTCCACGCTTTTCAACTGCCTGTCGAGCGCCAAGGCGCAGGCGGCCAACTTCCCTTTCTGCACCATCGAGCCCAACGTGGGCATGATAACCGTGCCCGACGAGCGGCTGACGCGCCTGGCCGAGATAGTTCACCCGGGGCGCATCGTGCCGGCAACGTGCGAGATAGTGGACATCGCCGGATTAGTGAAGGGCGCCTCGAAGGGCGAGGGACTGGGCAACAAGTTCCTCGGCAACATACGCGAGACCGACGCGATAATACACGTACTGCGCTGCTTCGACGACGACAACATAACGCACGTTGACGGCTCGATAGACCCCGTGCGCGACAAGGAGATAATCGACACCGAGCTGCAGCTGAAGGACCTCGAGACAATCGAGGGCCGGCTGGCCAAGCAGCAGAAGGTGGCCGCGGCCGGCAACAAGGAGGCCAAGGTGGAGGTCGGCGTGCTCGAGGCTTACAAGGAAGTGCTGGAGCAGGGCCGTAACGCGCGCGTAGTCAGCTTCGAGAGCAAGGAGGAGCAGGAGGCGGCGCGCAACCTGTTCCTGCTGACGGCCAAGCCCGTGCTCTACGTGTGCAACGTCGACGAGGCTTCGGCCAAGACGGGCAACGGCTACAGCCGCCGCATAGAGGAGATAGCGCGCGAGGAGGGCGCCGAGGCAATGGTGATAGCCGCCAAGACCGAGGAGGACATAGCCGGGTTCGAGAGCTACGAGGACAAGAAGATGTTCCTCGACGAATTAGGCTTGGAGGAGAGCGGCGTGAACCGCCTTATCAAGAAGGCATACGCGCTGCTGAACCTCGAGACGTTCATCACGGCCGGCGAGATGGAGGTGAAGGCGTGGACGTACAAGAAGGGCTGGAAGGCCCCGCAGTGCGCCGGCGTGATACACACCGACTTCGAGAAGGGCTTCATACGCGCCGAGGTGATAAAGTACGACGACTACATAAAATACGGCTCTGAGGCCGCCGTGCGCGAGGCCGGCAAGCTCGGCATCGAGGGCAAGGACTACGTCGTGCAGGACGGCGACATAATGCACTTCAGGTTTAACGTGTAATTTTTTAATGCATAATTCATAATGCACAATGCATAATTTTTTAATGCAGAATGCATAATGCACAATGCATAATTTTTTAATGCAGAATGCACAATGCACAATGCATAATTTTTTAATGCAGAATGCATAATTGGGTTGGATGCGACCCGTTCATCAAAGCCGGCCAACCTAATTGTGAATATGAATTATGAATTTAAAAGCGCGCAGCCCGATTATGCATTATGCATTGTGCATTATGCATTAAAAATTATGAATTATGCATTATGAATTATGCATTAAAAAAGGTGAATTATGAATCTTGAATTACTATACATCCACTGGAACCCCGACCTCGTGGCGTTCGGCATAGGCGGATTCACGTTCCGCTGGTACTCGCTGTGCTGGCTGTTCGGCCTTTTGGCCGCCTACCTCATAGTAAGGAAGCTCTACCGGCAGCAGGGCATACGGCCCGAACTGTTCGACCCGCTGTTCATCTACTGCTTCATTGGCATACTGATAGGCTCGCGCTTGGGCCACTGCCTGTTCTACGAGCCCGACTACTTCCTGTCCTCGTGGCGCCACGCCGTAGAGATGTTCCTGCCCATACGCTTCACGGCCGACGGCTCGTGGCGGTTCACGGGCTACGAGGGATTAGCCAGCCACGGCGGCACCATCGGACTGATAATAGCCCTTTGGCTCTACGTGCGCCACACTAAGGTGAACCTCTGGCGCGTATTGGACAACGTGGCCATAGCCACGCCCTCGACGGCCTGCCTCATACGCATAGGCAACCTGATGAACTCTGAGATAATAGGCAAGCCTACCGACGTGCCCTGGGCTTTCATCTTCGAGAGGGTCGACATGCTTCCGCGCCACCCCGGCCAGCTCTACGAAGCCATAGCCTACGCCGCGTTCTTCTTCATCGGCTGGCACCTGTACAAGCGCCGCCCCGAGCGCGTGGGCACGGGCTTCTTCTTCGGCCTCTGCATCACGCTGATATTCACCGCCCGGTTCTTCATCGAGTTCACCAAGGACATACAGGAAGCCTTCGAGGCATCCATGACGCTCAACATGGGCCAGCTGCTCAGCCTGCCATTCATCGCCCTCGGCATAGTATGCATGACATGCCCCAAGCTGATAAGGAAGTTGGGAGGAGAGGTGAAAAGGTGAAAAGGTGAAAAGGTGAAAAGGTGAAAACTAAATCCTTATTTGTTATGAGATTCTCACCCTTTCACCTTTTCACCTTTTCACCTTTTCACCTTTTCACCCTTTCAAAGCATCATTTCCATGTCAACCACGTCGAGCCAGCGTCCGTGCTTGTAGCCTACGCTGCGGAAGAGCGAGGCTTGCTCGAAGCCGAGCTTGCGGTGGAAGGCTATGCTCGCCGCGTTGTCGCCCGTGATGCAGGCTATGAGGGCCTTGCAGCCGAGGCGGCGGCAGTCGGCAATGAGCAGGCGCATCAGGGCCGTGCCCGTGCCCGAGCGCTTGAAGGCAGGGTCGAGGTAGATCGTAGTCTCGAGGGTGTGCGAGTAGGCGGCGCGCTCCTTCCACGGGTGGGCGTAGCAGTAGCCCGCTACCCTGCCCCCTTCGTCCTCGGCCACGTAATAAGGATATTCGGCGGCTATGGCTTCGGCGCGGCGGCGCATCTGCTCCCCGGTCAGGGGCTCGGTCTCGAAGCTCTCCACGCCGTTCACGATGTACCAGTTGTACAGTTCGGTTATCTGCGGTATGTCGCTTGACTTTAGTTTTCTATACAGCATAACATTTAATTCTTAACTCTTCACTCCCGTCCCGTTACTATCTTCTTTATCTCGTTGAGCTTGTTGAGCGCCTCGACGGGCGTAAGGTTGTTGATGTCGAGCCCGAGTATCTCGTCGCGCACCTGGCAGAGCACGGGGTCGTCTAACTGGAAGAAGCTGAGCTGCATGCCGTCGCGGCTGCTGTTTATCTTCTCGGCCGACGGCTTGCCCGCCGCGCCCACTTGGGCGTTGTCGGCCTCGAGCTGCTTCAGTATGGCTTCGGCGCGGCGCACTATGCTCTTGGGCATGCCGGCTATGCGGGCTACGTGGATGCCGAACGAGTGCTCCGAGCCGCCGCGCTCGAGCTTGCGCAGGAAGATGACCTTGTTGTCCACCTCGCGCACGCTGACGTTGTAGTTCTTTATGCGCTTGAAGTTCTTCTCCATCTCGTTGAGCTCGTGGTAGTGCGTGGCGAAGAGCGTGCGCGCGGCGGCCTTGGGGTGCTCGTGCAGGTATTCCACGATGGCCCAGGCTATGCTTATACCGTCGTAGGTCGACGTGCCGCGGCCGAGCTCGTCGAAGAGCACGAGCGAGCGCGGCGTGACGTTGTTGAGGATGTTGGCGGCCTCGGTCATCTCGACCATGAACGTCGACTCGCCCAACGAGATGTTGTCTGACGCGCCGACGCGCGTGAAAATCTTGTCGACCAAGCCCACCCTCGCGCTCTCCGCCGGCACGAAGCATCCCGTCTGTGCCATGAGCGTTATGAGGGCCGTCTGGCGCAGCAGGGCCGACTTGCCGGCCATGTTTGGTCCGGTGATTATCATTATCTGCTGGCGGCGGTCGTCAAGGTAGACGTCGTTGGGCACGTACGTCTCGCCTACGGGCAGCTGGGTCTCTATCACGGGGTGGCGGCCCTGCCTTATGTCGAGCACCGTCTCGTCGGGCTCTATCACGGGGCGCACGTAACGGTGCTCCCCGGCGGCCTTGGCGAACGAGAGCAGGCAGTCGATCTTGGCTACGAGCGCGGCGTCGGCCTGTATTGCCGGGATGTACTCCTGCATGGCGAGCACAAGCTCGTTGAAGAGGCGCGTCTCGAGGGCGAGTATCTTGTCCTCGGCTCCGAGTATCTTCTCCTCGTACTCCTTGAGTTCCTGCGTTATGTAGCGCTCGGCCTGTGCCAGCGTCTGCTTGCGCACCCAGTCTTGGGGCACCTTGTCCTTGAACGTGTTGCGCACTTCGAGATAGTAGCCGAACACGTTGTTGTAACCTATCTTGAGCGACGTTATGCCCGTGGCCTCTGTCTCGCGCTCCTGTATCTTGAGCAGGTACTCCTTGCCGCCTGACGAGATCTGCCTCAGCTCGTCGAGCTCGGCGCTGACGCCGTCCCTTATCACTCCGCCCTTGCTTACGAGCTGGGGCGGATCCTCGCGCACCTCGCGGCCGATGCGGTCGCGCAGGCTGTCGCATAGGCTTATGTTCTCGCCGATGCGGCGCAGCTCGTCGTTGCCAGAGCCGAGGCATGCGGCCTTTACCGGGCCGAGGGCCTCGAGGGCGGTGCGCAGCTGCACCACCTCGCGCGGCGACACGCGGCTCGCGGCCACCTTTGATATTATGCGCTCTAAGTCGCCCACGCGGCGGAAGCGGTCGTCGACCACCGTGCGCAACTCCGGCTCGCGGAAGAAGCTCTCAACTACGTCCAGGCGGTTGTTTACGGCCTTGGCGTCGCGCAGGGGGAACACTATCCAGCGCTTCATCAGGCGCGCGCCCATCGGCGTGACGGTCTTGTCGAGCACGTCAAGCAGCGCGGCGCCGTCGTCCTGCATGGGCCTTAGCAGCTCGAGCGAGCGTATGGTGAAGCGGTCGAGGCGCACGTAGCGCTCCTCGTCGATGCGCGCCAGCGAAGTGATGTGGCCTATGTGCGTGTGCTGGGTCATCCCGAGGTACTCGAGCACTGCGCCCGAGGCCGTGATGCCGCTGTGCAGGTGGTCTACGCCGAAGCCCTTGAGCGACTTCACGCCGAAGTGCCTGAGCAGCTTCTGCTCGGCGGTCTGCTCGGTGAACACCCAGTCGTCAAGCTCGAAGGTGAAGTATTTGTTGCCGAAGAGGCGTTCGAACTGCTCCCTCCTACCCCTTTCATAGAGCACCTCCTTGGGCGAGAAGTTCACCAAGAGCTTCTCTACGTAGTCGTAAGAGCCTTCGCCGGTGAGGAACTCGCCCGTGGAAATGTCCAAGAAGGCCACTCCGCATGCGGCCCGGCCGAAGTTGACTGCGGCGAGGAAGTTGTTCTCCTTGTAGTTCAGCACGTTGTCGGTCATGGCCACTCCGGGCGTAACTAATTCGGTTATGCCGCGCTTAACGAGCTTCTTGGTCAGCTTCGGGTCTTCCAGCTGGTCGCAGATGGCCACGCGGCGGCCCGCCCTTACCAGCTTGGGCAGGTAGGTGTCGAGCGCGTGGTAGGGGAATCCGGCCATTTCCGTGGGCGCCCCCCCGCTCTGCCCCCCGTTGCTGCGGCGCGTCAGCGTAATGCCGAGTATGCGGCTGGCGTCGACGGCGTCTTGCAGGTAAGTCTCGTAGAA
>CALUFA010000015.1 GCA_944319795.1 uncultured Prevotella sp. | reverse complement strand
ATGCATTAATGCGCAGCCCAATTATGCATTATGAATTATGAATTATGCATTAATGCGCAGCCCAATTATGCATTATGAATTATGAATTATGCATTAATGCGCAGCCCAATTATGCATTATGCATTATGAATTATGCATTAAAAAAAGGTGATTTATGAACTACCTATATGCCCGTATCATTGAAATAATCGGCCTTTACGGTTCGGTTAAGCCCGACACGCTCAACAAGATGGCGCACGAGACGCTCGTACTTGCGTGCCACGAGGGGCTGCGCGGCACGGGCCAGGCATACGGCAACCTGTTCTCTCAGGTCGACTACCTTTGCCGCAAGCGCCACGTAAGGCTGGCCGACAGGGTGCAGATACAGGCCATGCGCCGCCGCACCAACGGCACGGAGGAGGCCGGCCGGGAAGACTTCATGTACGACATGCGCGCCCTCAGCCGCTTCGTCTCGGCCGTTACGGGCGACGGCGTGCCCGGCGCGCTGCTACGGCTGCTGCCTGCCAACGACCGCCCCCACGGCCAAGCCGAGGGCCTCGACGTGCGCTACGTGCGCTGCATCGTAAGGCAATGGGACGGGCGTTACGTCTACGTGTCGGCCGAAAAGGGGCTGCAAGGGCGGCTGCTGGCCGTCGACGTTGACGGAGAAGACTTCGCCTACGTGCGCAAGATGCTGCACGAGGGCATGCAGCTAAACCTGCTCGACTGCAAGATTGACGGGGTAAAAGACTGCAAGACGGACCTGCCCGAGGGCGTGGAGGACGTAGTCGTGCCCGGACTCGTAGTCGTAGAGCCCGACTACCTGATAGACATCAGTTCGATAGCCGCCTGCTTCAAGGACTACGGCCACCACCCCCTGTCATACACTATCGACCGGATGGGCCGGCGCGCGAACAGCCGGGCCATACTGCTTGGCAACCTCGCAGGCACCTTGCTCGACGGAGTTGTCAACGAAGGCGGCGCCTTCAGCTTGGCCGGCGCTATCCGCTCGAACTTCGCCGACAAGGCCCTTGAATACTGCTCGTGCCCGGATTTCGACGCCGACAGGTTCAAAATGGAAATCAAGGCGCAGGCCGACAACATAAGGAAAGCCGCAGAAGTGATGTTCGGCGAGTACGACCGGAGCCGCGCCGTGCTCGAACCGTCGTTCATCTGCGAGCGCCTCGGCCTGCAAGGGCGCGTCGACATGATGACGACCGACTTCAGCCTGCTCGTCGAACAGAAGTCGGGCAAGAACCGATACATAGAGACCGGGCGCGCCGGAACACACGGCAGCCGCCAGCTCGAGCCCCACTACGTGCAGCTGCTGCTGTATTACGGCGTGCTGAGATACAACTTCAACCTCGGTTACGACAAGACGGACATACGCCTGCTTTACTCAAAATACCCCCCTGAACACGGCCTGATGGCCGTAGCTTTCTACCGCAAGCTGTTCCGCGAGGCCATAAAACTGCGCAACCAAATCGTCGCCGCCGACTATGTAATAGCCCGGGAAGGCTTCCAACGGATACTGCCGCTGCTCACTCCGGCCACCGTCAACACGGCAGGACTCGACTCTGAATATTATAATAGGTGGCTGCTGCCTAAGATAGAGGCCGTAACCGGGCCGCTCGCATGCCTGCCGCCGTTGGAGCGCGAGTACCTATGCAGGATGATGACCTTCGCCTACCGCGAGCAGCTGTTGGGCAAGGTGGGCTCGCAGGAGGGCGTAAGCCGATGCACGGCCGACCTTTGGAACATGCCGCTTACGGAGAAGATAGAGACCGGAAACATATATTTGGGACTGACGGTTAAGGCCAAAGAGTGCTCGGCCGAGGGCGGAACGCCCGACATTATAACGCTGGCCGTGCCCGGACAGGGCGAAGGCTTCCTGCCGAACTTCCGCCGCGGCGACATGGTTTACCTCTACCGGTACCGCGACGGTGAAGAACCCGACGTAAGGCGGAGCCTGCTTTACAAGGGTAGCATCACGGGGATACGCACCGACGAGATAACAGTTGCATTAGTGAACGGGCAGAAAAACCCCGGGATATTCAAGGTTCACGCACCCGGTTCGGCCGACCTTTACGCCGTAGAGCACGCCGGAGGCGACGCCGCCGCAGGCGGGGCGGCGCGTAGCCTGTACGAATTAATAACCGCGCCGGACGACCGCCGCGGCCTGATACTCGGCCAACGTGCTCCGCGCAGCAACCCCGAAGCCAGGCTGACACGGGCGTACAACGAGGCTTACGACGACATCGTGCTGCGCGCCAAGCAGGCCGAAGACTACTACATGTTGGTTGGTCCGCCGGGCACGGGCAAGACCTCGATGGCCATAAGGTTCATCGTCGAGGAAGAGCTGACGGCCGACGGAGCGTCGATATTGCTCATGGCGTACACCAACAGGGCCGTCGACGAGCTGTGCGCAATACTCGACTCGGCCGGCATCGACTACCTGCGCATCGGCAACGAGTACAGCGCCGACCCGCACACGAAGCCCCACCTGCTCGGCGAAGCGGTAAAGGCGTGCCCCCGGCTCGACGCCATGAAGGCAAGGATAGCCTCGGCGCGCGTAATAACGGGCACTACGTCGATGATAATGTCGCGCCCGTTCGTATTCGACGTGAAGGGCTTTACGCTCGCCGTAGTCGACGAGGCGTCGCAGATACTCGAGCCCAACATCGTAGGACTGCTCGCCGCCCACCGCCCCGACGGCCGTGGGAGCGAGGCGTACCGCATAGGAAAGTTCATCCTTACGGGCGACCACAAGCAGCTGCCGGCCGTGGTACAGCAAAGCGAGGAGGAGTCGGCTGTAAGCTCGCCGCTGCTGCGCGCCATTCATTTAGACAACTGCCGCAACTCGCTTTTCGAGCGTCTGCTGCGCACCGAGCGCGCCGCCGGGCGCACCGAGTTCGTCGGCACGCTGCGCCGCCACGGCCGCATGCACCCCGAAGTGGCCGACTTCCCCTGCCGCGAGTTCTACCGCGAGGAGCGGCTCAGTCCCGTTCCGCTCGCCCACCAGCGCGAGACGTCGCTCGAATACGCCGACATCGGCCTCGACGACGGCCTCGACACGATGCTGCGCACCCACCGCATGATATTCATCCCATCGCGGCCGTGCCGCCGCCCCGACGTGTCCGACAAGGTGAACACCGACGAGGCGGCCGCCGTGGCGGAAGTAATGAGGCGCGTTAGACTGATGCTCGGCGACGCGTTTACGCCCGAAAAGAGCATCGGGGTTATAGTGCCTTACCGCAACCAGATAGCCGTAATACGCAAGGAAATAGAGCGTTTCGGCATGCCCGAGCTTGAAGCCGTGTCGATAGACACGGTGGAACGCTACCAGGGCAGCCAGCGCGACGTGATAATCTACTCGTTCACCGTGCAGAACGAGTGGCAGCTCGAGTTCCTCGCCGGCAGCTGTTTCGACGAGGACGGACGCACGATAGACCGCAAACTGAACGTAGCCCTAACGCGCGCGCGCCGCCAAATGATAATGACGGGCAACGCCGAAGTGCTGTCGGCCAACCCCGTTTTCAGCAAACTTATCAGTTACGTAAGAAACATCGGGGGCGAATTTCAACGCTGCGACGTAAAGCCTTGATTTCCAATACACTAAGTTTAACGTAACATCATAAACCGCAGTACGTTGCAAAAGGTAGCCTTTTACAATGCGAAAGACGGCCTTTTACAATGCAATATGCCGCCTTTTACAATGCGAAAGGCAACCTTTTACATTGTCGGTATGAAACAAACAATACTGAAAGAATAAGAATCCGTTTCGGGAAAAACAAGAATACGAGGGGTATAAAAACAAAAATGGGACTCCGCTGAGTCCCTCATTCCATTGTTAACCTTAAATCTAATACTATGAAAAACACGCTGCAAAGATAATAAGTTTCCCTGCAACGTGTTTAACTTTGTGCGATATTTTTACGAAAAAGTTATGATTTATTGATTTAAATCAATAATACTAACATTTTAACACTTACTTTTTATAGTTCTTCAGACCCTTGTCGAGGAACTCGGTGTACTTGCTTATGTTCTCGTCATAGCTGTAAGAGCCGGCCAGCGGCTTTCCGTTGCTGTCGATGATGACGTAGAACGGCTGCGCATTTGCGCCGAACTTGTTGCGCTGCAGGTAGCTCCACTTGTCGCCGATGGTGCGCAGCGTGCGCTTCTTTCCGTTCTCCATTACCTCTATGGGCTTGTCGAGCGGTGTCTTGTCGTCAACGTAGAGTGATACCAATACGAAGTCGTTGTTGAGCTTGTCGGCCACCTGCGGGTCGGTCCATACGGCGGCTTCCATCTTACGGCAGTTCACGCATCCGAAGCCGGTAAAGTCGATCATGACGGGTTTTCCTTCGGCTGCGGCCGCTGCCATTGCCTGCTCGTAGTTTGTGAAGCGCGGGTGAACCTCGTTGTCATAAAGGTTGAAGTCTTGCGTGTTCATAGGCGGAGCGAAGGCGCTTACGGCCTTGCAGGGAGCGCCCCAGAGTCCGGGCACCATGTAAATTGAGAACGCTAACGAGATCAATCCGAGCATTATGCAGGGCACGGGCATGGCTTCGGTGGAGTCGCCGTCGCTCTTGAACTTGAGCTTGCCTATGAGGTAGAGGCCGAGCATGCCGAATATTACGATCCAGAGGGCGAGGAACACTTCGCGGTCGAGCAGTCCCCAGCCGTATGCGAGGTCGGCAACCGAGAAGAACTTCAGCGCGAAGGCCAGCTCGATGAAGCCGAGCACGATCTTGATAGTGTTCATCCAGCCGCCCGACTTAGGCGCTTGCTTGAGCCATGTGGGGAACAGGGCGAAGAGCGTGAACGGCAGGGCGAGGGCTATGGCGAAGCCGAGCATGCCGACGGCGGGGCCTACGATGTTGCCCGAAGTGCTGACCTCGACGAGCAGGAAGCCGATGATAGGGCCGGTGCACGAGAACGACACGAGCGTAAGCGTGAACGCCATGAGGAATATGCTGAGCAGTCCGCTCGTCGAAGATGCCTTGTTGTCAACCTTGTTTGTCCACGAAGAGGGCAGCGTAAGCTCGAACCAGCCGAAGAAGGAAAGGGCGAACACCACCAGGAGCAGGCAGAAGAAGATGTTGAACACGGCGTTGGTCGACAGCGCGTTGAGCGCGCTCGCGCCGAAGATGAGCGTTATGGCGAGGCCCAAAACGAGGTAGATCACCACGATTGAGGCGCCGTATGTTATGGCGTCGCGTATGCCTTTCTTCTTGTCCTTGGAGCGTTTCAGGAAGAAGCTGACGGTCATCGGGATGATAGGCCACACGCAGGGAGTGAACACTGCGAGGAGTCCGCCGACGAGACCCATCAGGAATATGTAGATCATCGACTGCTCGCCGGTGTCCTGGTCGCCGTTCATGGCCTGCAGCTCGTCGATCACGGGCGTCCACAGTCCGGTGGTGTCGCCCACCTCGGCGGCTGCTACTGCCGCCGAGTCGGCTGTTGCCGTGTCTGCCGTTGCTGCGGTGTCGGCCTTTTCCTCATTCTCTTCCTCGGCGGCTTCAGGCGCGTCGGCCGGGCCCTCGCCCTTGTAGTCGAACTCTACCGAGGTGGGCGGCATGCACATTTCGTCGTTGCACGCGCCGTACTCTAAGTATCCTTTTACATGGTAGGTCTTGCCCGTGATCTTGTATTTCTGCACGAACGTCACGTTGTTCTCGAAGTAGCGCAGGTTCATGCCGAACATGTTGTCGTACTGGCTGATTTCCTTTCCGCGGTGTTTCAGTCCGCCTACGGGCGTCACTCCCTGTGCCACGTCGGTGTGGATGGTGGCCGAAGTGGGGCCGTCTGACGGCATTCCGGTAGAGTAGACGTGCCATCCGGCGTCGATCTTGGCCGTGAAGAGAACTTCGATTTCAGTCGGTGACACCTTCTTTTGGCTCACGCTGAAATGCACGGGGTCTTGCATCTGTGCGGCCGCGGTCACCGCGAACACGGTGAGCAGCAGCGTAATGAATGTAGCCTTTAGTTGTTTCATATCGTTGTTGTTGTTTGTTGTTGCTTTGGAAATAAGATGGGACTAATGAGACTAATGAGACATATACGCCTCGTCTGCCATGTCTCACCTTCTCACCCTTTCACTTTCTCACTTTCCTTTCTTGTGTGTCATTATGTCGAGCACGAACTTGTCGGTCTCGTCCATGCCGCGTCGGCCTATCTCGGTTAGGTTGCGTATGCTCTGGTCTACGTCGTCGTCGATGATGCCTTCCACCGAAGTTACGTGCTTGTTCTGTATGGCGAGCATGGCGCTGAGCACGGCCGTGCTGACGCCCGACGTCAGCTTGAGGGCGCAGCTGGGCTTCGCGCCGTCGCATATCATGCCCGTAAGGTTGGCTATCATGTTCTTCACGGCGAACGACATCTGGTCGTAGTTGCCGCCCATGAGGTAGGTTATGCCGCAGCTGCTGCCCGTGCTGGCCACCACGCAGCCGCAGAGGGCGGAGAGCGTGCCTAAGTGTTGCTTGATGTAGATGGCCGTAAGGTTGCTTATGATGAGCGCGCGGATGGTTTCCTCCTCGGTGTTGTGGTTCTCCTCGGCGAACACTACGACGGGCATCGTGGCGCAGATGCCCTGGTTGCCGCTGCCCGAGTTGCTCATTACGGGTATCATCGCGCCGGCCATGCGGGCGTCGCAGGCGCAGCTCGTGGCCGAGAGTACTTTTGAGAAGATGCCTTCGCCCATGATGCCGCGCCCCAAGGGGCTGCACAGGGTCTTGCCGAGCTGGTGGCCGAAGTTCTCGCGCAGGCCGTCGGCTGCGGCGGCCTCGTTCATCTTCTTTGCCTCGAGTATGAAGCGAAGGTCGTCTACGTCTGTCTCCACTGCGAAGTCGTACACCTTCCTGAGCGTCAGCTCCACGTCCTCCTCGTGGGCCGTCTCCACTGTCTCCACGGGTTTGTCGAGCGCCACTTCGCCGTCCTTGCGCAGATAGACGAAGTTTGTGTGCTCCGTGGCTATGCGCGCCTCTGCCTCGTGGCCGCCTGCGGCGCACGTCACGGCGATGTATAGTTTGTCGGGCGCGTCTTCCTTTAGCTTGATACTTATGCGCCCCCCGGCTATGTATTTCTTGCCTTCTTCCACGGCGGCGCGGTTGCAGTCTTGCAGCACTTCGAGGCCCAGCTCGGCCCGGCCGATGAGCGCCCCGAGGGCTATGGCTATGGGCAGGCCGGTCATGCCCGTGCCGGGAATGCCCACGCCCATAGCGTTCTTAAGTATGTTGGCACTCAGGTCTACCCTGATGCTTTCGGGCAGGCAGCCCAAAATCTCCCTCGCCTTGGCCACGCACAGGGCTACGGCTATCGGCTCGGTGCAGCCTATCGCAGGCACTACTTGCCTGCGTATAAGCGCTATTATCGCTTTTTTTTCTTCAGATGTAAGCATTGTGAATATATTTGTTTTTCCCGTTGCGAAATTACGGAAAAAAGCGCAAACGCATGCGTTATTTGTATAAAAAAATGCAATTATTCTGCACGCTCATTGCAAAAGGTTACCTTTTAGCCTCTAAAAGGCCGTCTTTCAGGCCGTAAAAGGTTACCTTTTGCAAGCCAAAAGACGGCCTTTTGCAAGTCCTTAAAAATCATGCGGATAGACGGCGCGGCTTCCCACCCGACAGCAAAAGCCATGCCCTCTCGCGCGCTTACCTACATGTAAGTAACCGGCACGATACCTACATGTGAGTATGCGGCGGCGGCAGTCGTGCCCGGCCGACGGCGTTTTCATCGGGAAAAGGCCGCCGTAATCCGCTTTCCGGCCGTCGCCAACGCCCCCGCGCGCCGACGGCATCCCCATTTCTTATTACTGCCGAAAGCTCAGGGGAATGGATGTTTTTACCGATTTTTAAGTATTGCTAACAATCGGCGATTATAGTACCTTTGCAGCTGAACAACAGGACATTAACCAACTTATAATAAAAGGTATGAACAGAATAGCAAGAGCATTATCGATTTGCGCCGCAGGCGTCTGCCTTACGGCGGTCACCGCGCATGCGCAAACGTCGGCAGCCGACAGCGTTTACCAGCATGCCAAGGGCAACCGCCTCAGCATCGGCGGATACGCCGACATCGCGCTGACGCGCAACTTCTTCAGCGACAACGTGTATCGCTACTCAAACCCGTCGCAGCATAAGGACGACCCGGGGCACGGACGCTTCGACATCCCCCACGCAGTGATTTACCTCAGCTACGACTTCGGCAAGGGATGGTCGATGTCGAGCGAGATAGAGTTTGAGCACGGAGGCGCCGGCGGAGCCGTGGAACAGGAGTTCGACGAGGCCGGCGAGTGGGAACAGGAGACCGAGAAAGGCGGCGAAGTAGAGCTTGAACAGCTCTGGATTCAGAAGTCGTTCGCCCCTTGGGCCAACCTCCGCGTGGGCCATTTCGTCGTTCCCGTCGGCCTAACCAACGCCTACCACGAGCCTTTGAACTACTTTACGGTCTACCGCCCCGAGGGCGAGGGCACCATCCTGCCCTGCACCTGGCACGACACGGGCGTCAGCTTCTGGGGCCGCGCCGGCAAGTTCCGCTACGAGGTGCAGATGGTTGCCGGCCTCGACGCCTTCCTCTTCGACCGCGACCACTGGATACAGGGCGGCGCCGGGTCGCCCTTCGAGTTCAAGGTGGCCAACAAGTACGGCTTTTCAGGCCGCTTGGACTATTACGCCGTGCCCGGCCTGCGCTTCGGGCTCAGCGGCTACTACGGCCGTTCGATGCACAACACCTACCCCAACGACAAGGAGGGCGAGGGCAAACAATATGACAAGGTGAAAGGCGTGGTGGCCGTGGGAGCCTTCGACTTCACCCTCAACCGCGCCAACTGGATAGTACGCGGCAACGCCGACTACGGCTACCTCGGCGACGCCGCCGCCATAAGCACGGCCAAGCTGAACGCCACGGCGAGCAACGCCCCGGCCAAGAAGCTGCCCGTAGGCAAGAACGCCGTGGCACTCGGCGTCGAGGCCGGATACGACGTGTTCTCGCAGTTCTCAAAACTAAGGAACAAGGAGCAAAAGTTCTACGTCTTCGGCCGCTACGAGTATTACGACTCTTACATACCCGACAAGAAGAACCAGCGCGAATACAACTTCACCAACCGCCAGCGCGTGGCCGCCGGAGTGAACTATTACCCGATACCGCAGATAGCCGTCAAGGCCGAGTATTCGCACCGGTTCCTCAAGTCGCAGTACAACGACGAGCCGTCGGTGTCTATCGGCATCGCCTACCAGGGCTTCTTCCTGTAAATAAGGACAATACTAATCACATCAATAACGTTAAAACAAACATTTATGAAAAAGTATCTTAAACTGCCCATATTCTTGATGATGGGCGCGCTGATGACGACGGGATTCACCGCCTGCAGCGACGACAACGACGACAACGGCACTGACGCAACGGGACAACTGACCGAGAAAGAGACGTTCCTTAAGAACGCCGCCACCGACTATGTGAACGAAGTGGTCTACCCGACTTACGACGGACTGGCCACGTACACGGAGCGGCTGTACGACCAACTGAACGAAGTTAAGGAGAAATTCAAGGCCGACCCGGCCAGCGTAACCCAAGGCGAGATCGACGAAATATGCGCAACATTCCTCGAGGCGCGCAGCTACTGGGAGGAGACCGAAGCCTTCCTCTACGGCGCGGCGACCGACTTCGGCATCGACCCGCACATCGACACATGGCCGCTCGACCTCGACGGACTCGTAACCGAGCTTAAGAACAGCGAGAAAGTAGCACAGTTGGACAACGGCGACGACGGCATAGCATACGCCGCAAACAAGCTCGGACAGGAACTGTTAGGATTCCACGGCATCGAGTTCATCATCTTCCGCAACGGCCAGAACCGCCAGGTGGCCACGCTGCAGGGCGACGACCCCGACCTCGTATCAGAGTACGGAGCGCACATCACGGGCCGCGAGGAGCTGATTTACGCCACCGCCGTGGCCGGCGACTTGCGCGACAGATGCTTCCAGCTGAACGTTTCGTGGAACCCAGACGCGCCCGAAGCGCAGAAGACCCGCGTCATCGACGAGTGCGAACTGCCGTGCACCGTGGGCAGCGGCGACCTCTCCTACGGCGAGAACATGCTCCTGGCAGGCCAGCCCGGCAGCACTTACACTACGTGGCGCCAGGTGGCCAGCACGATACTCACCAGCGGATGCCAGAACATCTCGAACGAGGTCTACTCGCAAAAGATGGGCAACGCCTACAACGGTTCAGACCCCAACTACATCGAGTCGCCATACAGCCATCGCTCGTTCTACGACTTCAAGGACAACATCCTCAGCATACAGTACTCGCTCTACGGCAACGTAGGCAACGACCTGACCAAGGAGAACTCGATAATGGGCTACCTGAAGAAATACAACCCGACGCTCGCCGCCCAGCTTGAGACCAACCTCAAGGGCGCGCTAACAGCACTCGACGGCTGCATCGCCGAGGGAGTTGAGTTCGGCGAGAACCCCACCGCGCCTTACGTTAAGACGGCCATAGACGCCATTCAGGTGCTCGACGGCAGCCTGACGCAGGCTTCGCAGTGGATAGCCGCCAACTAACCTTACGGAATTACCGACATTCCGGAGTCACGCTTGCAAGGGTTCCGCCGCAAGGCGGGGTCTTTCCGAGCGTGGCTCCACTGACGTTTAATTTTAAAAAAAACATTATGAAACTGACAAAAAGCTATCACGTATTCATGCTCTCGGCATGCCTTTGCATGCCGTTCGCAGCCTGTTCGGACGACGACAACATCGACACGCCGGCACCCGACGAGAACCGCGGCGACATAGAGTTCATCGGGAAGGCCGTTGGAAACTTCTCAGCCGACGAGTGGTATCCGGGCGGCAAGCTCGGCACGACCGACAACGTAACCGCCGGATGCTACGAGGACGAGACCGAAGCGGTGAACAACCTCGGGCTGATTGACGAGTTCAACCTCGGCGAGACGTTCTTCGAGCGCAACTACAACACCGGCACTCCGCCGTTCAACGGCCTCGGCCCGGCCTACGTGCGCAACTCGTGCATCGACTGCCACCCCGGCTACGGCCACGGCAAACGCCAGGACAGCTACCGTGCCAACACGTTCGGCAACGGCTACCTGTTGGTAATCTACCACCCCGACTCACCGGGAAGCAACGACGGCCCGTTCATCAGCGAAGTGACGGGCATGCCCCAGACGCAAGCCGCGTCGCCGTTCCTGCCGCCTGTCGACGAGGACCAAATCAACCTGACTTGGCACACCGTGCAGGGCACCATGCCGAGCGGACTGTCGGCGACGCAGTTCCCCGACGGCGAACGCTACGAGCTGATTTACCCCGAGATAACCATCCCGACGACGGCGTTCAACACCTATCCGCAGCCGACCGACATCGAGGTGCGCCTTGAGTCGACGATAGGCATCATCGGAACGGGCCTCATCGACGCCATACCCGAAGACTCGCTGAAGGCGCAGTATGCGCTCGAGGCGGCTGCCGGGGCCGACCTCAACCCGGCCATGTGGGACAAGGCGGCCAACGACTGGGCGCCGACGGCCTACTACACTACGTTCACCTCGCCGGGCAAACTGGCCGACGGCACGAAGGTAGACGGCCTCGTTAAGCGCTACACATACGCCCTGACGCGAGCCACGCTGCAAGACGGCGCCGGAGCCAACGCCATGTGGAACATCCCCAACGTGTCGCGCCCCGACCGCCCGAAGCTCTACACCACCACGGCGTGGGCCGAGGCTATGGCAAGGAACGAGCAAGTAATCGAGGCGATAAGCAAAGACCCGTCGTCGCCCTACTACGCCGACGGCACCGACGCAGGCATAGCCGACGCCGTAAGGAACCTGCTCGACCCGTCGACCGACCAGTTCGACAACCCGTGGCACAACTTCCAAGCCGAGATGTCGACCGACAACTTCTACGCCTTCATGGTGTGGCACCGCGGACTGGCCATACCGCGCGCTCGCAACCTGAACGACCCCGACGTGCAGCGCGGCAAGGAACTGTTCATGCAGATGGGCTGCGCTACGTGCCACAGGCCGTCGTGGACCACGGGCGACGACAACTACTGGACACCCGACTGCATAGAGGGACGGCCGCTGCCGAAGTATCCCAACCAGAAGATTTACCCCTACTCCGACTTCGTGCAGCACCGCCTTTACATGAAGAACGACATCCACAACTCGTGGTGCCGCACCACTCCGCTCTGGGGACGCGGCCTGTCGCTCGTCAACACGGGCGCGCAAGACCGTCTGCACGACTGCCGCGCGCGCAACGAGATCGAAGCCATAATGTGGCACGCGTACAGCAAGGAGAGCGACGCCTACGCCTCGGCTGAGAAGTTCTACAACCTAAGCAAGGAAGACCGCGACGCCGTTGTGAAGTTCCTCCAGTCGATTTAACCGGGCACCGGCATCCAAATATGCAAATTACTGATAATCAGACACTTTACAAAAGGTTACCTTTTACATCCTAAAAGGTAACCTTTTAGCGTGCAAAAGACGGCCTTTCGCAATGCGGAAGGCCGCATATCGGAAAACGAAAGATATTTAGCGAATGTTGAGAAAAATACTTTTTACGCTTTACGTACTCGTCACGGCGTGCATGGCCGCGGCCACTTTCGTGGAGAAATACCGTGGAACCGACTTCGCCCACGCCGCCGTCTACGGCTCGTGGTGGTTCACGTCGCTGTGGGCCTTGCTCGCCGCGGCAGCCGTGGCCTACATCGCCAAGCGCCGCATGCACCTGCCCTCGGCGCTCGCCCTGCACGCGGCGTTCGTGCTGATACTGGCCGGGGCGCTGGCCACCCGGCTGACGGCTGAGCGCGGCATGGTGCACCTGCGCTGCGGAGCGCCCGTCGACTCTTACTCCGTATCCGACCGCCACGGCAACGTAAGCGAGCTTAAGCTGCCCTTCGCGCTAAGGCTCGACTCGTTCGCCGTGCGCTACCACGACGGCACGGCGGCAGAGGCCGACTACGTGTCGCGCTTCACCGTCATCGACAACGGCGGCGAGACGCAGGCCGAAGTGTCGATGAACAACATCTACCGGCACGGCTCCATCCGCTTATACCAGGCGTCTTACGACCGCGACATGCTGGGCAGCACGCTCGCCGTGAACCGCGACCCATACGGCATACCGCTGACCTACGCCGGCTACGCGCTGCTGTTCGCCGCCCTGCTATGGTCGCTCTTCGACCCCAAGGGCGCCTACCGCCGCCTGCTGCGCCACCCCCTGCTGAAGCGCGGGGCGCTCGCGCTGGCCCTCGTTGCCGGATGGCCGGTGGCAGCCGGGGCGGCCAAAGTGCTGCCGAAGGAGACGGCCGACAAGTTCGGCCGCCTGTACATATTATACAACAACCGCGTGTGCCCCTTGCAGACGTTCGCCGCAGACTTCACCAAAAAGCTCTGCGGCAGCACGCACTACAAGGACTACACGGCCGAACAGGTGCTCACGGGCTTCATATTCTTCGGCGACGAATGGAGTAACGAGCCTGTGTTCAGGCTGAAAAACGGCGCCCTGCGCGACCGTCTCCAGCTGCCCCGGACGTGCACGGTCAACACGTTCTTCAACCAAACGATGGGCGGATACATCCTCGGCCCCTACGTAGAGGAGTATTACCGGGGGCAAGGCGGCGAGTTCCACAAGCAAGTGGCCGACGTAGACGACCGCCTGATGATGGTCATGAACCTGCGCCGCGGCACGCCCCTCAAGGTGTTCCCCCACACGGCCGGCGGCAAGACCACCTGGTACGCGCCCACCGACGACATTACGGACAGCATCGTCGACGGGCCACGGCGCAAGTACATGCAAAACGTATTCTCGCTGATCTACGGCGAAGTGCTCGCCGGACGGTACGGCAACGTAGAAAAGATACTCGGCAAGATGCTCGAATACCAGCGGCAAAACGCCGGCACGTCGCTGCCCACGGAGGCCCAGACGAAGGCCGAGCGGGCTTACAACGCCGTGCCCTTCGCCACGGTGCTCTTCATGGTAAACCTCGCCGCGGGGCTGCTCCTGCTGGCCTTTACGGTGTGGAGGATGGTTAAGGCCGACGGCATTAACAAGGCGTATGAGGCCAATAAGGCCCATTGGACTAACAGCCCCCGTTGCATTAAGGCCGCACACGCCGCCGGCACGGCCCTGACCGCCCTCTCTGCGGCGGCGCTTACGGCATGCCTCGCCCTGCGCTGGATAGCCGGCGGCCGCGTGCCTATGGCCAACGGATACGAGACGATGCTCGTAATGGCCTGGTTCGTGATGCTGCTCGGCCTCGCGGCCGGCCGCCGTTTCCGCATCGCCGTGCCGTTCAGCCTGCTGATGTCGGGCTTCTTCCTGTTGGTGTCGCACATCAACTACATGGACCCACAGATAACCCACGTAAAGCCGGTGCTGTCGTCGCCGCTGCTCAGCGTCCACGTATCGGTCATCATGATGTCGTTCGCCCTGCTGTCGCTGACGTTCGCCGTCGGCCTTACGGCCCTGCTGCTGCGCCTCGTAAGAGGCAAGGGCGCGCCCGGGTTGGCCGAGCAAGAGGAGTCGTTGGCCCTGCTGTCGCGCCTCATGCTCTACCCCGCCCTCGCGCTGCTGGCCGCCGGCGTGTTTGTCGGAGCCGTATGGGCCAACGTGTCGTGGGGCACGTATTGGAGTTGGGATGCCAAGGAGACGTGGGGCCTCATCACGCTGATGGTCTACGCCGTAGCCGTGCACGACCGCTCGCTGCCCTTCCTGCGCCGCCCCGCGGGCTACCACCTGTTCATGACGTTGGCCTTCCTCACGATACTGATGACATACTTCGGCGTGAACTATTTCTTGGGCGGAATGCACTCGTATGCATGACTTGACGGCGGAAGGGCAAGGTAAATTTCTAAAAAAATGTTGACGTGATTTGACTTTCCGCCCCGTCCGCAATCATATAAGTAAAGCGGAGAAGCATACGCTACGACGCCTTACAAGAAACAAGTACGGACTAAAACACTTACGAACATGAAACGAACAGGATTTTTAAAGACGGCCGTAACGGCCCTTTGCCTCGCCCTGCTGTGCGGCTCTTGCGTCATCCACAGGGACAGGCCGCCGCGTCCGCCGCACCACAAGAAGCATAAGAAGCACAAGAAACCTAAGAAACCGCGCCACCGCCACCACGGCGCCATAGACACAAACAACGCCAACGCCACATATTACGCATGGCAGGGAGTGGACGCCGACGTAGAGCTTGAAGCGTGAAAGACGGCCTTTCACGCTGTAAAAGGTAACCTTTCACGGCCTAAAAGGCGGTCTTTTGCGACGCAAAAGGCCGCCTTTCGCAATTCACTGGGTATCAGGTTATTACAAGCCCCATCGCCTAATAAGCCCAATTAGCCCGATAATCAGTAATCCGAAGGCCGGAAAACGGGCTGCGACAGGCGGCAAAGTTAATAAACGATAAAGTGAAGTAAGATTTACAAAAACGCAAGCAACATTAGCCGACAACAAGCGTTTACTATACGGACGGGCGCCAAACAACAAAAAACGCGCAAGCCGAAGCCCGCGCGCAGAGATGAAAGGAGTGTGGAAAGTGGTCTCACCGAGAATCGAACTCGGATCTAATCTTTAGGAGAGACTTGTTCTATCCATTGAACTATGAGACCATTTCGCGTGCAAAGGTAATCGGTTTAAACCGTAAAACCAAATAATTTGTGAAAAATAATATAAACAATTAAACTTTTTGGAGCACAATCAGTCAGATTAAGTGTTATGAAGAAACTTATACTTTTTTGCCTGCTTGTTCTAAGCGCAGCCCTCTGCCACGCTCAGGGCAGCGTCAGGGGAAAGATTGTAGACACTGCCACGGGCGGCTCGATGCCCTTCGTCAACATCGCCGTTTACGACAAGGCGACACAGAAATTCATCAAAGGCGCAATATCGGACGAGAAGGGCCTGTTCCACATCACGGGACTGCCCTACGGCACGTACACGGCCAAGTTCTCGTACATCGGGTACACCGAGATTGACAAGGAGTTCACGCTCGAGGCCGAACACCGCCACACCAACTTCAAGCGCATACACATATCCGAAGACAGCCAGACGCTGCAGGAAGTAACGGTGACGGCACAGCGCCCGGCCATGAGGCTCGAGGTAGACCGCAAGTCGTTCGACGTTACGCAAGACATAAGCAACGCCGGCGGAGCCGCCAGCGACGTACTGGAGAACATACCGTCGGTAGAAGTGGACACCGACGGCAACATATCGCTGCGCGGAAACACCAGCGTGGAGGTGTGGATAAACGGAAAGGCCAGCGGACTGACCAGCGACAACCGCGCCGAGATACTCCAGCAGCTGCCGGCCGAGAGCATCGACAGGATTGAAGTTATCGACAACCCGTCGGCCAAGTACAGCGCCGAGGGCAGCGCCGGCATAATAAACATAGTGCTGAAGAAAGACCGCACCGCCGGATACTACGGCTCGCTGCAGGGCGGCGGAAGCACGCGCGGAAGCGCCAACGCCAGCGGCAACATCAACTTCAACATAAAGAGGTGGGAAGGCTACCTAAACATCGGCTACCGCCACCGCGCCAACGAAGGCGGCTCGAAAAGCTACCAGGAATACCTCAACACAAACCAGTACCAGTCGTACCGCACCGAGAACGACCGCATGGGCAACAACCTATTCGGCCGCGCCGGCCTTACATACAACGCAACCGACAAGGACGCCCTGTCGCTCTCGGGCATGATGATGATAGGAAGCCACCGCAACGGCGGCGTAACGCCCTACCACTACGGCACGATAGGCGCCCCGACGGACAGCTACGTGATGCTGCGCCGCTCGTCGGGCAGTAACGACATGCGCATGTTCTACGGCGAGTTCAACTACCGCCACAACTTCACCGACCGCCACTACCTTGACTTCACCGTCGACTACCACAACTGGAAGATGGACGCCGACAACATCTACCAAGACAGCACCGAATACTTCGACGAGCCGCTGCCCACGGAATACGACTACCAATACCGCCCGATGTACAACCGCAACAAGTCGTGGGAGGTGAAGCTCGACTACGAAAACCCCGTCACCGACGACATAATGCTGCAAGCCGGATACCAGGGCAACTTCCGCCGGGAGAACTCTCCGCAGGAATCTTACATCGACGAGACGAGCTGGGAAGGCACCAACCAGGTGGAAGACGAGGAATACTACAACCGCTTCATCTACAACATGGACCTGCACGCCTTGTACGCCACGGCCACGATGAAGTTCGGCAAGCTCGGCGTAATGGCCGGACTGCGCGGCGAATACTGGCACGTCAACTCGGAAAGCTACGACTACGAGCAGGAGCACGACCCCTCGAAGCGCGACCCGGCGTTCAAGAAGGACTTCTTCCAGCTCTTCCCCAGCGTGTTCCTCTCCTACCAGCTGACCGAGACGCAGCAGCTGCAGCTCAACTACACGCGCCGCCTGCGCCGCCCGTGGGGAGGCCAGCTCAACAGCTTCCGCAACACGAGGGACGCCTCGATGGTATCCTTCGGTAACCCCGAGCTTACCCCGGAGTACAGCAACTCGTTCTCGCTCAACTACCTTAAGACGTGGGACGCACACTCATTGCTCCTCAGCGCGTACTACCGCCCGACCACCGACGTAATCGAACGCATAAGCTACCAAAGCAGCTCTGACGGCATGATGTACCAGACTTTCATGAACGTTGCCAAGAGCCTCAGCACCGGTCTCGAGCTGGTAATGAAGAACCAGATAGGCCGCATACTCAACCTCACCACCACGGCCAACGCCTACTACTACAAGCTCAACGGCTTCACGTACGACATTGACGGACAGACCGTAAGCGGAGAGGGCAACAGCGACTTCACCTGGAACGTGCGCATGCAGGCCTCGCTGATGCTGCCGTGGGACATATCGCTGCAGATCTCGCCCCGCTACCGCTCGCGCAAGACCGTAGCACAGGGCTACCGCAAAGGCAACTTCCAGACCAACATCGGCCTGCGCAAGACGTTCCTCGACCGTAAGCTGTCGCTCTCGCTCAACTGCCGCGACGTGTTCAACACGAGCTCGTTCGACACTTACACCAGCTCGGAGACATTCACGCGCCACCAAAAGAACTGGCGCAGCGGCCGCACGCTCAACATGACGCTCACTTACAGCTTCGGCAACATGAAGGCAAAGGCGCCCAAGAAGAAGGTGAACAACAGCGCCAACATGGGCGGCGAAGAAGGCGGAATGGAAGGAATGGAATAAAAGTCCAGTATAAAAGGAGTAAGGAGAGAAGGAGCAAGGGAGTAAGTAGGTTTGCTTTGTTTATTTCAACTGATACCAACAAGACAAATCTACTTACTCCCTTACTCCTTCTCTCCTTACTCCTTTACAAATCTTTTCAGCACACCTGGCTGCCGGGCTTAACGTCGGCCGAGGTGGTGATGACGCTCAGCGAGCCGTCGAAGTCTTCGGCCGAGAGTATCATGCCTTGGCTCTCGATGCCCTTCAGCTTGCGCGGGGCGAGGTTGGCGACGAAGCACACGCGGCGGCCTACGAGGTCTTCGGGCTTGTAATACTTGGCTATGCCCGAAACTATGGTGCGCTCCTGGCCGCTGCCGTCGTCGATGGTGAACTTCAAGAGCTTGTCGGCCTTCTTCACTTTCTCGCACGCCTTGATGAGCCCTACGCGCACGTCGATCTTCTCGAAGTCGTCGAAGGCTATCACGGGCTTTATCTCCTTAGCCTTGTAGGCGGCCTCGGCGTTGGCCTTCTTTGTGGCCTCGAGCTTGTCGAGCTGGTATTGTATGGTGGCGTCCTCGATCTTCTCGAACAGCAGTTCAGGCTCGGCCAATTGGTGGCCGGCGGCAAGCAGGTCGGTGGAGCCGAGCTGGTTCCAGTCGAACGAGCCGATGTTTATCATCTTCCTGAGCCTTGCGCTGCTGAAGGGGAGGAACGGCTCGAAGGCTATCGCTAAGTTGGCTACGAGCTGGAGCGAGATGTTGATGATGGTCTCCACGCGCGCCATGTCGGTCTTTGCCACCTTCCACGGCTCCGTGTCGGCAATGTACTTGTTGCCGATGCGCGCCAGGTTCATGGCCTCCTTCAGGGCGTCGCGGAACTTAAAGTTGTCTAACAGGCGCTCCACGTTGGCCTTAACGTCGTGGAACTCGGCTATGGCCTGGCGGTCGATGTCCTGCAGTTCGCCGCAGGCGGGCACGCAGCCTTCGAAGTATTTCTTAGTGAGCTGCAGGGCGCGGTTTACGAAGTTGCCGTAGATGCCCACCAGCTCGCTGTTGTTACGCTCTTGGAAATCACGCCAGGTAAAGTTGTTGTCCTTAGTCTCGGGGGCGTTGGCCGTGAGCACGTAGCGCAGCACGTCTTGCTTGCCGGGCATCTCCTCAAGGTATTCGTGCAGCCATACGGCCCAGTTGCGCGAGGTCGAAATCTTGTCGTTCTCAAGGTTGAGGAACTCGTTTGCCGGCACGTTGTCGGGCAAGATGTATCCTCCGTGGGCCTTAAGCATTGAGGGGAAGATAAGGCAGTGGAACACGATGTTGTCCTTGCCGATGAAGTGGACGAGGCGCGTCTCGGGGTCTTTCCACCACTTTTCCCAGTCCTCGGGCAGCAGTTCCTGCGTGTTTGAGATATAGCCTATCGGCGCGTCGAACCACACGTAGAGCACCTTTCCCTCGGCCCCTTCGACGGGGACGGGTATTCCCCAGTCTAAGTCGCGCGTCATGGCGCGGGGCTGCAGGTCCATGTCGAGCCACGACTTGCACTGGCCGTAGACGTTGGGCCGCCACTCCTTGTGGCCCTCGAGTATCCATTGCTTAAGCCAGTCTTGGTACTCGTTGAGCGGCAGATACCAGTTCTTGGTCTCCTTCAGCACGGGCTTCGAGCCGCTGATGGCGCTCACGGGGTTGATAAGCTCGGTCGGGTCGAGGTCTGAGCCGCACTTCTCGCACTGGTCTCCGTAGGCCTTCGGGTTGTGGCAGTGGGGGCACTCGCCGGTGATGTAGCGGTCGGCGAGGAACTGCTTGGCCTCCTCGTCGTAATACTGCATGGAGGTTTTTTCGACCAACTTGCCCTCGTCGTAGAGTTTCTTGAAGAACTCCGAGGCCACGCGCGAGTGGGTTTCAGACGTCGTGCGGCTGTAAATGTCGAACGATATGCCGAAGTCGGCGAAGCTCTTCTTTATCATCTCATGGTAGCGGTCAACCACCTGCTGGGGCGTTATGCCCTCCTTCTTGGCGCGTATGGTGATGGGCACGCCGTGCTCGTCGCTTCCGCAGATGAACTTAACGTCTTGTCCTTTCAGTCTCAGGTAGCGCACGTAGATGTCCGCCGGCACGTACACTCCGGCCAAATGGCCTATGTGCACCCCGCCGTTGGCGTAAGGCAGGGCGGCGGTGACGGTGGTGCGCTTATAGTTCTTTGTTTCTTCCATAATCGTTTTGTTAAATAAGGCAAATGGGACGGCTCGGCCCAATGCGGTGCAAAAGTACTGAAAAAAAATCGGAAAAGCACCCCGTTGCACCGTATTTTTACGTTTGTCGGCGCAAAATAGGCAAGACGTTGAGCGTCATGCAGTTCCGTGTCATCAAACCGTCGGGTTGCATGTTCACCTTTCAACATCTCATCTTGGAATAATCAGACATACGTTTATTTATGCTATTTTAATTGATTTCTTATCCTAAATTCGCATATTTAGTACGACTTATGAAACAACAGAGATACGAATCACTGTAAAAATAATCTTATTTTTATGACGAATAAACAATCAAACTGTGTATCTTTGCAGACAGGAACAAGACGTACAAATGATTCTTATTAAGGAATCATAGGAAGTCAAGAGTATGAGCAAAACAGATTTATCACGCCGTTAGGTAAAAGTCCCAATACGATAAATCCATACGCAATAAACAAGGTGCATCCGCCGGTATCTGTCCCATATGCGGTTGTCGACATTTTAAGTAAATGTGAAAGATTTGTTAGTATCAAATTAAAAAGCACGATAATGAAAAAGAAAGCATTAAATATAAAAGAGCTCCAATCAGCAGCAAAGAAATTCTGTGAGAAAGAAAGCGGTCTTTACCGTTCGGAACTTTTCGGCGTAACCGACGGTAAGGCTGTTGGGACATTTGTGGAACATCTGTTTCAAGAATATTTAGAGCAACAGTATGAAATGACGGTTGGAAGTTCTGCCAATGGCCTTGACTTACCTTCCGTAAATACGGATATAAAAGTTACTTCAATAAAACAGCCTCAGTCCAGTTGCCCATTTAAGGACAGCAAACAGAAAATATATGGATTAGGTTATAATCTTATCGTATTTGTTTATAAAAAGACTGATGACGCCCAAGCCAAAAGTGGGTGTCTTGATTTCGTTTCTTGTTCATTCATTGAATCATCCCGAACGGCAGACTACCAAACGACGACGGGAATTCTCAATATCATTGCCAATAACGGTAATGCCGATGATATTTTTGCTTTTCTTATAGACCATAAGATTCCTTCTGATGAGGTAACATTGATGAATATGGCAAAAAACATTCTCAACAATCCGCCAAAAGTCGGTTATCTGACGATTTCAAATGCGTTACAATGGAGATTACAATACAGTCGGATCGTAGGTCTGTCGGAAGATATTGACGGTATAACTCCGATTATTAAATATTCGGAAGAGAACATCTGACGCATGAACATGTCCGTACATACATCAGGCATCCTGCTTGCAAGAGACCGTGTAGTCCGCGAAGATTATGGCGATTGGCAAACTGATTACAAGTTTGCAAAAAGCGTTTGCTTGTATCTGAAAAGCAAAGGTGTTACTCCGAATGTTATCGTCGAACCAACGTGCGGTGTCGGAAACTTCATCGCTGCCGCCATAGACGTATTCGATACGGTAGAAAAAGTCTACGGCATAGAAATATTCGACGAATATATCAGCCGGACGGAACAAAAACTTCAAGAGTATGCAAACCGTAACCGCATATCTTGTTTCGAATTATACAATACGAATGTTTTCACCTTTGACTTCGGCAAAATAGCCAATGAGAATCAAGATAAAAACATATTAGTATTAGGCAATCCGCCATGGGTGACTAATAGCGGTTTAGGAAAAACCGATGGTAACAATCTGCCTGCAAAAGGGAACATGTACGGACATAGAGGGATTGAAGCCATAACGGGAAAGGGCAACTTCGACATTGCGGAGAGTGTTTGCAATATGATAATCGATGCTTTTTCCAAGCATCATAATACTCACATGGCATTACTTGTGAAAAATTCCGTCATCAAAAATATTCTATACAAGCAACACGCCCACCCACGTTGCATACAAGATATCAGGCAACTGTGTTTTGATGCAAAAAAAGAATTTAACGTCGCCGTATCTGCATCTTTATTTGAGTGCCGGATCGGAGGAGACCATCAGAGCCAGTGTGAATCTTATGATTTTTACACAAAGCGTTATTCCCATACGTTCGGATGGATAAATGATGCGTTCGTCTCAAATATCCAAGACTACGGAGCAACCGGTTTTCTTGACGGAAAATCACAATTAACCTGGCGTTCTGGCATAAAACACGACTGTTCGAAAGTAATGGAACTATCATTTGACGGAACTGTATATGTAAACGGACTAAAAGAGGTTGTCGATATAGACGACGACACAATTTTTCCATTACTCAAAAGTTCCGACATTGGTAAGGGTATAAAGGGTGTAAGGAAATACATCGTATTACCCCAAACAAATATTTCGAAAAATACTTCAATCTTAAAAAACAAAGCCCCCAGGACATACTCTTACCTTCTATCGCATGCCGCCTATCTCGATGGAAGAAAAAGCATCATATACAGGAATAAGCCAAGATTCAGCGTCTTCGGATTAGGTGACTATTCGTTCGCTCCATATAAGATTGTTATTTCCGCCTTGTATTCCGACCTGACATTTTCTTTAGTCGGGCCTATCGCAGGCAAGCCTGTAATGGTTGATGATACATGCTACTTACTTGGATTCCAAAAAAAAGAGTATGCCGAGCTTACTCTTTTCATTTTGCAAAGCGACATTCTTAAAAGGTTTATGCGGAACTTATGCTTTATGGATGCAAAACGTATTGTAAGCAGGGAACTACTGATGAGAATCAACCTCTATCAACTTTCCAAATCCGTAGATTATGCCGGCATGAATATTTCCCAAACAAAAATTTGCGAATATCAAAATTGGCTATACATACAAACGACTCCAAGCCTATTCGACTAAGAGCCAGTTTTAAATTTTGCAGAGGTTCCGCCCGTACATGAACATTCCACGTGGAACTTCCACGCCCATAACATACCTCGCGGTAATACATTGGCAACCAGCCATTTGTACGCAACGCAAAAAGAGCTAACCTTTCGGCGTGCGACAAACGACGTTTTGCACGCCAAAAGACCGTCTTCCGCAAGGCAATATGCCGTAAGTGGTTTAACGGCCGTACGGCCCGGCCTTAAGACAGCCCGACAAGCCCGCAACCCCGGGTTATACAAATAAACGTAAATATCGCCTAATAATGTTACAATTGTTGTATTTTTCCTAATTTTTACGTAACTTCGCAAGTTGAAGCGATGAGAAACTTTGCTTATATCATAACATGCCTGCTGGCGGTGTTGGCGGCCTCGTCGTGCGGAAAAGGCGGCGGCGAAGGGCGCGTGCGCTCGGTGTACTACTGGAGCACGGTGCTCGACATCGACAGCGCAAAGCGCGGCTTCATCGAGCGCCACGGCGTTGGTAGGATGTACGTAAGGTACTTCGACGTCGTTACGGGCGACGACGGGCAGCCACGCCCCAACGCCACGCTGAGGTTCAAGACGGGCGTGCCCGAGGGCGTCGAGGTGGTGCCGACGGTCTACATCGTGAACGAATGCATCATGGCCGACACGGCGCGGCTGGCCGAGAGGACGCTCAGGCGCATACTGCAGATGAACGAGACGAACGACGTAGGGCGCGTGGGCGAGATACAGATAGACTGCGACTGGACGCGGCGCACGCGCACGCGCTATTTCGACTTCCTGCGCACGCTCACGGCGCTGGCCGCCGAAGAGGGCATAAAGGTGTCGGCCACGATACGCCTGCACCAGCTGGCCGAGGGCGCCCCGCCCGTAGCGCGCGGCGTGCTGATGATGTACAACACGGGCGACTTCACCGACATAGGCTGCGAGAAGCCGATACTCGACATGCGCGACGCCGCCCCCTACCTGCGCCACTTAGCCGGATACGAGCTGCCCTTGGCCTCGGCCTACCCCATATACTCGTGGCGCATACTGTTCCGCGGCGGCAAGTACGTCGGCATAATGCACAGGGACGACGACCTGCCCGTGCTGCCGGGCGACTCGATAGTAATCCGCGCGCCCACCGTAAACGACATAACCGAGGCCGTAAAGGCCGTAGGCGGCAGGCGCGGCGACGCCTGCCGGGAAGTGATATTGTTCGACCTGAGCAACCAAAACGCAAACAGATTCAAACCTGATGATTATGAAAAGATTTATAATTGCGACGATATTTAGCCTCGGCATTGCCGCCGAAGCGGCGGCGTGCCTGCCCGAAGCGCCTACGCACAACTCATACGTGTTCAGCGTTTTCCGCCGCGAGGCGGTCGGCTCGCCCTTCCGCGACGACATGAACGACTGGTGGAAACGCTACGGCGGAGAGCCCGAGAGCACCGACGAATACTATTACATGGGCAACCGCGAACGGCTGCGCAAGATAGCCCAAAAGCGGGCCGACGGCGGAATGACAAGCTACATGCGCATGCTCGACGCCTACCTCGAGATAAGCGACGGCGTGGGCATGGACTCGTGGGACTATCCCACCAAGCAGGAGCTGGCCCGGCGCGACAGCACGCTGCGCCGGATACTCGCCGAATGCGGCGGACACGAGGGTGGGAAGCACGCCGGACAGTTCGCCCTGATGACCATGCGCGCCAACATGTTGCTGGGGCGCGACAAGGCAAACATGCTATACTGGACGGCAACGGCGTCGAAACTGCCCGAAGGGGTGTGGCGCGACGTGTGCCGCAACATCTACGCACGCGCGCTGCTCAACAACGGGCTGACACGCCAGGCAACCGACATATACGCCGAGCAGGGCGACATGCAGAGCATTAAATGGTGCATGAAGGGATACCGCAACATGGCCGGCATACGCACGGTGTACGCCGACGACCCCGATTCGCCCACCCTGTTATACTTAGTGCAAGACTTGGTGAACAACCTGCAGGAGACGCTCGACACGCGCGCCGCCGGCCCCGACGCGTGGCGCATCGGCGCAATAGGCACGCGCACGGTAGAGACAGGCGAGGCAAGGGCCTTCGTCAGTTTCGTCGACGAAGTGCTAAAGGAGGGCAAGACGGCATCGCCGTGCCTGTGGCAGAGCGCCGCCGCAATGATAGAATATCTGCTCGGCGACTACGCCGGAGCGGCGCGCCGGGCCGACGAAGCCGTAGGGCTTAAGGGCGCAGGCCGCCTGAAGGACAACGCGCGCTGCATACGACTGCTCGTACACGCCACGGCCGACCCGCTCGGCGGCGGCGCGGAGTGGCTGGCCGACGAGTTCCGCTGGCTCGACGCGAAAATCAGCGAGGAACGCGGACGCTCCGCCGAGTACGCCAACCACTACACCGACGTTAAGGAGCGGTTGGCCTACCGAGTGCTCGCGCCGCGCTACTTGACCGCCGGCAACCGCAACATGGCCCTCGCGCTCTACGGCATGGCCACGGAGAACGCCTTAGACTTCGCCGCCGGCGGACGCCACGCCGACGCCGGCTTCACCTGGGGCGGCGACTGGCCGTGGAACCGCGACTACGCAGCCGGCAACGAATACTTCGCCATGCTCGAGTCGGCGCCGGCCGACAGCCTTGCGGCCTACTACTCGTTCCTTACGTCGGCCAAGGACGACGTGTTCGAGCACTACGCAGCCAGCCAGGCTTACCTTAACAAAGACTACTACAACGACCTCATCGGCACACGCTACATGGCCGAAGGCCGCTTCGCCGACGCCACGGCCTACTTAGAACGCGTAAGCCTCGGCTTCCTTGCCAAGCAGAACATTAGCTGGTACACGGCGAACAGGGACTACACGGTGGCCCGTTGGTTCAAGCGCCAGCTGCCAAACACCTACGACACCGACGGCCCGGACAAGGCTTCGCCCACGGAGAACATTAAACTGAAGTTCTGCAAGGACATTACGCAGCTGGCCGGAGAGTACAACCTCGCCCCAGAAGGGGACAATAAGCAGAGGCTGGCATACCAAATAGCCGTAAGATACTACCAGGCTTCGTGCTACGGCGACTGCTGGTTCATTACGCACTACGCCAAGAGCGTAGCCGACAGCGCACGCCAGGGCGAACTCGACTTCGCCGCAAAAGCCGTAGAATACCTTACGGAAAGCAGCCGCGCCGCCGACTTGCAGACGCAATACCGGTCGCTCTACGCCTTAGCGTTCATCAACGTAGACCCGTGGTTTACGGCTACTTACGACTCAGACTTCAAGGAAGTAATAACCCCACGCGCAGCCTCGAGGCAGTACAAGGCGCTCGAGGCGCTAAGCCGCTTCGCCAAGGAACATCCGCAGGAAGTAGACGAATACACAACGCGGTGCGACGTACTGAAACAGTTCGAGAAACTGGCGGAATGAGCGCAAACGCGCGACGCAGCCGCATCTTTTATACTAAATACGCGGTTTTATTTCCATATTAACGGTAAAAATACTACTTTTGCACGTTTGAACAACGTCTCAAATCAACACATAGGAAATGTCATCTGTAATTATAAAAAAGGTTGAAGGCAAGAAAGACCTTGCCCGATTCATCGACTTTCATTATGACCTGTACGAAGGTTGCGCGCAGGATGTGCCCAACCTGTTCAGCGACGAGATGAAGACTCTCGACAAGACGAAGAACGCCGCCTTCGAGTTCAGCGAGGCCGAATACTTCATGGCCTTCTACGAAGACGGCCGCATGGCCGGCCGGGTGGCCGCCATCATCAACCACCGCGCCAACAAGCGCTGGGGCCGCAAGTGCGTGCGCTTCGGCTGGATAGACTTCGTCGACGACATCGACGTGAGCCGCGCCCTCTTCAAGGCCGTCGAAGACTACGGCCGCTCCAAGGGCATGGACGAGATGATAGGCCCGCTCGGCTTCACCGACCTCGACCCCGAAGGCATGCTCACATGGGGCTTCGACCAGCTCGGCACGATGCCCACCATATACAACTACCCCTACTACCCCGAGCACATGGAGAAGTTAGGCGGATTCGAGAAGGACAACGACTACGTGGAATTCAAGATGATGGTGCCCGACACCGTGCCCGAGAAGTACACGAAGATAGCCGAGATGATACAGAAGCGCTACAACCTGCACGTAAGGAAGCTCACGAAGCAGGACGTGTTCGAGGGTGGATACGGCAAGAAGATGTTCGACCTCATCAACACATGCTTCAAGGACCTTTACGGATATTCCGAACTTTCCGACAAGCAGATAGAGCAGTACATCGGCATGTACTTCCCCCTGGCCGACCTCAGCCTCATCACCGTAGTTGAGGATTGGAACGAAAACAACAAGCCCGTGGCCGTAGGCATCACCATTCCCTCACTCGCACGGGCGCTCCAGAAATGCCGCCGCGGCCGCCTGTTCCCATTCGGCTGGTGGCACGTATTGCGCGCCCTGAAGGCCCACAAGACCGAAGGCGTAGACCTTCTCCTGCTCGGCGTGCTGCCCGAATACCGCATGAAGGGCGCCAACGCCCTGATGTTCGCCGACCTGATACCAAGATACCAGGCATACGGATTCAAGTGGGGAGAGAGCCAAGTGGAGATGGAGACCAACGAAAACGTGCAGAGCCAATGGCAGTATCTCGACCCGAAGCTGCACAAGCGCCGGCGTTGTTATAAGAAATGGCTGTGATTTTATAAAACCGAAAGCCACAAACACGCCAACGCTCCTTAACCAAAGAATACACCACCCGGCTTGCATCATGCCGTCAACGGCGTATCCGTCAAATCCGTATTATTGCCCTTATATGGCTTATCAGCCCAATCAGGCTTATTAATCAGCAAAAAACATGAGCGAAAACGACCAACTTAACCCACAAGTTGTTTACAACGACGACAACATCCGCCATCTCTCCGACATGGAGCATGTGCGCACCCGCCCTGGCATGTATATCGGGCGGTTGGGCGACGGCTCGATGCCCGAGGACGGAATATACGTGCTCTTGAAGGAAGTTATCGACAACTCTATCGACGAGTTCAAGATGAACGCCGGCAAGAGGATAGAGATCGACCTTGACGACAACCTCCGCGTGACCGTGCGCGACTACGGCCGGGGCATACCGCAGGGCAAGCTCGTCGAGGCGGTAAGCGTGCTGAACACGGGCGGAAAGTATGACTCTAAGGCGTTCAAGAAAAGCGTCGGCCTCAACGGAGTGGGCATAAAGGCGGTCAACGCGCTAAGCTCGAGGTTCGAAGTGAGGTCTTACCGCGACGGCGCGGTGCGCACGGTAAAGTTTGAACGGGGCGTGCTGAAGAGCGACGAGACCGAGGACACGCAGGACGAAAGCGGCACATACGTGTTCTTCGAGCCCGACGCGACGCTGTTCAAGAACTACTCCTTCCACAACGACTTCGTCGAGACGATGCTCCGCAACTACACTTACCTCAACACGGGGCTTACCATAATGTTCAACGGCCGCCGCATACTGAGCCGAAACGGCTTGGAAGACCTCTTGAACGACACGATGACCACCGACGGCATCTACCCCATAATCCACCTTAAGGGCGAAGACATCGAGATAGCCTTCACGCACACCAACCAGTACGGAGAGGAGTACCACTCGTTCGTCAACGGCCAGCACACCACCCAGGGAGGCACCCACCAGAGCGCCTTCAAGGAGCACATAGCCAAGACGATAAAGGAGTTTTTCAACAAAAACTTCGAGTACACTGACATACGCAACGGCCTCGTGGCCGCCATCGCGGTGAACGTAGAGGAGCCGATGTTCGAGAGCCAGACGAAAATCAAGCTCGGATCGCTCACCATGAGCCCCGACGGCGTGAGCGTGAACAAGTACGTAGGCGACTTCATCAAGACCGAGGTGGACAACTACCTGCACAAGCATGCCGACGTGGCCGAGGTCATGCTGCAGAAGATACAGGCTTCAGAAAAGGAGCGCAAGGAGATGGCCGGCGTTACGAAGCTGGCCCGCGAGCGCGCCAAGAAGGCCAACCTGCACAACCGCAAGCTGCGCGACTGCCGCATACACTTCAGCGACGCCAAGAACGAGCGCAAGGAGGAAAGCTCGATATTCATAACCGAGGGCGACTCGGCCAGCGGCTCCATAACCAAGAGCCGCGACGTAAACACGCAAGCCGTGTTCTCGCTGAGGGGCAAACCCTTGAACTCTTACGGGCTGACCAAAAAGGTGGTGTACGAGAACGAGGAGTTCAACCTCCTGCAGGCGGCCTTAGACATAGAGGACGGGCTCGACACGCTGAGATATAATAAGGTGATAGTGGCGACCGATGCCGACGTCGACGGCATGCACATACGCCTGTTGATAATCACGTTTTTCCTGCAATTTTTCCCCGACCTGATAAAGAAAGGGCACGTCTACGTGCTGCAGACGCCGCTGTTCCGAGTGCGCAACCGCCGCACGAAGATACGCGACAAGCATACGCTCGAGGCCGCGAAAGGGCAGAAAGGCGACTTCATCACACGCTACTGTTACAGCGAAGAGGAGCGCCTCAAGGCCATAACCGAGCTTGGCCCCGACCCCGAGATAACGCGTTTCAAGGGTCTCGGCGAGATAAGCCCCGATGAGTTCCGCGCCTTCATCGGCCCCGACATGCGCTTGGAGCAGGTAACCCTGCACAAGACCGACCAAGTGCAGAAGCTCCTTGAGTATTACATGGGCAAGAACACGCCGCAGCGCCAGAATTTCATCATCGACAACTTAGTGATAGAGGAAGACCGGCCCGAGGAGGAAGAAGTAAATTAAGAGTTAAGAATTAAGAATTAAGAAAGACGGCTTATCAGGCCCATCCGGCTAATAAGGCTAATAAGTCCGATTAGCCTAATCAGCCGAATAAGCCCGATAAACCGAATAAAAACCACACGGACGATGAAAACCAAGATACCATTCGTTTTACTTTTTTATCTTTTCGCCATATTACCCGTAAGCGCGCAGATTTCAATCGACTTCTCCAAGGACAGCCCGATACGCAAGCTGCAGATAGCCGAGATGGCGATAAACAACCTCTACGTAGACTCGGTTGACGAGAAGAAACTCGTCGAGGACGCCATACGGGGCATGCTGAAGGAGCTCGACCCCCACTCGTCTTACTCCACGCCGGAGGAGGTCAAGGCCATGAACGAGCCGCTGCAGGGCAACTTCGAGGGCATCGGCGTGCAGTTCAACATGGTCGACGACACGCTGCTCGTAATCCAGCCCGTCAGCAAGGGGCCGTCTGAGAAGGTAGGCATCATGGCCGGCGACCGCATAGTA
Organism: uncultured Prevotella sp.; assembly: GCA_944319795.1. Taxonomy (GTDB): domain Bacteria; phylum Bacteroidota; class Bacteroidia; order Bacteroidales; family Bacteroidaceae; genus Prevotella. The sequence goes on along the minus strand of CALUFA010000015.1, from coordinate 30,229 downwards.
AGCGTCAACGACACTGCCATAGCCGGCGTGAAGATGAGCAAGGAAGAGATAATGCGCCGCCTGCGCGGGCCTAAGGGTACGAAAGTCGACCTCGGCATAGTGCGCCGCGGCGTGGCCGAAGTGCTCAAGTTCACCGTCAAGCGCGACAAGATTCCCGTCAAGAGCGTCGACGCCGTCTACATGATACGCCCCGGCGTGGGCTACATAAGGATAGGCAACTTCGGCGCTACGACCTACGACGAGTTCATGCAGGGCCTCAAACAACTTAAGGGCGAAGGCATGAAAGACCTCATACTCGACCTGCAGGACAACGGCGGAGGCTACCTCGACGCAGCCGTAAGGATAGCCAACGAGTTCTTGGAGAAGAACGACCTGATAGTCTACGTCGAGGGGCGGCAGGCCCCGCGCGCCGACTACGACGCCCAAGGCGACGGGCGCATGCGCCAGGGACGCGTCTACGTATTAGTAAACGAGTTTACGGCATCGGCGGCGGAAATCGTCTCAGGAGCCATACAAGACCAAGACCGCGGCACGATAATAGGCCGCCGCACGTTCGGCAAGGGCCTCGTGCAGCGCCCCATACCACTGCCCGACGGCTCGATGATACGCCTCACCATAGCCCACTATTACACCCCCGCCGGCCGCTGCATACAGAAACCATACACCAAGGGCGACCTTGAGGACTACGCCCTCGACTTCGACAAGCGCCTGAAGCATGGCGAACTGACCAACCGCGACAGCATACACTTCGCCGACTCGCTGAAGTGCTACACGCTGCGCCGCCACCGCCCCGTGTACGGCGGAGGGGCGATAATGCCCGACGTGTTCGTCCCCCTCGACACGCTGCAATACACCAAGCTGCACCGCCAGCTCGTGCTTAAGGGCGTGGTCATCAACGCCACGCTGCGCTACATCGACGACCACCGCAACCAACTGAAGTCGCTCTACCCTGCGTTCGACAAGTTCAACGGCGGCTTCGACGTGCCGCAAGAGCTCGTCGACAACGTACTCGAGGAAGGGGCGAAGCTCGACGTCAAGCCGAAGGACGACGAAGAGTTGCAACAGACGCTGCCCTACCTGAAGACACAGCTGAAGGCCCTCATAGCGCGCGACCTGTTCGACATGAACGAATACTTCCAGATTATCAACGAGACGAGCCACATCGTCGAGAAAGCCGTCGAATTAGCTACAAGCAAAGAATAAGCCCCGAGGGCGCAAACACATACGGACAGTCCGCCGGCCTACCGCTCCGCAACCATGCACGGAGCAGCAGGCTGGCGGACTTTTTCATACCTTTCCACGCAGGCTTACGAAACAACGGCAGCGCCTACAACGTTATATAACGTCAGTTCGGTATAATGAAAAGGGATCCATTCAAAACCGTAAGAAGTCTGTGGCATACCGTCATTCCGGGCTTAGACCCGGAATCCAGTATAAAAAACGCTTTATTCGCAAAATGATGTTTCCTGGATTCCGGGTCTAAGCCCGGAATGACGGTATGCCACAGACTTCTTACGGTTTTGAATGGTGCCATTTGTTTTTATAATGATTATGTTCTTCTTATACCGAACTGACGTTATATAATGTTAAAACAGACGGCCAATCCATTGCGGTAAGAAGAAATATGCATATCTTTGCGATATCAAAATGATATTATAACAATCGTCAAATACAAAACAAATGAACTATGGAAAATCATGAATTCAAATTTACAGGCACGACCCTCAACGGCATAGCCATGCTCGTGCTCAACCTTCTTGCCTACGTAGTAAGCATCGCCCTCATCGTAATGGCGTTCACAACGTTCACCGGCGCTACGGCCGTTGCCGCAGGCGTGGGCGGCGCGGTGCTGACGATAGCAAACCTCATAGTAAGCAGCGGCTTCCTGCTGGTAGAGCCGGGCGAGGCCCGCGTGATGATGTTCTTCGGCAAATACCGCGGCACGTTCACCCGCGCCGGATACTACTGGGTGAACCCGTTCTTCTCGGTAAAGAAGCTGTCGCTGCGCGCGCGCAACCTCGACGCCGAGCCGATAAAGGTGAACGACAAGACGGGCAACCCCGTAATGATAGGCATGGTGCTGGTGTGGAAGCTGAAAGACACCTACAAGGCCATGTTCGAAATCGACGCCCAGACAATGGCGCAATCGAAGGCGGCCGCCGACGCTACGGTGTCGGGAGCCTCGACGGCCAACATCATGAGCGCCTTCGAGAAGTTCGTGCGCATACAGGCCGACGCCGCGCTGCGCCAAGTGGCCGGGCAGTACGCCTACGACGACGGCGAGCAGGAGACCCACGGACTGACCTTGCGCGACGGGAGCGACGAGATAAACAAGGAGCTTGAGCAGAAGATTGACGAGCGATTGGTCATGGCGGGCATCGAGGTGGTAGAGGCGCGCATCAACTACCTTGCCTACGCGCCCGAGATAGCGGCCGTAATGCTGCGCCGCCAGCAGGCCTCGGCCATCATCGCCGCGCGAGAGAAGATAGTAGAGGGAGCCGTGTCGATGGTGAAAATGGCGCTCGACAAACTGGCCGACGAAGACGTAATAGACCTCGACGAGGAGAAGAAGGCGGCTATGGTCAGCAACCTGCTCGTAGTGCTCTGCGGCGACGACACGGCCCAGCCCGTAATCAACACGGGCACGTTGAACCACTAAGCCACGCCACTCCTACTGCCGCCTTGCATGCGTTAAGACGCCGTTTACGCCGCAAACGCAAACCTACGGCGCGATAATCAACACAACATAAAACCCAAAAGCGTATGTTCATAAGGAAATCATGGCATCTCCAGACGGTCGAGTTCAAGTACGACTCTTCGTTCGAGGGGAAGATTGACATAGCCGTAGGAATTATCGGACTGGCCTTCACGGCAGTGCTGATATACGCCGGCATCATCACGTCGACGTTCGCGATGATAACCGCCGCGGCCATTTACGCCGCCTGCACCGCCTGGGGCGCCTACCAGTGGCGGCTGCGCCGCACGCCCATGAAGCGGCAGGTAAAGTTAGGCGGCCTAAGGCACAGGCTATACCTGCGCAGCCGATGGCTTTTCATGCTGTACGCCGCGGCCGTAAGGCTGGCCGACTTCGCCGCCTTGATAGCGTTTTACTACCTACTCCGTAACAACCAAGCGGTAAGCAGCGTGATATACGAAGGATGCCAACAGTGGCTGTCCTTGCTGCCGTTAGTACTGGGCGTCATCGGCATCGACTATCTGTCTTATTACTATTATTTCCGCACGCCGGCAAGCATGCGCCGCGTGGTCAAGTAAGGAGAATGGCGCACAGGCTACGCGCGGAAGCCGTAAAACCAACGGGAAAACATGGCAAAGAAAGAGAATAGCACAAAGAGTTTCGTGCTGCGCGTCGACGCTGACACGATGGCGGCCATAGAGAAATGGGCCGCCGACGAGTTCCGCTCAACCAACGGGCAGCTGCAATGGATAATATCCGAGGCGCTGCGCAAGAGCGGACGCACGCCCAAGAAGCGCCGCACGGCCGACGGGGAAAGCGGCGACGCAACCCGTTGACTATCAGCACACTTACAAAAGGCCGCCTTTTGCACCGCAAAAGGCGGCCTTTTACGTGCCCGAAGGCATCCTTCCGCACCGCAAAAAGCCGCCTTTCACAATGATGACACGGCTGTTCGGGATAATGAATATTTTCATAAACATCAACGGACATCCTTACAAGGGATGCTTTCAAGTGTTTGCAAAAATAGTTTTTATACCTAACCTACATGCTTTTAGGAAATAAATACATACCTTTGCATAAGATAAGCTGCGCTCGGGAAATTGAGAGCAAGCTCTCTTTCCACTCGCTTGCGTTATCTTTGCATAAGATAAGCTGCGCTCGGGAAACCGAGAGCAAGCTCTCTTTCCACTCGCTTGCGTTATCTTTGCGATATGTAAACGCATGCTTAACTACTAAAGACAGACCGAATGAAAGACTGGAGGAACAGCAGGGCGTGGCGCATGCTCGTAAGCCGCTACGGCGAAAGCGAGGCCCGCGCCATAGTGTATTACGTAATGGAAACGTGCTTCAACATCAAGAAGGAAGACTTTCTCGCCGACGGCCTTGACAGCCTTCGGTCCGAGCAGGTGCCGCGGCTGATGGCCATGCTCTTCAAGACCGCCGAAGGCACGCCCGTGCAATACGTAACGGGACTGGCCGATTTCGGCGGACGCCACGGCTACACTTACATCGGCGTGAGCCCCGGCGTGCTGATACCGAGGCCCGAGACGGCCGAGCTGTGCGACTGGATAATCGACGACTACGGCAGCCGCAAGGGGCTCGACATACTCGACGCATGCACCGGCAGCGGCTGCATAGCAGTAATGCTGAAGCTCATGATGCCTGAATGCCGGCTGTGGGCGTGGGACAACTCGCTGGCCGCACTCGGCACGGCGCGCCGCAACGCCTCGGCAAAAGACATCGACATCGTTGTGGAATACCAAGACGTACTCGACATCAGGACAGCCGAACGCCGCTGGGACGTGATAGCGAGCAATCCCCCTTACGTGCTCGACAGCGAGAAGAAGGACATCGAGGAGCACGTCATTAAGCACGAACCGGCGGAAGCCCTCTTCGTGCCCGACGGCGACCCGCTGCGCTTCTACACGCCAATAGCCCGGTACGCCGCCAAGACCCTGCGCCCCGGCGGCGCGCTCTACTTCGAGCTTAACCCCCTGACGGCCGACAAGACGGCCGAGATGGCGAGACGGGAAGGCTTCGCCGAAGTGGAAATCAGGGAAGACTGCTACGGCAAGCGCCGCATGATGAAGGCCAGGATGGCCGATTAGCCATATCAGGAAAATTAGTCATATCAGCCCGATGACCGAACAACAGATATACCAGAAGCTATCGGCGGCGTGCGCGTCGGCCGAGCACTGCTCTTACGAGATGACCGAGAAGATGAGCCGCTGGCAAGTGCCCGACGACGTGCAGGCGCGCGTAATTGAGCGTCTCGTAAGCGAGCGCTTCGTCGACGACGAACGCTACTGCCGTTTCTTCGTGCGCGACAAGATACTCTACAACAAGTGGGGGCGCCGCAAGGTGGAGCAGGCGCTGCGCCTGAAGCGCATACCCGAGGCCGTGGCCGCCGCCGCACTCGACGAGATAGACCCCCAAGTATACGCCGACATACTGCGGCCCCTGCTGCAAGCCAAGCGCAAGACCGCCAAGGCCGCCAACGCATACGAGCTTAACGGCAAGCTGACGCGCTTCGCCCTCGGCCGCGGCTTCACAATGGACGTAATACGCGAATGCCTCGGCGACGGCTGCGAAGATTGAGTTTTGCATACGTTTTTGGCCGTAATTGCCGAATTATTCTTACCTTTGCAGAAGGTAAGCCATACCACGCAGAAAAGCATTACGATGACAAACAACGACTTTGACATAAGAAGCAATGCGCTATCGTCGGCCGAAAAGGAGTTTGAGAACGCCTTAAGGCCGCTGCGCTTCGGCGACTTCAGCGGACAGAAGAAGGTGGTTGAGAACCTCGAGGTGTTCGTAGAGGCGGCCAAATACCGCGGCGAACCGCTCGACCACACACTGCTGCACGGCCCTCCCGGATTGGGAAAGACCACCCTGAGCAACATCATCGCCAACGAATTGGGCGTAGGATTCAAGCTGACCAGCGGCCCGGTGCTCGACAAGCCCGGCGACCTGGCCGGCATACTGACCTCGCTCGAGCCCAACGACGTGCTCTTCATCGACGAGATACACCGCCTGTCGCCCGTCGTAGAGGAATACCTTTACTCGGCGATGGAGGACTACCGCATCGACATAATGATAGACAAAGGCCCATCGGCGCGCTCGATACAGATCGACCTCAACCCCTTCACCCTCGTAGGGGCCACCACCCGGAGCGGACTGCTTACCGCCCCGCTGCGTGCCCGCTTCGGCATAAACCTGCACCTTGAGTACTACGAACCCGAAACGCTCACAAAGATACTGAAGCGCTCGGCCGGCATACTTAAAGTGCCAATCGACGACGACGCGGCCGTAGAGATAGCGCGGCGCAGCCGCGGCACGCCCCGTATAGCCAACGCCCTGCTGCGCCGTGTGAGGGATTTCGCCCAAGTGAAAGGCACGGGCCGCATCGACACGGCCATCGCACGCATAGCCCTCACAGCCCTGAACATCGACCAATACGGACTCGACGAAATCGACAACAAGATACTGCTGACCATAATCGACAAGTTCCGCGGCGGCCCCGTGGGCGTATCAACCATAGCAACGGCCATCGGCGAAGACTCCGGCACGGTAGAGGAAGTGTACGAACCCTACCTAATAATGGAGGGATTCGTCAAGCGCACGCCGCGCGGACGCATGGCCACCGAGCTTGCCTACAAGCACTTCGGGCGCAACATGTACGGCTCAGGCGCAATGGAGCAAGACCTGTTCGGCTGCTGAACGCCACAGACGAACACATATCCCAACCACACCGAAACCAATAAGCACAATGCCCAACGAAACAGACACTCACAACTACGCAAAGAAAAAGCGTTGGAAAGAGAGGAATCCCAACACCGCGCAATGGCTGAAAACAACCCTGTCGGGACTCATCGGCACCACGCTCGGCATCATACTGACGTTCGGCACGAGAACGTGCCAATCGTCGGTAAGCTCCGACCAGACCGACAAGGAGATAACGGTGATGCTGCTCAGGAGCATGAGCAACAACATCAATGAGTTTGAAATAAACGATTCCATATTGCAGAAAGAGGATTCCATTATGCAGGAAGCATACGCCATAGGCTTCGACGGAATCGACGATGCCGACTCGACGTTCGTCATGGACTTCCTGGACGCCCTCACCAATTTCAACTTCAGATACTTCAACGCCACCGCCGAACAAATATTCTTCAGCGGCTCCGACTTCTGGAAGGGCCTTCAAGACCGGGGATTCTCTGACGCAATGGGCGGCTATTTCACAATGGAAAGGACATTGAGGAACGCCGTTACCGAACTAAACGAAGAGAAGATAGACATAGCCTTAGACATCGCAACCTACGATTACAAGTCGGAATACGGCAACAAGGTGGCTTACGGAAAGGCATTGCTGAAGCGGCACGACATCCGGAAATTCATGCTCAAGCACAACCTCGTCACGAACATGAGCACCGTACAGACCAACATGCTCAAGCAATATAAGGACAACATTATGAGAATGATCGGCTACACGGAAAAAGACTTGGAGATAGAATCCAAAGTGGAAGACTTCCATGTAGGCGATACCATTTAGCAAGCCGCGGCACCAAGCGCGCACGGCTTTGCCCATAAGCCCCATTAGACAAATCATACAAATAAGCCAAATAAGCCCGAATAAGAACTATGACAACCGGAATATTCATCGGAAGTTTCGACCCCTTCACCGTAGGCCACGACGCGATAGTGCGCCGCGCGCTGCCTTTGTTCGACAAGATAGTTATCGGCGTGGGCGTGAACGTGCGCAAGAAATACCTTTACTCGGCCGAAGTGAGGGTGAAAGACATAGCAGAACTCTACGCCGATGAGCCTAAGATAGAGGTAAAGGCGTACAGCGACTTGGCCGTAGACTTCGCCAAGCGCGAGGGCGCACGCTATATAATAAAAGGCGTGAGAAGCATAAAGGACTTCGAATACGAGCGCGAACAGGCCGACATCAACCGCCAGATAGGCGGCATAGAGACCCTGCTGCTCTACGCCGAGCCGCAATACGAGAGCGTATCGTCGAGCATGGTGCGCGAGCTTATCCACTTCGGAAGGGACGTCTCGGAGTTCCTGCCGGGTAAATTAAGAGTTAAGAGTTAAGAATTAAGAAAGCAACTCTTAACTTTCAGTTCATCAACACCCTACAAAAAAGTCATTTTTTTCTTAACTCTTAATTCTTAACTCTTAACTCAGAAAATGATAACCTACAACACCGACGGCGTTAAGATGCCGAAGATAAAGAAGCGCGAGACCACGGCGTGGATAAAGGCCGTGGCCGCCGAATACGGCCGGAAGACCGGCGAAATAGGCTATATGTTCGTCAGCGACGAGAAGATACTCGAGGTAAACCGCGAGTATCTCGGCCACGACTACTACACGGACATCATAACATTCGACTACGACGAGGGCGGCACCATCAACGGCGACATAGTCATTTCGCTCGACACCGTGCGCTCGAACGCCGAGGCTTTGGGCAAGACTTACGACGAAGAGCTGCACCGCGTCATCATCCACGGCATACTGCACCTTTGCGGAATAAACGACAAAGGGCCGGGAGAGCGCGAGATAATGGAGGCCGCCGAGAACAAGGCCCTGGCCATGCTGCAGGACTGTTTGAGTAAAAAATAAAAACAACAAGCGCGTTCTGCCCGTCCTTACCGTAGCGGACTGAACGCGCATTTCCTTTCAAGCGTTATCTTTTTTCCCGTCACCGGATGCATGAACGACAACATTTCGGCGTGCAGGCAGAGCCGTCCGCCGGGATGGCCGTAGAGCCTGTCGCCGACGATGGGCGTGCCGAGACCGCCGGGATGGGCGCAATGCACGCGCAACTGGTGGGTCCGCCCGGTGAACGGAAACAGCTCAACGCTGGCGCGGCCGCCGTCGACGCCCGTTATGCGGTACTCGGTTACGGCCTCCTTGCCGCCCTCGTGGTCGACCTTCTGGTACGGACGGTCGAGCGGATCGGCACTTAGCGGCAGGCTGACGACGCCCTGCCTCGGGCGGTCGGGCACTCCGTCGAGCAGCGCCACATAGCGTTTCTTCACCACGCGGGCGGCAAACTGCGCCTGCAGTTGCTTGTAAACTGCGCCGTCGTAGGCCACGAGCAACAGTCCCGACGTATCCATATCTAAGCGGTGGACGAGCTCGACGAAGCCTTTGCCGGGCCGCCGCAAGCGCATCTCTTCAAGCACCGAAACGCCCGGCTCCTTGCCCGGCACCGACTTCATGCCGGCCGGCTTGTCGACAACGGCCAGCCATTCGTCCTCGTAAACAATCTCCAACGGCTCGGTAACGGCACGCTCGGGGCTGCCGCCGTCAACGTCGAGCCCCTGCAACATGTGCGTAAGTATGGGCAGGCACTTGCCCCGGCAGGCCGGATAATAGCGCAGATGGTGGCGTATTTCGCCGGCCGGCGACGCGCCCCACCAGAACTCTGCCATGCACACGGGGCGCAAACCGTGGGAGTAGGCGTACTGCAACAGCTTGGGGGCGCAGCAGTCGCCGGCGCCCGAAGGCGGCACGCGCATGGGCGTTTCGGCGAATATCGAGCAAAGGTCGCGCCGCTCTCCGCGCGCGTCGAGCATCACGTATTGTGAGAAGAGCCAACGCTGCAGGGCGTCAGACATCTGCTTGCGCCGCGCCTTAAGCCGCGATATTACAGCCTCGACGGCCTCGACCTCCGCCTCGGCCGGCACAAGGCGTGCCTTGCAGCGACGGCGGACGCGGCGCAGCTCGGCCTTCATGAACTGGCTCTCGCGCACCATCGCCGCCTCCTCTTCGGCCGAAACGCCCACGGGCGAACGCCTCCGTTCGTCGCGGCGGGCCTTCGCCTCGGCCATTTTCCGCCTGAAAGCGTCTTCCTCCTCCTTGTTTTCACTCATTATACGGTCGCGCCCGCGCTTGGCCGAGGCGTAACTCTCAGACTCAAGAATATCGTCGATCTCACGGTTAATGGCCGTTATCCCGGCCTCGTGGGTCTTGAAATAGCCACCGGGGCGCATCGCGTCGAACACCGGCGGAACGAAGAAAGCATGGTCGTTCCTACCTGCCAACAGGCCCGAATACGCCGCAAGGTAGCCCAACCGCCCGTCGGCCGTCTCGGCGGCGAGCACTCCGAACATCTTGCCACGGTCGGCATCGGCGCGCAACGGGGTGCAGCCTGCGATATAAGCCTGCACCTCGGCGGCGGCCTCGAGGCACAACGGATGCGGCTCGTAATGGAAAGGATTGGTGAACTTCGCCGGCCCCGGTATGTCGGAACGCAACGGATGGAAACAGTCGGGCATGTGCATCAGGGGTAAGAAACAATGTTACGGCGGGGCTTCCGCCTTAATATTAAAAAGTTTGAATGCCAGCAATCAGCCTAAATACACGCATCCTCTTCTAAGCAGTCGGCAGCATTTCGTCATTCCGGGCCGGGACCCGGAATCCAGGAAACATCCATTTATTACAACGAGGCTATACACACTGGATTCCGGGTCCCGGCCCGGAATGACAATATGCTGCCGACTGCTTAATAGTGGGTGGAATCATATTGCCCGATTGCTGACATTCATTTTAACGAAGAAAGGCCGTGCCGAGGCACGACCTTTCCGTCGATATGCTGTAAGGATGATTACTTCAGCTTAGCGTATCCGTAGTTGGCGTCTGCGCCGAGCTCCTCCTCGATGCGGATGAGCTGGTTGTACTTAGCCATACGGTCGGTGCGGCTCATTGAGCCGGTCTTGATCTGACCCGAGTTGGTAGCTACGGCGATGTCGGCAATCGTAGTGTCCTCAGTCTCGCCCGAGCGGTGGGAAGTAACGGTGGTGTAGCCGTGGCGGTGAGCCATCTCGATAGCGTCGAGAGTCTCGGTGAGCGAACCTATCTGGTTTACCTTGATCAGGATAGAGTTGGCTGCGCCCATCTTGATGCCCTTCTCGAGGAACTTAACGTTGGTAACGAAAAGGTCGTCGCCAACCAACTGGCAGCGGTCGCCGATGGCGGCGGTCAGCTTAACCCAGTTGTCCCAGTCGTTCTCGTCGAGTCCGTCCTCGATTGAGTCGATAGGATACTTGGTGATGAGCTCCTCGAGATACTTGATCTGCTCCTCTGCGCTGAGCTTCTTGCCGTTGGGGTCTTTCTTCTTTCCGTCCTTCAGCTGGCGGTAGTCGTAGTACCACTCGCCGTTTTCGCATACGGCGAACTCGCTGGCTGCGCAGTCCATCGCAATCTTAACGTCCTTGCCCGGCTCGTAGCCTGCGTCCTTGATTGCCTGGCAGATGCTCTCGAGAGCGTCCTCGATGCCGTCGAGTGCGGGAGCGAAACCGCCCTCGTCGCCTACCGCGGTAGAGAGTCCGCGCTTCTTAAGCAGCTTGGCAAGAGCGTGGAACACCTCAGCGCCCATGCGGATGGCTTCCTTCTCGTTGGGAGCGCCAACGGGACGGATCATGAACTCCTGGAACGCGATGGGAGCGTCAGAGTGTGCGCCGCCGTTGATGATGTTCATCATAGGCACGGGCAGAGTGTAAGCGTTGCAGCCGCCGATGTAGCGGTAGAGGGGCATGCCGAGGGCCTTTGCGGCAGCCTGTGCCGTAGCCAAAGACACGCCGAGGATGGCGTTGGCGCCGAGCTTGCTCTTGGTGGGAGTGCCGTCGAGGGCAAGCATCTTATGGTCGATGCCGCGCTGGTTGAAGACGCAGTCGCCCTTCAAAGCCGGCGCGATGATGGTGTTTACGTTCTCAACAGCCTTGAGCACGCCCTTGCCGAGGTAGCGGTTCTTGTCGCCGTCGCGGAGCTCGAGGGCCTCGTTCTCGCCGGTAGACGCTCCTGACGGAACGGCAGCACGGCCCATGACGCCGTTTTCAAGGGTTACTTCAACTTCGACTGTGGGATTGCCTCTTGAATCGAGGATTTCTCTTGCATGAACTTTTTCAATCTTCATAATTACCTTAAGTTTTAAGAGTCGTAATTAATGTTTCCTTTATTTTGTGCGCAAAGTTACTGAAAATCCGACAATTATTGCAACATTACGCCTCCTTATTTCGGGATGTTTAATTTTTTTAATACAGTGCGGCGCAAAACCGCAATACTGCCGCACGGTTTGCGAAAGACGGCCTTTCGCATCGCAAAAGGTAACCTTCCGCATCCTGAAAGGCCACCTTTTACAATGCAAAAGACCGCCTTTTACAACACGCTGGCTACCAACACGTTACGCAAAGGACTGGTACCCGTTGCGCAGGGTACGGGCAACGGTGGTGGGAAAAACGCGCGCCCGGCAGGATTTTTCACATCGGAAAGCATGTTTTCTCGGCTAAAAATCATTATATTTGCGTCGGAAATATATACTTCAAATGGACGTGAACAATACAAGTTTGAGCAAAATAGGCGAACATTCCACACATGATTCCGTAGCGTATTCGAGCTAGTGAGACAAAAAAATCATGCAAATAAGGAATTGTCAAGTGATATTGGATGCCGACATCGCCGCACTTTACGGGGTAGAAACAAAGCGCGTGAATGAGGCCGTAAAAACAATCCCGACAAATTTCCCGAAGGTTACATGTTCAAACTGACGAAAGAAGAAACGGCTTATTTGCGGTCGAAAAATTCGGCCGCAAACCAATTCTAAACCGTAAGAAGTCTGTGGCATACCGTCATTCCGGGCTTAGACCCGGAATCCAGGAAACACCATTTTGCGAATAAGGCGTTTTTATACTGGATTCCGGGTCTAAGCCCGGAATGACGGTATGCCACAGACTTCTTACGGTTTAGAATGGTGACATTTTTTAGAATTATTACATTCTTCTTATACCTAACTGGCCTTAAAATACCCACGCCAGCACACCCAACAAAACCCAAACATATTTTTAATTGCACATTTTTCAACACAATAATTTGTAAATATTAAAAAATATGTTACTTTTGCAATTGTAACCGCAAGAAGCGGCACACTTTTTTATTTGCTCATAATTCCCATACGAACTACCACCTCGACAACGGAATAGAGCATATCTGACCATAATGAGCTGCGTCATAACGACGTAAGCTTTCCATTTATGGTTAGAGGCTGTGGTAGGCCTGTATGGGATTTTCTTATGCCAAATTCTCATTACATCCATACAACCCCATAACCGTATAACCCCACGACCGCATAACCCACAAATACCGTTAAAAACCTTGTTTTATTTTGCCGTTATGTCGAAATGGAGTAACTTTGCAAACTATTTTAAATAAACAAGGTAAAAATGTCATATTTGTTTTCATCAGAATCAGTATCGGAAGGGCATCCCGACAAGGTTGCCGACCAAATATCAGACGCCATCCTCGACCAGTTCTTAGCCTACGACGAAAACGCCCGCGTGGCCGTAGAGACGCTCGTAACGACCGGACAGGTGGTGATAGCCGGCGAGGTGCGCAGCTCGGAGTACATCGACCTGCAGACAATGGCGCGCAGGACGATAAAGCGCATCGGCTACACCAAGTCGGAATACCAGTTCGACGGCGACTCGTGCGGCATACTCAACGCCATACACGAGCAGAGCGACGACATCAACCGCGGCGTGGACAACGGCAACGAGGACGAGCAGGGAGCCGGCGACCAGGGCATGATGTTCGGCTACGCATGCAACGAGACGGAGAACTACATGCCCGTAACGCTCGACCTGGCGCAGCTCATCATGAAGACGCTTGCCGACATACGCAAGGAAGGCAAGACGATGACCTACCTCAGGCCCGACTCTAAGAGCCAGGTTACCGTAGAGTACGCCGACGACGGCACGCCGCAGCGCATAACGACGATAGTGGTGTCGACGCAGCACGACGAGTTCGACGGCGACGACGAGCGCATGCTCGCGCGCATAAAGGACGACGTGAAGAACATACTCATGCCGCGCGTAAAGGAGCAGATACACTCGGAGAAGGTGCTCGCACTGTTCAACGACGACATAAAATACTTGGTAAACCCTACGGGCAAGTTCGTAATCGGAGGGCCCAACGGCGACACCGGCCTTACCGGCCGCAAGATAATAGTAGACACTTACGGGGGCCGCGGCGCCCACGGCGGAGGCGCCTTCTCGGGCAAGGACTCGAGCAAGGTAGACCGCTCGGCGGCCTACGCGGCGCGCCACATAGCCAAGAACATGGTGGCCGCGGGCGTGGCCGACGAGATGCTCGTACAGGTAAGCTACGCCATAGGCAAGGCCGAGCCGGTAAGCGTCTACGTGAACACATACGGCAAGGGCCGCACGGGGCTGGCCGACGGCGAGATAGCCGATAGGATAACGAAGATGTTCGACCTCAGGCCGAAGGCCATCGAGCGCAGGCTCAAGCTGCGCCAGCCGATGTACGTGGAGACGGCCGCCTACGGCCACATGGGCCGCAAGAACGAGGTGGTAAGGAAGACGTTCACCAGCCGGTACCACGAGGAGAAGACCGTCGACGTAGAGCTGTTCACATGGGAGAAGCTCGACATGGTAGACGAGATAAGGCGTGAATTCGACATCAAATGACAGCCCATCGGGCTAATTCGGCCCATCAGCCAAATTAGCCTCATTAGCCCAACAAGCCCTATCAGCCAAACAACCCACAAGCAATGACAACCCTCCAGGCCGACTCCATAGCGCCAGCCGCACAGGCGGACGCCGCCGTGAAGGCCGACACCGCGAAGGCGGAGCCGGCCGGCGAAGCCGTGCTGCACCCATACGAGGTGTTAAGGCAGCTGCCGCCCGACGCCACGCCGGCCCAGCAGGACTCGGCCATACAGGCGGCGTTCCACGTAGAGAACAAACACCTGAGCAACCGGCCCGACACGCTCAGCCTGCCCGGCCAGGAGGACTGGGTGAGCCCGAGGGACGTCAGCCTGCCGCAATACTACCGCGAGACGTTCTTCTCTAAAGACTCTGTGTTTTACAGCGAGACGGGCGGCCGCTACGGCGTGGCCGGCGACCCCGTGCCATACACCATACGCGGCGACAACACGCTGACGGCGCTGCTCATAGGCTGCTTCATCATCGCCATGATAGCCTTCGCCAATTCGCGCCGCTTCTTCATGCGCCAGGCGAAATACTTCTTCCGCGAGCCCAACAGCAACACCACCGAGATGACCGAGACCGCCGCCGAGGTGCGCTTCCAGTTCTTCTTCGTCATGCTCGCATGCCTGCTGCTGTCGGTAATAGCGTTCCTTTACACGCTCGAATGCGTGGCCGACACGTTCATCCTGTCGTCGCAATACCAGTTGGTCGGCATATTCTTCGGCGCGTTCGTAGGCTACTTCGCCGTGAAGATGCTCGCCTACTGGATGGTCAACAACGTGTTCTTCGGCAGGAAGAAAAGCGCAAGCTGGCTTAAGTCGCTGCTCTTCGCCACCTCGGTCGAAGGCATGGCGCTGTTCCCCCTCGTGCTGCTGCAGGCGTATTTCGACCTTTCCATACAAAAAGCCGTAATTTACGTACTTTTTGTCATAGTCTTGTCCAAGATGATGCTCTTTTACAAGAGTTTTGTTATGTTTTTCCGACATAAAAACTTTTTTCTGCAGATAATTTTGTACTTTTGTGCCCTTGAAATAATGCCCTTGCTCTCGTTGTGGGGTATTCTCGTAAAGGTAGTAGATTCATTGAAAATAAACTTTTAGGATATTAACTGATGGTAAGAAAGATTTTAGTGTCACAACCAAGGCCGAGCAGTGATAAGTCACCGTACTTCGAGATGGAAAAAGAATATGGCGTAGAATTGGTCTTCCGTCCGTTCATAAAAGTGGAAGGACTCTCCTCGAAGGAGTTCCGCCAGCAGAAAATAAGCATACTGAACTATACAGCCGTGGTGTTCACGTCGAGGCACGCGATAGACAACTACTTCAAGCTGGCCGCAGACATGCGCCTCGAGATACCCGAGACGATGAAATACTTCTGCGTAACCGAGACCATCGCCCTCTACATACAGAAATACGTGCAATACCGCAAGCGCAAAGTGTTCTTCGGCAAGACCGGCAAGATAGACGACCTGCTGCCCACAATGGCGAAGCACAAGGGCGAGAAATACCTCATACCGCTGAGCGACGTGCACGACGACACGGTGAAGAAGCTGCTCGACGCCAAGAAGCTCAACCACACCGAGTGCGTGATGTACCGCACGGTGAGCAACGACTTCACCGAGGACGAGGTAAAGACCTTCGACTACGACATGTGCATATTCTTCAGCCCGTCGGGCATCAACGCCTTCAACAACACATTCGGCACGACGATGAACGACAAGGTGGTGGTAGGCACCTTCGGCCCGGCGACGGCAAAGGCGGCACACGACGCCGGCCTCAAGGTGGAAGTGGAAGCCCCCACCGTGCAACACCCCTCGATGACGAGCGCACTGAAAGACTTCTTAGCCAACAACAAGTAAAAAACATACGGCAAGCATGGCGGAACCCGGCGCAATGACATTCGGCAAGGAAGAGCGCCTGTGCAGCAAGACGCTCATAGAAAAACTCTTCCACAGGGAAGGCAGCCGCTCGATGGCGGCGTTCCCCCTGCGCCTCGTGTACATGAAGACCGACAGCCCGGAACACGCCGCACAGATGCTGGTAAGCGTGCCCAAGCGCTGCTTCAAGCGCGCGGTGAAGCGCAACAGGGTGAAACGCCAGGTGCGCGAGGCTTACCGCAAGAACAAAAGCATACTGTACGACAAGCTCGGGCAGCAGGAAGGCACGGGACTGGTCATGGCCTTCATCTGGCTCGACGACAAGCTGTGGGACACGCAGAAAGTTGAAACAAAGGTGGTGAACCTCATGCAAAGGCTCGCCGAAAAGCTGGAAAGCCGATGAGACGACTAACCACCCTACTGTCGAAATCCTTGGCGTGGCTGCTCACGCTGCCGATAGTATTCTACCAAAGATTCATTTCCCCGTTCACTCCGCCGACATGCAGGTTCACCCCCACATGCTCAGAATACGCCAAGCAGGCGCTTAAGAAACACGGACCGGTAAAGGGCCTCGCCCTCGCCGTATGGCGCATACTGCGCTGCAACCCGTGGGGAGGAAGCGGATACGACCCCGTACCTTAGGAAGGGAAAAGCTAAAAGGGGAAAGGGAAAAATCCAATTGCTTTTAAGGGAAGAACCATCCGTGAAGCAAACGATTGCAACTTGTTTTCCCGTCCTGCTCCGCATAAGTCCAATCAGTCCCATCCGTCACATCCATCCGATTAAAAACTAAAAAACACCATACGATGAACAAGAATTTTGTTGAAGAACTCAGATGGCGAGGCATGCTGGCCCAAATCATGCCCGGCACTGAAGAGCTCTTGCAGAAAGAGCTGGTTACGGCCTACTTAGGCACCGACCCTACGGCCGACTCGCTGCACATCGGCCACCTGTGCGGCGTGATGATGCTGCGCCACCTGCAGCGTTGCGGCCACAAGCCGATAATCCTCGTAGGCGGAGCCACGGGCATGATAGGCGACCCCTCGGGCAAAAGCCAGGAGCGCAACCTGCTCGACGACGAAACCCTATACCACAACCAGGAGTGC
Organism: uncultured Prevotella sp.; assembly: GCA_944319795.1. Taxonomy (GTDB): domain Bacteria; phylum Bacteroidota; class Bacteroidia; order Bacteroidales; family Bacteroidaceae; genus Prevotella. The sequence continues at coordinate 13,036 of CALUFA010000015.1, read as the reverse complement.
ATTAAGCGCCAGGTTGCGAAATTCCTCGACTTCGACGGCGACGCGCCCAACAAGGCCGAGTTGGTGAACAACTACGACTGGATGAAGGACTTCACCTTCCTCAACTTCGCACGCGAGGTGGGCAAGCACATCACCGTGAACTACATGATGGCCAAGGAGAGCGTGCAGCAGCGCCTGAACGGCGAGGCGCGCGACGGCCTCTCGTTCACCGAGTTCACCTACCAGCTGCTCCAAGGCTACGACTTCCTCTACCTCTACCAGCACAAGGGATGCAAGCTGCAGCTCGGAGGCAACGACCAATGGGGCAACATGACCACCGGAACGGAGCTTATCCGCCGCACGCTCGGAAGCGAGGCCGAGGCGTTCGCGCTGACGTGTCCGCTCATAACGAAGGCCGACGGAAAGAAGTTCGGCAAGACGGAGAGCGGCAACGTATGGCTCGACCCGAAGCGCACGTCGCCCTACAAGTTCTACCAGTTCTGGCTGAACGTGAGCGACGACGACGCCGAACGCTACATAAAGATATTCACAAGCCTCGACAAGGAGACCATCGACGCGCTCGTTGAGGAGCACCGCCAAGACCCGGGCCGCCGCACGCTGCAGCGCCGCCTGGCCGAAGAGGTGACCGTAATGGTACACTCGCGCGAGGATTACGACGCCGCCGTGGAAGCGTCGAACATACTGTTCGGCAAGTCTACGAAGGAAAGCCTCATGAAGCTCGACGAGCAGACGCTGCTCGACATATTCGAGGGAGTGCCCCAGTTCGAGATTTCGGCAGACAAACTCGGGCTGCCGGCGGTGGAACTGTTCACCACCGAGGCCGCCGTATTCGCCAGCAAGGGCGAGATGCGCAAGCTCGTCCAAGGCGGAGGCGTATCGCTCAACAAGGAGAAGCTCGCCGCCTTCGACCGCGCCATAACAGCCGACGACCTGATAGACGGGAAGTATCTGCTCGTTCAGCGTGGCAAGAAAAATTACTATTTAGTCACCGTAAAAGGCTAAAAAGTCGTTCAAAATTTTGGTAGTGGCGTAAAAAACCACTACCTTTGCACCCGTGATTGTCCAATGGTGTAATGGTAGCACAACAGGTTTTGGTTCTGTTTGTGGTGGTTCGAATCCGCCTTGGACAACATTTTAAGCATTATTCATATACAAAACGCATCCTTTCAGGCAAAAGGATGCGTTTTTTTTAGTAACTTTGCAGAAGATAACCTGCGCTCGGCAATAAGCAAACAAGTTTGCATTGCGCTCGCTTACGGTATCTTTGCAGAAGATAACCTGCGCTCGGCAATAAGCAAACAAGTTTGCATTGCGCTCGCTTGCGCTATCTTTGCAGAAGATAACCTGCGTTGTTTCAAAATCATCTTTATTAAACAATACATTATGAAAACAAATTACGAAATCCGCTACGCTGCGCATCCCGAGGATGCGAAAAGCTATGACACGAAACGAATCCGCCGCGACTTCCTCATCGAGAAAGTTTTCTCGGCCGACGAAGTGAACATGGTCTACTCGATGTACGACCGCATGGTAGTAGGCGGCGCAATGCCCGTGAACGAGGAGCTCAAGCTCGAAGCCATCGACCCGCTTAAGGCCGAATACTTCACAACGCGCCGCGAGGTCGGCATATTCAACGTAGGCCGGGGCGAAGGCGTAGTCAAGGTGGGCGGCGAAACGTTCACGCTGGGCTACAAGGAGGCCCTCTACATCGGCCGCGGCGACCGCGACGTGTTCTTCTCGAGCAAGGACTCAAGCAACCCGGCCAAGTTCTATTTCAACAGCGTAACCGCCCACAAGGAGTATCCATGCAAGAAAGTAACCAAGGCCGACGCCGTGGTTGCGCACATGGGCTCACTCGAGATGAGCAACGAGCGCGACATCAACAAGATGCTCGTAAGCCAGGTATTGCCCACATGCCAGCTGCAGATGGGCATGACGGAGCTTGCCCCCGGCAGCGTATGGAACACCATGCCGGCCCACGTACACAGCCGCCGCATGGAGGCATACTTCTACTTCGAGGTGCCCGAAGAGCAGGCCGTATGCCACTTCATGGGCGAAATCGACGAGACGCGCCACATCTGGATGAAGGGCGACCAGGCCGTGCTGTCGCCCGAATGGAGCATACACAGCGCCGCAGCCACCCACAACTACACCTTCATCTGGGGCATGGGAGGCGAGAACCAGGACTACGGCGACCAGGACTTCTCAAAGATCACCGACCTGAAGTAACAACCACCAACGGCTCAGCCGCGGCATATAGGGCCAATCGGGCCGACCGGGCCCATTCGGGCAATAAGACCAATTAGCCCAATAGCCCTGTAAGCCGCTGCCGACAATAAAAAACAACAAGACAATGGACACATTCTCACAGAAATTCTCACTTGAAGGAAAGGTGGCCCTCGTAACCGGAGCCGCCTACGGAATAGGCTTCGCCATAGCCGAGGCTTACGCGCAGGCAGGCGCGAAGATAGCTTTCAACTGCCGCTCGCAGCACCACATGGACCAGGCTTTGGCCGACTATAAGGCCAAAGGCATCGACGCCAAGGGCTACATCTGCGACGTGACGAAAGAGGAAGAGGTGAAAGCTATGGTGGCCGACATAGAGCGCGAGCTCGGCACGATAGACATACTCGTAAACAACGCCGGCATCATAAAGCGCATACCAATGACCGAAATGTCGGTAGAGGACTTCCGCCAAGTGGTCGACATCGACCTCAACGCGCCCTTCATCGTATCAAAAGCCGTAATACCCGGCATGATAAAGAAGGGCCACGGCAAGATAATCAACGTATGCTCGATGATGAGCGAGCTCGGACGCGAAACGGTGTCGGCATACGCCGCGGCCAAGGGCGGACTGAAGATGCTTACGCGCAACATCTGCTCAGAGTTCGGCGAGCACAACATACAGTGCAACGGCATCGGCCCGGGCTACATCGCAACGCCGCAGACGGCACCCCTGCGCGAGCGCCAGGCCGACGGCAGCCGCCACCCGTTCGACAGCTTCATCGTATCGAAGACTCCGGCGGCGCGCTGGGGAACGCCCGAAGACCTTATGGGCCCGGCCGTATTCCTCGCATCAGACGCTTCTGACTTCGTAAACGGACACATTCTTTACGTCGACGGCGGCATACTCGCCTACATTGGCAAACAGCCCTGACGCGCGGCAAACATGCCACAAGCGCACATACAACGGGAACAGGTAAAGGCTCAACGCCCCCTGTTCCCGTTTTTTATTCACTGACGCATGAATAGCTCAGTTCGGTATAAGAAGAATGTAATCATTCTAAAAGCAAATGGCACTGTCCTAAACCGTAAGAAGTCTGTTGCATACCGTCATTCCGGGCCGGGACCCGGAATCCAAGTGTATACAGCCTTGTTATTATAAATGGATGTTCTCTGGATTCCGGGTCTAAGCCCGGAATGACGGTATGCAACAGACTTCTTACGGTTTTGAATGGATTACTTTTCATTATACCGAACTGACGCATGAATAGGTAAATCTTGTTAAATACCTGAAGTATTTTTGCGTCCTATTTGGTAACCAACGCTGTTTTTGACTATCTTTGCCCAAGGAATAATACTAACATGAAAGGAGGCAAAGATGATAGTTATCAGCACAAGAGACTTCAGGGCCAACCAGACTAAATTCCTCGACATGGCGCGCAACGGCGAGGACGTGATTCTTAAGTCGCGCAGCTCGGGCAGTTTCAAGCTGACCCCCGTCGAAGCGGAAGACACCGTGGTAAGCAAGCGCGACCTGACGGAAGAGCTGAGGCTCGCCCTGCAACAGGTTAAGGACCACATGGAAGGCAAGATTAAGTTGAAAACTTTAGACGAGGTGATAGATGAGCTTTGAGATAATAACCTCGGAATATGCGGAACGCATGATTAAAAAACTGTCGAAACGTTATAGGAGTTTTGACGGAGACATTAAAGCGTTCAGGGAAAGCCTCAAGGCCGACCCCATGCAGGGTGTCGAGATTGCGCCTAACATACGCAAGATACGCATGGCCATAACATCGAAGGGCAGGGGCAAGTCGGGCGGCGCACGCGTGATAACGCTCAACGCCCTCGTTGCCGACCACGGCGGCACAATATTCCTGCTACTCGTCTACGACAAGGCCGACGCCGCCAACGTTAAAATGAACGTGGTAAGGGATATTATCAAGGACATGGGGCTTTAGCACAACACCTATCAGGGCTTGGGAACACACCGCCGTCGGCTTTGTAACACAACGAGTTACTAAAGGCCGTGTTTTGCGTCGCAAAACACGGCCTTTAACGTTGCGATAAGCCGCCTATTGCGGCCCAAAAGACGGCCTTCTTTAAATTCCAAATTACTTAACCGCTACCATTCATTAAGAATTTAGAGAATTTAAAGAAGTTATCACTCCGCTAACGCTTCGTTAGAAGTTAAAGCCGAATGTCTTGCGTGAAATTACAGGGCTATTGGCTCTAACTTCTCTAAATTCTCTAACTTCTTTAGATTCTCTAAATTCACTAACTTCTTTAAATTCCGAATTACTTAACCACCAGCTTCTTTCCGCCTACGATGTAAACGCCCTTGGCAAGGCCGTCAACGGCGTCGGCGGCTGCGGCTTCCCTAACGAAGCGGCCGTCGAGGCTGTAAACCTTGACCTTGGCCGACGGGTCGGCGCCTACTGTGGCGTTGTCGATGCCCGTGGCGTCGGTGTTGAACGTGCCGGTTATCGTAACGGGGTCGCCGTTCATAAGGCGTGCGTTGTCAACGGTTACGGTTACGGGCTGGTTGTTCACGCGGATGTTGCGGAGCGATACGTAGGCCACGTAGCCGTCCTCATAGTCGTCCCACTCGAAGGCTACTTCCTCCGGAGTATACGTGCGCGAGTGCTGCGTGCCGCGCGCGTCATACCATGTAATGGTTACGCCGTCGTACATTACGGGGTTGTTGAGCCATATCATGATTTCGTCGTAGCCCTCGAGCGAGGCGTTGCCGCTCTGCGGATAGAAGTCGTAGATGAACGAAATCTCCTGCTTCGTTACGTGGTAGAACGCGAGTATGGCGTTCCTTCCGGCATCGGGATAGTTGGGGTCTACGCTGCGGCCGTCGGCCGTCGTCAGTCCGCTGATCGAGAGGGTTACGGTTGTGGCGCCGCTGGTGCCGCGGCTGCCCTCGGTCTCCTCGGGTATCATTATGCCGCGGATGTCAACCGTTACGGTGTTGCCCTCGATGGTGAAGTCGGGATAGTGCTGCTCGAACGAGCCTGCCTCTTGGTCGCCCCAGGAGAGAGTCGCCAGCACGCCGGCCTTGTCTTCGTTGAGCGGATCTGAGAAGGTGAACGTTATGAAGCCGTCGTCGCCGTCCTCGGGATAATAGGTGTAGATGTTCGAACCGTCGGCCGGGTCGATAGAGAGCAGCGTGGCCGGCATGTCGCCAACTTCGAGCGTAACCTCGTAAGAGCCGTCGTCGCCGTAAATCTCTTCGGGGTTGTTGGCGTCGGATATGCCCTCGATGCGCACGGTGAACTTGCCGCCTACGGCTATCTTGCCGCCGTCCATAAGATACTCTACAAGGTCGCGCAGCATTATCGTGTAATAATACTGGCCTGCGGCGTAAATGGCGTTGATGCACGACGTAGGTATGTCCTCGTCCTTACCGTCGCCGTAAGCCACCAGGGTGCGCTCGATAGCCACCTGGCGGTCGAACACTAACTCGAGGTTGCTGCCGTTGAGGTTGAACACCTGGCCGTCCTCGTAATTCGAGCTGAGCTTGATGCTGTTGTCGATAACGCCGTAGCCTACGGTCATCGTAACGGGGTCGACCACGATGCTCGTGCTGAAGTAATACAGCTGGCCTTCATTAACGTCGATGGTGTAGATGTTGCCCTTGTCCGGGTCTACGGTCTTAGCCAACAGCACCTTGGTGTCCTCGGTGCCGTTCTCGTCGGTAAGGTAGACCATAGTGCTCGACCATCCCATGCTGAACGCCAGCGTGCCGTCCTGGGGAGCGGTGAGCATGAAATAGTTGATGCCCATTTTAAGCTCTACCTCGGTCTGCCCGTCGCCCGTAACCTCGATGGTCTCGAAGTCGGCGTCTTGGGCTGCCGCGCCCGTGAAGCCCATAATGGCGGCAAACAAGACGAATAAGATCTTTTTCATATCTGCTTTGCTTTAAAATATTATGGTTGTTTATGAAAGAGGCCGTGAATAAGATCACGGCCTCCGATTTGTGTCAGGTAGTTCGGCGCCGGGCCGGCCTAAGCCGTGCCACCCGGCCCGAATGCGCGTTGCGTTGTTATTTAACAGCCACCTTTGTGCCGTTTACGATGTAAACGCCAGCAGGCAGGCTCTCGAGCATCTCGGCAGCGGCGCCCTCGCCTACGTAAACGCCGTCGATGGTGTAAACCTTGACGTTGCCGTCTGCGTCAACCTTGATGCCCTTGATGCCGGTAGGATCGCCGATGTAGAACACGTAGGTCAGCTCGGGGTTGTAGAAGTCGCCCTGCGGGCCGCCGTACTGGTCAACGAAACCGAAATCGTAAGTCATATTGAAAATAAAGCCTTCAGGTATCGTGAGGGTGTAAACACCGTCGGCTGCTATCGGGTCGGCCATGAAGATGTGTACACGGCTGAATACCTCCCAGTCCATGTCGTAAGAGCATTCAAACTCTTCACCTTCGGCATTGGTCAACGTTACGACCTTATCCCAGTCAAGTGCGCTTACATCCTCGCCGAAGTCGAGCACAACCTCCTCAAGCGTCTCAACGTAGCTTCTGTCCTCAGGAGTTACTGTTTCGGGCACGAACGTGTTGCGGTTCTTCTGGTAAACGAGCGTGATGTTCTGTGTCTCGTCGTCAACGCTGCCGTAAACAACTGGAGCTCCGCCCTTGTTGGCCGTGGCGGCAACCGTTATGGTTACCTGGCTCTCGTTGAGGGCTGCGTCAGAAAGTTTAACGGTGAGCACGTTGCCGTCGGCAGTGTACTCAAGGGCCTCACGCTTGTTCATGCCGTATCTTGCGGTAGCGCTTGCCACGGTGTAGTCGGCAGAGTTCATAGTCAGCTTAACCTCAGCGGGTATCTCCTCGCAGTATTCGCCGCTTACGTTGTAAGGAGCCGGGTCAACGCTCTCGACGGTTACGATTTCCTCGACAACGTTGAAAGTCCAAGTCCAAGTCGGGTTGCAACGTCCCTTAGTGAATCCGCCCTGGTCGGTCTGCCACGGGGTGTTCGGGTCGAAGAGTCCGTCGCCGATAGACATAGAGTCAACCTTAACCACGTAAACGCCCGGAGTGGTGATTGCGAACGGAGTGCCCTCCTGGGTCTCCTGGTTTACAGAGCCGAGCTCGCAAACCGTCGCGATAACGTTCTGCTCGGCAGCGCCCTTGGTCAAGAGCACGTCGTAGATCTGCTCGCCGGCCTCGTTGTAAACGCCGGCGTGGCCCATTGCGTTGATAGTATAGAACTCGTCGGGATCGGCAGCGTCCGTACAGTCGAACGTGATAGAGTCAAGAGCCGTTACATAGCCGTTGTCCTTCGGGTTGAGGTTCTCGTAATTCAGCAGGTAGTCGATGCTGCGGCCGTCGGCCCACGGCATGTCGATGCTGTAAGCGCTGTTGGCAACGCTGAAGTACTGAGAGTAGAGACCGGTCTCGTCGTTGAGGGCGTTGCCCGTCAGAGAGTCAACCACCTCTACGTAAACCGTGATGTAAGCGCTGTTAGAGCCGCCCTCAAGCGTAACGTCGATGTAAGACTTGTCGCCCTCAACGCCTTCCTCGTAGTCGAGCGGAACGATGCCCATGCCCTGGCCTAACACTGCGCCCACCTCGGTAGGCTTAACCAATCCGCTGAACGTGAACCTTACGACAGGATTCTCAGAGCTTGCCATCTGCGACGGATCGGTTGCGTCGGGAGACGGAGTAACGTTCTCGAGCACGATGTCTGAATACTCGATAGCAGGAACTGAGCCTTTGAAAGTAAGCTCGGTTGAATACAACTCGGTATAGTCATACCAAGCGTTCTGGTCCTCGTAAGAAGTGAAAGTGAAAGTGTAATCCTCGTTCTCATAGAAGTCCCAGTCGTTGGTCATGCCTTCCTTGATGAAGCTCGGGCCTACCGTCCACTCGGTGTAAGCCTTCAGCTCGTAAGTGTTGGTGGGGTCATTGCGGTCAACGAATACCACAGGCTCGCCGTCATCGCCGAGCACTGGAGTGCCCTCGCCGACCGGAGTGGCGGGCACGTCGGTCATACGTCCGCTTACGCTGCCGTCGATGATGACGCGCATGTAAGCAATAGGCTTGCTCGTAGTGAACTTCAAGGCAACTTCGCCTTCGTCGTAGTGGCCGAGGGCTGAGCCTTCAGCAGGGTCAGAAGTTACCGTGAAAGCGTTGGGATTAGAGCTGTCGCCTTCGAAAACGATAGAGAACTTAGTTCCCCAAGACATTGCATCCTTGGCATTCTTGATGATGTAAGTCTTACCGCCTTCAACGTCGAACGAAGTGTACATACCTGATTGGTCGCTTGAGAACTGGCCTACGACGAAATCGTCAGCGCTGCCCTTCTCCTTTATAGATACGTCAAGACCCAGGAAGTAGTCTTGGAAAACCTTAAGCACACCGCTTTCAGGAGCAGAGAACTCAGCATAACCCACGCCGCCGGTAACGGTGTACTCGTCGCCGTCCTGCACTACGTAGGGGTCGCTTTCCGTACCCGAACCCGTAACGGCCCAAGCACCGGTCACACAGCACATAAGCGCCGTAAGACATAAAAGTAAAACCTTTTTCATAATTGATTAATGTTAAGTTAGTAATAAAAAAATAATCATTGAAACGACGTGTGGGCTCGGCGCCCCCCGGCGCCAGCCCACACGTTCGTATTAGTGCGTCATCTTACTACCACCTTCTTGACGACGCTCGCGCCGTCGACAGTGGCCTTGACGATGTAGAGCCCGCCGTTGTTGACGCCTACGCCAACCTTGCCTGAGCCTGAAGCCATGCCTACGAGGCTGCCGCTTGCGTCGTAAACGCTTACGTTGACGTCGCCCGAGGCGTTGACTACTATCTCGCCGCCCTCAACGTTTACGTCAACGCCGTCGGCACCGGCGTTGACGGAGCCTATGCCGCTTACGCCGTCAATGGTGAACGGCACCTTGTTGACGTTGACTACGAGACCCGTGTTGTTGTCGAGCACGGCTACGACAACCTCGGCGTTCTTCCAGTCAGCCACGTTGTCGGGAGCGGTGCGCGCCACGTTGAACGCAACGGGAGAGTTGGCAACGACATTACCCGGAATCATACCGGCCATACCTTTATAATACTCGTCGATTACGCGGCGTGCAACATGGTCGAACGTAACGATCGGGTTGGCCGAGCCGAGCTCGCCGCCCTGGCCGAACGGGCCGAACAACGGGTCGGTGCTGGTGTAAAGGTTGTTGGCCTGGTTGCCAGAAAGACCGTTCTCGAGAACTACCACTAAGAGGTTTTGGTTGATGTTGTCGAGGTTTACGGCGTAGTTCACGTTGCCGTCGATGGTTATGCGCTTGTTGGCAGAGTCGTAATCGGCCTTCGTGATGTTGATGTCGGCATCGGCTATCGGGTTCTGCTCGAACTCGCGCTGAACGATGTCGAGGAACGTCTGGTTGCCGGCCGGGCTGTTGTAAGAGAACGACAAGTTATAGTCGGCGTCGTAAACGCGTGCCAACGGAGCATACAACGTATCGATGCGGTTGATGAGTCCGTTCGGGAAGGCTGTGAAACCTAATGCGCTGCAATAGTTGTCGTAAGCAAAGATGTCCTGGCCCGTGCCGCCCGTGCCGTGCACGCCGATGGTTACCACCTTGTCGCCGAAGAGCGTGTTGAGGTTCTCAAGGGCGAGTATGCCTTGCGGACAGTTCTGACACCACTGGCCGGTGGCCTCTTCTACGAGCACGCGCTTGGTTGTCTCGAAGGCGAGGTTCTTAACCGAGCCTGTGCGCGAGAGCTGCGTGCCGTCAAGGCTTACGGCGACGGTGTAGCTGTTTTCTTCGCCCAATGCAAGCGGCATATCCTCGGGGAACTCTATCGTATAAGCCGGGCTGTCCTTGGTAAGGCCGAGGCCGGTGGCGGTAACGGTAGAGGTGAAGTCGCCTGCGGTGAGCGTAGCGGTAAGGTCGTTATAGGTGTCGTCGCCGGTGACGTTGATCTGCGCGGTAACGCCTATCGAGCTTTGGTTGACAACCGCAGTCTCGGTGGTAGTGCTAAGCACGAAGTCGCCGCGGTAAGAGATGCGCACGTTGTCGAGGAACACTGCGCTCTGGTCTTCGTTGTCGTTGACGAACGCGATGTAGACGTACTTGCCGGCGAAGTCGGCCAACGGAATCTCGAAGCTCTCCCAGTCGTCCTCGAGCGTTTCCTCTGACTGGCCCGGAGTGAGCTTGTAAGCGCCGATGAGCTTGCCCGAAGTCTTGAACTTCTCGTAAAGCCCGGTGCTGAAGTTGGTGTATCCGCCTTCCTCAACGAGTGCGTAAACCTTGAGCGAGTCGGTCTTAGAGAAGAGGTAAGACTGCGCGTCGAACGTAAGATAGTAGTCGCCGTTCTCGATATACTGCTGCGGCAGCGACATCCAGTCGTCAGACTTGCCTGCGGGGTTGTACATAGAGTGTGAAGCCGCGCAGTAGTCTTCGCTCTGCTCGGTGCTGCGGATTGTGAAGTTCCACGGCGAGTTGTCGGTGTCGAACTCCCAGCCGGCAGCTACCGACGAGGGCTTGTTGTGGTCGCCTTCGTAAAGGAGGTAGCGTGCGATAGAGACTGACGGGTCGTTGAAGTCGTCGAAGAAGAGCGAAGCGTCGGGCGAAGGACCCGGCTCGTAAGCTCCGTGGTAGTTGATCGTTATTGAATCGTTGCCGCAGTCGCCCATGATGTCGGTAACGGCGTCGGCAGGAAGCGTAACCTTGTAATCAACGCCGAGGCGGAGGTAACGGCGCAGGGCCGGAGCCAGGCTTATAGAGTTGTCGGTGGCGGTGATGACGAGCTCGCACACGGGAGTCTCGCCGTCGCCCTCGTAGAGGTAGCCTACTGCGGGCACGCCCTTGTTGTCGGTAGCAACCTGTACGTTCATGTCGAAGGTGATGTTGACGGGCTGCGTCGTGCTGATTTCAGACACGTTGACTCCGTCGGCCGGGGCTATGTTGACAACCTGGGTCGGGGTGTCCTCGCGTCCGTAGTATGCAATGCGTATCTCCTTGTTGGTGAAGCTGTCGTCGGCGGTGAGCTTGAACGTGCCGGCGGGGAACAATACGGTATAGCGCTCGCCCGGGTTGAGGTGCTGGGGCCTTCCGCCTACTACGAAGCTGACTCCGTCGGAGTTGGGCGATATTGTAAAGTTGTAGATTGACTTGCCGTCCTTGTCGAGCAGCTGGGCGTTAGAGCCGGGCACCAACGACGTAGGCTTGGTGAACCTGATGGTGGCCTCGCGGAAGTTGGCGAACGACGAGCCGGCTGCCGGCGATATCTGGTATGCGGCGAGCGGGTCGATTGATCCGGCGGCGTCGCTGAAAGTTTCTTGCAGGCGTATGATGTAGCCTGCGCCGGTAGACATGCTCATGGCGAGGAGCACGCGCTCGTCGTCGGAAACGTCGACGGCGTAGCCGGTTACTTCCTGGTTAAGGCGCTCGTAGATGTTCATGCCGTAACGGCCGCTCATTATCTCGTCGAGTCCGTACCACAGCTTGCCGTGGCGCACGTAGATGTAGCGCAGGGGGTTGACGGCAGGCGACGACGTGAAGATCGTTCCGGCGTTTGACACGGCGAATCCGCCGCGGTCCTGCTCGTCTGAATAAGTGTTGTAAAGCTCGAGCGAGCCTCCGGCGATGTCCATGAGGTAGGCCGAGTTGTATTCAGAGCCTGACGCGGCGTCGACAATCTGCGAGATGCCGGTCATGTAAGAGCCGTCGTTGCTCATGTTGGAAGTGTCGATGAACGAGCCTGCGCGGAATCCTTCGGGCAGCAGGTTGTCGACGTAATAAGTCTGGTGTGTCTCGCAATTGTACACGTAGTAGCAGTTCTGTCCGAGATATACGAAGTTCATGGCTCCGGCGAGGATCTTGCCGTCGGCGCTCATGTTTGATATGCGGCGCATGTTGGTGAGGGAGCCCGTCTTGTCCTTGCGCGGGAAGTCGGTGAACTCTGCGTCGACGTCTACCTGGCGGTAAGTGCCGTCGGCCTGGCGGTCCCATACGCGGGGATGCTCGGTGCTCAGGCCCATCTCCGACCCGTCGCTGCCTCCGAAGGCGAAGCCGGCTATGCGGCTGCCGTCGGGCGTTACGCAGGTGGCCTCGCCGTCGCCGGGCAGGGCTACCCATTCGCCTTTGTCTACGTCGTAGTAAGCCGGCTTGCCGTTGGCGCTGCCGACAACCATCTTACCGTCGTCGGTAACGTCGTTGGCGGAATAGCCCGTGGCGGTAGCGCCCGTCCACAGCTGCGTCATCTTACCGGTCGTGGCGTCGACAAGGTAAGGCCAACCTGTGATCGTAGTGTTGGCCTCGTCTACAGCGACGGCCGTCGCCCAAAGTCCGTTGTCGGAAAGGGCGGTGAAATAGGCCATAGACTGCTCGAAGTTGACAGGTATGACCTGAGCCTCGGGAGCCGTCTGCGCCTTCACGCCGAGACTGCTGCAAAGCAGTCCCAACAAGAACATGCAAAAATAGATTTTCTTTCTAAACATAACTACTTTTTTACTTAAGTTAAATCAAACGGTTTTTCAAGTGTTTCTTTTAAGGTATAGGATGGAATGAGGTTTCGTTAATGCATAATGCATAATTCATAATGCATAATAGGCTGCGCCGTGCCCGGCATGGGCGCTGCGCCCTTTGCAGGCAGGGCGCAGCCTATTATAAATATGTACGTACATTATTAATATGTATTTTCATCGTCATTATGCATTGTGAATTGTGCATTGTGCATTAATTATGCATTGTGAATTGTGCATTGTGCATTAATTATGCATTATGAATTGTGCATTGTGCATTAATTATGCATTATGAATTGTGCATTGTGCATTAATTATGCATTATGAATTGTGCATT